>JAWCNV010000046.1:0-3896 GCA_038848185.1 Thermoproteota archaeon | reverse complement strand
CCAAACCATGAGGAATTGGCCTGGCTCAATGCTGAGCTTCTGACCAACCCTGAGCGTAAGAGTGTTAACCCTACTACTCTCCCTAGTGTTAGATACTACTCTCGCCTCAGCATAGTAGTGTGTGGAACCCTGGTTGCTCATATCAAGCCCTCTTCAAGCTTCTCTACATCCGTAAGTATAAGGCTTAGAACAGCCATTCTAACAGGTATACTGTAGAAAACCTGCTTGAAGTATGCTGCGTGCGGAGTACTATCCACATCGCTTGAAACCTCATCTACTCTTGGAAGAGGGTGAAGAACCATAAGGCTTTTCCTAGCTCTTTCAAGCTTCTTAGCTGTTATAACATAGCTTTTCTTCAGCCTTTCTGCTTCATTGATGTCGCTAAATCTTTCAACCTGCAGCCTCACGACGTAAAGTATGTCAAGCTCACCTATCGCTTTCTCAATATCCCCGTATTTTCTTAGCGTAACGCCTTTTTCCTCAAGTTCCTTCAAGAACTCCTCCCTAGGCATCAAGCTACTGGGTGCTATCAGGCTTATCTCCTTGACTCCGAAAATACTTAGCCCCCTCATGAAGTCTTTAGCAGTCCTCGCATGCTTCAGGTCACCCATCACCCCGTAGCTTAAGCCTTCGACACTCTTCTTCTCCTTAATAATAGTGTAGAGGTCTATGAGCGTCTGCGTCGGGTGGCTGCTCTGCCCCTCCCCAGCGTTTACAACCGGGTGCTCAGCTATCTTAGCAAGCTTCCTCATAATCCCGTCTTCACCATGCCTAACAACTATGATGTCACTATAATTGTCCAGCATCCTGACAGTGTCTTCAACACTCTCCCCCTTCGCCAGAGAAGTTCCTTCAACCGAGGAGAACCCTATAACGTCTCCTCCAAGCCTATGCATCGCCGCCTCAAAGCTCAGCCTAGTTCTGGTACTAGGCTCGAAGAAGGCTGCTGCAAGAATCTTGCCGTCGAGCAGTCTGAGTGGTGTAAGCTTAGCCTCTAGGAAAATATCAGCCTGCTTAAACACTTTCTCGATCTCTCTTCGAGTGAAGTCGGTTAGGCTAACCAGATCCCTGTTCCTCCACATTTCTGAAGCCCTCCAAATATTTCATCACCCTGTCGTATTCCACAGAGGGTATAAGCTTATTCTCGAAAAGTATTTTTAGGAAACCTTTTATGTCTATCACAGAATAGGTTTTTACACCTGCCTCGCCCAGTTTCTTAACACCGTTCTGAAGCCTATCTAGAAAGACGAGTGCATACGCCACTTCTCCTCCCGCTAACCCTATTGCCTCCGCAGCCTTCAGTATGCTTCCCCCTGTTGTTAAAACATCGTCGACAATTACCACCCTGCTTCCCTCCCTCAGCTCCCCCTCCACTAGCCTACCGGTCCCATGCTCCCTCTCCCTACTCCTGACGAAAACCATCGGCACACCGGTCTTATGCGATATTAGTGTTGCTATAGGTATGCCCGCGGTTTCAACACCAGCCACCATGTCGAAGACTTCTCTATTTTTCCTCATCCTATCCACGTAGGTATCTACAAGCTTGTCGAAAACCCTCGGCTTGGAAACAAGTATTCTCAGATCAACATAGTAGGGGCTTAAGCCTCCTGAAGTCAGCTTGAACTCTCCTGTTTTAAACCCGCCTGCGATGTAAATATCTTTAACAAGCTCTTTGAGCAAGGATTCTGTCATGCTCCCTCTTAACCTCCAAAGCCTTCTCAACAGGATTCGGAGAACCCATTATGCTTCTTCCGATTATTTCAAAATCCGCTCCTGCTGAAAGCCCAGCCCCATAGGGTGCTCCCTGAACCCCGATCCCTGGCGTCAGTATTAGGAGTCTGTCGCCTGCCATCTTCCTAACTTTTTTAACAACCTGGATTCTAGTAGCAGGGGCCACAACGCCGTCAGCCTCATGCTTTAAAGCCAGTTTGACAAGCTTCTCGAGACTCGGATCTATAAATTTTCTCGAGCCGGCGTGACTCATGCTGACCACGATAATGACTCCCCTCCCAAGCCTCTCTGCCTCTTTGAAAAGCCCCTCCAAGCCCTCCTCGTAGCCTATGAAGCCGTGTGATATTACTGCGTCGAAACCTGTCTCGTAAAGCAGTTTAGCTATCAGATTGTTAGTGTGGGATATGTCTGCCATTTTAACATCCGCTATGAACACGTATTCCCCGCTGAACCCCTCGACAACCTTCCTAAGGCTCGAGAGCCCTGTTGAAAAAATTGTTGGAACCCCTATTTTAATGCCTGCCAGATGCTCCCTGAGGGTTTCACATACTTGACCCAGCTTACCC
Organism: Thermoproteota archaeon; assembly: GCA_038848185.1. Classification (GTDB taxonomy): domain Archaea; phylum Thermoproteota; class EX4484-205; order EX4484-205; family JAAOZP01; genus JAAOZP01. The sequence continues at coordinate 1,599 of JAWCNV010000046.1, read as the reverse complement.
AAAACATCATCACACCCCCCATGCTCGTCGAAAGCCAGAATGATCCTGCTTTTTTTATCAAAAGCTTTTTCAAGGATTCTCCTTCTAAACCGGCTTTCCAACATCGTTTTCAATGCTGGGCACCGGCTTATTTTCTTTACTTTAGGAGCGGGTAATCTTTAAATAGCGAGGTTCCGCTCTTCTCATCCTCGAATACATAGGTGAGGAAACCCCCGTATGTAAACAGGAAGAAGGCTGTTATAGTTCTTGCAGACGGTACTTTTCTCCGGGGAGAAGGATTTGGCGCTGTAGGCGAGGTTGACGGCGAATTCGTTTTCAACACCGGGATGGTTGGGTACGTTGAATCCGTAACAGACCCCTCGTACTGGGGTCAGATACTAATACAGACTTACCCGCTCATAGGAAACTATGGTGTTAATCCTGAGGATTTTGAATCTGATAGGCCTAAGATCAGAGGCTTCGTCGTCAGAGAATGCATAGAGACTCCAAGCCACTATTCCTCAGTAATGTCCCTGCCTGAATGGCTTGAAAAAGAGTCTGTGCCAGGCGTATCGAAGGTTGATACGAGGATGCTGACTCAGAAGATAAGGGTGAAGGGAACCCAGCTTGGAATCATGAAAGTATATTATGAGGATGAGAATATCGATGTGCACAGTCTTATTGAAAAAGCCAAGAACGTTAAAGATCCGAATAAGAGGAATCTTGCTGCAGAGGTTTCTGTCAAGAAGATTATTGAGCATGAGCCGGCTAAAAGCAATGGTCTGCGAGCCGTCTTAATAGACTTCGGCGTTAAGAAATCAATAATCAGCAACCTCCTCACGCTAGGCTTCAGGGTTGCTCAGGTTCCTCACGACACTAGCCTAGATAAGATTATGAGCCTTGAGCCAGACGGCGTGGTTGTCTCAAACGGTCCCGGGGACCCTGCTATCCTCAACTACGCTTTCAAAACAGTCAGAGGATTAATAGACTACGGTATCCCTGTCTTCGGAATATGCTTAGGCAACCAGCTTATCTCCCTAGCTCTCGGCGCAACCACATACAAGCTGAAGTTCGGCCACAGGGGCCAGAACCATCCCTCCATAGACCTTGAAACCGGAAGAATCCACATAACGAGCCAGAACCACGGTTTCGCAGTAAGCAGGGAAAGCCTGGAGGGTTCAGCACTAAAGCTTACACATGTCAACGTGAACGACGGGACTGTTGAGGGAGTTAGACTTGAGGACAAGCCTGTCTTCGGAGTACAATTCCACCCTGAGGCATCACCAGGACCTTTTGACGCAAGAATCTACTTCGAGAAGTTTCTGAAGCTCGTCAAGAAAAATAAGGAGGCTGCGTAAATGCCGAAGAGAAGTGAAATAAGAAAAGCACTCGTGATAGGAAGCGGAGGAATCGTCATTGCTCAAGCTTCAGAGTTCGATTACTCAGGGAGTCAGGCTTTGAAGGCTTTGAAGGAGGAGGGTGTTCAGTCTGTGATTGTTAACCCGAATATTGCGACGATTCAGACGAGCAGGAGGATGGCTGACAAGGTTTACCTTGAGCCTTTGACCGTGGAGTCGGTGACCAAGATAATTGAGAAAGAGGGGGTTGACGGCATACTGC
>JAWCNV010000045.1:0-5612 GCA_038848185.1 Thermoproteota archaeon | reverse complement strand
CAAGACCTGCAGGTTAATGATGTCATACCCAGTGTTCACCCCGTCCGTAGCCTTAACCATGAGAACATAATTGCCCTCCTCAAAGCTCTCTGGCACAGTGAAGCTCACACTATTCTCCGTCGTCCTGTGGGCGATTATCATCCAGCTCGACTCATCATCTCTCTTAATCTGAATGTTGAACCAGAGCCCGTCACCATCAGCATCACTACCCGACCACCTTAAGCCATATGTCCCATCCTTCTTAAGCTTCATCCCTTGAAACGGGTACTCTATGCTCACCTCAGGCTCGTTCAAAGACACTGTCCTACTGAACCATACTTTACCATCTGGGCCTAAGAACTCTATTCTACCAAGGTCGTTGAACCACTCCACCACGGCCACCAGCGAGGTTAAGTCTGTTTCCTCCCCCTCTCCTCCATATATCTTAAAGAGGTCATCCGTAAAGTTGAGCGGGTAGCTTCTGAGCAGGGCTCCACTCCTGGAAATCAAATTAAGATAGGAATTGCCAGTGACATTGGCAAGTAGAAAAGGCTGAGAATGGTTGAAAAGCCTTGTGAAAGGTCGGTCTACAACAGTACCGTTCCGAAATATCAGCAAAGAGACGAGTAAACCGTCAGGCGGGTCTTCAAAACCAGCACAAACCCATCTAACCGTACCATAAGAGTGGTATGCCCAATTATACCGATCTCCTCCACAAGCCATTATGTCCGGTTGAAAATCGCTTGGTTTACCGATTCTTATTAGACCGCCGTTGATCTCGTCGAAGTAAGCCCAGTACCCTAGAACAAGTGGGATCCCGCTACATCTTCCATCTTTCTCGGGGTCCGTATATCCGTAGTAAACGCAACTGGTGCAGAACGTAGTTGGAAAGTTATCTTCGTAGTATATATCGTGATAACCGAGCGTGTGGCTTAGCTCATGTGCAACCACGGGGAAATACTCGAATCTTGCAGTAGGAAAAATGATGTTATACTCAGGATCAATACCATCAACAGCCCAGTAATACTCTACGAAGGCGATTCTACTCGGGTTAATGGTTCCCCATCCATGGAAAACTACGCCTATAGCATCACGCCAATCTAAAGCGTCATTCGGAACTATTACAACTCCCCTGTCTAAGTTAGCATCTGCAATCTCCTCGGAGAAAGTATCTGCGTCCCATATCCAAGAGTCTCTCGTAGAAAAGCCTGCTACGTAGGGTCTGCCAACATATCTCATCCACCTGACCTCCTTAACATTAACAGGGAATATTCCAGTTATGTACCTCTTTAAAGCGTCTGGGAAAAGCGAATGGATGGTGGCCATCTGCTGCTCAGTGTAATTGTTTCGATCCATTATGAAGTATCCCAGCTTAAGATTGCCTACTCCTGACGCGTCGAATCGCTCGCTGAAGCATACCCGTTCTCCTAAAGGAATGTTCCAATGCTCATCGTATAAGACGAGCCTCCCCTTCTTGACGAGTGTGAGAGTAACGGATGGGTGCATAGTTTTTGGAGTCGGGTACCAGATGCCGGTCTCCCCCATTAGTTTTTCTGCAAAGAAGAAGCGTGTTAAGGGTCTTCGGGTTGGTGGTAGTGTGAAGGTCTCGTTAATAGCGAACTCGCTGTACGCTGCACCACCGCTTGGAATAAACCATGAAAATCCTTTTTCCCGCAGAAAATTAGTAAATGGGCTGGGCATTTCAGATATTCTCCAATCCCATTCACTGCTTGGAAAACTTAACTGGAGAGTCACATTGATAGCGTATGGGAAGTCAAGCGTATAGTTAAACCTGAAGACTGTCTGCTTACTCATCGCCAAGTTGCGGTCCGTCCATCCTCCCCTGCTTCCAGCAGTATGATGCGGATTAGGATACTGTGATACTGGTCTTAAGCCAGTAATGTTTAACCTCGGAACATAATGGAAAACCCGCAGTGTAATGTTCACGCTTTTAACTTCTCCACTCCCCGTCACTGCACTTATCCTCACCGAGTATGTTCTCCCAGGATACGGGTGCGATACTTTCAAAGGATCATCCATTAAAAGGCGAGTCACAACTTCTACTGAAGGATTATGGTTATTGAGAAGTATGTATGCCCCCCTGTTTAGAAAAACAACCCCATTCTCATAAACTACTTCTCCCAAGGAATCTATACCCCCATTTGTATACATATATGTATCTACCGTGATGCCGTCAGGAAGACCCTGCATATACAGTGTAGTGATATTTACGTCCGAAGGACTGCCTCTGCAGAATCTAGATATGTTTATATAAAGAACGTGCACATATGCTTCCATGCTCTCCTCAATTGCCGCCTCATCTCTGGTTGCTCTAGGATATAATAGGACGGTCGTATTCCACTCTATGGACGATATAGAGGGGCGAATATTAAAAATGCAGTACGCAGGATGAATAATTACTGGGAAACTTGTCGTCGCACTGTGGCCTGCAGTATCTACTGCTGTAACTGTCACCCAGTATTCTCCTGCGGTTGTAGCGTTGCCCTCTAGAAAAATGCCTGGGCTATCTGTTAAAGTATGGCCTTTCAAAGGCTTAACACTTAGGTCTGGAACAGCTCCTGTTACCGTCCAGCTTAAGTGAGCATTCAACCCGTCAGGGTGGTCCGTGTAAATATCGAAACGACAATGATCTCCCTCATATATGTCACGGGGGCGAGGAGGAAGGGGAAGAGGGTCAACAGGCTCAGTCTGCTCAACTATTATGCTGAAATAGGGTGTTATGGTGATTGTGAACTCGGCTGTCGCAATGTCTGTCTTATACTGTGCTCTCAGCTTGAACTTGAAGGTTCCAGCTTGAGTAGGGGTTCCGCTCAGGGTTATCTCCTCCACATTGCTCATGGTTGAGAAGCTTAAGCCTGGTACAGGGTTCGCCGGATTACAAGACCAGTCAACCTTATAGCCTAAGGGTAAAGTGGTTTTAAACTTCACCGAGTAGGATTCTCCAACCTTGCCTTGGGGCAGAGTGCCTGGAACAGAAATTATGCTGAACTGAGCCCAGGAAGATATGGAAACTGGTAAGAGCATAAGGATTATGAAAACGGTTAGGAACAGTGCGTGTAGATGTTTTGAATAAGGCTCTAAGCTGCTTTTCTTTATCTTCAAGACATTTTTTAATATTTTGGCTTCTTAAAAACTTTTTGAAACTAAAATCCCATGCCTTCAATATGTTTACAAGAAGATTCTTCTTTTGGAGAAGATTACAACTACTACAGCCATTGCCTTCTTATCCTTTAAACACCTCCTCTATCTTTAGAAAGCTGAGGGGAGGTGTCTTCCAGCGTAGGTTCCGGGTGTCATTATCACTACGTTGTATTGCTCCAGATCTTCGTTCTTCATCTGGCCGAATTATTGATGCCTATAGGTGGATTTAACCTCTATTAAGCTATGCTGCTCGTTAAGTTAAACATTTAAACCAGGTGTTTTCTGCCAATGTGGAATGAGGGAGAAGGTTGCACTACTCTCAGTTTCAGACCCGAGGGGGCTAGAGGGCTTCGCTAAGAGTCTTCTGAACCTTGGTTTCAAGTTGTATGCGACTGAGAGTACGCGGCGTAGGCTTGTTGAAGCAGGGCTTGAGGTTAAGGATGTTTCTGAAATAACTGGTTTCCCCAGCATTCTGGACGGTAGGGTGAAGACGCTTCACCCCCTGATATACGCGGGTATTCTCGCCTCAAGGTCGAAGCCGTCGCACATGGAGGAAGTTGGAAGACTAGGCTCTCCCCTGATAGACATGGTTGTGGTTAACCCTTATCCTCTACCTAGGGAAGACATGTTGCTTGAAGATGTTGTTGAAAGGATCGATATAGGTGGAATAACTCTGCTGAGGGCTGCGGCTAAGAACTTCATGAATGTTGTGGTGGTTTGCGACCCTGACGATTACGGTCCCTTGCTAAGCGAGCTGACCTCGGCTGAAGGAATTTCCCTTGAAACGAGAAAAAAACTAGCTGCTAAGGCACTGGATTTCGTCGTGAGGTATGAAGAGGAGATCTCGAGGCTGATGTCTAAGATTCTTCTCGGAAAAGAGCTGCTCTACCTAAGGTACAGGGAGGCGGAGAAGCTAAGGTACGGTGAGAACTGGCATCAGAATGCTAGTCTCTACGTTGAACAGGATTCTAATAGTGTTGCTGTTGCAAGAGCCAGGAGACTATTCGGCAGACAAATGTCGTTCAACAATTTTCTGGATTCGGACGCTGCCCTCTGGGCACTATTGGACTTGGCTGAGTACGGCTTCGCCTCAGTGATAGTTAAACACAGGAGTCCGTGCGCCATGGCAACAGGTCCAACGCCCTTAGAATCCCTCAGGGTGGCGTGGGACAGTGATCCAACAAGTGCATACGGCAGTGTCCTCGGCCTCTCACATACAGTTGACCGGGAGGTTGCCAAGTTTGTTTCCAAGAGGTTCATCGAGGTTGTGCTCGCACCCTCGTTTTCAAACGAGGCTCTTGAAATCCTTGGGAGGAATGAGAGGATCAGGTTGCTGGAGGTGGGAGACCTAGGGAAATGCTTAGCTGAGAAGGAGCATAGGTTTGTGTCAGGAGGGCTTCTGGTTCAGGATAGGGATCTGGGCTATACAAAAACCTCTGAGTTTAGGCTTGTGACGAAAGAAGCATTTCCTGTGGAGAAGCTGGAGCTGGCTAGGTTTGCCTGTCTAGCGGTTAAGCATGTTATTTCTAACGCTGTTGTCGTAGCAAGGGAGTACACTAAAGGTTTTTACCATACGGTGGGGATAGGTGGTGGCCAGCCTAACAGGGTTGACTCAATAACCAAGCTTGCAATCCCTAGGGCAGTCGAGTACTGTGTTAGAAACCGGCTTCAGCCTGAGAAAGTTTTGAAGGAGTGTGTGATAGCCTCTGAGGCGTTTTTCCCATTTCCAGACAGCATAGATGCTATAGCGGACGCAGGCCTAAGGTATGTAATCCAGCCGGGCGGGTCGAAGCGTGACGATGATGTGATAGAGGCTGCTAACAGGAGGGGGGTTGCGATGATTTTCACTGGGCGAAGGTGCTTCAAGCATTGAGCACATGGGCTGACGACAAAGAGTATGTGAGGGTGCTTAACGAGCTCTATGGTCTCAGGGGGATAAAGCTTGGTCTCGATGTGATTAAGGGGGTTCTTAGTGAGCTCGGGAACCCTGAAAAAGATTACCCGATAATCCTCGTGGGCGGAACAAACGGGAAAGGGTCTACGGCCGCCGTGATAAGCTCGCTGCTTCGCGAGAAGGGGCTGAAGGTAGGGGTGTTCACTAAGCCGCACCTATGCAGGTTTACTGAGAGAATAGTGGTTGACGGGCAGGAGATAGCTAGGAGGGAAGTTGTTGAAAAATACGAGGAAGTTCGGGATGCTGGTGAAAAAGTTTCAGTAAGGATGGGGCGTTTACCAACGTTCTTTGAATGCTCTGTTGCAATGGCTTACAAATACTTCTCTGAGAAACGGGTTGACGTGGCGGTGGTTGAAGTCGGGATGGGCGGTAGGCTGGATGCGACTAATGCATGTGACCCTGTTGTTTCAGTAATAACGAACGTGTCCTTAGAGCATACGAAGCATCTCGGCGATACTGTGGAAAAAATAGCTTTCGAGAAATCAGGCATAATAAGACCGGGTAGGCCAACGGTTTC
>JAWCNV010000044.1:0-6222 GCA_038848185.1 Thermoproteota archaeon | reverse complement strand
GAGACAGCAATCCTCACAGTAGCCCTTTACGGCGTCATGCTGATAGCCTTAAACATGTTTTCAGTGGTTTCCCAATGGATGTTCATAGATTCCGTCAAGGTGAGGCTTGGAGAAGTCGCTAACCAAGTCGCCTACGAGATTGCAAACATCTACACCATGTGCAGGCAATCCCAGGGCAACTCAGAATTCTTCAAGCCGATCGAGATCCCAGTAGCCATATCCAACTCCGGTTACGCGATTGAACTCAGGAAAATCGAGGACGTATGGTACGTGACTGCTTACTTGGAGGCTAATAGAGCTATAAACGTTTCCTCGCCAATATGGAAGGAGCCTGACACAACTGTCCACGTGGAGTTGAGCGAGGGCGCTTTCACAATCACCAGAACCCACGGCGCCTACACCGTCAAGTATGGTGCTGTACTTCATTCAGGCACAAGCAGGCCAGTAGTGTGGGCGAGCAAATCAGAGTCTGGCAGCGAAACTGAAATCAGAGTCGGCTTAGGAAAGGTGGAGAACAGTGGGGGGTGACAGGTAGATGCATATAACTCTGGATAATGCTTTCGCCTTCTCCATCCTAGTCCTCATACTCATAACCTTCATAGGCTACATCATCCCCACAGCATACGTCTCCTTCACAACAGTCAGGGAACACCAGCTCGACGAAATCGCACAGTCGATAATGGATAAGACCCTGCTCAGCCCAGGTGTTCCCGAGAACTGGGGAGACATAAACCTAGTACAGTCAGAAGATGATCTCAATGCCTTTGGATTCCAGAAGTCGGGTGGAGAACCCTATGAACTAGACGTTAACAAGCTTCTTAGAATAGCTTCAGTCAACACATCAACAACCATGACGCTTCCGAAGTATGTTCGAATAAGTGCAGACAGGATAGCAAAGCTCCTTGGCCTAGAGAACGAGTACGGTTTCAGCATAAGGATAACGCCTGCATTAAACATAAGTGCTAAAGTCTTGGACCCCCCCTATTATTTTCACAATGGTCATGGTGTAGGCCATGGTAAACTAACGGCCCCCTGTTACATAGAGATCAGTGTTAAGACTCCTGACGGCAGACCCGCGATAGGTGCCAATGTCACCGGGCTATACATCTTCATGAGCCTCAGGGGACAGGAATCTAAAGAAGAATGCTACTTAAACTCTTCCTATTACTCATCTTCCCAACTAGTTGGCCCTGATGGAAAGGTCACGCTAGACTTTACATCTTTTCTAAGCAGTATTGATGCTAAGCTAGGGAACAAGGTTTTAAGGAAGAGCGGCTCCTCGATTGTTATATACGCAGACTATTACGGTATTAGAGCAGTCAACTCGTCTCTCCTTGAAACAGATGTTGAGGGTATTCTTGACGGGACTGTTATCAATAACTATCTGATTCTGGAGCATGAATCCGGAGAAGAGCTTGAATTCTTTGCTCCCCCAGCGGCCATACATCTTGGTAAGGAGGCAGCGCTTGCTAATCCGCCCTATTATGTTTACCTAAGTGATTTCGAAGACGTGACGGAGCACGGTGAGTCAGGATGGATAATAAACCATGGACACTACAACATACGCGTATACGAGCTTGCAAGCGTTGTCGACGATGATGTGAGTCTGATAATGGTGCCTGTTAAGTATAGGGGAGGATATTACTTGGCTAACTTCTTTAGAGAACCCTCTAACGTTATCTGTCAGAAGGGTGCTGCCTCCGGAAACATTAAGACGAGTGTGTTGAGGAGGATGGTTAGGGTAGGCTCTTTCCACTATATTGTTGAAGTCAGGGTGTGGAGGTGGGGAGAATGATAAACAGTAGGGGGCAGATGAGGGTTGTAGAGGCCCTGCTGGCAAGCGGGATTATAGCGGTGGCGATGATGACGATGATAAGCCTTACAAGAACCCCTAACCCTTACAGCGCCAAGTATAGGAATGAGCTCACTAAATACTGCTACGACCTCCTGATGAGCCTTGGGGAGCAGGAGGTTTTCGACAAGGTTATGTTCGGCTCCGGAGGACTTAAGAGCAGGGAGGAATGGGAGGGTTCAATGAAGAACATGCTTAACGCTCTTATATCCCCTACAGTCGTATATAACATGACTGTTTACAACATGACTCAGAATCCTCAGAATAGGATGATTGTTGAGCATACGCCGTTGGGAACAGTGTCAAACGCCTCACCTGAAGACTTCAGGGTTGCCAGTGAGGCCACAGGGGCAGACGTAGTCTACACCACTAGGAGGCGATGGGTGTTAAAGATCCATCTTGAGCTCGCAAGGAGGTGAGCATGGTGCCTGCAAACAGGAGTAAGGGGCAAATCATCCTGGTGATGTGTATCACCCTCATAATCGTAATACTGGCGATTTCAACAACAATCTACTTGACTTCAACCCAGCACCTCTTCTTCAACTATAATCCGAGCAGAGAGACGGTTCTAAGCATAGACGCCGACTTCCAGAGGGTTCTTACAAGAATATTGTCGAACGCCACGATGCAGTATAACAGGACGAGGAGCGAGGACCTGGATATCGATGAGATGAAGGAGGCGAGGACACTTGCCAACAATACTTTCTCATACTGGTTCCTCGCGACTCAGGCGGCTTACTCTAGCAAAGGGATTAACATAGAGACGGAGTGGGTAGACGAGACGATACAGGAGGAGAAGACGATGAAAATAGGGATTGGCATGATCGATAATCAAGGCAGAGTCATCCATTACGAGTCTCATGATCAAACCTATACTGAGAGGACGCTGGGTAAAAAACTGCTTAAACTATTCTGGTACAGGCCCAACAGCATCTCTGCAATAGGCGCATGCATCAACATAGATGATGTTGCTCAAGGAGTAATAGGTTGGAGAACCACACGCCTCATAATGCTGAACCTCACCATAACCTCAATATGGTCAGATGAGGATCATAATCTTGTTTACTATAACGTGGTTGTCCTAAGGGAGAACGAGGAGCCTGTGAACGACCTCAAGAAGACGAGTTTTGAATTATACTGGTTCGACCCAACTGCTCCTGAAGGAGTATACTGGTGGAGGAGAGCCAGCACCAATGAAATAGTCGAAGTAACGTATAATGGTGGAGGTAACTATACTCTCATCCTTAAACCTGATTTCTGGGATAAAAGCCAGCAGGCTAAGGCTAAAAGAGATTCCTTCTGGAGCTGGAGAACTAAACCTGGTTACTACCAGTTTGCGATAGTCAGAGTTAAGGATAGTAGAGACATAATCGTTGAAGCATACAGCTATCCTGGAATAGAGTATGTTATACAGGAGAATGCTATTGAACCATACTATCCTAATAATCCTGCGAAGATGAAGGAGACGTATGTTTTCGAGCTTCTTCCAAACGGGACCATGTACTGGTTTAACACTGTTCTTGACTCAAGCTCAAGCAACCCTAATCCACCGATCCCTCTGCCACCTGTTAAACAGATGAGAGTCTTTGCCACAGTGAACTATGATGCGGACCCTGATACTTTTGTCGAAGTGCCCTATCAAGTCGAGATTTGGGACGACAGGTATCTTTCGCCAAGCAGCACCAATTTCTTAGGCTGGAGGAAAAGGTTCATAAACGGGTCTAAGCTGGTCTTCGAGGTTAACTATCCGCCCGGATGCCGGAGACAAGCGGTCAGAATAGTCTGGCTTGATGATTGTGATGCTGAGATACCGGAGTACAGGGTTGAGATGAAAGTATCCGGGGGATTGGGGAGAGTAGATACGGGAAGCTATATACTATGGATTGTTGTCGATAGGGTGGAGGCGTCGCGTAATCTCCCTCATGTTGACTGGTCTATAAGCTTAAGGGACAGGTTCAACGTTTCCCACGTAGAGTATATACTGACCGCATATGACTCTTATCGTTCAGGCAATACTTACTACATTCCTATTAAATTCCCTGAGGACAAATGGGGAATAGTGCCGGCGCCAGACAGGCAGGGGGTTTCAAGGGCTCCGGTTAGGATTGTGGCCTTCAGAAAGTCTGACAGAGTGGTTTACACGTCTCCACACCCGCAACAGGGGCAGGAAGTACATGACGAGATTTATTACGAGGATATGGTCTACATACCGTACAATGTTCCCTACTTCCTGTATTATACTAATGCCAGCTGGAAGAAGAATGTTGAAATAACGTACAGCTACCTGGTTTTTGCAGGCATGATAGGAGGATACCCTCACGACAGTTATATTTCGCAAACCATCCAGAGGTTTAAATGGGGATCCCTGTATACGATAGATGGGCATATAGTTAATGGGACGTTCAACAATCAAGGCACATATACTCCTCACAGAGGATACGCCTTGGGAACTCAGTATGGTTATGGAAACTACTCTTACTGGGCAGCCTTATACAACGAGAGCTGGGGAACAAGTATTTTCGCCTCCCAGCAGCTTATAGACCTGTTGATACTGTATGGAAATGCGTATCAAAAAGGAGGAAAGAATGTTGACCAGCTTTTCGTATGGACGAGGGGTTTAGGTGCGAGCCGGTTCATGGAGTATGACGCAATAAGGCTTGAAGCCAGCCAAACAACAAAGATAGATACTTCCCCACCACCAAAGGGGACGCCGAAGGTAGAGTTTAAGTTTGCCGGCTTCATGATTGGAGGAGGAATAGCCGGAGACAGCTTCAAATATAATAATGATAAGGATTGGGACGACGGTGGAGGCACCTATGCAAGACCCTTTACAGTGTTATATGACCCTCAAACCCCCGTTATAAACGACATCCAGCTTGACAAAAGGAACGCTTTCGCCTACGATGATTTCTCTGAAAACCCGTTCTCCACGGGAAGTTTTACTACGTCTGGTTCAGGCACCTGGACTCATGATCCGAATGGTTGGATTCGTGGCACAGCTTCAGAAGGCTCATTCACCGTAGCATACTCATCTAACGGGATACCGTCGGAGGCAAGTGTTGTCTACGTGCTTGCTAAGGAGCGGCACACTACTTCAAACGCTAACCAGTATGCAGGCTTAACAATGCTTGATGAGTCTGCAAGCAACTTCTACTTGTTGGGCTTTCAACGCTATATCCAGAGTGGCCAAGACCGGAGGAGGCTAGGGATATGGAGGTCGGGGCAGTGGGTTGGGCAAACAGGTTCAAGCATCAGCCTCTCCGATAACACTTGGTTTATTTTTCTTGGAAACAGGACGCTTACAGGACAGTATAGAGGAAGAACAGGAATAGCAGCATACAGGCTCCAAGGATCTCAGGCTATTCAAATAGGGTCTTTAACATATAATAATCAGCAAATTGATGTACGCTTGGCCGGCCTTGGCTTGCGCGACGAGACTTCTGGTGGTGGTACGATAAGTACTGACTTCGACTTCTTCGTTGCCTGTGCTGATACTGATCCTCGCAGTATTACAGTGACGGGTTTAGAATCAGGTTTAACGGTTATCCTTAGGGATAGCAGGGGTACAGAAGTTGCACGAGCTACAGCAAGTTCTGATACTGTCAAGTTAAATGTGATCACTAACCCTGTGATCAGGAATGGAATAATTGAGATAAGAGACTATAGGGGTAATGTGCTTTTTACGAAAAGCTTCAGTGTGATTGTTGGGGGAGATGTTTACAAGTGTTTGATTAGTGGTTCATATCTTAACGCGGTTGAAGAATGCGACATGTATCACAGGATGTTCACATGCATAAAGTCCAGTAACCCCAGTTTGCCTGGTCATATGCCTACTATAGAGGACGTTAACCCCTTCTATTGAATCATGAATATTAGATTTCTTTGTATTATGGCTCTGTAATGGTTATCCTTATTTAGGAGCCTCCTCAGCCTAATCGAGCAACTCAATACAGGTTTTCAGTTTCGCTTCAATTCGGTTTTTTATAAATGCTTTCAAGTATTGAAAGTATTTCAGATATCTCATTGATAATAAAATCTGATTTAGATGCAGCAAAACTCGTGAAGGAAGCTAGAGAGGAATTTAAATGATTTATATTAATACTAATATTTTCATTTACGCCATAAAGAACCATCCGGAATATGGAGAGGCTTGTAAAATAATCCTTTAGAGGTAGAGAGGGAGAGGCTTAAGGCATGTGCATCTATTCTAGTTTTGGTAGAGACAGTTAATGTCCTTAGAAAAAAACAAAGTGATCGAGGAGAAAGGCAAAAAGCCTTTAGATATAAGGAGAAATATTGACGCAATCTTATCGCTTCCAATCGTTTGGTTTGACTTAAACTTCTTGATTATTAAGAGGGCTTCGGAATAC
>JAWCNV010000043.1:0-6324 GCA_038848185.1 Thermoproteota archaeon | reverse complement strand
TAAGATTAATTATATAAGAATTTCCATTTACCTCATGGAAGAGGGATACGTTTGCAGCCTTGTATGTGAACTGTCTCTCCTGCTCAATCTTCAAGTAGTCCAGTGCCAATGCTTCACCCGCCACCGTGGGTGACAACAATCCTGACGCAGCCAAAAGTGAATCGGATAATGTGGTCTTCCCGTGATCAACGTGGGCGCAGATAGAAATATTTCTAATGTTCTCTAGGTTCTTCGAGAGCTTCAACACCTCTTCCGTCGTCTTGTACCGTGGCAATTCTAGTTAACACCTTCAGCGTTTAACGGAGTTTCTCTCGAAAATGGGTTATTAAGCCTTTCCCCTTATGAGGACTGCTTCGTGGTTCTTAAATCGCCTAAAAACACGAGCGGTTTAAATATCTCCGTTAAGAAGGTTGATAGTCGCCGGGGGAGTGTTCTGTGGCTATGAGGGAAAACGAGGCTGAGGACCAGATTTTAATCGAATACCTTCAGAAGGCTAGAAGCCTTTTAGAATCGAGGGCTTTCCAAGAAGCTAAGGAGTTCTATGAAAAGGTTGTGGAGAGGTGTGATGAACTCACAGGATTGAACCCTAAGAATGCTTATCCTCATTACATGAAGGCTTGTGCTCTTTACGAGCTTAAATTTTTCGAAGAATCTGACAGTGTTTACGCGAGAAAGGTGAAGGACGCGCTTGCAGAAATTGATATAGCGATCGAGCTGAATCCCGAGATCCATTACTACCACTATCTGAGAAATGAAATCCTTGGGGAACTCACCTATCATCCTGATTGGAGTTTGAAGTGGGGCTGGTATGGAGAATTAGAGATTGACGCCAGTCTAATGTTCTTAGGTCCATCTCTTAATTATGTTAGAGGTTTCACGGTTGATGCGGATGGTGCGCCCATAGAAATATACTCGGAAAATGAACTTGACGAAATAGAGTATGTTTATGAACAGTATTTAAAGAGGTATCCTAAGGATCCCGATTGCCATAACAATTTGGGAGCTATTTATTATGAAATAGGGATATGGCACGTTAATGTATATCAGGTTAAAGAGGCTGTTGAAAAATTGAATGAAGCTATTGCCCTAAACCCTAACAATCCGGCTTACTACAACAATAGGGCTCTAGCATTATACAGCTTGATTAAGTTTAAAGAAGAAACTAGAAAGCTCAAGAATGAACAGATAGATTCGAAGAGATTGCTTAAAGAGGTTTTTAATGATTTAGAAAAATCTGTTAAACTGGACCCAGGCAATCCCTATTACCATTATAACTTGGGATTAATACTCTATGATGCTGAGAGATATGAAGAAGCCATTAGGGAGTTGGATGAAGCTATAGCCTTGGATTCAAGCAATCCTTACTATTACTATAAGAAGGGAATTACACTGTACAGACTTGAAAAATACGATGAATCTCTTGAACAGTTCAGAGAAGCCCTTAAGCTTAGCAAGGATTCACGTATCATCAATTATATGATCGACCTCATTGAAACAGTTAAGGATAGGGAAAAGGGAATTGGCCCGTTTCCGAAAATCAGTAGCGAAGCAATCACTATGAAGAAGAAGGAAGACGAGATATTTTTACGGTCGAGTGATCTGCAACCCGACGAGGCTCTTTCTAAGGTTAAGGAGATAATTTCCATAGCTCAAAGGTTTGGCTTGATTAATCCAGAAACTTCGCGAGAGAAGTTGAAGAATATGGAGAAATTGCTTTGGGAAAAACTCTCTGAAAAGAAACTTAGCCTAAACTCTCTCATGCTCACCTTATGTTTTTACTGTCCTGCCTATTGGTTTGACACGAGGATGATTCATGGGGCGGAGGACTATGTTAAGCTAGCCTCAAATTTATCCGGCATTACTCGGGGCTTGCTTCCTTTGAGTGAAATAGAGTGCCAAGAGGTTAGGTCTCCCAGCAAACAAAGACCTGAAAAATACGTGCTTTCCTTCGTAGCTTGGGAAGAGAAATATATGGTTGAACTCCCATTCTTAGGTAGTTGGGCTCAGTGTCACCCCATAGTTAAGTTGTTAAACACTATTATTGAGAAGAGGGGAAGAAGTGAAAGATACGTCTGGCTTGATACTAGAGATCAAACAGCATACTTGATATTCTGCATACCTGAGAACTATTGGGCATGTAGGAAAACAATTGTTGAATTGCTTTATCGCTGGTCTACATCTAGGAGTGTTAAAGATGATTGACCACTCGGTCACTATAAAGGTTTCAATCAGGACTCCGTGGAAAGCTCTTAATGAGGGGAAGAAGATTGGGAGCGTATGGTTCTCTTGGCCTGATATCGAGATGATGCAGCTTAAAGGCTTACGATATATACCGTCAATAATCTATACTTCAAACTTCCTTTCCTCCGACTCCTCTAAATATAGGAATCCGTTTCCTGAATTTGAAGTCGAGTTGCCACCTTCTCACCTAGAAGAGGTTAATAGAACATTTGAGCTGTTGAGGCAAAAGGTCGGTGTTAAAATAGTGGAGAGGGAATTCCATAGAAAAGGAGAGTTCTATAAAGAAGAGTCTATAAAATGGCCAGTTGAGATTCTCGACCTTAAGGAAGTTCAGGGCGAAATAAACCAGCTTGCTACCAGCCCCTTACTGTCCAAGGATAATCCTGAAGACAGGAAAATGGCTGAGGAACTTGGCTCAAGAACTGATTTGTTCAAATGGTTTGGAAGAAGAGGAAAGGAGACGCTTGACGAGAAAATAGATGCAACAATAGAATATGAAAACGAGAAAGGTAAGAAAATCGCCGACTTTTTCCTGAAGGTCTTAGAAATACATAGGAAATATCCCGATGCAAGAATATGGTTCTACACGGTGGTTCTTTATTAGCGGCCTTCAGAATCGCATTATCTCTTATCAAGCTTTTACGCTGTTTCGGCTTGCTCATTGATCATAGAAGTGCTTCTACGGACAACAGCGTTTCCTAGTTTCATGTTTGAACTTATTTCTTCAAACGGCTTCTGTAAAGTAAAAAGGTGATTGAAAGAGGCATAATCCAAATGAAAAAAATAAGCGTAAAAGTAGGGACTGCAGGGAAGTAGAGAACTGTTAGATTATAGAAACTATGAATCAGAATGGGTAATAGGAGATTTTCTGAAACCAGATACGTTAACGAAAAGAAAGAACCTCCAAGAAATCTAGAGCACAGAAACACTATAGTTCTGCCAAGTGGTTCTAAGTTTATAATCTCCAAGGGAACATGTGACAGAGCAAACATTATATTCGTAAGGAATAAGCTAACATACCAATTGTAATTTCTCCGAATAATATTCTGAAAATATCCCCGAAACACGTATTCTTCGGAAAAGACAGTGACGGGTAGGAATAAAATTGTTACGATGTCAACACTTTGATATTCGCTTCCTCCTAACGCAAAGATAATAGCTTCTCCAACAATTAGTGAGACTAATACTGGGAGGGAATGGATGAGGTTTTTCCTTGAAAATAGTGTTACTGTTATCTTATCCGCTCTCATAGCTAAAAAAGCAATTATGCATAACCCAAAGTAAAACGAGGATGGCCAGACAATATTTAGAAGAAATCTTGAACTAATAGTTAATTCAAGTAAAAGAAAAACGAGGTGAGAAAAGGTAACATAGAACATTAAGACGAGGGAAGAGAAGAAGAAATCTATAATTTGCTGGCATGGCAAACAAGGGACTTGAAAGTTAAAATACTTTACTCCTTACTGGAGCCAGCAGATTCCGCCAAGATTAACCTTATCTTTTTGCTTTCTTTTTTCTTCGGGTTCTTTTCTTTTTACGTTTGGGTTTGGTTTCAACTAGGCCGAGGCCTTCCGCGCTTATTCTTCCGGCTTCCCATATGATTTTACCCATTGTTTTCAACACGGTTTTCCCAATCTTTATTGCGCGTTCTCTCTTTGAGATGGCTTCCCCCATATGCTTATGAAGATGCTTCTCCGAGAACCCTCCGAAAATACTTGGAAAACGCATACACGGTGCTTCTCCGTAAATTTGGGGGAAGACCCTTCCGCCTTGGGGAGGCTGCTAAAGCGCTTGTAAAACCCAGCTGCATGAAGAACTTGCTCAGTGAGCTTAGGCGTAGGGTTGGCTTATTTCGAAGCCTGATCCGGACGATGCGAGGCGTGCTGTTTATAACTTGGACCTTGCTGTTATCAGTGAGATGGAACCAGAGGTAAGCTCAACGATAAGCAACCAAAGGCGAGTACGTTCTTCTTGTTAACGGGAGGATAGTCGACAAGGATTACGACGTTCAAAGGTTGATTAGAAGAGCTTTGAAGAAGCATAAGCCGGGCGAAATCTATATAACCAATGTTGAGAGACCGAAGGAGCCTGTCACGATCGGTTTCTAAATGCTGGCCTCATGCACAGAACAAGCCTCCGTCCCCGTCAATACCTATCGTGGTCTCAGCTGGTGAAAGGGGGGAGGGCTTAGGCAGGATGTTTCAGGTTGACACAGGTTTCTCGGGAGCCGTTGCAATAGACCGGGAGCTCAAATATGAATACTGCCAACCCTCTGGGGACTCAGCAGGTCTAGCTACTGCCACGAGCCTTGACGTTAGAACAGATCTTTACCTAGTCTATTTAACGATTCCTGAGGTGAAGATTAGTCGGCAACCGTTCGCAGCCCTCAGGGCGACGAGGTGTCTGATAGGCAGGCAGCTGCTGGATCGTCGAGAATAGTTGTTGGATAATGTACTTAATAGGTTCTGCTTGCTAAGCTGATACATCTACATGGTTTCAAACCAATCCGAAATAAATAGAGCTATGTTTGAAAATTAATTACTGGCAACCTGCCTGTTGGCCTCAAAGGCTTACTTGCTTCAAAATTTGTGTGACAATATTCTCACTTATTAATTAACTTGGAGTCTGGCAGTTTTTCTAGTAGCTCGAGAATATTTACCTCTAGCTGGTTAAAATGATGAAAAACAGTGTTTTCGCCCATGCGTCATGAAAAGGTTTATAAGTTATGATTCATGATCTATTAATTATGAGCACCATTCCAGTGAGCAAGGAAACGAAGAAAAGGTTGGAGAGCATTAAGGGGGAGAAGGCGTGGGACGAGTTTCTGAACGAGCTTGCGAACGTGGCTCTAACCGAGAAGAGATTCAAGCATAGGAAAAGGATGCAGAAGCTATTGGAAATGGGGTATGATGAGACTAGGGTTAGAAAATGGGCGAGAGAATACTAGTGGATACTGATTGCCTAATCGATTACTATAAGGGGGAGCTGGAGCTAAACCCCGAGGATTCTCATCATGTCTCTGAAATAACTGTTTATGAGTTTATCAGGGGGACGAGGGATGTTAAGGAGGCGAAGAGAATACTGGAGGAATCCTTCACCATCGTTTGGCTCGACAACGAGATTCTGGAGAAAGCCTCAGAAGTATGGAGAAGCCTTAAGGCTTCAGGCAGGCTTGTTGAAGACCGAGATCTGATAATAGGGGCTACGGCGGCGGTGAAAAGGCTTAAGCTACTAACAAGGAACATTAAACATTACGACGTGCTGAAAGCATATGAGTTAACATTTTATTAAAGCACCTAGAAGCCCTCCCGAAACCTTTCTCAACCTTTCTTCATGTTTGGAGTTCCGCCTTAACCTCTTCTCCCA
This sequence comes from Thermoproteota archaeon, assembly GCA_038848185.1. Taxonomy (GTDB): domain Archaea; phylum Thermoproteota; class EX4484-205; order EX4484-205; family JAAOZP01; genus JAAOZP01. Next base: position 717 of record JAWCNV010000043.1, on the reverse strand, counting down.
AATCCTTTACAGGACCTGAAAAGTTAACTAGGATGCTCGAACGTTAAGTCTATAAATTCGGAAATAAAAGATAATCTTTATGAACCGATTTATTGACAGGGAACGAGAATTGGAATTTCTAGAGGAAAAGTTCGATAATAAGAGGCAGTGGTTAAGGCATCATGCCACAAGAAATTAACCGGTTGAATACGATGATTTTTACGATCTCCGACTCCTATTATTTGTTTTCCGAAGAAAAATGTTGATTAGATGAGTTTAAATTGTCGGCAACCTGCCTGTTGGCTTCAAAGGCTTACGCGTTTCAAAATTTGTGCGGCAACGTTCCTGTTTATTAACTCGGATTCCGGTAGTCTTTTGAGTAGTTCGAGTAGATCTTTATTCTTGGATATGGTTTCCTTTAGTGTTTGAATCGCCTCTTCCACCATTCCGTGGTTTGCCAGCGTGACTGCATACCAGAATTTGAGTTCTTCAACTTCAGGGGCAAGTTGAAAAGCATTCTTATACTCTTCCATTGCCTCCTCAATTTTACCGAGGGAGATTAGCTCGTCGCCTTTGTTAGCGTGCTGGTAAGCATTATGGAGCCGCAGTAGTCTCTTTAGTTCTTCAACTGGATTCGGATGGTCTTCAATCCTAAGGCTGCAGACTATGTCTTCCCATGGTTTACCGCACGGTTTTGTTTTAACAACGAGCAATGCGGCGGATTGTCTTCCCCTTAGG
>JAWCNV010000042.1:0-6939 GCA_038848185.1 Thermoproteota archaeon | reverse complement strand
CAACAGGGTAGGAGTATATTTTCTCCACCGCACCCGGCGCTGAGGCAGGGATATCGTGCCGCTGAACCTCCTCCACCTGCCTCTCGTTGGCTGTCTCCAAGACAACTTGGTAGGTTAACGTGTCATCCGTCGGGTTTGCCACCGTGATCTTCAGGAGGTTCTGCTTCCCAAGCATGTTAAGCTCGTTGTTCTCTACTGCGGCTTCGAGAACCTTCACCTCAAACCTGATCGGGCTCCCAACAGATATCTTGGTATTGTTGACCATGTAGCCCTCGTTCTTATACTTCTCCGCAAGGCTCTCGTCAGGGGTCTGGCAGACAAGCTCAATCCTCTCCCCGCCGTCGACAACCTTTGGAACAAGGTAGTACTTGAAGGGGTCGCCGTACTTCTCCCTCACAATGTTTTCAGGAACGTTCGACTCAACCAATATTCGACTTCCAACGCCCGCCTCAACCCCGCTTTCAACCAGACTCCATTTCGCCCCAGTCTCCTCCCTCCTAACCACCACCGGAACCTCATACTTCTCCCAGCGGTAGAGCTTGTACCTGACTAAGCCTCCTTCTAAGTAGTAGAGTTTGTAGAGGTCGACAACGTAGCTTACCTTCTCCCTCTTCTTGAACTCCTTGATGTACGGTGGGGTGGGATACTGGTTTGCAAAACTCTCCTCAAAGGTTCCGATAAGCTTCTTGTCCTCAATCCTGTAGAAGGGCTCGTATCTTTCATCCGGGGGAACCTCGTCTGGGCACTCCTCGACCTCGCCCTGGTATATCCACTCCCCGTATCCTCCTACGTGAACACTGGCATCGTCCACGAGGAGCTCGCTGTCCTCGCAAGCCACAAACGATACTGTGTAGTACCCCGCCTCGCTGAATACGTCGGTGGAGTTCCTGAGGAACCTGCTCCAACCGTTGCTCTCACCCAAGGTAAAGAGGTGTGCCGAGCCGTCAGGCTTCTTGATTGCTAATGCTCCGCTCCCCCTCAGCCTGTACCAGAAGTCTATCGTGGGCGATACCCCGCCAGCATCGAAGTAGAAGCTCTGCCTCCACGCTCCCCTCCCGCTCCCGGTTGTTATCCTCAGGCTGCTCGGGCTGCTTCGGTAGGCTGAGCCGCATATTTCTCCTCCAGCGTTGCCGATGCTGTCGAAAACCCAGCCTTCGCTCGACGAAACGTTCCCGTTAGCCAGATACTCGTGAAAAGGATAGACAACGTGCTTGTAATAGTGGTAGAGCAGCCTCCACGTCGCGTTGTAAACGTCGTAGTAAACTATTTCCCTGCTTATCGTCGTCGTGTTATGCTTCTCAGAAACATAGCGGGGATCCATGCTCGTCAGCAGCTGTGCCTCCCATTCTGTAACGAGGCCCAGGTAGGTCTTGGAGGTCCAGTTCACGACCTCGGGGACGTAGAGGTGGGTTGTGCTGTTGTAGTCCCTCTGGGTCTCGTTCACGTAGCCTTTGAAAACCCAGCCGTACTTCTCCTCGTAATGGGTTTCCTCCCAGACCCTGCGGTAGGGCTTCAACTCATAGATGTCGTAGACCGGCTTAACGTAGCTTGCTATGACATAGTACTGCTTTACCTCCCTCGTAACGGTTTCAAGCCTCGTCACAGTCTCCCCGTAGGATTCTACTTTGCACGACTTGTATGCTAGGCCCCTCGCCTCAACCCATTTCCTCAGGTCGGGCTCCACCATAGGCTTAGAGCTCTCCGCGTCCTCCCTGTGTTCGAAGCCCTTCGCGTAAGCCGGTAATTCACCTATGCTTATCTTTCTCTCTTCGCACCCGGCTTGAGTCACAACCTGGTATGTCTTCCTAGTTTCGTAGTGGGATGTGTCCACTCTGCGGTATATTCTCCACGCTACAACAGTATCTCCTTCCTCCCTCCTCTCCCCTTTCCTGTAGAGCCTGATGGAGCCCGCTCCCCCGGAGGAGTAATAGTAGTATTCTCTCCCATTGCCGTCAACCCCCTTGGCCAGCTCGCCTGTCTGAAGCATCTTTTCAAACTCCTTCTTCTCCACCTCCCTTGTTCCAAGGTAGGGTGAGCCGATGGATGCGGGAGCGTACATTTCGAAGACGAGTATGATTATGGTTTCCTTAACCTCCTCAACAACGTAATCGTTTTCGTCTCTCGCAACCCTCATCGCCTCATACTCGTTAGTCGTCTCCCTGGCGAACTCAAGCTTGTAAGAGTAAACCCAGACCTGCTTCTCAACCGTCCTTACTTGGGCGGCTCCGGCACGTACCGCACCGTGATTGCACGCGCTCTGGTAATCATCGTACTCAGCTATCACATTATACCTTGTTTCGACGACTGTTGGGACGATAGCGTACCTTGTCTCAACCTTGGTAACAACCTGGGACTCTGTCTTCCTAGTGGTGTTCCAAAAGATGCCCGTGGAGTTGGCAAGCCCCTTAACCTCCGCCTCCTTCACCAGAGCCTCGTCAAGCGTGTTGAAGGAACCAAAGGTCTTATCCTCAAACCTGGAGCCGGTTGGAACGTAGCGCCTGTCCCCTATTACGGCTTCGCCTGAGCCGCTTTGAAGGTAGACATCGTAGACGGTTGTCTTCTCCCTGGTTTTCCTGGAGACATTGTATCCCATTGCCGTAAGCGGTATGGTGACAACAACCCTCCCCCTGTCGTCCCTATCTATGCTTACCGTGCTCAAATCGTAGTTTGAAAGCATGCTGAGCTCAGGGTCGTTCCTGATCCCTTCAACAAGCTCCCCGCTGCTCCAGCCCTCCGCTACAGCCTTTGAAACAAGCTCTTTCAATCTATCCTCGTTAAACACTGTTTCCTCCCCGAGGACGAGCAGCATGTGTCCCAGAGGGGTCTCGGCGTTGAGAATGAGGATTGAAAGAACTATCGCAGCTGTTGCTTTCCCCGCACTCCTGCCCTTAAGCAATGGGAGTTTTGTTTCACTGCTAGGCTCCTCAGCACCACCAGACCGCGTTGCGATGCTTACGACTGTGAGGATTAGGAGGGAGCAGATGAACAGGCCTGGAAGCCTGTATGCCGAGAGGATGGTGAGCATCAGGAAGGCGATGAAAACTATGGAGAGAAACCTCTTCAAACCTATCCGAAACCCTTCACCAGCCAGAGAGGCTATCAGCCGGGTTATTGAAGTTGCGAAGAGGATTGACGCTATTACTCCTGCCCCATAGTTTGCTGCGAAGAGCCCCAGCGTTTCAACCGTTTCTAGGGTTGCTGTGGAAATCGTGCAGTAGCCCGCGTAAACAATTAGAGCTAAGCTGGCAAGGCTGGAGAGGGAGAGAAGCATAAATCCCTTCAAGAGGTTCCTGCCGTTCTTCCTCAAGCCCTCCGCAATACTCTTGCCCATGACTATGAGTAGCGAAAAAGAGTAGGTCAGCGTGAGGAGCAGGTTGAGAAAAAGGAAGGCAACAAAAATAACAAGTATCAGCCTCGCCGTCGGATAGCCATGAACCATGAGGAAAGCAATATCCGGAGCAAGAAAGAAGAGCAACCCTGTTACAGTGAAATAGGCTATTGTTGCACCAGCTAGGCAAACGGGCCAAGCCTTAACGGTGTTCAGGAATCTCCTGAGCCTCAAAGCCCCACCCTGGCCTCCTCGTAGATGGTTATCCCGTTCAGCGAGTCCAGCGGGCATATTGTTACGCGGAAGCCTGAGCCCACTATCGTGAAGGAAACAAAGCCGTTCAGGTCTGTCACGCTGCTCTGGCCTGTTTCAAAGCATCTAACCCTCAGCCCAGCTATGGGCGTGTTGTCGTGGGCCCAGCATGCTCTCGCGTTAACGTTGTTACCGTTCCTCTCAGCCGAGATTTTGATGTGAGTGAAGACTAGAGTCAGCTGAGGAATCCTGGTTATTAATTCAAGCTCGTCGCTCCTGTTTTTCGAGGAGAAGCCCACCACCCTAGAGACGTTAAGCTCCCCGAATATTCTTGTGGCTCCTGAGCCTGTTTCAACCCCGTCCCTAATCTTCTCCGTAACCCAGCCTGTTGAACCATAATAGTTTACCGTCTGGTTGAAGAGGATGGTTGAGTTGCTGTTAGCCCAGATTGCTGAGCCTATCAGAGTCCCCCCAATAACCCTCGTGTCCCTACTAATCTCGGTAACAAGGTATTTCGCCGAGGTGAACCCTACTTCATCACCATTGTTCAAGGCAACCGCTAAACCATATACTCCAGCCTTCTCAGAGCCTTCATCGTAAACAGCGTCGATAACATAGTTGTCGCTAACATCAACCGAGGGAGCAGGCTCCCCGACCCTTATTACGACGGGGCTTGTGAAAACCCATTGATCCCTGTTAACTCCCTCGAACGAAACTGTTTGAATACTTCCCGGAGCACCTGAACCCGCTTTCGAAAAACCGTTCCAATCAGCTTTCCAGCTCATGTTCCTGACTCCAGTGATCTCGGGGAGCCTGAAGGTGAAGCTGTGGGTTACAGCGCCGTTCAGGACGGCTTCCGCGCTGTGGGAGGATGCTTGAACCCTTCCACCGCCCTCAACCCATATCTCCAAGAAACCTTGGCCAACATACCACTCCCCATCACCGGATTCGCAGTAGGAGGTCACGCGGGCGTAGATGACCAGCTTCACAGTATGGTTCCCAGGAGCCAGCGTGGCTGCCTTAGAGTAGCAGCGGGACCACCAGTACTCCCTGCCGAGGCTGTAGACCAGAATATCGTCAACATAGAGCCTGAGCCACTTCTCATCATTATACCACCTGTCGCACGGCTTAACCACCCTACTGTAGTGGTCGTCTCCGCAAACATACACCCCAGCCGAAACCCCCTCAGGTATGGTTATTGTTGCGGTGGTTGACGCGGTGTCACTGAACGTTCCATTATTACGCGTCTTAACGTCGAGCACGCCCGTGCCAGAAGACCAGATCTTCTCCTTAACAGAGAAAGTTACGTTTACGGTGTCTGTCCTGAGATCAGGCCACGAGTAGGATGATGGTGTTGCGGAGGCTGGAGGACGGCTTAAGAGGGATGAGGTTTGGGAGAGAGCGCTCAGGGTTAATGGAAGAAGCAGCAGAACGAGGAGTGGGAGCACTCTGATAAGCGGGGAATGCCGTGGGACAAGACTAATCCCCCTCAACCTGAAGACCAACCCCAACGCCGACACGTGTTTTTAAAAATTGCGTTAAGAAAAAGAAGAATGTACAAATGTATACATCTGTACATTGATTCAATAATTATCAAACCCCTTATAGGAGCAGAATCTTCTCTCTTCACCTCCAGCCAAAAACATCCTCCGCACAATTTAATACCCTCATTTAAATTCCTAAACCTTTTTTAAGCACCCATTTTTCATAGGGAGCGCAGCCTTAGGCGCAGCTAAAGTTGCAAGTTAATGAGTTAAACTAAAATAGAAGATGTAAATAAGCAATAAACTGAAAATGGGTGCCTGGGACCCGGTGACCCATGGATACATCGGTCATGAGACGGCCAAGGTTGTGGAGATCATTTGTGATAGCCAGCCTAAAAAACCTGACCTTCAGATTTTCGAAAGCGGTTCGATCTCTCATGATGTTTTTCATATCGTCGATGAATCAATGCATAACAATCAGTGTTTCATCAATAAAATGCATGAATTAGCCGGAAGCCTAAATGAAAAAACTTTCGCAGCCGCTTTTCAATGCCACTCCGTGGCAGATGGCGTATGGGCGAAGTGGGCTGACAGCAATGGTATTCCCCGTGGAGGAATATATATACCAGTAGAGTGGTACTATGAATTCCTCTTCGCCTCTTATGCAGTTCTATTCAAGGGGTATTGTGTCCCCTCTAGCTTAACTTTCTACTCGGGCCTCGTCCAGAATGCTTATAAGAAACTCACGGGAAAAGAACTCTCCCGAGACTTTCTCGATACTGCTTTTTTTGCTGTGTTTTTGGGAATGCTGGGTGAATTTATACTGATTATGGCTAATCAGGTCTCTCTTCGCCTTTTTTTAGAATCACCAATAGGTGATGGTGCTTTAGTTCGAAATTCTTTTCAGGGTGTTGTAGATGAGGCGATGAATAATTCTAAAATGTCGATTGAATCAAGATGGTATGACTTCAAAGAGGTCGGGGTCTTCAAGGTTGAGCATAAGTCAGGTATTTTGAAGGGGCATAGGTGGGTTGACACCTCTAATTGGCCCCGCCTCACTGAGGGGTGGGAAAGGTCGCACTGGGACTATGTAAAGGAGACCGAATATCACGAGCACTACCTCGGAAGGGACTGGTCCGGATGGCGTGTAGAATGGGCTACCGGTGACAAGTACGATCCGAACGTTAAGGTCAGTACTTGGGCTGACGCTGGCAGAAACTACGTCAGGGTCGATGTTAAACCCTACGCTAGAAGAAGGCAGAGGCCTAGTGAGGCAACTGTGGAGAGGCTTGAAATCCCTCAACCGCTACTTGCTGCAATCAGGGAAAAGAAGGCTAGGATCTCAGTCTCCTCCGTCGAGCCTTTGCTTACTAAGCTGGGTGTGACAGTAAAGGAGCTTGAAGACAGGCAACGAGAAATCATGATGGCCACGGGTAAAGCAGTTAAAGATACTTGCGAAGATGTTCAGAAGGGCAGGCTTGTCACCATTGTCAAAAGGCCTTTCAAACCCGTTGAGCTTACTTGGAAAGAGGAGCTCGTAGAGCTCGTTGCCAAAAAGTCGGCGGAAATAGAGTGCAACCTCTCTATTATCAACGCCCTAGAAAAGAAAAAACGCTAAACAACTTCACTTTCCCGATCGTCTCGTTCATTCATTTCCGGACAACATCGCTGAATCCTTATTATGCATGATCCTGACGTTGTCATTTTACTTTTTGCAAGCGGTAAGCTTGTCTGCACTGGTGCGGTGAACGAGAAGATGGTTTACGACGCGGTTGAGAAGCTTATGGCCGAGTTAATCCAGAAAGGATTGTTGGCAACGTAATTGTAGCTTTTTCTCAGTGGTGCGTAAATAGTTGTTTTAAATTATATGTTACT
>JAWCNV010000041.1:0-6997 GCA_038848185.1 Thermoproteota archaeon | reverse complement strand
ATAAATAATGCCTAATTTAAATAGGTGTGAAATCTGAAAAGGCTAAGTATGATGAATCATATCCAAGAAATCAATCCGACTTTCGAAATCAGTAAACTACTGCTTTGTGCAGTATCTGGTTTCTTAATCGGCTTGGCAGCTGGGCTTCTGGGGGTTGGGGGTGGAGAGTTTAGAATACCTGTTCTGCTTTACCTGTTGAACTTGCCGGTTCTTCTTTCAATCGTCACAAACCTGTTAATTGGGTTTTTAGTCGTTTTGATCTCGTTCATCATCCGGTATCAGATGGGTATGATGACAATAGATGCATTCAGCATTGCACTGTTCATGTCTTTTGGCTCAATCTTAGGCGGGTACTTCGGTGCACATTTAACTGGGAGGGTGAATGAAAACCTATTAAAGAAGTTTCTAATGATACTCTTGATTTTGGCTGGATTTAGAATTATTCTAGATCCGTTAATCGGATGGGCTTCGCCAAACATCTTACTCCCCTACCCAATTGAAATCATCCTCTCAGTATTCACTGGTCTTCTAATTGGAATTGTTTCCGGTCTCCTTGGGGTTGCTGGCGGAGAATACAGGATTCCAACGCTTATCTACCTTTTCGGTCTACCAATAAAAACAGCTGGCACAGTAAGCCTGCTAGTATCCATACCGACTATATCCGCTGGTCTTGCAAAACATTGGCGTATAGGGCACTTGAATAAATATGGTATTGCCATTGGATTAATAATGGGTTTCGCTTCAATCATGGGTTCTTATATGGGTGCCCTTTTTATCCACTTTATCAGCGAAAGCCTTCTCAAACTTTTATTGGGCATCGTATTACTATTAGCTACCGTAAGGATGGTAACTAAACCCTAGCGACGAGCGTTTTCACGGATTATTTCTTAAAAATTTTCTCCGGATTAGATTCCAGGTTTCGCAGGTTCTTCTGTAATGCTTCGAAAATACCGTCAAAGCTCTGTGAAACCTTTCTCTTCCTCTTCATCGGGTTGCAGAAAGATACTATTTCATTGTATAAGAACTCGTGTTCCACACCTAATTCCTTAACCTTCTTCACAACTTCCCTGGTTAAAGCATCTGTCTCTATTAGGACTCCTGCTCTTCTCTCTCTTTCAGTGATCGCATCTTTCAACGATTTTGAAAGGAAACCATCAACCTTCTTCAATAAGGGTTCATATGGTGACCCGGATACCCTAGGCTTCTTCTCATAGGCTATTCCAAGAGTAACGTAGTGGGCATACTCTATGGAATCCATTATTCTTCCATCATCCTCCTTCATGGACGGGGCTTCATCCAAATACATCCTGTAGACATTAAGCGAAACATATGCTCTTTCTCTCAGCGACATCTGCTTCTCAACATTAAGCTCCATCAGATTGTGGGCATACTTCTCAGGTATTATGATCGCGGGTAATTCCTTTATTCCAAGCTCCTTTGCTGCCAGAAACCTGTGTTGACCATCTATTATTATGTTCTCCTCCCCTCTCCTAACAACTATTAGTGGTATTGTGAAACCTATTTTCTTAATGGAGCTTCGAAGCCTTTTAACATGAGGTGCAGAGGGTTTTCTCTGAACCTCTATAATCTTAAGCTTGCTGATTGGAATTAACGCTATTTCTTGAGTATAGCCGTGAAGCGGTTCCTTAATCTCCGCTATTATATCCATTCAGTATTCTCAAACCGTTCTTTTACTCATAAGCTTTTCTAAACTTGTCCTCAACGACCTGTTCCATAATAGATGTACTGCTCTCCAATCGTGATGTCCTATCGTTTTCCTTGAATACTCTAAAAAACCACCGTATACCGGTCTAAGTAAGAAAAACAGCTTCTAGAATAAAGAGCTTATAAACCGATGTTTAGGGATTAATGTCCAAATTGCCTGAAGATGCCAAAGGGCTCAACGTGCTGGATGCGATAGGTAGAACCCCTTTAGTGAAGCTGAATAAGTTCTCAAAGGAGGTTGGTGCAAACATATTTGCAAAACTAGAATTTCTTAACCCGAGCGGTAGTATAAAGGATCGGATGGCGCTGCACATAATAAGCTCCGCTGAAGAAAGAGGGCTTCTTAAACCAGGGTCATTAATTGTTGAGGCTACGAGCGGAAACACGGGAATATCCGTCGCAATGATAGCTGCGGTCAAAGGTTACATGGTTATCCTAGTGATGCCGGAGAACACGGCTAAGGCTAAACGCCAGATGATGCATGCATTGAACGCTAAGATAGTGCTGGTGCCTGAGGAGGAAGGTATGGAAGGAGTTGTTAAGAAGGCTAGAGAGATTGCTGAACGAACCGGCGGCTTCTTGGTAAACCAGTTTTCAAACGAGGATAATGTTATGGCCCACTACGAGGGTACTGGTAAAGAGGTTCTCTCCCAATTCGATGGACAGATTGATGCTTTCGTAGCTGGGGTGGGAACTGGCGGGACGCTGATAGGGGTTGGGAGGGCTTTGAAAGAGAAGTATCCTAGGTTGCGTTTAATCGCTGTTGAACCAACGAACTCTCCAGCTTTCTACAGTATGTTTCACGGGAAGGATGTCCCCAAGATAACTGGGATACCTCATTTGATAGAAGGTATTGGAGAAGGCTTTGTCTCAAGAATCTTAGAGGGTAATCTGAGCCTTGTCGATGATGTTGTTCTGGTTGACGATAACGAAGCCATTCACACAACCCTTAGGCTGGCTAGGGAAGAAGGATTATTATGCGGCATATCTTCAGGTGCCAATGTTTCAGCATGTTTAAAAATAGCTGAAGACTTAAGGGAGGGTAACATAATTACGGTTCTGCCTGACGGTGGTTATAGGTACTTAGACCTGCTTTTGAAAAATCTGCCATAGGCTTTTTCTAAGCGGGTTTTCTCAAGGCTAAAGTCTCGAGCGATTTGTATTGATTATACATTATAGTCGTTTGAAACTGATTTTCACTCTACGTGGACATGTATGTTTAGAAGTTCCTCTAAGGTGGATCTAACGTTTTCACCCCAAGCCTTAACATTCAACGGAACCAGTAGAGACACCTTAGAAGGAGCTAATTCAAGTATACTGCGGATGAGCTTGTAAGTCTTTTCGAAACCATGTTGCGTCATAAAGTCCGTTAAACTGTCAAACACTATGAAAACTGGAGATAATGAGGATTTAACGCTTCTACCCAAAGATTCCAAGATCTGAATCACGTCTTGGAGAGGAACTTGAGTCTCGAATTCAGATATTAATGTGGTGCGAAGAGTCATTAGAGACGGATGTATAAATATAACATTTTTTAGATTTTCTAACTTATCTTGTAGAGGACTGCCTTTCCTTGTGACAACGATGCTTAACTCATCGTGAGCCAATGCCTCAATTACATAATCTCTAATATATTCTAAGTATAAGCTTTTAGGCTCGAATTCCACAAGTATACTTTTACCTATCAGGGAACTATGATCCATATTAACTCTTGAAGAAAACCTAGTTTGGTCTTTAATGGTAAATCCTTCAGCAAGCTTTAGCATGCTCACGTATTCAGGTGAAATTCTGCCTGATAATGCTTCCACTAGATTACTGTAGACCATGGTCTTCATAGCTACATCCATGTTAATCCTTAACACAACTCTTAGACGTCTGATAATGTCCTCTATATTCTCGCCTAGTTGTTTATAGAGTTCTTCAACCATCCAAGCTATAAGCGGAATAAAGTTATCCAGTAAAGCTGGAATCCTTTCATTCTGAGGCATAGTTCTAACGGTCTCTTCAACCTCTTCCGTTTCCACTTGACCAAACCTAGAAACTTTCAAACGATTTAGAAGGCTGAAAGATAGAATCTTGCTTTCTATTCTTTCTCCAACAGTATTATAGAAATCCTGAAGCATTACAGAGACAAGCCTAAGGCATAGTCTTAGACAGGCCAGCCAATCCGGAATCTCTTTAAGAGAATCATCTCGCCTAATTTCTGAAAGGAATTCTCCGCCAGCTAAGCCATAAATTATACCTGTCTTCTTAAGAAAGTCTTCGTTATGAATAACTATTCTTTTAAACTCGTTTTTATCTTTAAGATCCGCATAAACCACGTTTAAGACTGGTAGAAGGCTGCCTGCAAGCTCTAAAGCCCATGCTCGCTCCTCAAGATAACGTATGGTCTCCTCCATAACTGCAGCTAAATTAGCCCTACCTAAAATATCTGGTTTCAATACCAGTTCTCCCTCTGGGCTATGTTCTAAAGCATCTTGCAACCCGACTCTAGCAAGGTATCTTTCAAGTTCTATGAGACTTTGACCCAACTCCCTTCCTGGAGCAGTTTCTATGAATTTTCTAATGAAAGAAGAATATTGTTCAAGCAACAGGTCTTTAACTTCCTCGTCTCTAGGTTTTAAGGTAGCTTTCTCTTTCAGGGAAAAAGCATAACTTACACCTAAGAAGAAAAGAAAAGTGCTTATTCCTCCTGGTGGAGGCATGTCAGGATTTTCGGCCAACAATATGTTTAGCACGAAAACTCCGAAGATATAAAACAAGACAAAGCATATTAAGATTATAATATACTTCCTACGGATAATAGCACTTTTAATCCGTGCAATTAGAAATATTATTGAAAGACATATGAGAATGAGGCAAAGAAAATAGGCAAGATAGTTTATTATTGAAAAAACGTTTAATTCAAACGTATAGGACCAACCATATCCGGTTTCGATAACTTTAATATTTGAAAAAAGTAGGTGCGATATGTAAAGTGGTATTGCTGGAATCATTAATAAATGAAATTTGGGATTTTCTTTCCAGAGAAAGAGTATACTCATAAGTAGAAGAAGCGGATTTAACATTAGAAAGAATGCATCGATTTGTAAAAAAAGTCCTGATAAATACTCGTCGGGAGCAATCCTGTGCAGAAATGCAAACGTTTCCCATAAAGATATGGTTAAAGTAAAGAGTAGGAAGTTTTTCGAGCTTAGCGTTTTAGGTCCACTTCTTATAATTCTAAAGGCTATAAAAAGCGAGAGTATTGCCGTTATCGGATACAATAAAAGCCATGGATGGAATGGTCGAATAGCCATGATCAGACCCCTCTCAGGGTTTCGAAAATCTCCATTTTTTCCGTGGGTATTATTTTAGGGGGTTTAATCTGTCCATAGGGAGTCCCCCTTTTCATACGTAGATCGGAATATCTTGCAAATGCACCCTTCTTCAAGTATTCGACCTTTATTATATCTGTGGGGTTCTTTATTCTGAAATCTTTCACAAAGTTTCTGAAATCTTCGCTTTCCTCGAGAAGGTTCTTAAATATTCTTTCCGAAGCTATTTCTTCATTAACTTCTAATTCTTTTTCCATAAGTACACATATATGTTCTTTAGGATCTAGGAGTTTAGCGAAGCACCATTTATCAGAGGAGATTAAGTCGGCTTTTGTCATAACCTTTACGGCTAAATTCTCAGTAATTCTAAAATAGCTGTAAACATCCAGATAGTTGCCTTCTCTACCTTCGAAAGAGAAAAATGGCATTCCGTCATCTCTAAGGTCTTCTACCTTTAATAGGTCTCCAATTCTATACCTGACTAAACTGCTTCCAAAAGGTGTTCCAATTAAACCATAGCTTCGCCCCTTCTTAAGCTCATCAACATCGAGTATATTCCCGCTTTCAGTATCAATAAATTCAAAATATCCGACTCTTAAATCCAAAGCCAGTTGATACTTATTCTCTGCCGTTCCATACATAGGAAGACCGAATTCGCTACTTCCGTACATATTTAATGGAGTAACTCCGAAATTGCGTCTAAAAAGCTTATCATATATCTTCGAATCGTAGCCCGTGCATATTATTCCTTTAACCGGTAGAATCTTTTTCATATCCTTAGGCTCCCAGAATAACTTTGTTTGAATAAGCTTTGAAAGCATGTATAGCTTAGTTAATCCTATACTTGAAGATTCGAAGGAATCCTTGTAGAAGGAGTATCTATCTGTCATATATCTTACAAGCAGGTATAGCATCGAGGTTGCTGCAGCTAGTAAGGCTATTTTCTCTTTCATCTTATCCACCTCTTTCATAATCATCCACATTCTACGTCTAATATCAAATATTCTATCCGTAATATGAGGCGGAGGATATATCTTAAACTTGTGAATTTCCTGAAGATAATGGAGGCTCCAACCTGAAACAAAGGGTGGAGGTGCAACTATATTCAGTACAGTATCTCCTAGACTGAGAGTAGTATCTCCTGCACGTTCGCTGCAGGCCATGACTAGAACGGTCATTGCAGTATTAGCCGCTATGTCTCTGAGGGTTCTCGTATGTACTATCCATTTACCTTGACCTGTTGTTCCACTAGTCTTAACAAAGCATTCGAATTCTCCTGGAAGATAATCTCTAATGGGTTCGGCAGCCATTCTGCCAATACGCATATAATATTCTGCTAAGGTTTCACTCTCGTTCTTAGGGATGGTTTTCTCAAGTTTCCTTACCCTCTCTTCAAAAGTCTTTAAGAAAAAATAATCATCATAGGTTGTAACAGGAACCTGTTTTATTTTTTCGGCTTTTTTCGCTCTTAAGGCTTCTAGAAGCCGGGTATTCTTAAGAGTCTTAAAGTATTCGTCTGTCTTCTTACGGTTGTATTCAACCTGCTTCTTAAAGTCTTCATAGAGGAAACTGCAATGCTTGTTCCAGAGTTCTTCTCCTTCACGGCTCAGTTAGACTCATCTCCATATCAGATCACATCTCAGGGTAGAGGCTCAACATTATGCCTGTTCCTTTCGCGATGTTTAACCTATAGTATCTCGTGTCATGGCTTGTGGCTCTCATCTTCAGTATCATAAGCCTCCTGTCAAGCCTGTTTCCAAAGACAATAGATTCCATAATTATTATTCCGTCGGCTATGAACTCCTCTATCCCCATACCTATGCCTTTACTGCCCCAAGGGCTTTCAGTAATCATTAAGGCTGTGCAACCTATGTTCTTCAGCATTCTGGTTAGCAGGTTTACAACCGCTCTGACTTCAGCCTTGCTTCCTAGAGCTAGATTTAAGGCTGAGATCG
>JAWCNV010000040.1:0-7090 GCA_038848185.1 Thermoproteota archaeon | reverse complement strand
ATTTTCCTATCTAGGATATTCAAACTCATTTCACCTACTGGTAAAAACGTCGTGAACATTTAAAAAGTTTGTGTTTTTCTACCCTCTATGGAAAATCTATTATTTGAATCCTTTTACTTTGACTGAGGCTAGTGATGTAACCGGTGCCAGTTTTAAGGCTGACTTCAAGAGAAATATAACGTGGAGGCTATTTCCCTAGCAGTTGAGGGGCTTAACCTACACCTAGGAAAAAGAATGTGTCCTTCTAGCCTATTGCTCCGCCGACAGCACCACCTATTATTGACAGCAACGATCCAAATGCCAACGATACTATGATTGCTCCGCCAGCAACCAGACCCCCTAGAAGACCCAGTAACCCACCTAAAACACCTCCAAGCAGGCCACCGGCTGCAACGAACCCAAGAATAATAAGGATGGTCGCGATTATCCCCCCAAATATTCCCGCCAGAAACCCAGCTAGAGCACCTCTACCGGCTCCACCCTTAGCTATTAAGCCGGCAATAAAGCCACCGATCAAAGGACCAAGTATCGGAAAGTATGCGCCTAGAATAGAGTTCACTATAAAGCCTATGAACGCGCCAAGCCATAGGTGACCCTCTTCTCCCACCTGTATCACCGGAGATAATGAATATGGCTTTAATTTATTCGTTTCGTGAACCCGACTATTAGCATCATAGCTGAATCAACAATAGAGACCACAGAAAAAATGCTTCCTCTGTTGGTAGTATTATTTATTGGTGGCGGGCTTCTTCCTAGCAAAGTAAACTGTGGTGAAGCATAGTGCTACTAAGGCAATCGCCTCGATGATAAGCATGATCTTCACGTTTAACCCTGACCCTTTTAACATCACTGATTCGTTTCGAACAAGGTTAACACTCTTACTGTCGGAGGAAGTGCTGACAGCATAGGTTCCGGCAGGGATGTTTGAAAAAACGATACGGCCATCAGCATCCGTCCTCCCCGTTATTTGAAAAACTGATGAAGCAACCTTGACCTCAATGTTTCCTACCGGCTCGCCGAATTCATTAACCACATGAACGCTTAGAGAATATGTTTTAGTCCTCAACTCGATTAATAAAGGCTTACTCGTTATGGGGAGTGGAAACTCTTCACCTTGGCTGAGAGTAGTTAGGAAAACCCCGTTACTCCTCAGGCTCAGAGAACCTCTAAACACTTCGGCCTCACCAATCTTGACAATAACCTCGTAATCTCCAAGATCCAAGATTGTTGTCAATTCACCGGATTCTGAGCGGGCGACTTCACTATGCTTCAACTCCACTGTTGCCTCACTCAGCAGTCCACCTGTAGAGTTAACCGGTCTAAGCAGCACCTCACCCAAGACAACTACTGTTGTAACGTTGCTAGCCTTCAACAATCTTACTCCACCAGCCTCAAGAAGCAGAACATAGATCCCCGGCGACCCTGGCGTATAGCTTATGGTGAAAACTCCATCTGAAGAAGGCCTGAGCCTAAAGGTTTCAACCTCCTCTCCACCAGTGTATACATGCAAAGTTAGCTCAGCGCTTTCAGGCTGTGCAGCACCACTAAGAACCCCGTTGATCCGTATTTCCTCCCCAAGCACAATCGGAGACTTATCAACCCATGACCGTAAAAAGCATACGCTCGGCAAAACTGTTTGAAACCTCCCGTATGCAACTGAACCAGTGTAAGTATCGTTCCCCGCCCACTCTGCCTTTATGAAAACATCTCCGAAAGCCCTCGGCTCCCAAACCATCGAGAAAACACCTGTCGCAGCACTCGCCTCGGCGAAAAACACCCATGAAACATTGTCAAGAGAATAGTATAGTGAAACGTTTTTAGTGCTTGGAGGATAGAGGCTTCCATTTATCCTAATGTTCTCCGCCCCCGCAACCACCACAGTCGGAGTTACCGTCAGATCGAGAATAGAGCCCGCTTTCACCTGAAGAGGATACTCAGGTGTTGAAGCAGACTGATAGTCCACATCCCCCTTGAAATACGCTGAAACCTTATAGAGACCTAGAAGCGTAGGAGTTAAGTCGAACGAGAAGTTTCCGCTAGGCTTTACCGTCAACTCATACTCCTTTAACCCCCCCTTCGGATCCTTAACCTTCAAGTACACTGGAGAAACCCTTGGAACAGTCTTCCCACTTATTCTGACACTGGTGTTAACAGCAGCCTCACCAGGAACATTAAGCTCAATCTTGACAGATTTCTTCGGAGCAGGAGGAGGAGTGGGTGGCGGCGTAGGCGGAGGAGCTTCGGAGAGACGAACATTTACTGAAATATGTGCCTCGCCTGAACCCGTGGCAGATCCAGAGTAACTGCCTTTTGATGCCCTGACCGTAACAGTATGAGTTCCAGGAGAAACCGTTAGATCAACCCTGTAATAGCCATTGCCTCCTGAAGTAGCAGAACCGGAAGGTCCACCTGAGACACTTACAGTTACAGAGGCTCCTGAGGCTGGAGATCCATCAGGCATAGAGATATACCCGTCTACAACTAGCGGAACCTGAGCTCTAACATAGAGCCCTATACTTGTGACCATGATTATTAAAAGCATAATTACCGAAACACGATAATTGAAAAGGACTCTTGTCATTATCCTTCAACCTCCACGAATTTCTGATTGGAATACAGATAGATGAAGTATCCAAAGCCCAGCTCCAGCTCGAAGTCATCCTCAGGACGGGGACTGCTGGTTAAATAGTTTACGAAATTTTGACTACTTGTATCCCATTTAGAAATTAGCACTGCACTTGGCCCTATAGCATTTGCTACGTCCTCTGCAGAATAACCAAGTGGTGGAGGCAACATCAACGCTATAAGGTTATATCTTCTAACTAAGCTTCTAACATGGAGGCGCACTGTAAGCCAGTCGCTTGTGCTCTCCGTATCATTAGCCCTCACGTATATCGTGTGGAACCCATCATTGTAAGAAGAGGCATTGAGGCTTATCCTGACATACTCTATGCTCGAATCCCAATCACCATCTACTGGGGAAGGTATTGTAGTTGGGGAATTAGTGTCGTCTATTGCATACTCTGCACCAGTGATGTTTTTTGGAGATATTATTTTAACAGTTAGATTAACAACCCCTGCTTTAACAGTGCTGTTCACCAGTCTCAATGTTAAGCTTGCAACCGTAACGGTAAAGTTCGCTGTCACCGTGCCCGGGTAGTTTATGGTTGCCGTAGTGTTTGCTGAATTGGGGTCTGCTATGGTTATCTTCGGTGTGTTGGTGAACCAGTTTCTGAAGACGCAGTCAGGGTCAGGTGTGGCGGATATTTGTACTGTTGAGCCCTCATTGTACCAGCCTGAGCCGGAGGGTGTTACGGTGCCGCAGCTCGGCGGCTTAACGTTGAAGGTAACGTTATACTGCCTCCTGAAGAAGGCTGTTACAGTAGTGTTGGAGCTCGGAACAATATAGTTGTGGCTCTGGGCTCCTCCGTCGCTCCAGCTGTACCAGACGTACCTTGTCCCGTTCCCCAGATTGATGGGTGAAACTGCTTCCAGCAGATGGGTTGAGCCCTCCTCCCAGATGAAGGCTCTAGGTGTTGTAATAATTTGTCCATCAACCTTGACGAAGCCTGAACCCTGCGGGTCAGAATCAACAGTAATCTCCGATACAGCGTTGAACAGGGATAGGCTTGGATCACCGTAAAGATTGAAGTCAAACAGGTTCATCCACCATTCTTCTTCATTATGAGGCAGCATCTCCTTAGCCTCGTAGAGGGCAACGCCAGCACTCAACCTATCCTTTATTAGCTTCTCAACGTAACGGTAACCTATTTCAGCATTATCTGCAAGCATTCGGGGTGACCAAGGCCCAATTATGTACCAGCTTACCCTTGAAGCCGAAACAGTTGCTACAGCACCGTTCTTCAGCAGTGCGTAACCGAGGTTACCAGAATTCTCTGGATATCCGTTAGTACAGGAACACTGGTAAACGAAGGAAGGACGAGAATCGTTTAACGAAGGCGCATCAGAGGAGCTGAAGAATGCTTGCCAATTCATTTCACTAGACTCCGGTACACCATCACCATCGTCAGTGCTCCAATACTTTCTCCAAGCTCCAGCATCGCTTCCATGTCCCCACCAGAACACTACCCCATAACCATTCTCCCACTCGTTAACCACATTATCTCTTGTTAGTGGTGCAGCGTAGTAAGGCGCTGTTTCTGGAACTGGAAGTAGTCCCGCTCTCTCGTAAAGCACGTAATGTGACCAACCTAAAGGCAGAATGTTTTCCACCACATATTTCGGAAGGTTAAGTCCATCTGTTCTCGCATACGGTAAATTATCTTCATTTGCGTAGTTGCTTATGGCTACTGGAAGCATTATCCTATATCTCCAACTTGTTTCAGAGGATGCATAGTTCATCGTCTTGCGGAGGATACCATCTAGTGTAGCGTAGCCGCTACCGTATACTGGTATTCTTCCCACGTATACCTCAGGCGTAAAATCTACTCCAGTGTCTTGACCATATTCCCCGTAGTACCCATCTCCATCAGTATCCCAGTTTCCCGTCAGGTCGGCGTAGAAGTAGTCTGTGGGAGCTTCATTATAACCTTGGGCCCTTGGCCAGCACATCATCATTGGGATGTCTCCGAAGGAATCAGAAGGAAGAGAAGGGTCATCGGGATCAGGGTTACCTATGAGTAAAACGTATTGGATCCCCATGGTTTGATAGTTGTTTACCAGCCAGTTTCTTATGTTTATGGCTCTCTGCTGCCCTGTTGCAGACCCGTAATCGTCCTCAGTTATAATCTTCACCTTGAAGCCCCTAATGTTCTGAAGATAGTTTACGTAGTTGTTTAGCTCGCTGCTTCCTGTTCTTATCGCATTCGTAGTAACTATGATGTAATCGTATTGAGAGTTCGATGCTAGAAATGTTTGCAAGTACCATTCTTTAGCGGTATTCCAGTTTACGAACTGTTTCTCAGCAATGTTCTCCATAATGGTGTTTCTGACGGCAGCTTCCTGTTGATTGGTGAGGGTGTATGTTATCTTGAAGGCTACTTCCCCGTGTATTCTCAACCTGCCTTTTAACGGGTTGTACTGTATTGGGTTGTAGCGTATTCTCGCGAAAACGTATGCTCCCCTCTTGGAGACCTCTGAAATCTCTATGATTCTGTCAGGGTAATACTCGTCTCTTCCGTACACGAGGAGATTCCTGCCACCAGAGATTTCTTTTCCAACACCCCATTCTATCGTTCCGTTGCATGCTAAAGGTGGGGATGGTGCTACTTCTCTGGTTATGTTCATCTCATAGCTTCTATCCTGCGGTATCTGTAGAGCAATGGTGTCTATGTCCACATCTGGAGGAAGCAGCACATCTAATGTTTTGAACGGTAGCTCTGGGTTACCGGGGTCTATTGAACTATAGAAATCATCCAGCTCAATCCGCACATATTCTCCATATGATAATATTCTCGGGCTCCCGCAGCTCACGTTTAATTCTATTTCGCCCTGCAGTGCTCCTGAAACGTTTGGCGTCCATTGTAAGAAAGACAGGATGATTGAGGAACAGATCACGAATAGTATCATACTTACAAACAGTTTTCTATTTCCTGCGGATTTGCTAATCAATTCAACCGTCTTTTGAGGCGGTTAGAGACATATAAAATTTTTTAACGAAACTTTAAAACATACGCCTTTTAATCTTGTTTTGATAATTATAAAATACAATGCATTGTTCAAAAATCTCTCCAAGACAAGACTTCTGTATACTTGGCTGCAGCCTTTTCCAGTTTCTCATCTTCAGTTATAAGCGGTATCTTAAGCGTTACGCTTGCCATGATGTAGCAGGCATCGTAGAAAGTAATATTGTTCTCAACAGCTAAATCAAGTATGGCTGGATGATTCAGTTCCCTCCAACTTATCATGGTAAAGCCATCCATTGAGAAAACCTTTTTTAGAGTCGCGATCAGACTCTTTGCCTCATCCAAGCTTACACTCTTCTTCAGGGAAACCCATTTCCAGAGCCCGTTCCCAGATTCATATGCAGCCAAGTCCAGTGTAGCGGCATCGTTGAGCTTTTTCAATAGCTCAGCTTCCTTGAAATGCTTCATCATTAGAATCAGGGAGCTTGCATCAACTATTGCCTTCATCGGCTTTCCCTCGAACTCCTTATTACTTGAACAATCTCATCATCGCTAATTTTAGAGAGGGTTCTCTTAACTTCAGCCAGCGAGCTTAACAAGGCTTCTCTTTCTCTTCTCTTGACCTCCTCCTCTAGAGATTTTCTTACGAACTCGCTCACATCTATCTTCAGTTCCTTTATCTTTTTCTTGAGTTCTTTGCTAAGCCTGACGGTAACAACTTCTGACATACAAAATTTGTAGTACATCTAAGGTATATAAGGATTATGACTGATGAGAACGTGAGGGAAAACAGAGAGATTTTAATCAGTAGGGATGGATTCGGTAATCAGCTTTGATTTACTTGGTGTTATACCTCTTTCTTCGAAGAATCCAGGTGGGGCTTCAATAGTGTATTTGAAGCCTTCGTTCGGTCCGTAAAGCCTGCTTGGATCAGGGTCCATCCGCATTATTTCTATTATTGTTCCATCAGCCTTAATGAATGCTATGTCTAGGCTCGCCTCAACGTTACGCATGTGGAATAACCCGTTAATCTCGCCGGGGAAGATGAAAAGGATCAGTGTTTTCTCCATAATGCTTCTGCTAATATTTTGGAAGCCTGCTGCACGCTCGTCAGGCTCATCTGCAACCTTTACCTCAAGCTCCAGAACCCGGCCCTCATCGTTAAGAATCTTGATTTTGGCTGTTTCCATTTTTTGGAACTCCTTGGTGATCCTCTGGTTAATGGTCTGGAGGATTTGAATTAAGACCACTATTGAAGACGAGACTAGCAATAGGATTAGGATAGCCATCCAACCTTTGATACCCATTACAGGGAGGAGGGAGACTCTGCATAAAAAAGTTTTAGGTCAAGCACCCGCTTACTTGAAGAATGTATTCTACTTTATGCAGCGTGAGAGGTAAATTTTATATTCTTACCAAAACAGGAGAAAGCAGCATGAAAAGTACATCGACAATAAAGATCGTGTTATGTGTGATCATAGTATCCATAATTTTTAACCAAACTA
>JAWCNV010000039.1:5337-7359 GCA_038848185.1 Thermoproteota archaeon | reverse complement strand
GTTTCCTAGCTTACTGCAGCCGGCTTAAAAAGGCTTCCTCAGGTTCATCCTGCCCGTATTACTTGAGGGTCTTCAGGGATTGGAGGCCCTCAAGGGAAGCCTTAACGGTTGTCGAGGAGATTAGTGGGAAACGTGTTCTAATGCCTGAAGAGTTTTACAGTGAGGCATGTTCCCACGGTATGTGTCCCTACGAGTTGACGCGGCTGGCTGCAGCAAGCTCAGATGTTATCGTAGGCAACTACAATCATTTTCTGATTGAGAAGGCTAGGAGAAGCGTATTCTCGAGAGGAAGAATACAGATGGATAATGTAAACATTGTTTTTGACGAGGCGCACTCGCTGCCTTCCGCTGCAACAGGAATTCTCTCAGATGAAGTTTCTACTAGGACTCTTTTAAGAGCTAGAAAGGAGGCTGTTAAATACAGCGTTGATGATAAAGGCCTTATCAGGCTCTTCCGAGGATTCATGGAGAAGCTTGGGAACGATGCTAGGAGGCTTGTCGGTATTGGTGAAAACCATGTTTTAAGGAAGGAAGAGTCATCCTTAGTCAGAGTCATCCGCATACCTGAAGAGAGGGTTCTCAAAATGATTCAGGATGTTTCCGACGAGGCTGATAGAATAGTCTCGTTTAAAATGGAGGCTGGTAAACCACCTGTCTCCTACCTCGGTAGAATTGCCGAATTCATTCAAAAATGGGTTTCAGAAGACTCTGAAGATATATTAAGATATGTTAGGGTTGAGAAGCATAATACAGGGAAAATTGTGAGACTAGGACTCTCGTCCATGGATGTTTCGAAAACAACGCGCAGTTTAAACAGGGTTAGGTCAGCTCTACTCATGTCCGGGACACTTTGGGACTTTGAATACTATAAGGATATACTGGGTTTAGAGGGTCACCGTGTAGCTACACTTTCCCTCACATCACCCTTTAAAAAAGAGAACCGGATAATACTCGTGGATAAAGGTGTTACAACGAAATACGAGCTTAGAGACGGGATGATGGATAAGATAGCTGAGAGGCTTAGCATGATAATCGAGTCTATAGATGGAAGGGCTGCAATATACTTTCCCTCATATGACATGATGGAGAAGATTTCAACTAGGCTTAAGGTAAGCTGCCCAGTATTCAAGGAGGATGCTAAGACAAGGATCCGAGACATGCTTAGGTTTCTAAGTGGGAACAACAGGTGTGTAGTCATGGGGGTTGCAAGGGGTAAGATAAGCGAAGGCGTTGACCTGACTAATGAAGGCTCCTCACTCCTATCCGCGGTCATAATAGTCGGGCTTCCCTACCCTAAGAGAAACGAGATGCATGAGGCTCTCTTAAAATACTATGGTGAAAGATTTGGGGAGAAGGCGTTTGAGTACGCGAGCACCACGCCCTGCATAGTCGCCTTAGCACAGATGGCTGGAAGACTGATAAGAAGCAGTGGCGACAGGGGTGTGATACTGATTATGGACAGCAGGATCTACGGGAGGATAAGGGAGAAGCTTCCCGAAGACTGGAGGGAGGATATGCAGGCATATTTGAAGATCGAGAACCTTGCAAAGGATATTAGAAGCTTCTTATCGGGGAGTTCTTAGAAAGCCTTATATTTACTAAATCCGGATTCTACGGCTTGAATACCCACATGGAAGAATCTGAGCATGGTATAAGGGTTAGGAAGGGAGATGTGGAGATAGAGGTCTGGGGGAACAGGGAGTTTGTGGAAGCCACTTTTGAAAAACTCAGGCAGGAGTTCCTCCAAGAAAACGTTAAAACTCTAGAGACTCCGGCAGCCCAACCACCTTCTCCCGGAATGACGTTCACGGAATACCTTGCGGAGGAGGCTAAGAAAATCGGGAGGGAGCCGGACATGTTGAAAGGCTATGAGAAAATCCTGCTCATAGGCTACTACCTGTACACGGTTGAGAAGAGAGACTTCACGTATGACGATGTGGAGAAGCTTAGGGGAGAGGCTAGGCTTAGCGGTCTTGAAAACCCTAGGCAGTACATGAGCATCCTGATTAAGAAGGGCTATGC
>JAWCNV010000039.1:0-5239 GCA_038848185.1 Thermoproteota archaeon | reverse complement strand
CGAGTGAAACAGGGGTCGAAGGAGGTAAGAAGGTCTTCAGAATGCTGCGGAGAGGTCTTCAGTATGTTGAGAACGGCTTCAGGGAGATTGAGGCTTAAAAAAGTATTGAAAATGTTTCAGAAATAATTTGAAACAATTCTATTAAGTAAAATATAAATACAGCCGCTTTCTCAACACCTCCTCAATGTTAAACAGGGGGATCTCGAGGACTCTTTGCACTAATCTTTTAACCGTCGTACTCCTACTTTCCTCAGCATCCACCTTACTTACCGTAAAAGGCAGCGTCACAGTGGCTGGGAAAATTGTAGATATTGATGGTAAGCCTCTTGAAAGCGTAGAGGTTAAGGTTTACTCAGGCGACTTATTTATAGTTAATACACATACCTCGATTAACGGGTTTTTCTCATTAAACCTTGAATCAGGCATGTATGAGCTTCAACTTGAAAAGAAGGGTTATGAGGCTAGGTCAATAATGGTTTCAACACCTTTCTCAGGCTATAAGGATATTGGACTTATAGTGCTTGATTACAGCTTAAAGTTTACAATAAGCCTGACGAGCCTAAGAGTGAAGAGCCTGACGGAGGTAAGCATTCCCGTAGCCATAGGCAACAAGGGCTCTCAGGATGAGCTGGTGGAAATACAGATAGAGGCGCCGGAGGGATGGGAAGCAGGCTTCTACTCTGGTTCAGCTCAAGTATGGGGGCTAAGGCTTACGCATAACGAGGTTCAAAACCTCGTTATGAAGATCAGGGTACCGTTTAACGCCTCCGGCCAGTACGAGCTTAAGGCTAAGGCACTGGGCTCAATAATACAGGAGAACACCGTCTCAATATATGTTGAGAAGGCTGAGCCGCAGATACTGGTTTCAAACTACCTTACTGCTCAAGGCTTAGGCGGCTCCACAGTAACCTTTGAACTAACGATCAGAAACCCGTTGACGAAGCGTTTCACAACTCAAATAAGCGTAACGACCCCCAGCGGATGGGTGGGGAGCATTGTCAGGGAGGATGGTAGACGCCTCTACGATGTCTCCCTGGATTCAGGCGAGTCTCTAAGAGCATTATTGAAAATAAGTGTTCCAGAGAATGCTCAACCGGGAAACCATGAGGTTAAGGTATGTGCTCTTTCCCAAGAATTCGTCTCCTCCCTCAGTTTCTACATAATGGTGGCTAAGGGAACTGTTGAACCGAAAGCATCTACAGACACACCTTACGTAGAATCCTATGCGGGTAGCTCCGCAAAATTCCCCGTAGAGGTTGAGAACACAGGTGAATCAGACGGGGTTGTAAGCATCAATGTGGCGCAGCTCCCAGTAGGATACCCTTGGAAGCTGAGCGATCCAAGTGGAAACATCCTGTCGAAAGTCTACTTGAAACCTAGCGAGAAAAGAAGGCTTAACTTGATCGTTGAAATCCCTCCCTTGGCGGAGCCTCAGACAATACCTTTTACGCTGGAGGCGTATACGCAGGAATCGTCAAGCAGGCTTAACCTAACACTGGGGGTACTCGGCTTCTACAGCATGAGCTACGAGACTCAAAATTTTTACACAGAGTCTACAGCAGGATCAACCTCAGGCTTCATCATTGAGGTTAAGAACAACGGCTACAGCGTCCTCACGAACGTTAGGCCTGAGATAATCAACGTGCCGGACAAGTTCAAGGTCGAGTACACGCCTGAAGTAGTTCCTCTAGTTAAGCCGCAGGAGAGAGTTGCCTTCACCCTTAGGATTGCCACCGACGCGGACATTAATGCGGGAGATTATTTTATGTCCTTCAGGGTTAAGTCAGATCAGTATTCCTTATCCACAATATCTCTGCGCGTCTTCATCAGGCAGAGGGTCGAGGTGTTTTTCACAGGAATAGCTATCGCTGCAATTCTTTTAACCTTCCTCTACATAATATACAGGAGGTACGGAAGGAGGTGAATGCAAAACGGGATTCGTAATAGAATGTGAAAACCTCGTTAAAACATTCAAGGGGAAACCTCCGGTGGTGGCATTAGATGGCGTGAGCCTTAGGGTTCCAGAGGGTAGCGTATATGGGCTCTTCGGTCCAAACGGAGCTGGAAAATCTACACTAATATCTATACTAATGGGTTTAACTTTGCCGACGAAAGGGAGTGCCAAGGTTTTAGGTTACGATGTGCTTCACGAGTCCTTGGAGATCAGGATGAGAGTAGGCCTGCTTCCAGAGGGCTTCGGCTTCTATGACAACATGACTGCTTTGGAGAACCTCAAGTACTTTGGCCTATTAGATGGAGTGCCAACAGAAAGAATTAGGCAGAAGGCGATTGAAGCTTTGGAGAAAGTGGGTTTAAATGACAGAGTTAACAGCAAAGTATCAGCGTTCTCAAGAGGGATGAAGCAGAGGCTTGGAATAGCACAGGCCCTTATGAAGGATCCTGAGGTGCTTATATTTGACGAGCCGACTGTAGGAATAGATCCTGATGGAGTCATAGAGTTCAGAAGGTTTATAGGGGAGGTTGTTAAAGAAGGGAAGACAGTCTTCCTCTCAACACACCTGCTACGGGATCTAGGAATGGTTTGCACTCATACAGCAATAATCAGGAGAGGCAGGATAGTTGCTCAAGGAAGCATGGAGGAGCTTACTCAGAAAATGAGGGGTGCAAAAGGCTACAGCTACGAGATTCACCTTAAGTCAGGGGATGTCGGAAAACTCTTTCAGGAGGTTAAAAACCTGCCTGACGTAATGGAGGTGAGGATAGAGGGTGAAGGAAAGCTATCTGTTATAGGGAGAAGCGACATTGGAGGGGAATTGTTTTCCTTGCTTACTAAGGGTCAATACTCCGTTGAGGCGCTCGTATCATCGAAGCCTGAATGGGAAGATCTTTACCGATTCTACTCAGATGGAGTGAGTAATGTATGAGCAAAATGATGAAAAATTTTAAGCATTCTTCATCTTCTTGGAAGAGAATTAAAATAATTGCTCGAAAAGAGTTTTCTGACGCTGTGATAAGCAAAAGACTATGGATCATTATAGGAGTGCTCTTACTATATTATGTTGCAATGATGGCATTTACTAATCTCATGTGGATGCAAGTCCCTGGAGAATCGCGACCTTCTAGCATAATCGTAATATTCTCAAATGCTGGCTCCTCCGTTGCGTTTATGGCTCCATTTCTGGGCATTGCTTTTGGCTACGATGCCCTTTCTAGGGAGAGGGAAAGCGGGACCCTTAAGGTATTGCTTTCAAGACCCGTTTACAGGGATGACGTAGTAAACGGTAAAATTATTTCTTCATTGGCTGTGATAAGCATCACGCTTTTCACAGCAACATTTCTCACGGTTTCAATAACAATATTTCTACAAGGGATATCAATATCTCTTGACGAAGTTGTGAGGTTGATTCTCTTATGCATATTTTCCTTGGTTTATGCATTTGCATATTATTCAATATCACTGTTCATATCAGCTTTTTCAGGCAAATCAGGCCACTCGCTTGTAATCAGTATTGTAATCTGGATTTTCTTAAGCTTGATTCTCCCGATAATTTCTTACTTTATAGCGTTTTTCGCAGTAGGTGTGCCAACTTTCACCTATGAGAATGTGACATACATAGAAAATAATGTTACCCACTATTACACTACTTCAAGTTTTGACTATGAGTCTTGGCAGAATAAGCTTAATGAAATCACGGGCACGATACAGTTCTTCTCCGTATACCAGCATTATACTAATATAATGTCTAAACTTATTCCTCAATATTTTCAATACGAGAGAGAAACTTTAGATGTTGCTAAACTTTTTTCACAATACCCCTTATCAATAGCGGTTCTAATACTCTACCCTATAATATTCATAATTCTCTCCTACATAGTATTCGCAAGGCGCGAGGAGAAATAATACTTGGCTATTAGGATCGGTGAGAGGTTTAAACCAGATCCGGATTTCAAGAAACTTAACTACGTTTACCTGCTGATTCTCTTAACTTTCATCCTAGGAATAGGAGTAATAACTACGCTACCACTCTTAATTTTAGGCAGAAATATTCCTACAACAATCGCTTTCCTTCCCTTTCTAATCCTCTTCTTCATATCTCTTTTGATATCAATCCCATCAGCCATCTGGGTCAACCTATATTACGCGTCCCTATTCTACACCTTCACGGAGAGCGAAATACTTGTTGAGAGGGGCGTTCTGTGGAAGCATAGGAGCATTGTCCCTTATAACCGAATTACGAATGTCGACATCAGACAGGGGCCAGTACAGCGACTCGTAAGGCTCTGGGATATTCATGTTCAAACAGCCGGATACAACGTTTACGGAGGAGGAGCTACAGTCGCGGAGGCATACTTACAGGGAATCAGGAATGCTGAAGAAGTGAGGGAATTCATCATGAGCATGATTAGAAGGCTTAAGCCGGTGGCTGTCGAAGCGGGTGCAGAAACAGTTTCTCCGAAGCTGGATGAACAGATACTTGCTGAGTTAAAGAAAATTAGAGAGGCTCTGGAAAGTAAGAACTAGGTTCAAGAGAGTTTTTAATAAACTAGTCCTTCTAATTTATCTACTTTTTAACAGGCTGAAGATTAAGTGAAAAATTTAACAATTCCGGTTTCTCATCCTACTGTATGACTAGGATAAGCGAACTCCTTTTCCCAAGGGTAACTGGCCTAGTGATCACTTGTGATTCTAAAGGTGAGCCCGATATTGCTGCCTTCTCATTCCTGATGCCTGTAAGCTTTGACCCGAAATATGTTGCTTTTGCAATTTCTCCTAAGAGGAAAACCTTTGAGAATCTGAGAGGGGTTGGTGAATTCGTTTTAGCGATTCCCTCAAAGGAAATGATCAGTAAAGTGTGGATATGTGGAACCAAGTCTGGAAGGGAGGTTGACAAGTTCAAATTAGCTGGATTGGAAACAGTGAAGTCTAAATCAATTAGGCCGCCGCTCGTGAAAAATATTCCGGTTCAATTAGAGTGTAAAGTGGAATTGATGAGGAAATTCGGAGATCACTGGCTTGTCGTGGGAAGAGCCTTGGAGGAATATGTCGAAGCATCAGACTTTCAACCGCTTTTACATTATTCGAAAAACGTCTTTACAGTACCATCTGGAAAAATACTTACTGAATAATCTGTCTGAAACTTAGGTTAATGTATAAATAATGCCTAATTTAAATAGGTGTGAAATCTGAAAAGGCTAAGTATGATGAATCATATCCAAGAAATCAATCCGACTTTCGAAATCAGTAAACTACTGCTTTGTGCAGTATCTGGTTTCTTAA
>JAWCNV010000038.1:0-7524 GCA_038848185.1 Thermoproteota archaeon | reverse complement strand
AGTAGAGGCGATACTAGTAGATGGGTGGATGTTGATAGTGATGGTAAGTATGATTACCACATAGATATTAACAATTGGAATACTACAAGTGCTAATGGTGTAATCACTATGACGTATGATAGAAGCATGAACACGCTCACGGCAGAGGCAAAACTCTTAGGGGTCCAGCCACAAAGTTATGTAAACGGTTATCCGGGGATCGACGTTGACAGATGGCCGTGGAATGTTCAAGAAACCAGTGGTCTCGGGCTTAACTTCCCCTACAGGGTTTCAGACCTAACCTCGGGAACCATATCTCTAACAGCATCGTTCTCCGTTGATCTTCAAAGCCTAAATCCAGACATGAATTTCAACATAGCTGCAGACGCTTGGATAGTGGATGAAAGACATGCGTTTAGCCCCGGCTCAGGATTGTCGACACCGTATGTTGAAGTCATGGTCTGGGTCTTCAGCCAGAACCTTAATCCGGCTGGAAGCAGGGTTGGCGAAGAAACTGTGAGCGGCAGGACTTGGGAAGTCTGGAGAAGCATCAGAAACAACAACTCTGCTTACATAGCTTTTAAGCCGAAAGAATGGGACCTTACAAATGGCTCCATAAGCTACGATATAGCTGAAGTCATGAGGGCGGTTGAGAAATATGCTCCCTTCGACATATCTGACTACTATCTGCTAGACTGGGAGATAGGGACGGAATGGGGTACAAAGAATTCCGGCGGCGTTGCACAATTCCAGTGGACCATATCAGACTACGCTGTAACTCAAACTTCGCCAACATCAACACCAACGCCTACACTGACTCCAACACTAACACCTATGGCAACATCAAGCCCGCCGTCAACAATGCCTACAGGATGGGCAATAGGAGCTGTAACCCTGGTAATTGTAATGACCATCTTGGCTTTGCTATATCGAAGAGGAAATCCTAAGTGGCCTCACAATATGAAGTGCAATAGGCGGCTTCTGACCATAAACAGGTTCTAACTCTTGCCTGATGGACTAAGGCCAAAGAGGCTTTTCCCCAAGTCTAATCCTTCCAACAGGCATGGTGAGAATTAGACAATCTCGCCTGGTAAAATCCACGACTAGAGTGCAACACTTATTAAAGGATTAAAAACGTAATTCCCTGTCCTGACAGGGAGGATATTGACTATGAAAAGGTTGCATCCAGTTCTAATATTAATAATGACAATAATGATGGTGGAGCTGCTCATGCCCTCTAAATTTCCTCTAACAACCACTATTGCGCAGACAAACAAGATGTTCAAGTTCTACCTTCCTTGGGACGATAGTTCCCAGACTGTCGTCAGCCTCAACGGTACGCTTGATAAGCCCGCTGGGGGCTTGGGCTACGTTACCATTGGTCAAGATGGCCACCTCTACATCGGTGGGAAGAGAATAAGGTTTCTTGGTGTTAACATTGTGGCGGGGGCAGCCTTCCCAGAGAAGCCTGATGCTGAAAAGATTGCTGCTAGGCTAGCGAAGTTCGGGGTCAACATAGTCAGGTTCCACCATCTGGATCAGAGTTGGGATCCATCTAACAACATATTCGATGAAGAAACATATGGAGACACGAGACATCTCAACTCGAATCAGCTGGACAAGCTTGATTACTTCATAGCCCAGCTTAAGAAAAATGGGATATACGTCGACCTAAACCTGCTGGTCTCCAGGAGATTCGTGTCAGCAGACGGTCTTCCCAAGGAGATCGATTTAGTAGACTGGAAGGACCAGCATGTAATAGGTTACTTCTATGACAACATTAAGAACTTGGAGAAGGAATATGCGAGACAGCTCCTCACACATGTGAACCCTTACACTGGGAATAAGTATGTTGATGAGCCAGCGGTAGCGATAGTCGAAATGATAAACGAGAACGGGTTAATCCAAGGCTTCCTCGCTGGAGTTATAGAAAAGCTCCCCCAGGTCTTCAGAGAGGAGCTTAGGATCATGTGGAATAATTATCTGAAGCAAAGGTACGGTTCAGATGTAAACTTTAAGAAAGCTTGGCTAACTGTCGGGATGAGTAATGAAATACTAGAGAACAATCTTTTCCTAGATGGCACTAATAACTGGAAGGTAGAGGTCTCTGGAGATGTTCAGGCCTCTTACAGCACTATAGATGGGCCGAGAGCTTTAGAAGTAGTTGTGAGTAAGACAGGTAGTCAAGGCTGGTATGTGCAGTTTAACCAGCCTCATTTGATCATCAAGTCTGGCAACACGTATATAGCTAGGTTCTGGGCTAAGGCGAATAAAACTGTATCCGTAAGCGTTTCCCTGAGGCAGGCACATGACCCATGGAGCGATTTATCTAACAGAGCAGTAATCCAGTTGACCCCTGAGTGGAGAGAATATGAAGTGACTTTGACAGCAACCTCCTCAGACAATAATGGGAGGTTTGATGTAAGTGATTTAGGGAGCAGTGTAGCAGCCTACGACTTCTCCTGCTTCACCCTTACAGATTCTGAAGGGAAAGAGCTTCTGAGAAACAACCTGTTCCTTGATGGAGTAGGTAGTTGGAACACGGAGATCCATGGTGATGCTCAAGCTTCCTTTAGTATTGTGGATGGGCCGAGGGCATTGGAGATTTCTGTAAACAAGATAGGTAGCCAAGGCTCTTACATTAAGTTCAACCAGCCGATGAACGTTAAGCTAGAAGAAGTTTATCTCTTAAGATTCTGGGGAAAAGCCAGCAAGCCGGTGCAAATAAACATTAGCCTTAAACAAGCACATGGCCAGTTGAAACTAATCTCCCAAAGCACTTTATCGTTAACCACGGAATGGAAGGAATACGAAGTACTCTTACATTCCAACGTATCAGATCCTAACGCTATGCTAGAAATAAGCGGCTTAGAAGCCGGTGTAGCAGCCTACGACTTCTCCTGCTTCACCCTCAACTATCTTTCTGAGAGCGTGGAGAACTCAACTGTCCCACTTATAACCATTGACGAATGGTGGAACAATAAGAGGTCTTACGTCACAAAGAAGGATTGGGTAGAGTTCCTCTACAATACTGAGGAATCATTCTATTCCGAGATACAGAGCTTCCTGAAGAATGATCTTGAGGTCAAAGCCCTCGTTATAGGAACTATAGTGGGTTGCAGTAGCCCGAGCACAATGTCTCAACTAGACGTGGTTGACACTCATGCCTACTGGCAGCACCCGCAGTTCCCCGGTACTTCTTGGGACCCTGCGAACTGGTATATAGAAAACAAGCCGATGGTTAATGACCCAGGGTCCAGTACAGTCGTTGGTTTGGCTATGAAAAGGGTTTCTGGAAAACCGCATTTCGTTACCGAGTATAATCATCCTGCTCCAAACATGTATGGAGGCGAAGCTCCGTTGATCCTTGCTACATACGCTGCTTTACAGGATTGGGACGGGATATTCCTGTTCGCCTACGGGGATAGCCCTTTGGATTCTAGGAAAATAAGGGGAAACTTCGATATTGACCAGGATCCAGTTAAGATGGCTACGCTTATAACTGCTAACCTTATATTTGTAAGAGGGGATGTTAAGCCGGCTAACCAGCTTGTCACCGTCAAGCTAGATAAACAGGACGAAATAGAGCTTTTGACCCAAGGCAGGGCTTGGGCGTGGGGTCTGCCTGATGCTGCCACAGCCGGTCTTAATCCCTTAACCTCCCTGATATACAGGACTGCTGTAGTTAGCCAAGGCTCAACTTCCAGTGTTAATGTGCAGGGACCAACATACATATCTGATACTGGCGAGGTGGTTTGGGATGTTTCCAGTTCTGGCTACGGGCTGGTGCAGGTTAAAACCCGGAAGAGCATTGCCCTCATCGGGTTCTCGGGAGGAAGGAACATCGACTTAGACGAAATTGTCGTTACCCCCGGAAGTACTCTTCTCGACGGGTGGAACACCATATCTTTCTCAGTGTTGGAGGGAGATGACTTCTCCTCTTTCAACAGGATACTCTTGACAGCTACGGGCTACGTGATAAACACTAACCAGCAGATTAGGGAATACGATACTAGAAAACTGATAGTAACTGGTTCAGAAAACATAACGGAAGTCAAGAGGTTCAACGGCAAGATAATCTGCTACAGATGGGGAACCTCGCCTACAATAGTAGAGGGGATACCGGCAACCATAAGGATGAAGACAAGCAATAACATCGAGGTCTGGGCATTAGATAACACTGGAAAAAGAACAAGCCAGTTGACAGTATACCAGAACGAGGACTATAAGGAGTTTACAATAGGGCCAGACTTCAAAACAGTATGGTACGAGATAGTGGCCAGCCCTCCAGAATCAACGCCAACACCAGCTCCTACCCCAACTCCTACCTCAACGCCTACCCCCACACCAGCTCCAACAATTACGTCAACCCCAACTCCAACACTACAACCGCCGTCAATAATGCCTACAGGAGGGATAATAGGAACTGTAATCGTGGTAATAATAATGGCCATTCTGGCGTTACTATATCGAAGAGGGAAAAGTAGCTAAACGGTATTGAATGACGCTACTTCTATAATAGATATTGTAGCCTTATTTTAAGATTTAATGTTTTTATGTCGCGTTAATGGCTCCTATTGGCAAGCATGAAGTATAGGCTGATGGACCTGCTTGCCTGCCCTATAGACAAGGATTTCCCCTTGAAACTAATAGTGTTTCAGGAGGAGAATAGAAGCATTGAGTTTAAGCATGATGATGTAGTATGTGAACTCTACTGTGGCTTAAAGGCGACTTATGTTAAGGAGGCTTGTCTCAATGCTGAGAAATGCAATGAATGTATGAGAATGGAAATCCTAAACGGGATTTTAATATGCTCCAAGTGTAACAGATGGTACCCTATTGTTGAGGAGATTCCTCAACTTCTTCCAGATGAGTTAAGGGAGCGGAATGAGGATCTCTCTTTTCTCAAGAAATATGCTGAGAAGGTTCCTGAAAAAGTACTTGAAGAGGGAGTGCCGTTCAACCTTAAGACGAAACCCGACTGCTAAATGTTCCTTAGTTTGCAGACCTCAAAGAACTGCTTTATTTCACTACATATCTTCTCAAGCTCATCTGTCAAGTAAGCCTGTTTTTCTAGAAACGTTTTATCAAGTGTTTTAGTCGGTTTAAACTGTTGGATGAAGAATCTTCTCGCGCCTTTAAGCCACATGGCTATGGCTGTAATATCTTCACTCGTGAGGAGCTCGGGGACAACGGTTGTCCTGAACTCGTGCTCTGAAAAAGCCTTAACTATTTCCACGCTTTCAGCAATCTTATCCGTATCCACCTTCATCCTCACAACGCTCTCATATTTTTCTAACGGTGCTTTAACATCCATAGCAACATAGTCAACAAGCTTTTCCCCTACCAGTCTTCTAATCATTTCAGGATTTGTTCCATTCGTATCCAGCTTAACAGAGTACCCAAGGCTCTTAACCGTCTTAATGAAAACCGGAAGATCATTATGAAGAGTTGGTTCTCCACCAGTTATGCATACTCCATCGAGAAAACCTTTCCTCTCATCTAGGAAGCGGAGCACATCTACCTCAGGAATCGACGGCAACCCATCATCTATAACTAGCTCCGGGTTATGACAGTATGGGCAACGGAAGTTGCAGCCGAATGTGAATAGGGTACACGCAACCTTACCCGGGTAATCTATCAGGCTTAGTTTCTGTATTCCTTTTATTATCAAGCTCCGACTGCCCAAGTTTTCCAGAGGAGGATTTAAGGTTTATTCTGAAAATAATTAGGAGAAACCTCTCCGACTAACCTACTATCGACACGTTTTCAAACATTATTTGCGGAACTATGAACTGCCCCCTCTTCTTCACAACTCTGCTCATTCCAACTATGTTCTTGAGCAACTGGTAAAGGTTCTCCGAGATCATGCATTCTTTAACAGGATGCTTAATCTCACCGTTTTCAACTAGAAAAGCTTGCTTAACCGAGCCTGAAGCAACCCCGTCCTCAGGTCTTATGTAGCCAGAGAACCTTCTGACAATTAAGCCGCGTTTAATATTCTTCACAATCTCATCAGCACTCAAGTCTCCAGGAGAGATAATTATGTTTGAAGGCGCTACTGAAAGAAAGCCCGACGCGTTTCCAGTGGTTTCTACACCGAGTATTCCAGCGGTGTAAGTGTTGTTGAAAAAGCTTTTCAAAACCCCCCTGTCTATCAGAACCGTCCTCATCCTTGGAACACCCTCGTAGTCAAACATGGATGTTGAAACTCCCGCCTCTAAAGTACCGTCGTCAACCATGGAGAAGAAGCTTACAGCAACATCTTGGCTAACCTTATCTTTAAGCGGACTGCTTCCACGCCAAACCATGTCCCCGTTCAATGCTTCCGATAGTGCTGAAACAAAGTCTACGGAAACGTCGTAATCCAGGAGGAGGGCACCTCGGAACGACTCGATCTTCTTCGCATGCAAAGACTCAACCGCTTTTACTGCAGCCTCTCTTCCGATTTCAGCAGGATCTAAGTCTAGTTTGCGAGAAGCCTCCCAAGTAAAGGCGAAGCTGCCTACTTCACCATTATCCTTGGCCAGAGTCATCAGCTCCATTGTTATCCCAGTGCCTTTATCGCTTCCAAGTATCCCGCGGGAGTTGGCTACATGCGTCTCACCTTGGGTTAGGCTTGCAGAGCCACCTGGGACTGAAACCCTAGGATCCCTCCTAGCCTCGCTTAACATTTCCTTCGCAAGCTTAACAACACCATCAGGTTCAAATGAAGAAATTCTGTCGTCGAAAGTTCCCTTCACTGGGGGGAACGGTTTCGGCGAAGGCAATTGTTTCCAAAGCGGGTTCTCATTGCTTGAGGATGCCAACCGGTAAGCTTTTTCAACCGCATCCTCAACACCTTTATCGCTCACATCAGTGGTGCGTGAAAAGCCTAGTTTTCTGCCTAAAACTACAGCTATATGGAGACTCCTGTTAAGTCTCAAAGAAGCGTCAGAGATTTCGTTAGACTCTATCTTCACCTCAACGTTTCTAGTTATGGAGTAATGCGTTTCAACCTCTGAGGCGCCTAGTGCAAGCCCTTTCCTAACAGCCTTCTCAACAACTTCGCTCATAGTCCACCACCCACAATCATCCTCGCCCTTATATGAGGCCCCCCATCGTCAACAGGAATCCATTGAAATTTGCCACAGTTCCCGGGTGAAACTATCTTAAGGTCCTTCCCGACAGCATCAACACTCTTCAAAACTTCAACAGCGCCACCAGAGATTGAAACTCCCCTAAAGGGTTCAACCAGCTCACCATTATCTATTCTCCAAGCTTCTTGAACAGTAAATGTAAACTCGCCGTTGGAATCAGCTTGCCCGCCCAGGGAGCCTTTAAGGTAGAATCCTTCTCTCGTTTCTCTTACGATTTCCTCTGGATCCCAGTCTCCTGCCTCCATGTACGTGTTCCTCATCCTTATGAGTGGAATATGGGAATAGCTCTGAGCCCTCGCGTTTCCAGTAGGCTCCACCCCGAAGAAGGCTGCAGACTCCCTGTTATGCATGAAACTTTTTAAAACCCCTTTCTCAACTATTTTCACTGGCTTTGCTTTAACACCTT
>JAWCNV010000037.1:0-8396 GCA_038848185.1 Thermoproteota archaeon | reverse complement strand
CGAGGCCGCTCAGTATCTTTATGCAGGTTGACTTTCCTGAGCCGTTGGGCCCAAGGAAAAGGCTTAAACCACTATGCAATGGGAAGGAAACGTCTCTAAGAGCCACGGTTAAACCGTACTTCTTCCAGAGCTTCTCAACGCACCCCAGTTCTCTCAACAGTCCTCACCACAACATCCATTGCTACGAAGAAAAGCATGAACCCGAGGCTAAGGTAGATGCTTGGGAAAATCACATCCTCCTCAAGCTCTGTGATATCATATGTTATGCTTAGGCTGAACCCAACCTCCTTCTCATACAGGCTTGTTATGTTCGTCACATAGAATCCTCTTACGGGTCGGAAGTCAGCGGAAACAGAGTGTTTAAACCGCTTCTCCAGAACGAGGTCTCCATACATGTTTTTTATTGTTAGCACGCCTTCAAAATCCTCGTCGCTTGTTGTGAAGGATAGGTGGTGTGGCTGGCTTGAGAGAAAATCGGTTTCATAATGCTTCGCGTAAGGACCAATGTTGCCGTAACCATAGCCGTAGTTACCGGGGTTGGAAACATCTCTGAGATAGGTGGCGGAAGCTATCGTTAGAAAAGTTAAAGCAATGATTAGCATCAGGTACCTGAAGAACGACAGAGCCTTTAAACCCCTAACCATACTCAGCCACCCTCGTGAACATCAACCAGGAGAAAGCGAGAAGCATGAGGGAGACGACAGCAGCCTTAAAAGGCTCATCGGTTAACAGGGGCAGTAGAGAAGAAGGATCCTCGATTAAAAAGCGAACACTATGGATGTGCTCCCACATGCTCCATGGAGGAAGCGTGTCGCGCAGGCTTGGAGCTATGGAGCCAACGTAGTCAAGCATGTAAACCACGAGGAGGGAGAGGCTGGTTGACAAGGCTGTTTTCCGGATAACAGTTGAGAATAAGGATGCGATTGATACTACTAGGAGGAAGATGGTTGCGTAGTGAGCCCCTACAGCCAGAATGACTAACGGTAGAAGGCTGGAGGATAGGATGCTCGTTAAAACCCTGGGTTCCGCCAGAGCCATGTAAACGGCTGAGGCTGAAACGAATGCTAAGCATGATGCTAAAATCACATATACTGTTTTCGCAAGAAATATCGTCGTCTTCCCAACAGGCTTAAGCATGAGGCTTCTGAGAACACCGGTCTCATACTCGTAGGAGAAGCAGACGCAGGTTAAAATGGCTATCAGGGGGGAGACAAGCCTGTAGATCATGACGAAGGGAAAAGTCACCATGCCAGTCGCTAGGGAAAGAACATCATCCATAGTTGGAGGGCTACCTGCCCAAATAGTGCCGAGCTGAAGACCAATAACACGAAACTGCAGGGCGAAGAGAAGCGTCAGATACATTGCTAACACCAGAAACACCTTACTCCTATCCTTGAACTCCCAGACAAGAACCCTGAGAAGCTTCCTCAAGACCGTCTCAACCTCCTCCTGAGAAGGATGTAGTATACAGCAGGTATGGCTGCTACCGTTGCTATTGCTAAAGGTATTGGAGACGCGGCTTGCTCCTCCCTGCCCCTGAGTATGTTCGTATCGTAGATTGTCATTGTTCCATCGCTCCACTTACCGGACGAGTATTCGAGTCTAGTATAGTATATGTCTCCCCTAGAACATATTATCCCAAACTTTTTAATAAGGATGTCGTCCGCATACAGACCAGCTTCAAGCAACAGGCCCTCCTCAGCATGATAAAGATAAATGGATGATGAGCCTTCGGGTATGGTAATAGTACCATGGCTCTCCACCCCTCTCCCCTCCACACTGTAAGAGCCTGATAGATTTATAACCATCATTTCGTGGCTGAAATAAGCATTAATAAGGTCGAAATTGGTGAAGTACCCTATCGGACTCTTGATGATTATTATCGGCTCACTATACCCCGCGCTCCTTGCAACCTCGCCCCACATTGTTATATTATCCCATACAATCTTCCTTCCAAAGAAGTCTGTTAAAGCCACCACATCCTTCCTCCCAGCCTCATTCGGGTAGATCCAGAAGGGACACTTGCCCCAGACCTCGCCAGTCTCCCTGTCCACAAGATTCCTAGTTTTAATGTCAACCCAGATCAAGCAGCTTAGGCTGGAGGTGTTAAATATTAATGGCAGCATGGTACTCTCGTTGAGCCAAACCCGGAGAAGCGCACATCTATCATCAACCTCAAGAATCTTGAAGCCATACCGAGCAGAACCATAGTAGTCTACATCCCAATAGTCTGTTTCATTAAGTTTCATGATGAACTGTGTACTCAACTCGTAAATAGCGTAGGAGCCTGGTTTAATCCAGTCAAACCTGACCTGGGCACTTGGACCCCCAGGTGACAATAAGACCAGAGATAAAAATAAAAAAAGAAGAAGAGAAGGACACGGTTTTTTCATGGTTTTATTACAGCTTTTACAAAAGGAGGATCATCTATCCAATTACCACCAATATACACTTGGACATATGTTTGTGTCCATGCTTCTTTCGGATCATCCTTCGGCACCAACCACCAACGGATTTGTAAGGGTGTGCAGGGCGGAACAGCACCCCCACCATGATAAGCAGGAACGACCAACTGTCCGTTCACCACATCCGCACTCACGTATGCGTAGCGCCATACTCCGCGTAGGCTGGTTGCCTGTTTATAGTCGGAAATGGCTAGAACGCCTATGGTGAAGACAGTGATAATGCTTATAAGCAGAAGTGTTAAAAACATTCTTCTCCTATAATTCTTATCAGGGTTTTCAACCCTCATATTCATATCCCTAACATCACCCCTCCGGGTTCTCCCGTTAGAGAGATATAAGTGTTGTGATGGTCTATGGGTCTGGACCTTTCAGAAACAATTCTGAAATGATTCTGAAAGATATGTTTAAATAGAAGATTAAACGTCCAATTCCGACATTCACTTGTTTAATAAACATATAAACAGTAAGTGCTTAAACCAGAGTAGACCATTATAACTATATCCTTCTGGTAAGTATTTCACGGTAAGTATTTCACCGCCAATAATACTCGGGCTTGCTTTCCCTGATCCTTAGAGAGATAAAGCTGAGAACCGCGAAAAAAGATTTCCACTCGATGATTTACCATTTTAACTCAGCCAGCTTTTAGGAGCGATTTGTTGACTCGTAGGCAAAGTGTACTGGTTTCTTACACCTGTTGTGCAAATTATTTTCTGCATATTATGAGGTAGACTCTTCTACCTAGAAACTCTTTTGGACAGTCGACTTTCGCCCCAGTACCGAAGCGAGTAACTCTTTTCTCTATTATTCTATCTATCTCCTCGCTTAAGACAAGCTTGCCTCTTGAAAGAACTATTGTCCTGCCTGTCCTTAGCTTGCCTCTTGTTTTTCTACTCATTGTAGGCTGATATATAAGCATCCTATTTAAAGCCTTCTTCAAGAGGCTGATGAATTAAACCCGTTATTTTAAAAATATTTTCCTGCCATATTATCCCCCATCCTTACAGTCAGGTTCAGCAGTCCGGTGACTGTGGAGACGTAGAACTCAGGGTCAACCTCTGAAACAGTGTCCCCAGCAACATCTATGACGTAGACTGTGTGCAGCCTAGAGTTTTTAACTTCTTCAAGGCTAACCGGCGGATTCTTGTAATAAAGGTCGCAGAGCCTCTTAACCTCCTCCAGCTCGCTTCCAGTCCTGAACCTGGGTGGCTTAGCTAAGGCTGGCGGTATCTGAAGAACATAGTATGGGGGGATTCCTAGGCCGAACTTGTCTACTTGAACACTGTATCTGGTTATCTTGCTCGCAACCCTAGCCCTGCAGTATAGTTCCGGGTCCAAGGCGTTCTCAGGAGGTACGAAGCCTGTTTCAACCTCTA
Source organism: Thermoproteota archaeon (assembly GCA_038848185.1). Taxonomy (GTDB): domain Archaea; phylum Thermoproteota; class EX4484-205; order EX4484-205; family JAAOZP01; genus JAAOZP01. Next base: position 4,558 of record JAWCNV010000037.1, on the reverse strand, counting down.
CGGCAAGCGCTCCATGTCCTTTAACAGCGTAAACATCGCATATGAGGCCGCTGCCAAGGTCGTGCTCAACATCCACCTCGTAGCCTTTAATCATAAGGTGTTTAGCGCAGACAAGCTCCATAACAGAATGGTTTATCTTTATAAGGTTCTTCCTGCTGAGCTCGATAAGCCTGTCCTTAAGTTTTTCAAGCCCTTCCCTAACATCTTGATTAGCGTTGCTCCCAATCCTGTTAACCAGGGTTTCAACATCCTCGTCGAACTTACTGTTTGGCAAGCCTTGTTTAGCGTTCAAACCTATGTTTATAAAATATTTGTCTTAAAGAACCCTAAAACTTATAGATTACTAACTACAGAAGATTTTCCAAAACCCTTTTCTATTCTCCCCACACTATATGTCTTCGCCCGGCTAAGGGGAAGCAGGCTTGGGCGAGTATGGCTGTTAACCATACTCAGTTGCAGCCTCTCAACCAGGCTGCGGGGAGATCGTATCAAACAGCAGTCTGGATGGAAGGCCTGTGGCTGGGAAATGGCTAGCAGTTGTATCTCGTCTAGGCTTAGACCCTGGAACCGGGTCCCCTTCTAAGGATTCTAATGGTCAAGTATTGATTGTCTTATAAGGGGGATATGCCCTTTGGGAGGCTGATCATCTCACCGTATTGGAAAACTGGGCCGTCTAGGCAGACATGTTTATCACCGAAGTGGCAGTGTCCACATTTCCCTATTCCACACCTCATCCTGCTCTCCAGAGATGCGTAGATATTCTTCTCCGAATATCCTAGTTCAACAAGCTTCTTAAGCACGAACCTTATCATTACAGGCGGGCCGCATGTGCATACTATTGTTTCAGCCTTATTCAGCTCAGGCTTATCGAGGATTGTTGTGACAACCCCAACATTACCCTTCCAGCCTTCTTCACCTACATCAACCGTCAAGTATAGTTTAACACCTTGGTTAACCCATTCCTCAAACTCTTCTCTATACATTAGTAGGGAGGGGGTTCTGGCACCGTAGCAAACAGCGATTTCCCCGTATCTACCCCTGTCTCCAAGCACATGAAGAACCAAGGATCTTAAGGGCGCTAAGCCTATTCCACCCCCCACCACCAGGATGTTCTTACCCATCATTTTCTCCATGGGCCATCCCCTCCCGTAGGGGCCTCTCACACCAACCTCATCCCCTACACTGGATTCGTGAATCATCGTGGTGACGCTTCCCATCCTTCTAACGCTGAACTGAAGCCTATCCTTGTCGAAGGGGGAGGAGCATATTGAGAAAGGCGCTTCCCCGACGCCGTATGCAGTAACCATCGCGAACTGCCCTGGTGTGAAACCGTTTAGAGGATTCGGGGCCACGGTTATTGTCTTCGTGTCGGGAGACTCATCCCTCATCCCGATTATCCTGGCCGGCTTAGGAGCGTAAGGGTTCACCCCCATTTTCTTAAAACCTCCCTTATGTCAATGCCGGCGGGGCAGAGCGAGACGCATCTTCCACACCCGACGCAGCCGTATGTTTTGAAGGCCAGCGGGATCCTGCTTAGCTTGTGGCAGAACCTGTGGCAGAATACCTCTGTCTTGGTTGTTCTCGGATCAAGGCCGCTGGCCATCCTTGTGAAGAGGGGGGAGATGCATGTGTCCCATCCCTTCACCCTAACGTAAGCATTCTTCTCAAAGTAGTCCTCGGTGTCGAAACAGTAGCATACTGGACATGCGAACGAACACAGGTTGCATTCAACGCATCTCTGAGCCATTGACTGGAAGAAAGCCTCGTCAAGATTTTCCTCAAGCCTAGGGAGTTTATTCCTATCTATTTTAATACTGTTACCCATTTCCTCCACCAGTTTACGGGAGAGTTCTTCGTACTCCCTTAATGAAGCAGGGTCAGCCTCCTTGAAAAAAGCTTTGAAACTGTTAACGAGTGTTTGCCCCCTTCCAGTCCTAACCTCAGCTAGGAAGCCTCCTTTCAAAGTGGTGAGCGTCAGGTCTTCGCCTGTTCCTCTAAGAGGCCCTGTTTCGAAAACGTTGCAGAAACATTCCTCCATCGGCCTTGTGCAGGAGAGGCTTACAACTGTGGTGTTGCTCCTCCTAGCCTCATAGAAAGGATCTGCGTAAGGGGGTTTAAGAAGAATATTGTCGAGGAGGCTTAGGGCAGAGGCGTCGCAGGGTCTTACGCCTAGGAGCACAGCTTCAGCATTGTTCAGAACCTCTTGTGGAACACCGGCTTTAGGGTCGTGTTTGAAGAGAACCTCCTTCTGCGGTAGGAAGATAGGCTTAGGGGGAAGCCTCGTGTTACTGTAGTCCAGAGAAAACTCAGCAGGATCCTTAAGCATGGTAAACTCGAAGTACCCGTCTTTTTCAACCGGAGCTATCACCATTCTCTCTGAAGCAAGCTTCTCGACAAGGCTCTTCAAACCGTCTTCACTTATAAAAAGCATACTCCTCAACCTTCTCACCCTCCTTGAACACTAGTGTAGGAGGCTCCTCCTCCAGGCTCCGCCCCGGAACATAGCTGTAGTTCTCTCTGAACCACTCGTTAAGCTCGCGATAAAGTTTCGTCAATGGTATTCCGACAGGGCATGCTGCTTCACAAGCACCACATTCAACGCAGCGCCCAGCCATGTGGAGCGCCCTAGTAAGGTGGAAAGTGAAAAGCTCCGTGTTATCCCTCGTCTTGTGAACCAGCATCGGTTTAAACCCTTCTATCGAGCATTCTGTGCAGTAGCAGAACGGGCATGCTTTAACGCACGCCATGCATTTCAAACACTTGCGGAAAAGGCTCAACCAATCTAAAGCATTCTCATTTACCTCTAAACTCTTATTCAGAATGCTTTGTCCGTCAGATTCTACTAGATGATCCTTAACTGGTGAAATCCGGGTTCCGCATTTTCTGCAGTAGTCAGCTATCCTTCTCTCCGCGTGGGCAGAACCATATTTAACAGGTTTGTAAACACCATCGCACTCCACAGCTATGATGAAAACGTTTCTCCTGTCAACCTGGTTCTCCTTAATCAGCTCAACGATGGATCTTCCGTCGCAGCCCTTGGCAACGATCCCCACCCTCCTATTCTTAAAGAGCCTCAAGTATCTTGCGAGGTTGAACCAGCATTCACGGTTCCAGACGAGCCTGTTAGCCTCGTCAGGCTTAGAGACAAAGCAGGGTCTAACACCAGTCTTCGATGCTTCATACCCTATTACCAGCTCGACAAGATTATTCTCGAGAAGGCTTCTCGCAACGCTTCTAAGCTCCTCTTCAGACCTGTTCAACCATCCTACCCCCTATGTTTAACGGACCCAGCTTCTCAACCTCATCCACTATCCTCGAAACCTCGCTCGAGAAGAGACCTGCCTCGTTAGACGAGACCCAGAGTATTCTCAGCCTATCCTCCTCCACGCCCACTGTTTTCAAAAGTCTTCTGAGAAGGCTTAACCTAGACTCGGTTAGCCTGCTAGGCGCAATCCTCCTAAGCTCGCTCGGCCTGCATGCTGTAAGCAGAACAGCGTCAGCACCCTTCTCAAACGCTTTGACCACTAGGCTCGGGTTGATGAGGGCGGAACACGGCACCCTGATCGTCAACACGTTAGGAGGATATTTCAATCCTTCGAAGCCAGCTTGGTCTACTCCTGAGCTGGAGCACCAGCATGTGAACGCTATTATCTTCGGTTTCCACGCCATGCTTACTCACCCAGTATTCCTGAAACCTGTGAAGCAAGCTGCTCAATGCCCCAGTTGCCGAGTAGCAGAGCCTCCTGTGGGCATGAGGAAACGCATGCACCGCACCCGTTGCATATGCTCTCCAGAACCCGGATTTTATCCCCGTCCCTGACGATAGCACCATATTGGCATGCAGGTATGCATCTTCCGCAGCCAGTGCATTTCTCCACTGCGACTTCAGCTGTTTCAGGAAGCCTGAGACTATTCTTCCCGAAGAGGCTTGCCACGAGTGCTGCTGCACCACTACCCTCGACCGCGCTCTCAACAATATCTCTTGGACCATGGCAGGTCCCAGCAACATAAATACCCTTAACCCTTGTCTCAAGAGGCTTCATCTTAGCGTGAGCCTCCTCTATGAAGCCCTGTGGATCAACTGATACTCCCAGTCTCTCAGCAAGGTCAGCCAGATTCCTAGATGGTTTGAAGCCTAATGCTAGGACAACCATGTCGACCTCCAGCTCACTCCTTTTACCGGTTAAAGTATCCTCGTAGACAATTATCAGGTTCCCGTTTCCAGCTCTCCTTATCTCGGAGGGTCTAGACCTTATGAATACAACACCGTCCTCCAAGCATCTTCTGTAGAGAAGATCCTCCCAGCCTTTCCCGAAAGCCCTGAGCTCATTATACAGTATGAAGACCTTAGCCTCCTTATCATGCTCGATGATGAGCCTAGCCTCCTTCATGCTTGCTGCACAGCAGTAGTATGAGCATTCCGGGATACCGGGCCCCGACTCCCTGGAGCCAACGCACTGGATGAAGGCAACCCTCTTAGCAGGCTTACCGTCCCTCCTGAGAAAAACTCCGCCTGTGGGGCCGGAGGCACATATTATTCTCTCGAACTCCATGTTGC
>JAWCNV010000036.1:0-8402 GCA_038848185.1 Thermoproteota archaeon | reverse complement strand
TCAGGTATCCTGTCAGTATCCCCCGCATGATATATTTTCACGCCGCCTACCGTAACTACGTACCCAACCTTGCCGTCCACCTTAGGATGGTAAGACTTACCAACGTTGTATGAGGGGACAGCCTCAACCTTAACCCCTGAGACATCCATATCCATGCCGGGCTTAACTATCTTATACTCTAAGCCTAACAGCCTGAATTTCGCCTCACACTCCTTGGAGCCGATTACAAGAGTTTGGGAGGAAGAAACCTTCTTAATATCGTCGACACTCAAATGGTCGAAATGGCTATGTGTAACAAGGATTATGTCTGCAGCGGGACCGCCTTTAATCTTGAAGGGATCTATGTAGATTGTTTTACCCTCGCCAACTATTCTGAAGCCGGCGTGCCCCAGCCAAGATATCTTGACACTCTTAACCTCTATCAAACTGAAACTAAGTATTTCAAGAAGGGTTGGATATAAAGTTATGCCTCGACGGTTTAAAACAAAAAATTAGAAGTGCTTCTGTCTCAACATAAGTTAGATGGAAGTAAGGAATAATTATTTTCTAACTCTTTTTACGCCGAAGGATTATCAACTCGTGTACTCCGAAGAACCCTAGAACCAAGCCTATGAGTGAAAGCGCGTATACGAAGAAGCAGAAAACTATTGTCAGCGAATCATCGAAAACTAAAACATTAATTACCATGAGGAATGAGAGAATAAAACTTAGTAGCATAAGGAAGACTCCGAGCGTTATTTTAAAACGTGGCTTATCTAGCTTTCTCATATAGCCAGCACTTCACATAATGGTCCTTATTAACTTCTAAGAAAGCAGGCTCCTTAATATCGCATATCCCTTTCATGAAGTTTGGGCACCTGGGACTGAAACGGCATCCTGGGGGTGGATTAATCAAATCCGGCGGTTCTCCTGAAGGCACTTCCTTAATGGAAAAACGGTTCGATGGATCAGGATCAGGTATCACGTTTAACAATGCTTTAGTGTAAGGATGCAACGGGTTTCTCAATATCTCTTTAGTATCTGCGCATTCAACAATATGAGCAGCATACATGATGTAAATTTTTTCTGAGAAATATCGTGTTGTCGAAATATCATGTGTAATGTAGATTATGCTCAACTCGTATTTTCTCTGAAGATCCTGTAAAAGCCTCAAGATTTCAATTCTTACTGAAGCATCCAGCATCGAAACCGGTTCATCCGCAATTATCAGCTTCGGTTCAAGAATGATCGCTCTGGCAATGACAAGTCTTTGCTGCTGTCCTCCGCTAAGCATATGCGGGTATTTCTTAATGAAATCCTCAATAGGGGTTAATCTAACTTGCTCTAAAGCATTATGAATTCTTCTCTCTCTCCCCTTTCTATCTTTAATGCCTTGAATTACCAAGGGTTCTTCCAAAATCCTTCTTACTGTCATGAACGGTGGTAATGCACCAAACGGGTCTTGTTGAACAAGACCTGTCTCCCTTCTATACCATTTTAACTCGTTAGATTTCAAATGCGTTATGTCTTTGCCGTTGAAAAATATTTTCCCATCAGTTGGTTCATATAGACGGAGTATAGTTTTACCCAGCGTGGTTTTTCCACACCCGCTTTCGCCTACTACGGATATTGCTTCCCCCCTTCCGAGGTGCAGATCAACTCCGTCCACAGCCTTTATGTAAACCCGGCTGAAAAACCCTTTCCTAACTGGAAAATACTTTTTTAATCCTTCAATATTCAACAATGCTTCCCTCATATTGTTAATCCCTCTCATATAGCCAACATCTTACGTAGAAGTCTTTCTCTAAGAATTTTATAGGAGGATCTTCAACGCATTTGTCGAATCTCCATGGACATCTTTCTCTAAACCGGCATCCTTTAGGGGGGTTCAGGAGGCTCGGTGGGGAACCAGGTATGTGGTCAAGCTTCTTATCTACTCTAAGTGTGGGAACGCTCTCCATGAGTTTTCGAGAGTAAGGGTGAGCAGGATCATTGTAAAACTTTTCTACGCTGTTGAATTCGACGATTTGCCCAGCATACATCACTGCAACCCTGTCTGCCAGCTCACTCGAAAGGCTTACGTCGTGTGTTATGAAAATCATGCTTGGCTTATACTCCTCCTTAATTTTCTTCATCAGATTCATGATGTTGGCTTGTGTCAACACGTCTAGAGAGGATGTAGGTTCATCAAGAAGCATTAACTCTGGTTTAATCATAAGGGACATTGCTATTATAACTCTCTGCCTCATTCCGCCGCTCAACTCGAAAGGGTAGCGATTCAAAAATTCCTCGCTTATTCCGAGTCTCCGCAATGTTTTTGTAGCTATTTCTAAGGCTTCTCTCTTACTGGCCTTGTTTTTTACGACAATTGGTTCAATCATCTGGTCGCCTATCTTAAGAACATCGTTCAGCGAGTTTAAAGCTGCCTGAGGAATATACGTTATCTTAACCCATCTTATTTCCTTCTCGAATGTTTTCTCATTAAGTTCCATTAGGTTTAAACCATCTAGTAAAACGGTACCTTTATACACCGACACGTTTCTAGGCAGTACTCTTATCAGTGATTTAGCCAGTGAACTCTTTCCGCATCCAGATTCCCCTATCACTGCAACAGTCTCTCCCTTTCCCAAGGAGAATGAAACATTGTCGACTGCTTTAACCTCACCCTTCGTAGTCTTATAATACATCACAAAATCCCTTACATCAAGGTGTTTCCCATCCATTAAACTACATCTCCTTAAGCTTCGGGTTGAATATTCTATCAAGTGTGAAGCCCAATAGGGCAAAGCCCATGCATGTAATTGCAAGCATGACGGATGGTTCTAAGACCCAATAGTACAAACCCTTATAGAGGGCTCCATACCTAAATGCATCCTCGATTATTTTTCCCCACGTCGGTGTTAATGGGTCACCTACGCCCAGCAGGGCTAACACGGCTTCTAGGAACACGAAGTCTGGAACTGAAAGAACTATCGATGGAATAAGCGTAGGTAAAACCTTTGGTATCATGTATCGAGTTACGATTCTAAAGTTTCCAGCACCATAAGCTTTAGCGGCCTCAACATATGGAAATTCCCTCACCTGCAGGAATATAGCTCTATATGTTTTAATACTGGCACCAAAGATGCTTAATGCAATAACGGCCAGCAGTAAGGTAAGGAGAGTCGGTCTGAAGAATGTGGCTATCATTACCATCGTTGGTAAAAAGGGCAGTGTCATGAAGATTTCTGTAACCCTCTGTATGGAAATATCTACATATCTCCTAAACCATGCGCTAATAGCAGCAAGAATAATTTGTGAAAAAGCTATTACGAGCGATGCTGTTACACCGAATGCCAATGCAACCGGAGCGCCCCAGAGAAGAGCGATTCCGATATCTCTTCTCAAATGATCTGTTCCAGCCCAGCCGTAAACCTTACCGTAAACATTCAGCTTTGCATTAAGATCCGTATCTGTTTCGAAGGTTACCCCTTCTATCCATAATTTGTAGACGCCCTTCATGACTTTAACAGTATCAGAATTAAGTATACTGTCATCTTCAACTGCAAACAGGGAGACTAAAACAGGCATATCATATTCTATAGGCTTATTTAGTTTCCGCGAAATACTGTTTTTAAGTTCGTTAGCTAACACGTAGTCCACAGAAATATAATAGTTCTCCTCCTGAGACATAGAGAGTGTTTTTAGAACAATATCTTCACCGTTTGGTTTAACCCAGTGTATTGTTAAATGTGGTGATGAAACATTAAATCTTGCTTTGAAAAATAGATTCAGTTCACTTGGGAAATCATCATACTTATAGTTAAACGAGAACTCGATTCTAATCACACTGACCTTCCCTATTGCCGGAATGATTGCTTTAGAGACGCCTGCCTTAGGCTTCTCGGTACTTAAGGTTATTGTCTCGGGCAGTTTTTTAGATGAAAAAATATTTACCCAAGAGGGTAATGCATTGCGCGGATTATCCAGCCAGTATTTCTCACCAGTTCTCCAAAGCTCAACAGCCGTACCATAAGGTAAAGTAATAATCGTATATATCGATATAATTATTAGTGTCAGTATGATTAGTAATCCAATTAAAGCCGATTTATAGACAAACAATTGCTTAACCGCTTCCCTAATTTTACGCAATTCCAATTTCACCACCTTCAGCTCTAATTCGCGGATCTAGAATCCCATATATGGATTCCAATATGAAAATCGTTATAGCTAATAAGTAAGCATATATCACTACAATTCCAACTATTACAGGCCCGTCAAGCGCATTCGTAGCAGCGTTTAGCAAGCTACCTATACCAGGCCAAGAGAAAACTGTTTCCGTGATGATTGCACCCATCCAAGAGCCGATCAGCATTAGTGAAAAATCTGTTATAATAGACGGCAGTACTGTCCTAAGGATATATCTCCTTTGAATAACAGATTCAGGTAAGCCTTTAGCCTTAGCGAAGTCGATGTAATCCTCGCTTGCGAACATTAGGAAGAACGTTCTTCTTGAGTAAACGTTTATGAACGTATATGCTGTGAGCCAAGCTAAGATTGGTAGAACCATGTGTTTCAAAACGCTTAACGCATATTCGAATTTGTCAGCTGGAGGAGGCACATCAACCATACCACCGTATGGCAGTATCCTAAGAAATGATGCAAATGTGAGTATCATAAATATTCCGTAGAACCATCCAGGTAGCGATGAGAGCGGTACAAGCATGGTGATAATCCTATCTAAGAGGCTGCCGTGCTTTCTCGAAAGAGATAGGCCTCCGACTAGACCCGTAAAGAACAATATGATATTTATTGTTGTGAACAGCAGTATGGTAGGTGGTAGCCTCTCCACAATAATTAGGCGGACACTCCTGGAACCGCTATCACTGCTTAAAAACAATGCTCTTCCCAGATCCAAAGTCAAAGCATCTTTCCAGTAGTTGAAGCTCCTGTATATGAATGGTTTGTCAAAGCCCAAGCTTCTCAGCTCATTATTATAAATCTCTTCAACTAGATTCCTGTATTGGGTTTCGTTTAAATGCTTAAAGGCAGGGTTCTGACGCACGCTTTGAGAAACATACATGTATACCTCGCTCTTAATTATCCGATCCACATAACCCCCCATGTTTGCAATCAGAACAGTAGCATAAACAGCAACCAATGCTGAGAAGAGAAGGAGTACTCCCCGCTTAAGCATATGCCTTATAAACGCCGGAATCCTCATTGTGGTCATAAAGGAGAAAAAAGAAGAATAAAAAGATAACGGTTACTTCCTTTTGATTATAAATGGTAGCGCCAATGCAGCTACGGCGATTACTATGGCTATGATAGCGATTATCATTATTGTGTTTACAGTGCTGTTTAATGAGTTGATTGAGGCTTTTAATTCATTGATAGAAGATTGTAAACCAGATATTTTAGTCTCGTAGTCTGCTTTAGCTTTAGCCAGCTCACTAGCTACATATCCTCTTACATCTATGGCTAGTGTCGTCCCTTCTGCAGATATGGGCATTCCGACGGGAATAGCCAATGCTATGACGGTGATACCTACTGTAGAAATCGGTATTTCAGTAGAAATCAATTTAGAGGTGTCTTCAGAAGTAAGCCTGATGCTCCATTCACCATCCCTAATAGGTTCCGCTTCACCTACTATAGTCGAAACGGGGCTCTTAATGACATACTTTACATATAGAATATCCCTCACCTTATACGGTTCTTCTGCTAACATTATTGAAACAGGAATTTCAGCAGGTGAGCCTGGCGTGATTGATGATATTGAATACAATTTTACCTCCGGTATTGCTGATTTATATAACGTTAACCATTTATCAGCGTCATCAGGAAATTCCCTGAATGCCTTTAACACGAGTACCCTTGCAGTTGTATCAACTCTATCTATGTAAAATGGTCCTATGCCAACAAGGAAGTGGCCCTTTGCATCATACCAATTCTTCAGATTATTATACCTCTCTAAAGCCTCGTTTTCGTTGACATACTTGCCCAACACGTTTTCATATGGAATAAACTTGTCTGCAATAGCCTGATCTAAGTATTTCTTAAGTATGGGAATTGATGGACCCGCTATGTAGCTTGTCCATTCTACTTTAAGTGAGTCAGCCTTATCAGATGAGAAAGCGAGTTCACCATTAGCCTCTGCCAGCCAACCGATTGCAAGAGTATGCCAGAGTCCTGGGCCATACGCGTAGTCCACGAAGAAAGCTCCTGTAGCTGTTGCCGCAATCCATTCAGCATCCAAGTACATAGCATCAGAATAGTATTCTATGACCAATGGGTTCTCGCTCACGATCCTGAACCCTTTGAAGTATTCTCTAAAAGCTTCAAAGGCAGGGACAGCGGATTCGTCGTATACTGGGCTCTTAGGATTAGCCCTGTCGAAAGTAAGTATGTATGCGAAAACGATGTCTGCTAACGATAGCTTGCTACCATCATGCGCCTTCATGTTGAACAGGTTGTCATCATAATAAACAACGGTCTTTGTCTTAGCAGTTGTTCCTGCAGGTGCATAAATTATCTCCTGTTTTTCAGCATCCCAGTCATACCATGCGTCAGCTGGTACAATAATGTTGTCGACAAAGTTTAGCGAAACCCAGTCAAGAGTAACACTTACTGGAAGACCTTTCAAAACAGATACCTCCGCCTTCTTGACTCTTTGAGGCCAGTATAGGCCTGTGAAGGGATCAGGCATTACAGTGGGATCGGAGGTAGCTCTGTAATACATTGAGTCATATATCCAGTTGCTTCCACCAACCGGATTCACAGGCTCAACAAATATGTCTGAGGAGGCTATCTTGATAGATCCCCCGGCCCTATCAGTGTATCTGATTGTGTAAGGCCACAGCCTAGCGCCTGAGAAACCAGCTGCTAAGTCGTATGTTAATGAAACATCTTTCCTAGCAGGCCAAGGTGCAACTTGGCTTACCAACCATACTCTTACAGAGTCTTTCATCGAAAGCTTCAATGCTTTAACCATAAGCTCGTTTCTCTCCTCCATAGTACTGAACTCTCTGTTCCAAAGCTTGCCAGCAACTTCATCGAACTCCGGATCGGGTGTATACGCTTGCCATAATGGCCCTGGTGGTCCCCTAGACGTGTAGAAGAATCCGAAGTTATCAGATTCGTCTCTCGACACTAGCGTCGTAATCCATCCTGCAGTATATAGGTGCCATAAGCCCTCTGCAGGGTCGCTTCCCATACATATTGGCGAGGCTTCTTTACTTCTCTTATACTGCCTATCAACGGTAAATCCTAGCTTCTCAAGCTGGGAAGCCACATAGTCGCCTATTCCCCTCCTCTGATCCTCTATCCTAATAATGAATATTAACGTAACAGGCTCGCCTTTATAGTACCATTTGCCTTCTCTCATCTCTGCACCTAGCTTAGTCATCTCCTCAGTGATTACTGTCCTCGCCTTTTCGAGGTTGTAGCTATACTCCTCCTCGATCTTTAAAACAGTATCTATGTACCTAGCGTAGTCTGGGAATGCAGGTGTCAGAGTAGTGTATTTTGGCACAGCCATTCCAGCCATTATCTCGTCACATATGTATCTTCTGTCAACCAGACAGTTCATGGCTTCCCTTATTTTAGGAACGGAGAACGGATTCAGCTTCCCGTTCTTGAATTCAGGACCTGAGGGGTTAAATGTTATTTCAAAGTAAAGCCCGTAGGATGTTACATACCATAGACTTGGTGAAGCTTTTATTCGACTGAACAGCTCCGGATCAGTTATATCTCTGAAGTATACTTGCATCTCATTCTTAAGAAGCATGTCTACAACCTTAGCCTCGTCCTCTTCAACAAAGAAGTCGACTTCGTCAACCCATGGTCCTTTCGGAGTTTCTTGAGCCACCACCTTTGTCAGCGTTAAACTTGAGAGCGATGATAGGAGGAAAACGATTGACAACATGATTATTAGGATTCTGTTTTTCTTCAACATGTTTTATCACCTGTAAGGTTGGTTAGTTGAACCTTATAAGCATTTTGTCTCTGGAAAATATTTATCATGATTACTACCGTAAATTTAAAGCCTATTTTTCAATCCGTTAAGAAAAGACTTTTTCTCATCGCTTCAAGCTGGTTGAGTTCCTCGTGGGCGTATTCCGCAGCAGTCTCCAAGACTACATTAAGTCTATCAGCCTCTTCAAACAGTTTTTCAATGTTTTTTCGCCACTCAAGGTCTCTTAGAAGATGGTGGTCGAGGATTATTTTTAAGGGGCGAGTTTCCTTAATGATTCTCCCTATGTTTCTAAGGCTTGTTTCAAGCTCCTCCATAGTGTAGTTTAAGCCAAGCATGTATGTAGATGGTCCGTCTATGAAAATCGTTTTAGGCTTTTTCTCCAGCACGAATTTAACTTGGTAGTCGAGTGGGAACCCCTGCACATCACTCGTGAAGAGGAAACTGTCTGAGTAATCATTCACGAACACTT
>JAWCNV010000035.1:0-8845 GCA_038848185.1 Thermoproteota archaeon | reverse complement strand
TTCAAAGTCTTTCGGCAACATTATTAGCATCGACACATTTTCACCCTTGTAGGGCAGCTCTATGATTTGCACATCCCCCATATCCGCGTAGTTGAACCTTATTGTTTCATTAGGATGCATATGCATCATCTGAACTTTTACAGTCCTGTCAGGCTCTATCCAGAAATCCTCCTCGCTGGTGAGGGATTCGTTGAAAGCTATTTTCCAGTCTCCTTTGAAGTATATCGCGTTAGTTAAAACAAGCCTCGTGTACTCATCTAGAACCCCTAGAGGAATCAGGTCTTTAATCTTGTGATTAGTCTGCTCCTCTATGAACGTGTTAATCGTTTGCCGCGATTCCTCAGCCTCGTTGATAAAGTCTAAGACTGCCGCCTTCCCACCGTAATATTCCTCAACAGTCCTCAGATACTCTTCTAGAAACGGGTAGTCTTTCTGGGTCCACAGTGCGTTCCCAGTCCTCAACTCGTAATCCTTAGAGGCTTCATTAATACGGTTATATATCGCAGCGAAGTTCAATCTCAGTATATCGCTCGCAGGGAAGCCGAATACGTTCTTCATCTCCTCCGCGGTTTCTCCCCTAGCACCCTCGTATGTCATTGCAAGAGCTGAGAAGAGGCTGTAAGGCGAGTAGAAAACATTACCAGTTTCAGTCTTAACCAGCTCAGAGTAAAGCTTGAAGGCGAAATGATTATTAGCCCTCACAACCTCTTGAATCCCCTGTGGTGTTGAACCGGCATCTTTTGCTTTTGGGGGTTTAGTAGGCGGGTATGGAAAGAGGAGGAACGCAGCTACAGCAGGTACTAGAGTAATCATGAGAAGCGCTATTCCAACCATCCATAATCTCCTTTTGCTCATTGTCGGTAAGGGACTACCAACAGATATTAGTTAAACGTTGTGTTGTTCGACTTTTTTGAAAAAAGCATTTTGCTCAAAGAACATATTGTCCAATTTTTCGAACAGGATTATGTTTAGCTCCGAGATCAATGAAAGTATTACATTCAACTCTCTATCCCTGCGGCTAGTAATATTAATGTACATCGCACCTCTAAGCAACTCATATGCTGTAACAGAAGTTATCCTTACCTCTTCAGAAACCTTTAACGTCTCTAAAAGCTTCTTGTCGCTTAAAATTCTGAGAATTAGGGAAGTGTCGAATATCAAATTCCCTCATCCTGAAGCTTTTTCTTTCCTTAAGCACAATATCCATCATATCACTCTCCTTAAGGCTTCCAGCGTACTTCCTTAAAACCTCCAACGACCTGCTCCTTCTTTCCTGCATAATCCTTAGAATGACATCGGAAAAGGACTCTTTCTCCCCCTTCATTTTGGAAAGCATTTCATATACTTCGTCCCTCAATACTATATTCTTCATTCATCAATGTATACATCAACTATGTATATAAACTTACGCCCCAATTTGATAGGAAGACAAATTATCGGCGGCTCAACGAAAATTTTCACGTTTTTGGTGGTCGGAGCATTTAATCTACCGAGATGTTTCCCCCCGTAGCCATTTTTGAAGGTTTTACCTTCACCTTTATTCCTCCAAAACCTTCTTGATATCTGTAACTCCTTCTTGAGCGACTCTATCCTCTCAAGCTTATTAACAATCTTCCTGACATCCTCTGTTTTTACCGTTTCTTCCTGCCTTAATGATGACCATATGCTTCTGCCTTTCCTTACAATACTTATGGTTACCACGCCAGTAATACTCACAACAATAGGGATTGAGGTGAGCGTGACACCAACACTATAAACTTCTGGAACGTGGGCAACTACCTGGATTAATACTCCCAAGATAATCGCGACAGCAATCCACATGCCGATAATAGCAGCGGCTTCAGTGCTCTCCATTATTTTTCACCTTCCCTAAAGAGTTTAGATGAAATGCAAATATCAAAGTCTTGAAGCTTGTAGTATCGAAGAGCCTTTGCCTCCTCCTCTACCAGAACCACTCTACTCTTAACTATGCCTGCGTCTTCAAGTTTAAGGTGAATTTTTGCTAAGGCCCTGTTGATCCTTAAGCTGTCTGCAATCTCATTCAAGTACATTTCTCCTTCCTCCCTAGCCAGCAAGACCACTATCCTTAATCTTAACGGGTGTCCTAATACCTTCAGTTTCCCTGCCAATTCCTTTGACTCGGCCATACATTCTCACACTACCATATTACATGTAATCAAAAAGTTACATAAAGCCTTTCGGAAGCTGGAAACTAAGACCGAATTAGAGAAAAACGATGTCGAATAGGATTTGGGGAAGTTTTTCAGAACGATAACATTACCTGCTTCCCACTTTCAGCTGACTTAAGTATCGCATCCATTATGACGTTGTTCCTGTAGCCGTCTTCGAATGTTGCTCCGAGGGGTGCAACCTCCTCATCCGTAACTACTGCCTTAAGGAAGTGGTATATCTCGTTTATGAAAGTATGTTCCCAGCCTATAATGTGACCAGATGGCCAATACGCTTTCATATACGGGTGTGTTTTTTCAGTTACTAGGACTGTGCCCCATCCGCCTATTGAGTTCTTCTCCCATTCTTTCAAGTATACTTTGAGCTCGTTCAGCCTCTCAAGGTTGAACTCTATTGATCCCTTCTCCCCGTTCACTTCGAAATTGTTGTAGTTTTTCCTGCCTGCTGCGAACCGGGATGCTTCCAGTGTGCCTATCGCCCCGTTTTCAAGTTCCACTACAGCCTCGAAAGCATCATCCACAGTGACCCTGCCCTTCTTAGCCGGGTTGTCTGGGAGAGGCCTCTCATCGACGAAGGTTTTCACCATGCCCATGACTGATTTGAATTCTCCTGCGATAAACCTCCCGAGGTCTATGATATGGCTTCCAAGGTCTCCCAGGGGGCCGCTTCCAGCCTCCTCCTTCCTGAGCCTCCAGACTAGTGGGGCATTAGGGTCAACGAGCCAGTCTTGAAGGTATCTTGCTCTGAAATGGTATATTCTTCCAAGCATGCCTGATTGAACAATGTTTCTGGCAAGCTGGACCGCTGGCACAAACCTGTAGTTGAAGGCAACCATCGTCTTAACCTTGGCTTTTCTAGCAGCATCTCTGAGGAGCTTGGCTTCCGCGCCGTTCCTGGCAAGAGGTTTCTCACATAAAACATGCTTGCCCTTCTCAATAGCCTCTATGGTCGGTTCCACGTGCATGCTGTTCGGCAGACAGTTGTCAACAACCTCAACATCAGGGTCGTTAACAGCCTTCCTCCAGTCTGTGACATATTTCTTGAAACCGTAGTTTACAGCAGCCTCTCTAACCTTCTCCTCAGTCCTGCCGTAGACGACAACCAGCTCAGGTATTGCTGGAGGAGGATGGAAGAAGTGAGGCATACTTTTGAAACCGTGCGAATGGCTCTTACACATGAATGCGTAGCCCAGTATTGCCACACCGATTCTACGTGAACTACTCATTTTCTCACCACCAAGGCTTAACCTCCGGGGGCTCAACCCGTATCAATGGCTTGAGGAAAAACAATGCTTGCTCAACTCCAGAGTCCCTGCTGAAACACGGGTCCTCATGCTCAACGCTCAGAACATAGTTGTATCCTGTTTCAAGCAAAGCTGTTATCACCCTGCGCCAAGGCACCTGACCCCATCCCACTGTCCTAAATCTTACTGCTCTAGCAACCTTGTTCCATGGGCCTGCAACCAGTACTCCCGTCTTATTGGCTGAATGAGGCACCACCTCAACATCCTTCGCATGAACGTGGAATATTCTGTCGTGAAGCTCATATATGAATAGGGCAGTATCCATCTGCTGCCAGACCAAGTGCGAGGGATCATAGTTGAAGCCGAGTGCCTTATGTCCTTCAGCAGCATCCACGATTTTCTTAGCAGTCTCAAGGTTGTAGTTCAACTCCATTGGATGTGTTTCAAAAGCAATCTTAATCCCATGATCCTTAGCATAGTCTAGGATTGGCAGCCACCTTTCCCTGAATATCTTAAAGTTGTTTTCCCAAATCTCCTCGTTAGCTGGAGGGAAGTTATACCATTTTCCCCATTCAGGGACTCCTGTGAAGCCGCAGACCACAGGGACGTTTAATGCTTGAGCAGCCTCTATTGTCTTCTTCATCCTGTTTACGCCATACTCGATCTTTTCCTTGGGGGACCCTTTGAACCAGATATCTGTGGACTCGTCGTGTGGACCAAGTATGAGTTGACTTTCAAGATGGTTGCTTAACGCGGATATCTGCACCCCATGCCTGTTCAACAGGTTTCTAAGTTCCCCAGCCTTACCTGAGGTAACATCGTCAATATTAATATGGTTAGAACCCTTCCAACATGCTAGTTCAACAGCCTCGTAACCAAGAGAAGAAAGGTATTCAAGAGTCTTATCTAGAGACCGGTCATTGTATAAAACGGTGAAGATCCCTATTTTCATGTTTCCACACCAAGTTTTAAATAATCACCCCATAGATATAAATGTAGCACCATCATTGAAGAACACGTTTAGCAAGGCTAACGTGACAGAGATATTGTTGGTTCCTATTGGAAACATTAATCCAAGCGAATTATCCTTCCTTCCTGCAGAACTCTCAAAAATATTCAGAACCATAAATTTTGAGGTTGAGAGGAGCATTCTTAAACTGCCATCACACACCTATGATAAGGCCAGAAAACAGTATAATTCAACGCTCCTGCTGGAATACCTTGCTATGGTTAAGTCTAGAGGCTATGGTAAATATCTGGGAATAGTGAATGTAGATCTCTATGCAAGAGGATTAAACTTTGTATTTGGAGAGGCGGTTCTAAATGGGGAGGATGCAATAATCTCTCTCCATCGTCTTAGGCCAGAATTCTACGGTGATCCCCCTGACAGCGAAGTTTTTAAAACAAGGATAGTTAAGGAGGCGGTTCACGAGCTGGGGCACACTTTCGGCCTAACACATTGTGAAAACCGTGAATGCGTGATGCATTTCAGCAACTCCATAATAGACACTGATTTGAAGAAGGCTCAGCCATGCTTGAAATGCCATGTTAAACTGTTTAGGAAACTGTTTCAAGAGGTTGATTAAGCAAGACCCTATTATCCTAAGCCTCCTCAAGAGGGTAAACTCTTATTAAGGCTTTGAAACTGTTTTTCAAACAGGTTAACATGACTGAGATGCGTATACCGGTTAAAATAAAGTATGCAGAGGATTTCATGAGAATATATGCGACTGGTGCGATTGGCGGATTCAACGGCATGGACTTTAGAATAGCCTATTTCAATGATGTTGTGAACCATCCTGAGGGGCCTTCTCAACCCCCAACCATAACTAGGGAGATTAAAGTGGAGATAATACTTACCCCAGTAGCCTTGAAACAGCTCACCAAGTGGCTGAACCAGCATCTAGCTGAGCTGGAGAAGATCATTGGGGAGATTAAAGACCAGTACCCGCAGCAACCAAGCCATCGGAAAGAATCACCCTCAGGCTACTATGTTTAAACATTTGTTGTGAACGAAGCTAGAGTTGAGTAGCATTAAAGCTGTAAAACCTGAAGCCCCTAAGATTGGTGTCATAGGTGGGGGGCTCTCTGGAATGACATATGCATACTTCTCCTCTAGAATGGGCTATGATGTGACTGTTCTTGAGAAGGATGTTTCTCCAGGAGGATTAATGAAAAGTGTAAGGGAGAACGGCTTCATCTTCGACACTGGGGGGTCTCATATAGTTTTCTCAAAGGATAAGGATGTTCTTAGCTTTATGCTCAGCCTCCTAGGAGAGAACAGGGTTGAAAACAGGAGGAACACTGCAATACTTTACAAGGGGAGACTTGTGAAATATCCTTTTGAAAACGGCTTGTCAAATCTTCCCCTGTTGGAGAATGCTTCATGCCTACTACATTTTCTTTACGCGAGAACTATGAGGAAACGCGACCCGAAGAATCTTAGGGAGTTCTTCTACAACTCTTTTGGCAGTGCTATCTCGGAAAAATATTTGATACCGTATAATGAGAAGATATGGAAGCTCAGCATAGATGATATATCCCTAGATTTCGTTGGGAGGCTTCCTAATCCCAAGGTGATGGATGTTGTCAAGGCTTCGCTGGGAATAGGTTCCGAGGGTTATGTTCACCAGCTTTTCTTCCACTACCCTAGAAGAGGAGGCATACAGACGCTGGTAGACTCTTTAAGAAGCAGAGTGCTTGGAGAAGTTTTGACGAAGTTTGAAGTTAAAAACGTAAAAGGGGAATCTGGAGAATGGGTGGTTTCAAACGGTTCTTGTGAAAAGGTTTTCGACAAGATTGTTTCAACAATACCTTTACACGAGGCAGTTAGGGTTTTCAACGCCCCTCAAAACATTAAGAGCGATGTTGATAGACTCAAGTATAATTCTCTGATAACTGTCGCAATAGGTTTAGATGAGCTTAACGTTAAAGGCTTAAGCTGGCTTTACATTCCAGATAAGGAAGTTCATCCTCATAGGGTTAGCTTCCCGTCTAATTTCAGCCCTGAAAACGCCCCACAAGGAAAGTCCTCAATACTTGTGGAAATAACTGTTAATCCGGCCGACCCCTTTTTACGAGAAAACGAGGAGGAGATTGCGGACACCGTGGTTGGAGAGCTTGATAGGCTTAAGATATTTTCAAAGGACAAGGTTGTATATAGAAGAGTTTTCAAAATAAAGTATGCCTATCCTTTATTGGACGCATTCTACCGGGAATCCATAGAAGGGATAAAAGCGTTCTTCAGCGAAAAAAATATTGAGCTTGTTGGAAGATTTGCCGAATTCAGGTATATTAACATGGATGACGCCATAAGAAATGTTGCAAACCATCTTGGGGTAGAGAAAGTAAGCGAACATAGATATGCATGAAGCCTGCGGAAACTTCTGTTTTCAGAAACTTATGGTTTTAGACAGGTCAAAAAAACATAAATAGTCTTCCCTCGTCGATGTAGAAAAAATGATAAAGATCGGTTGCGCAGCTTACTCTTACAAGGATTATCTTAAAGACGGTAAAATGAGTTATGAGGATTTTATCGAAGAAGCATATAGTATTGGACTTGATGGAGTTGAAATAACTCTTTACTGGCTTCCCTCGAGAGAGCTGGAATACTTTAGAAAGTTAAAGAGGCTTGCACTTTCGCGGGGCCTAGTGGTTTCTGGTGCCGGAATCTCTACAGATTTTTGTAACCCAGATCCTAGGGAAAGAGAGAAAACTATAAAGATGGTTGAAGAGGGGCTTAATATTGCTCGTGAGCTTGGTGCTCCTGTACTTAGAATATTTGGTGGCTATGCTCCGGGGGGGTTTTCTGAAAGACAAGTGGTGCAGTGGGCAACAGAAGCGTTTAAAAAATGTGCAGCCCATGCTGAAAAAAGCGGGGTGGTAATAGCTCTGGAGAATCATGGCGGAATTACAGCTAGAGCTGATAATGTGGTTAGAATGGTGGAAGATGTGGATTCCCCATGGTTTAGGATTAACCTTGATTTGGGTAATTACAGGGAATCCCCATATGAAGATATTGCAAAAACGGTTCCCTATACGGTTCATATTCATGGTAAGATAAGGATCGCTGAAAACGGCGAAGTCAACTATGAAAAAGTTAAAAGGATTCTTGAAGACAAAGGTTACAACGGGTTTATTTCCATAGAATACGAGGAGAAGGAGGACCCTAAGATAGAGGTACCAAGGTTTGCAAAGTATCTTTTAAACCTTTTTCGATAAAACTGTGGGGGGAATATTAAGTGAGAAATAAGATTCGTGTCGGGATTTCTGGACTCGGAAGAAGCGGGTGGAGTATTCATGCGAATACGCTTGAAAAATGCTCAAGCATGTACAATTTGGTTGCAGTCTCTGACCCAATAGAAGAAAGACGAAGCGAAGCTGTGGAAAGATTTGGGTGTAGAGCGTACTCTGATTTTAAATCTCTCGTGAAAGACGAGGAAGTAGAGTTGATGGTTGTAGCTACACCAAGCCATCTTCATGCTCCTCAAACAATAGAAGCACTGAAAGCCGGGAAAAACGTCTTATGTGAAAAACCCATGGCGACAAGTCTTGCAGAAGCAGACATGATGATAAGAATTGCAAAGGAAACAGGGAAAATTTTGACGGTTTTCCATAATAAAAGGTATTTACCGGACTTCCTGAAAATCTTGGAAATCATACGATCCGGAAGGCTGGGGCGTATAGTGCTCATAAAAATGTATTCGCATACTTTCGGTAGACGCTGGGATTGGCAGACTTTAAGAAGATTCGGGGGAGGAGAACTAAACAATAATGCTTCGCATCTCATAGATCAAGCGGTTCAGCTTGCTGGAGAAGAGCTTGAAGTTCTATTCTGCGACTTGCAGAGAACCCTGACTTTAGGCGATGCTGAGGACCATGTAAAGATACTTCTAGGCACGCCATACTCTACCATAGTTGACATAGAGGTTACTCGCGCCTGTGCCTATCCTCAAAACCTTTGGCTAGTAATGGGGACTCAGGGAGGACTTACTGGAACCAGTAATTCGCTTAGATGGAAGTATTTCAATCCTGAAGAACTTCCTCTGAGACAGGTTGAAACAGAACCTGTTCCCGACCGAAGCTACAACTGGGAGGAAATCCCATGGAAGGAGGAATCTTGGAATCTTGATGAAAGCTACAAGAGTGGAGAAATTTTGTTTTACGAGAAGCTATATAAAACTCTACGTGAAGGGGCTCCTCTAGGCGTTACCCCTGAAAGCGTGAGAAAAGTGATGTATATAATAGAAAAATGTCATGGATATTTTAAAAAATAATGTATAACGCATACAATAGTGAAATTGCCTGTCTTGCAAAATCCTAATTGTGTAATTTAAAGGATAAATACTGCCGCAGCCTTTATCAAATGTCTAATATGAAGGGGGATAAATCAGCTTCAGAATCGGGTTGTAA
>JAWCNV010000034.1:0-9677 GCA_038848185.1 Thermoproteota archaeon | reverse complement strand
GTGTGGGCATAGATGTTGTCGACCTTAAGTTTGAGGGTGTTGACACGACGCCTGAATATAGGGATAGGCTCTTCTGGATTAAGCAGACTGGTGGTGCAGCCACACAGGTGATGGCAATGGATACTACCAAGAGCGTTGCAGAATCACTGAGTAAGTCGCCTGGTGCCGCAGCCGGAACAGGCATAGTTCTAATACCCCAGCTCATGCAACAAGCTGCTGCAACCCCAATGGTAATATGTCCAAGCTGTAAGACACAAGTGCCTTCAACAAGCAAATTCTGCCCCAATTGTGGGTCGCCCATTCAAGCACCTCCCCCACCACCATCGCAACCACCTGCTCCATCACAACCCGGAACAGTAGCGTGTTCAAAATGCGGGACAGAGAATCCTGCTACAGCCCGCTTCTGCATGAATTGCGGTAGTCCTCTACAGGCTACGATAAACTGTCCACAATGCGGATCACAAATACCCGCTGGCGCCAAGTTCTGCATGAACTGCGGTACAAAGCTTCAATAATCTTAATCCAACATCTATGAAAAAGATGGAGTTTTTGAAACAGAAGATTTAGTAAAGAATTGCCCGGAGACGCTATTTACTGCTACTACCTCTATTGAGAACTCTAGGAAGTACAAATGTTGCTCTACATCATCTGAAGGACTCGTGAAAACGTGAAAAAAGCTTATTTAAAAAGGAAATGTTATGAGAATAGACTAAAAATACTCCTCGAAATGTCCTTTACAATAGAAATCACAGACGCTTTCTTAACATCATGAACAGCTGCATTAGTAACGGATTGCAAGATATTTGTGGAGGAGAGAGAATAAGGTTTAAATCCCAATCATGCCAGATAAACTCTCAGAGTGCTTTAAAAAACCCCTCTATTTAACAAACAACCATACTTAGGAATGTTATTCTATCTTCCAATCGTTTCCCAACTCTAAAAGTTTATCTAGGAATATTCCTATTAGAATATTCCATGGAGAATATTCCAAATCTCGTCGTAAAAAGGAAGGAGGAAGAAATGTTAAAAAACCTAAAGGGGTGGGTATTGGTTTACGGAAGAAGGAAAACCGGGAAAACTTTTATGCTTAGAAAGGTTTTTCCTCATTCTAATTACTTTGTAGTGACAAGGTCTGGCGATATTGCTACTCTGGACGGTGATAGTTTCTCCTACACCAGTATTCCGGAAGCGATTAAGCGTATTGGAAGACTGTTGAAAGAGAAGAGAATTGTTATACTTGACGAATTCCAAAGGCTTCCAGATAGGTATTGG
This sequence comes from Thermoproteota archaeon, assembly GCA_038848185.1. Lineage (GTDB taxonomy): Archaea > Thermoproteota > EX4484-205 > EX4484-205 > JAAOZP01 > JAAOZP01. Next base: position 8,405 of record JAWCNV010000034.1, on the reverse strand, counting down.
GATCTGATTGCTGTAAATCATCCAAATGGAAAGCTTATTGCAAGTGGATCGAGTCTTGGAATTTTGAAAAAGGTTTTCGATAAAAACAGTCCGCTTTTAGGTCTTTTTTCTCCTTTTAAAGTCGACTTGATAAGCTATTCTGATGCGATTGTTTCTCTAAGCAAGGTGTGTTCTTCACTAAAAGACGCCCTTCTCTGGGGTCTAATCGTTCGTGATCCATGGATAATTCCAATGATATCCTTAGATAGGAGCGTGGTTTCAGAAATCAGAAACAAAATTTACTACTTCCTTGCATCAGCATCAGGCCTAGTCGGGGAGGTTTTTGAAGATGAAGAGAGAACGTTAACGAGAGTTTACGACATAGTCATTAGGCTGATTGGAGGAAGCACATGGGTGTCTGCGGAGATTTCTGGGATACTAACTACTAACGGTTTGATATCAGGTGGCCTCCCTACAGTAACTGGTTTGCTTGAAAGGCTCTCTAAAATGGGCATTCTTGAGAAAATAAGACTCTGGAAGACGAAAGGCTCGAGAAGCTATTTTAAACACAGGTCTCCATTGCTATCCGTAATATACTACTTAGATCAAAAGCTAAACATCAGCGAATCTCCACGTGTTAAAATCGATGAAAACACTATCCTGAGCGTTTTGGGTAGAGAATTCCAATTCAGTCTTGGAGAAATGCTTGCCCAATACATCGGGGGGGTGAGAAGCTACGCGATTCTGCCAAATGGAAAAGGAGACATCGACATAGTTATATTGGATTCTAAGGGCAAAACCCCGATAATAGGATATGAAGTTAAAATCGGAGAAATAAACGAGAACGAAGCTAAAAAGACCGTGGACTTAATTCACTCCCACGGCATACCAAGAGCCGGACTTATAAGTGCAAGCGAAAAACCCCCTAAAGTACCCGGTTCTCACGAAGAGCTTGGCCCAGAGGAGCTAGTAAGCATCGCAAGAAAATTAAGCGTCTAATTTTTCTTTAATCTCTTTAATATTTGCAATTGAGAATAAGGTTTATACGCTAGGAGAACGCTCATAAAGATTGAATTGAGCAGAAAAGTTGGATACGGCGGTTACGCATTAGCCATACTGCTTATATCTATTGCTATAGACGGTATATTTATTTCAACAGGCTATGGCGATCCGCTTGTTCTCGTCTCACTACCGTTTGTTCTACTTGGATTATACACACTGTTCTTCTCGATTTTAGCTGCCGACTGGAAGTATTACTTGATTTGGGGATTGATATTGTCCTGCTTAGGCTTTTCTCTCTTCTTAACGTTTTTAACGGGGAACCTACTGCTAAACCTGAGCATTTCCCTTATAATAATCGTTGTTATTGGAGTAATATTATCCAGAGTGAGTAGACGTTGACTGAGCCCATTATTACAGAGAAAGTATTTAAATGCTCCAACTGCAATGGGCCGTTGAATTATACTCCTGAAACCATTGCATGCGTATGCGAATACTGCGGCACAGTAAACTGGTTTTCAACAGAAAAATTTAAAATATTCATAATACCAACCCGAACAAGGGACGAGGTTATCAATGCTTTCTGGAACAAGATGAAGGAAGACCCTAATATGAGTAAGGTTTACGGTGATATAGAGCTTGTTGAAGTTCAAGGATCCTACGTCCCGATACTACTTGGAGATGTTTCAGTCAAGGGTACATGGGTTGGTTTCAGGAGGGAGACGGAATATAGTGGTAAAAGAGTAACTACGAGAATAGTAACTGAAAGAGGCTTTTTCAACACCTCCCTGAGGCTTGCCGTAGAAGCGAGGAGGGAGGCTGCAGAATATGGTCTCCAAGAGCTTACTTCCCAGACCAAGACTATTGTTGCTCAACCGCTCGAATCAGTAGATTGGAAAAGGATCGGCCTCCAGGTTTTGAATGCTGAAGTATCTCCAGAAGAGGCTGTTGACGAGCTTAAGGATATGGCTGAAGACCAGATGAGGGATAGTATACGCTCCTCCAAGCGTCTCGACGGTTTTTACTACTACTCGTGTACGCCAAATGTGGACTCTTTCTGGATCGTGCTAGCACCATTATGGAGCATAGTGTACAAGTACAAGGGAGGAATGTATAGGGCCAGCATATCCGGATACAACCTGCAATTCCTAAGAGTTTCCGAACCAGTTTTCTTAAGCCAGAGAGCGCTTTATGTGATCGGCGCGGTTCTCGCAATTTTAGCCGGAACATTCATCCTCCCGTTGACACTACTTTCTAAAGAAGATGTGCCCTCAATAGGTTTCTTCATATTCATCCTATCCTGTATAGCGGGCATTTTTCTCACACGTAAGTCTGTAAGTGATGTTAGAGAGGAGAAGTGGAAATGAGCCTCAGACAATTAACATGCATCAATTGTAATGCAACCATAACCGCTCCCCAAGCAGCATCTATAGTGGTCTGCCCGTACTGCGGCCATACTTTCGAAGTTTCAACAGGGAAGAAATGGGAATACTTCATGTTCCCAGCCTATGTTGACAGTGCTTCAGCATGGCGTAAAGCTATCCAGTTCATCCTCCGCAGATACGGTGTTCCCGAGGACTTCAACACTGAAGCAAACCTTAGCAGGGCTGAGCTCTACAACATCCCCTACCACGTTTTCAGTTGCAAAGCATACTCCTCATGCTCCTACCATGGTAATCAAGCAAGCTACCTAGAGGTTAGGAACATGTCGATACTTGCTACACGAACAGGAACGTGGTTAGACGGTTTCGCAGAAACACTATCCTTCTCCGTAAGGGGCAGGAGCTTCTTCAATCCTAGTCAGGCTCAGAAGAGCAGGTTTTACCTTCCAACGCTAGACTATCGTCAAGCATACAATATGGCTTACCATTTCATAGTTAACCAGGCGATGTCTGAAGCACGTAAGAGCTGCAGCGGGTCAAAGGGCGTCGATAAGGCTGAAGTGAACTATCTTGGGCTAGTCCACTATCCCCTCTGGCTCATGGAGTATACTTACAAGGGCAAGACCTATAAGGTACTCATGGATGCTTCAGGAGGAAGGGTTATTTTCGTAGAGTATCCCTTAAGCACGAAATCGCGGACAACAATGCTAACAGCAGCTGCGATTATGATTATTGTAGGCTTAGTGTCAGGGCTATTGGCATCATTCATTTCTCCAATCGGAATCTTAAGCGGGCTTCTCTCGGCGATCATAGTCTCATCACCTCTACTCACCAAAGCATTGTCTTTGAAAGACAAGGGTTCGGAGACCCCTGCTCAACACAGATTAAGCTCAGAAGCATGGAGTGCAATAGGGGCTCTGACTTCGATAACGGGCTTTAGGCTTCCAGTCCTAGAATAGCTTAGAATTTTAAAGATGATTCATTGTAATGAGTCTTAAAAATGTGTTTTAAGGGAAAAGCATTAAAGGACGATGCGAATAAACCATTAGGGATCGATGTCTCAGAAGGCTTTGAAGGCTAAGAAGCATTTATTCGCTGAGGGTGATTGGGTATGAAAACCCTTATTGTATATTATAGTTGGTCCGGTAACACACGTAGAATAGCAAGGATTATTCATAAGTTAGTGAGTGGCGATATCGTTGAGCTGGAACCTGTAAACCCATACCCCCAATCTTACAATGCAACAGTAGAGCAAGCTAAAAGGGAGATCCAATCAGGGTATAAGCCTCCTTTGAAGACGAAAATCGACAACATTGAACACTACGAAATAATCTTCATTGGATCTCCTAACTGGTGGGGCTCACTCGCTCCACCGGTTGCGTCTTTCCTATCTCAATACGATCTTTCAGGAAAGACGATAATTCCATTCTGTCCCTATCTCTAAGATAAGTTTTTAAACTAGTGCTTTAGAATATGCTAAACTGTTTCAAGGAAGAGGAGTTGACTGAAACAGAGTCTGAAAAGGTATTCAAATGCTCTAACTGCAGTAAGCCGCTAAACTATACTCCTGAAACAATAGCATGCGTATGCGAATACTGCGGAACAATCAACTGGTTTTCAGAGGAAAGGTTTGATGTATTCATAATGCTGACGCACACGAGGGATGAAGTGGTCAACGCGTTCTGGAACGGGATGAAGCATGACCCGGATATGGGTAGAGCTTACGGCGAGATTGAGCTTGTTGAAGCGCAAGGCTTCTATGTTCCAATTATCCTCTGCAATGTTTCAGTCGAAGGCGGATGGGGAGGTACCGAAAGAAGATATAAAATAATTTATCATAAGAGCGGAGTATTCTCAATTCCTCTAAGGCTTGCTGTTGAAGCAAAAAGGGAAGCCGCCGAATACGGTTTACAGGAGTTGATTAACCAGGCTAAGTCGGTTAATGATCCGCAGCCTCTAGCATCAGTAGAGTGGAAAAAGATTGGGCTACCGGTGTTGAACATTGAGCTTCTGCCTCAAGAGGCAGAGGATGAGCTTAAGGACATTGTTGAACACCAAATTAGAGATGACATACGCTTATTATATCGTCTGAGCGAGTTAAACTATTTTTGCATATTCGCTACGCATGTTGTTTCTTTCCGAATACTGCTAGCACCCTTATGGATACTAGTCTACAAGTATAGGGGTGAAATGTACCGGGTCAGTATCTCAGGCTATAACTTGCAATTCCTGAGGGTTTCAAAGCCAGCATTCACAGGTCAAAGAATTCCCTATCCTTTAGTAGGTATCATCTTGGCATTGATAATAAACACATTTTCATACATGCCATTATTTCTCGTGGGGCACCCTACAGACGAAGGCCTCTTTATTCTAGGCTTTACAATATATATTCTTTCATACTTTCTTCCTCTATTTGTCGGCATTTTTTTAGCGAAAAAGTATCGTGATAAATGTGAGGGAGGGTAGGTGGAAATGAGTCTTAGGACACTGGCCTGCTTAAACTGTAACGCCGCCATAACTGCTCCCCAAGGGGCTTCAATAGTTGTCTGTCCCTACTGCGGCCATGCTTTCGAAGTCTCGACAGGTAAGAAATTGGAATACTACATGTTCCCATCATGCGTAGACAGCCCGTCAGCCTGGCGTAAAGTGATGAACTTCATATTGAGGAAGTATGGTGTTCCAGACGATTTCAACGCTAAGGCCAATCTTCTCAGGGCTGAACTCTATTATATTCCATACCATGTTTTCAGATGCAAAGCCTACTTTTCACACTCCTACCAAGGTAGGTACATGAGCTACCTGAAACTGAAGAATATGTCTATACTCGCCGCCCGTACCGGAACTTGGCTAGACCGCTTTGCTAAAAAACTCTCATTCTCAGTGAGGGGGAAGAGCTTCTTCAACCCTAACCAGGCTCAGAAAAGCAGTTTATACCTGCCTGGGGTGAGCTACAAAGAAGCTTACAAAACTGCATATAATTCCATACGGGAGCGGGCGAGGGCTGCTGCGATGTTCTCGTCTGGAAGTGTTGAAAAGGTTGAGGTCGAATACCTTGGTCTAGTCCACTATCCTTTCCGGCTCATGAATTACACATATAAAGAAAAGACTTACAGAGTTCTCCTCGACGCATCTAAAAACAGTGTCCTCTTCATAGAGTATCCTCGACCTCCTGTCGAGAGGAGAACCATGCTAAACGTCATCAAACTCATCATCGCAGTAGGTTTAATCTCCGGATTAATCTCCGGATTATTTGCTACAATATGGTCTCCGTTAATCCTAATTCCGTTCAGCCTAATGAACAGCTTAATGACATCGATTATTTTTTCCCTTCCATTTCTTAGAGCCCTAAAGGATAAGGTTTCTGAATCTCCTGCTCAAGTGAGTTGGAGCATAGAACGCTTGTGAAGTAGTAAGCTCTCTAATAGGGATACCTAGGGTCCTAAGACTTCCAATCGCCGACCTGCTCTTAGAACACTAGTCGCTACCCGCATGCTGAAACCATGAGGTTAACACGTTGTGATCTTAAAAGGCTTAGGCTTAATTACGTATTTTTATTTGCCCATCATCTTCACTAAAACTTTCCGTTTCCTAGGGCCGTCGAATTCGCATAGGAAAACACCCTGCCAAGTTCCTAACACGAGTTTACCATTCTCTACGAGCAGGATTGCGTTGTGTCCAATTATGCTCGCCTTCACATGGGCGTGAGCATTACTCTCCAAATGATGTAATCATCATCAACAGGTATTAAACCGTCTAAGGCGTGAAGGATATCTCTGACTACACTCGGATCAGCATTCTCGTTTACGGTTATTCCGGCAGTTGTATGCGGAACATAGATGAAGCAGACCCCGTTTCTAATCCCACTCTTCTTAACGCGTTCCTCAATCATAGGAGTTATCTCTATTAGCTGTTGCCTAGATTTAGTGGGAATCTCTATTATGTCATGACTCATGCCAACACTAGATTTTTCAGATAATATTAACTTTACTAGATAGTTTCATTAATGAGGGCACCTTCCTAAAAAATATCGTCCCATTTTATTATCCATTCCTTCATCTGGAAATACTTTATTTGAAGTCCAAAAAAGAAGCCATTTCCAAAGAGGGACTAACTTTATAACTTTATTATCGATTCTTATTTTATCCTCATAATCCCAAGTGATTATAAGAAGATTATTACACTTCAATTCCTTGCTTGCCTTTAACAGGGATCCGATTTCTCTTTTTTTCACATCATTTTCATCAGAGGCATAGGTTACTTGTATGAGTTGTTTTATATCATGCCCTTCTTTTACTATAAAATCAACTTCATTCTGCTGATGATCTTTCCAATAATAGATTTCTTGGTCTTCAAAATAATAGGCTTTTCTCCTTAGTAGCTCGACGAAAACCGTGTTTTCCATTAGTCTTCCTAAGGTTTCAGTAGTTTTGAATCCCACTGTAGAAACTATCCCATTGTCTATACAGTAAATTTTCTTTGGAGCGAGAATTTGTTGCTTCAGCTTAAAAGTAAATCTTTCAAATTTAAAGAAAAGAAAAGCCTCTTCGAAATACGATAACCATTTTGAAATCGTATATAGGTGCTCCACTTTAGATATGTTTTTCAACGAGGAGTAAGAGAATTCGTGGGAAAAGTTGCTAATCAAGTATTTTGCCACTTTTTTAACTTCTTCCACCATTTTAATTCTGTGTCTTAAAATAATATCCTTCGTAATTATATCAGAGTATATTATTCTGGGTATTGTGCTCCCAAACTTAAACCTCTCGGGGAATCCCCCGAGAATTAAATAATCGTTTAATTCATTGAAGAGCCTTGCCCTCTCTTTGGTCATTAAAACATCTTTCGAAACCTCTAAACCTCTGTATTTCAAGTGCTCTCTGAAGCTGAATGGAAACAAGGTGAAATCAATATGTCTCCCTGTAAGATGTGTTGCCAGCTCTCCAGAGAGAAGCTTAGAGCTGCTTCCCGTTATGATAACTTTCTTAGTTTCTCTCAATCTTGTAGCAAAGAGTTCCCACTTCGGAATGTTTTGAACCTCGTCCAAAACAATGTATTCCAAGTCAGAACCATAAAGCTCGTAAAAAGCCTGAAGCAACTTGTTGAAGTCCCTGGTTTCAAAATCTGCTAATCTTTCATCATCAAAATTAATGTACCCGAACTTCTTATCCTCAAGAAGCGAGTATGAGAAAACAGATTTCCCTGACCTCCTCGCTCCAAGGACTGCAAGGATATTGGGGTGCATAATGAACTTCTTAACATCCTTCCCTTCTCTTTCTATAATTCTCTCAGACTTGAAAACGCCTTCTTTGTCCTCTTTTTGGTCAAGAATTATTTGCTTTAACTCTTGAAGTTCCATGATAGTATGATATACAGCTTTTTATATAAAGCTTTCTAATTCACTAGAAAACTTTACTTAAAACCTCTTTTCAAGCGTAAGTAAATCCTTGGAAAGCTGAAAAAGTAGCTTTATTTACCAAATGTTGAGTTGAATGGGAAAAATATGGAAAAAGAGGTATTTACGTCTACGGAGGTTGAGGAGTTGATGCTGAAGTTGGGGAAGGTGGTGCCGTTTTTCTTCTATGCTTAATCATAATTAATGCGGCTGAAGCCAATACTAGTAGGGCTATCACAGCCGAAGCAATGTAGACAAAGGTTAAATCCTGAGTGTAGATTGCTCTCATCGTTAAGGTTTTTTCTTCACTGGAGACAATTATGCTGACAGTGTTTTGACGCGTATTAGTGAAACCAGTCCATTCTTGGAACACGTATTTTCCACCTAGTATTCCTAAAACTCCTTCCATGGGTGCGGTCTGGGGAGCAGTTAGCGTAACGTTACTCCATTCCTCGTAGGTTCCCGACCCTCCTATCTGAATGCCAACGTTACTCGAAACGTTAAGCGTGTAGACGGGGAGGCTCTTCAAGACCTGCAGGTTAATGATGTCATACCCAGTGTTCACCCCGTCCGTAGCCTTAACCATGAGAACATAATTGCCCTCCTCAAAGCTCTCTGGCACAGTGAAGCTCACACTATTCTCCGTCGTCCTG
>JAWCNV010000033.1:0-10978 GCA_038848185.1 Thermoproteota archaeon | reverse complement strand
GATGGGTATCGTCTCCGTGCTCAGCACCGTCACATTATAAACAAACTCAAACCTTTCACCATCCACCTCAAACCACCCAACATAGTTTATACCTGGCTCAACATCAGGCGAGATCCCGCCAAACCTCAAGGCCCCCTTATACACCGGTCTACCAGTACTACTATACCCGTCCAGAACCATCACCCTCTCCAAAGCCTTCATATACCCTTCACCGTCAAGAATCTTAAGGTAAATTATCTTAGCCGAAATCCCGGGCAACGTATCCGGAGAATAATTAATCATCAACATGCTTCCGTCAGAAAGAACAACATTGCCCTCCTCAACCCGTAACGTGAAATTTTCCCCAGTTTGAGAAGGCTCTATGGAAAAGTCGCTCCCCGCCGCTACTAGGCTGATTGAAAACAGTATTAGCCCACTAACCAACAATAGGAGTGTCCTTCTCCAGACCAATCCTCCTTTTTTCACCCCCTACTCTCCAAGATGGGAAAATAGTATTTAACAGAATCTTTCGGAATCAATTCTGAAACATTCTGAAATATTTTCCCATGAAAAACCCACAGAATCGGTAAACCTAGCCCCCATCCAGCAGGTTAAAAAAGGTAAAAAAGCCCAAAAAAAGGATACTGACAAAAGTTCTCTGTTTCATATGAGAATACGGGTAGAACATAATGAGGATATTCAGGTTCTGTAGCTTCGTATACACGTAAATTAGATTTATATAGTGGAGGGTTTGTGCTGCGAAGAGTAGTGCATGCTTACGCCTTTAATCATGGAGAGGAGAAAAAGAACATATTTGAAAGAAAACAGAATAAGCTTTTTTTCAAGATAATCTATAATGGAGTGTCATAATGTTGTTAAAAGTTAGAAGAATAGGTGAAGCCTCTTTTAGAAAGATTGATGGCATGTATGCTCCGTCTTTATCTCGGCCAGTTATCGTTAAGCTGAAGATGATTTTAATAATTGACCTACTAATTGTCGCTTTTGCAGCAGGAGCCTATTACTATATCCAAACGCAATACGAGTCAAACGTTGAACCTAGCGATTTCCAAGTATACAACCTGAAGATTGATCCAGACGAGGCTTGGCCCAATCAAATCATAAAAATCTCGGTTGAAGTCTCTAATCTTAGAAGTACAGCAGTAACCTATACGTTGAACCTTACGGTTAAAAACGAAATCTGGGAGAATAAAACATTACGGCTTGAGGGAGGGGAAAGCACTACTGTAGAATTTACTGTGAGTGAAGCGGACGAGGGAAGCTACCCTATTAAAATAGGCGGTTTATCTGGCGAATTCAAAATCGTTGCTGTAGGTACTCATACCCTCATCGTTAAATCGCATCCTAATATTACTGGCTTGTTCTTCATGTTAAATAACGAGAATCACTCGATTCCGTTCTCAGCAGTATTACATGAAGGAACATATGTGATTTCGGTACCAGAGGAATATGAAACCGGATTTAGTGAAGGCACTCACTCCGCTAGGGTGAGGTTTATGAACTGGGAGGATAATTCTAAAGAATTGACGCGGACAATAAACTTGGTTAGTAAGATGGAGCTTACTGTAACCTACAGTCAGATACAATCCTGTCCTTGGCTATATGTTTGGAACGGTACTAGGTACGTTTTTATTGCAGAGGTGTCTGGTTCAGGATACCTAGGGTATTTTGATCGTTCACGGGAGCCGCCGGCATTCAATAAGCCGTATCCGTGGGATTATGTTGAGCTAGGTAGAATTCAACTAGGACTGAGGAATGGTTCTTATGATATGGTTATGACTCAAGTAACCGACGAGATTATTTATCTGGATTCAACCTGGTTGACGGTGGTTGATCATGCGCCCGATGTAGACGTGTATTCGTCTAAGGGCACTGAATTCACTGATCCAAGCATTGCTAGTAAAATTTTTACTGTTAGCAAAAACCTTTCAACTCCAGTTTCATGCGTTAATGATTTAGGCGAAGATTGCTTGCCTCAAATATCCAAGCTTGATGAGGTTTACGCTAACATACATGAATTTGGAAAATGGCAGTATCTCGAATTGAATCTTGGTAATTTATCTGGTGCAAAAGAAATAAGGCTGGTCATCAATGGATATACTTCGTGGTTCCTGGGATGGGAGAAGAAATGGGTGGAGCTACTCAAGAATCCAGATTTTCTAGCATCCCAACCATCAGTGTACCCGTATCTGCAGGTTAAGGATGAAAATGGTAGTTGGGTAAGTGTTCCAAAAAGCAGAGATATTCCCGAATTCTCCTCCACGCCTAGGACTTTTATAGTTGAGCTGACAGGGCTTTTCTCCACCAGTAACTACTCGATTAGAATTAACACCTTTATATTGATGCATATTGACTTTATTGGGGTGGACACCAGCCTGCAATAAAACGTGACAGTTTACAGGCTTGACCCGGTTTCCGCCGGTCTGTATCAAAGACTCTATACTTTTTCAACTTCTAGAGGGAACTTCACAAGGTATGGTGATGTAGCCCCTCTATTGTACTCTGCAGATGATAAGTTTGTGGTAATGAGGCAGGGGGATGAGATTCATCTCATAATCCCTAACACTATTGCACCTCCTCAGGAAAACATGGAGAGAGACTTCTTTCTAGTCACCTGCGCATGGTACAAGAAGAATGGTAATCCAGCGTACAACTTTACAGTAGAGCCGCTGCCTTTCTACAATATGAGTGCTTTCCCATATCCTGCTGAAGAAGCTTATCCATATGATGCGGAACGTCTAGAATATCTTGCGGAGTATAATACGAGGGAATTTAAATGATAATATTGTTGCAACAGATTGGAAACTCTTATCTCGCATCATTCACACTTGGCCTGTTTTATGGGTTAACGTTCTGCACTTCAGCATGCCTTCCCTACATCACAAGTTATATCGCTGGTATTGGAGCAGGATTCCGTAAGGGTTTAACTGTTGCTTCAATCTATAATTTAGGTCGTGTAATAGCATATGCCCTGCTAGGTGTACTAACCGGCTTATTCAGAATGTTTGTGAGCGACACGTTCTTTCTCGCCTACCAGAAATATGCTTCAATCGCCTTCGGTGTTGTCATCATACTTGTAGGTTTAGAGATTCTTGTAAGAAAGAAATCGTGCTCCCAAACCTGCAGCCAAGCAGAACATGGGAGTTTTAGAATAAAAGGGAAATTTACGCAAAGATTCGACATCCGTGCTCTTTCAATGGGTTTCACAAGAGGATTAATACTATGCCCTCCTCTCGCAGCGCTTCTTCTATACTCTGTAACACTCCCTGCTTCAAGCGACAGTGTTATTTTAGCAACCTTATTCGGTTTGGGAACAGCGTTATCCCCCTTATTACTGCTGGGCGGAGTCACAGGCTGGCTTCTTAACAAGGCACCACTTTTCAGTGGATGGATATCGAAGATCGGTGCAGGGATCTTAATTCTGCTCGGATTTGGCATGCTGCTGAACGCCTTAATTACTTGGTGGTGAAAAAGAGGAGAACCGGCTTGATTGAAATTATAACTGAAATCCTTCAGGCAACAATCGCAATAGGAATAATAATCGCAGGAATATTGGCAATAATCATAGGCGTAAAGGATAAAACTAAAAACATAAGCTACTTGAGGGTTTTTATTCAGATAGTCTCAGTTCCAGTGATTTTTCTCGGCTTAATCATGGGTCCCTTCGGATTGCCAGAGTCTCAACCCATCGGTAACGCGCCGCGTGACCTATTGATTGGCACAAATATCTTCGGAGCACCGTTTACAGACGGGCTGTCTGTACCCACCATGGCATGCTACTATCCGTCAGGTAGAACCGTAACCTGTGCCATCTGGCAGATTCAAAGCTACCTGTTCCCATTCTGGGCTACAGGAGCTGGCTGGGGGGTAAACTACGCTACCACTGGTCTTGAAAGACTAGTCATCGTCTTCAGCCTAGTCATCATCATGTCTATTGTTTTAGGCCGATTCTTCTGTGGATGGGTCTGTCCCTTTGGACTTTATATGGATGCGATCACGTATCTACGAAAACACTGGAAATTAAGGTACCGGAAACTTTCCGAAAAGTTTAACGACGGGCTGCGGCAACTCAGGTATATAATAATACTCCTCATTATACTCTTGAGCTTTGTTTTAGGTGCAGAGGCCATTACTGGTATAGAGATTGTTTCAGGAACACGCCCAGGGGAATACGTCTACAAATATTTCACCGCCCCGTTCTGCGCAGTCTGTCCTATGCGGCCTCTTTGCGTTCTAATAGAAGGACTATTAGGATTCATGGATATGCGGAACATTTTTTCTCAGACAACAGGATTATTCTATGAAGCTGGATTTTATGTTACTTCACTTAACATGACTGTTTTGATTTTGGTTACAGTGGGGGCGTTTGCATTTAGGCGTTTCTGGTGTCGCCTTTGTCCTTTAGGTGGGTTAATCGCTGTCTTCAACAGATTTGCTCCTTTTAAATGGGTTTCTGTTCTTCGTCTGAGCAAGGTGGAGGAAAAATGCACTAAGTGTGGAATATGTAAGAGAGTCTGCCCGACACAGGTCACCGAAGTGTATGAAGAAAAAGGCGGTGATGTAACTGCCTCCGGATGCATCCTTTGTTTACGCTGTGTCGAGATGTGTCCCTATGAAGGTTGCCTGAAAGTGGAGGTTGCTGGAAAACCCGTTTTCAAATCCAGAAACTGGTTAAACTCATTGGAAAAGGGGAGGAATAAGGATGTCAAGTAAAATTGAGACTGGAATGAAGTATATTCCCGTATTATCTCCGAAAGAAGTTGAGGACATGAGAAACTCGATTAAAGCCGCTTCCATAAGAATAGCGGCTGAAAACATTGAGAGGATGAAGAGGACCACAGCAAACCGATCGGAAACCATGAAGTATTTTGACGAGATTTCAAACTTCTTTGGGCAACGTGAAAAGGAGATTCGCGCCGCAAAGGAAGAAGGAAAGAAGGTCATTGGCTACATGTGCATGTTTGCACCCATTGAACTAATTCTGGCTGCAGACGCTATCCCAGTTCGAGTTTATTCAGGCTGGTATGACGCAGCAAAGCTTGGAGACAGAATCGTACCAGTAGAGGTTTGCCCAATTATACGATCCACGATTGGCGCAAAAATGATAGGCTTGTCTCCATATCTTGAATTAAGTGATGCTGTGATAAATCCCCTTACATGTGATGGAATGACGAAACTGGGTGAAATCTTATCTGATTATAAGCCGATTTGGACGATGTGCATACCGCGTGTCAAAGACTCTCCACAATCGATGGCGTTCTGGAGCGAAGAATTCAAGGTGTTAAAGGGGAAAATCGAGGATCTGACAGGAAACAAGATAACTAGGGAAAAACTGAGGTCTGCCATAGAGCTTCTGCAAAGAGCGTCAAAAGCCTTTCGTAGAATGCAAGACATCAGAAAAGGTTCTCCTGTCATAATGGGAAGAGACGCCATGCTAGTAAACCAAACCAGTGCATGGGATGACATAAAAAGATGGACTCAAAAAACCGAGGAGTTATGTAATGAGCTTGAAGAAAGAGTTGGCCAAAAGAACTGGGCATGTCCTCCCGATACCCCCAGAGTGATGATTACTGGTACTCCAATGATATGGCCTGACGGCTGGAAGATTCCAAACTTAATTGAAGAGTCTAAACCTCAGGGAGTCATTGTTGCCGATGAGCTTTGCTCAAGTGACCGGCTTCTCTATGACCCTGTTGGCGTTGACGAATGGACAATGGACGATATGTTTAACGCCGTGGCTGAAAGATACACGTTAACTTCAATATGCCCCTGTTTCACATCAAAAGACGGGAACGAGGATAGAATTAACTGGCTACTGGACAGAATTAAGGAGTCCAAGGTTAATGGCGTAATCTACCATGTGGTTCGAGGCTGCATGCTTTATGCCATGGAGTACGCTAGAATCAAGCGGATCCTGGATCGCAAGAATACGCCAATATACTACTTGGATACGGAGTATACTAGGGAAGATGTCGGGCAATTGAAGACAAGGGTTGAGGCTTTTCTAGAGATGTTGCAGGCAAGAATTGAAACATGAAGGGTGAAGCCGTATGATAACCGCCGGAATAGACATGGGCATCCAGAGCGTTAAAATAGTTATCTTAAAGGACGGTAAAACCTTGTCTCGGGGACAGGCTTTCTCCGGATTTGAGCCAGCTAAGGCGGCTGAGCAGGCCTTCGAGGAGGCGTTGGAGAAAGCAGGGTTATCGCGCAGTGATGTTGAGCACATAACAGTCACCGGTGCTGGGGCAGACATGGCTCCTTATTCTGATAGCAAGATAAACATGGTGAAAGCTGCTGCAAGGGCAGGAGCCTACTATTTTCCCTCAGCGGGGACAGTGATCGATATAGGTGCAGAGGAGGCACGGGCAGTAAGGTATGATGAGAAAGGAACAATGTTAGGCTTCGTCTTAAACGAGAGGTGTGCTGCAGGCGCTGGCACCTTCATTGAAACAATGGCAAGAGCACTTGAAGTAAAGTTGGAGGAAATGGGCCCCTTATCACTTAAGGCGGAGAAAGCAAGCCCCATAAACGCTACATGCGTCATCTTCGGAGAGTCTGACGTAATAACAATGATTCACCGCCAAGAGTCAAAGCCTGAAATTGCCAGAGCAATATTTGACGCCTTAGCCGACAGAATCTCATCAATGCTTTACAGGCTAGGAATAAGCTCAAGCGTAGTGCTAATTGGAGGAGTTGCTAAAGACATTGGCTTCGTCGCTTCACTAGAAAGAAAGCTGGGGGTAGATTTGCTAATACCGGAGCATCCGGAGTTCGCCGGTGCATTGGGAGCAGCCCTCGACGCCGCTAAACGAGTCGGAGGAGGAAAAGAATGAAAACGGACGGGGAAGAAGAAAAAACAGAATACTGGAGATGGCGCGAATATAGGGCAACCCTACCTGGAGAAGACTTGAAAGACGCGAAACTCATCACCGCCGGGATCGACGTTGGCTCAGTGAGTTCTAAAGCAGTCGTCATGGTGGATGGTAAAATCTACTCTTATGCTGTCATGCGAACAGGGTCAAACAGTCCTGACAGCGCTAAAAAAGTAATGGATTGGGCGATTGAGGGAACTGGGCTAAAGCTAAATGATCTACAATACATTGTTGGAACAGGCTACGGAAGAGTAAATATTCCAATGGCCAAGAAGGCAGTCACCGAAATCGCGTGCCATGCGAAAGGCGCGAACTACATATGGGGCCCTACAGTAAGAACAATACTGGATGTAGGCGGCCAAGATATCAAAGCAATCCGTTGCGACGAAAAAGGCCAAGTAACATCGTTTCTAATGAACGACAAGTGCGCAGCCGGCACAGGGCGAGGCATAGAAGTATTCGCCGACCTGTTGAAAATACCTGTTGAGGAAATAGGTGAAGTTTCACTGAAGATTGACGGGGAACCTGACCCTGTTAGCTGCACATGCGTAGTCTTTGCAAAAACCGAGGCCATGGGATTACTGCGTAAAGGATGGCCCAAGGAAAAGGTTCTCGCCGCATATCTACGGGCAATGGCCATCAGAATGTGCAGGCTACTGGATAAAGTGGGCTGTGAAAAAGATTTTGTCATAACAGGCGGCCAATCGAAAAACATTGGTATAGTGGCGAGAATAGAAAACATAATAGGCATCAAGCCTCTCCCAGCACCCAACTGGAAGGAAAACGGGCTTGACCCAATGATCGCCGGAGCCATCGGAGCCGCCCTCTTCGCCAAAGCCTTATACGAAAAATCACAGGCAACCTGACAAGGCAGATCTGATAAACATGATAACTCACTACGGATACAGCGACGCCTCAGGAGAATACTACATCATTATCGACACCGGAAAATGCAACGGATGCGGCAAATGCGTCGAACAGTGTCCCCAAAAAGCCCTAGAACTAACAACAATAATGGTCAACCTCGAGGACAAGCCTGTAGCAGCAGTACTAGAAGAACACCGGAAAAGAATCAAGTACACCTGTTCCCCATGCAAGCCAGAGCTCAAAAGAACACCATGCATAACAGCATGCGAGCAGAAAGCAATCACATGCATCTGGAACCCTGAAACGTGAACAATAGGAAAACATCTCAGTAAGCCGAGTAGAAAAAGAATAATACGGGGTTTTCCACTACGTGGGCAAGCATTCCATCGTGGAGCTTAACAGTTCCAAAGCCGGGTAATCGAAACCATTCCATACTTATTCAAAACTAAGTTCGACCTCTGCCTTATCTTTAAAGGGTTCGATTCTAACCGTTTCAGTCTGGGCATCATAGACTCCGCCTTTAACCCCGGTTGCCTTCTTACCATGTGGGTGAGGTAAACGTAATTCAACAATTCTTGGTTGCCACTCCGAGGAACATTCTACCCTCGCTTCAATTTTACCCTGGTCAAGCTTCGAATCAGCCCTCAGCGATATAGGTCCAAAGTAGCTGGCAACCCTGTTTAGCTCTATGCTTTTACCATTCTCCATCCATTTTCTAGGAATTCCTGGAAGCAGCTTAAGAGTTTGACCTTGCTCCATCCACAGCATCCATCGCGTCTGCATTAGGAACCAGCCTTCCTCATGAGTCTTGTGAGAACTCCCTACACCCGGGTAATGCTCCCAGAAAGTGAAGGTTTCTCGGTCAGCCAAGCTAACAAAACTATTGTAGTAGGTTTTGAGGAACGCTTTTACCTCGCCGCGCCTAAGGTGAACCCATGGGTGTGGACTGTAATATGGCTGGCTGAAGGCTACGTTATTCGTGTACATCAGCTCCGTATGATAGTTTAACAGCATATCAGCAGCCTCTTCGTTTGGATCAATAACCTCTTGGAAGATTAGGTGAAGAGGGCCGAGAAGCGAATCCCTGCAGAAAAAGGTTAGGTGCGAGAACCATCTTCCCCTCTCGACGTAAAGCGAGAGTGGACCACGAGCCTCTGCCCAAGGAGGAGCGGAAGGACACCAAGTTCCATCGCCAAGTGGCACAACAGGGGATTTCGCCATCGCATCGAACAAAGCCTTACGGATATCTCTCTTCAACTCTTCAGCCTCATGCAGCAGCCTTTCAGCCTGCACAGGATCCAATTTACAGAGGATTTCTGCAACGCGGCTTAAGCCCAGATAGGCATACCCGTTCAACATGAACTGATGGTAAGGATCAGGCGGATCAGCAACCTTTCCGTCAATCATCCCGTACCCTTTTCCACGCAACTCCTCTCTTTTGTTCCGGAGACGCCAATTTACAATATATTCGCAAGATTTCAGCAGTTTCGACGTAATCTGTTTCAACCATGCATCGTCACGCGTATAGCGG
The DNA here is from genome assembly GCA_038848185.1 of Thermoproteota archaeon. GTDB lineage: Archaea > Thermoproteota > EX4484-205 > EX4484-205 > JAAOZP01 > JAAOZP01. The sequence goes on along the minus strand of JAWCNV010000033.1, from coordinate 1,708 downwards.
TAATGTTCGCCTATGCTCCACAACACGGCTCCAGTTTCAAGCATATACTCGTCGAAGTTCTGCATAAATCCATCCTCATGCTGTTTGTCGAGGAAATACATTAAAGCCCGTTTGGCTAGGTTATGCCAGCCCATTGAATCCATGAATTGTATGATTGGCGCGCTCTCCGAACCGATTGGGCTGTATATACCGATTGTGGGTGCAACCGTGCCTTCAGGTTCAAGTCCATAAGTAACTATGTCCAAATGCAACAGTCCCGCCTTAACCATTTTTTCAACCCGTCCCTCTGGAAGCTTTATCTCTGCACCAGTTTCAAGCTTCTGTTTCCAGAACCCACGGCATTCAATGTGGCGAGCTTCAAAGTCTTGGCTTGCTAACTGTTCAGCGCGTTCTCTAGAAATTGGGCGATGAGGAACATAGAAGTCGAATATTGCTTTTCCCTTAGGCTTAAGCAGAACAGCTAATTCTTCTTGAGGCATAGGCTTCCCATTAATCTTCGAGACGCAGAAGACTCTACCAGTGTCATAAACCCCAAATCCCGTGTCACCGTCAAAGAACCATTTTAAAGGCTGACTCGACGTTGGAAAGACGCTTTTAAACCACGCATAACGAGGAGCAGGAGCAGAATTCACAGCTTCGACGCGGACGAAGAGCACAGTCTCCTCATCCTGCTTCATCTCCTGCAGGAGAAGAGTTTGAAACTGCCGCTCCTGCTCCTCCGTGAAAACGTGGCCGTCTGCATGCCCATCAGCAACTAAAAAATGTGTACCCCTAAGGTTTTCAAGGGTAAGCCTGCTTCTCTCAAGCGTAACGAATGCTGTAATATGATAGTTTACATCTTCATCAGAGACAGTTACGTGCAGAATCGGAAGCATACCTTCTTCTAAGAGTCTAGTAACGTTTTTAGTGCAGCCGATGCCGCGACTGACAAAAAACTGGTAAACCGTAGAAGCATTGTTAGACTCTGGAAGGGTGACTGGGCGAGAGTGAAACATAGGTTGAATCCAGAAGCCGTTTAACCTTGCTCCCCGAAAATCAACCTCAAAGACCCGCATGTCTCTGCTTAACCCTAACCAAGTTGGGCAGCGAAGATCCAACATGCTGGCCGCCGCCTCCTCATAACTTCCTTCATCCTCGCTCTGAATCCGCTTAAGCTTCGTTTGCAGTCCCAAGGCACTTATGGTCTCCTCAACCTGCTCATAGGAACGATTGTCATCCGCCTCAGTCACGATTACCCCGTAACTCGGAATAAAAATCGGATACTCCTTACACACATCTCTAAGAAAGAAGCTGAAAGGATTCATGGCTGTACGAACAGTGACTATCGTAGCACCCGAACCTAAATTAACACAGCACTCTTTCAAGATAATTTCCAGCCTACAAGGCCCGTTGGAAGTAAACGCGAACCTTCCGCCAGCAACTGAACCCTGACCCCTTACGATGCGTAAACCCTCTAGTTCACCATCCACTACTTCCACACAACCCTCAGGCTTACCGTCTTTCCATTCAACCACTATACTCCTCAAAACCCTTCCCGCTCCAACCTGCCTTACTGAGTAAATTGATTTAAAGCTTCCTTACGAATACTCGTCTTAATAAACCATTCTCCACAGCAGAAAAAGAGGAAAAAGAAACAGGAAGAAAAAAGACTTTAGGGTGGAACCCAATTACTATAGGTCTCTAAGTAGGTACTGTCTCTTGAAACGAC
>JAWCNV010000032.1:0-11128 GCA_038848185.1 Thermoproteota archaeon | reverse complement strand
CGGTCAATTCCTTTGGAATATGTCTTCCCAAGTAGCCAACGCTCTAGATGTAGGCAACTGTTCTCTCAGGCCATGAGCTTCCATAAGGTTCTGAAGCTTACGAAAGTACTATAGATACCGGTGGAAATAGGGAGGATAGTGAACGATGATGGTGGCGAGAGCAATCTTGAAAAAGTAAGCTTGCAATGAGGTCTAAGCTTAAGAGGATAACCATCCTGCTGCAAGTAACATAAATAGATAGGAATTTTTATGAGCCAGACACGTCTACAATTCTCTTCTTTTTTGTGAAAACTTATATTGTTTTATGAAGCATCGGTCAGCATGAACATAGTTGAAACACTAAGCCTCATCCTCCTTGCCTTCGCATCGACAGCTTCGCTTTCAACAGTTGGGCTTGCAGGCGGCGTGATAATCGTTCCCATCTTAATCATATTTTTCGGGTTGGAGTCTAAGTATGCTGCTGGCACAGGGATCTTCGCCATAACTTTCGGGATATTTTCGGCTGCCTTCACATACTTTAGACAGAGAAGGGTTGATGTGAAACTTGCGTTGTTGTTCGACACCCTTGACATACTGGGCGTGGTGGCAGGGGCATATCTTGTGGTCATATTGCCTTCTAATATTACAGCCATTCTGATGGGCGTCTTCCTCATAATCTCAGCATGGAGACTATGGTCAGGTGGCGGTGGGGAAGATAAAACAATTAGGAGAAGGAATCATAAGTTCACTTTTAAAAGGCACTTAGTAGATAGGGACGGGAACGTTTACGAGTATGGCTTCAGCTTTTCCGAGCTTGCTTTATCCCAATTCGCAAGCATCTTAAGCGGTGTTGCTACAGGTCTGTTCGGAATAGGGGGAGGTGCTGTTGACACAACCATAATGATGCTTATCGGAGTTCCGCCTCACGTGGCTGTTGCGACAGCGGTCTTCGGAATGACGATAACTAAGATTGCAGGCGTCTTCTCGCATCTCCTTCTGGGGAACGTCTTGCTAGAATATGGTGTGCCTTTAGCAATTGGAGCAATCTTAGGAGGTCAGCTTGGTCCGAGACTCTCTAAAAGAACCAAGCCTAAAATCTTACGGCAGATGTTAAGCATTATCATACTGTTGATAGGCATTAGAATGGTTATGTTTTGCTTTCCTTCATACTCATAAATAGTTGAACCTCTTACTTAGCGGCTTCTAAGAGAAATCTACAGACTGAGTCGCCTTTTGCAATACAATCTATTTCCGATACTGAAAAGCTTTTCCCATAGAGTTTTTGAAAAACTCCTGCCAAGTATCCTCTGAAGAGTTGACTGACGGGTCGTTCTTGCTTCCCCCTGAAAGGGAGGCACTCGAATAATTCGTGAACCATTATCCTTGCTTTCTTACTGTTCAATTCCTCTATTTCCGCTAGGCACCATCCTTTAGCTGCCCGCTCAGTCAATATGATCTTTAAAACTGTCTGCTTGTCTACCCCGTATTTCTTAACAACGCTCTCTGCTTTGCTTTCCCCGAGCGATATGCCCATCTCATACAGTATTACTGCTGCTCCTGTCCCAAACTTCTCGTAGAGTCTTTTCAGTATTGCTCCGAAGCTGTCAACCCTAAGAGTAAAACTTCTTTCGCCTCCAACCGTCAACGGGAAGAAGAGTTCATCAATAATAAGATCTTTAAACGTTCTCTCGGAAAACTTGACGTCTAAAACACCTTCTATCTTCTTGAGTTCCTCAGCTATGCTACCGGCTGTTTTATTTTGTAAACGAGAGATGTCAGCAAAGAAACCTAGAAAAACCTCGTTTTTCTCCATATCAGTATCGTAAAAACCAGATAATTCTGAGATCTCCTTACCAAACAATATCTTGAAGACTCTGAAGAACTCTGGCTCTGCTTCTCTTCTAAGCCTGACAAAGAACTCGGAGAGCCGGGTTCCTGGAAGATATTCAAGACACATGATCTCCTTAGGATAACAGATGTTGTCTGGATCCTGTTCCCTACTGGCGGGTTTTCTCTCCATTTTCAGCTCCTTTCACATACCATATTAGACATATATAAAACTTACTTTGTCTCTCACGAAAGGCTGTAACTCTGAAAAATAGAGATTGAGGAATAATGGATGGTTCGAATGGTCTGAATATACTAGGATTAAAGCTATCTAAAGCATAGAGGTGTCTGCTGTGTTTTTGATTATTTTATCCAGATGCTTAAACCTATCTCTTCTAATAGGGTATTTCCCCACCTTCTTTGCGTACTCTACTTCATATTTCAGCATTTCTGGAGGTATGCCGCTGTAGGTTTCTCCCCCGTTGTCAAAAACGTAGCCTCCGCCGGGTGCAGCATAGTATATGCACTTCTCAACCTCGGCCTCAATATCTTGAAAACTTTTGAGCAGAGACCTCCAGTTTGCATTGCCGTTGAAGAATACCCTCCCCCTAAACGCTTCAGAAATAATCCTTATGTCATTCTCAACACCAACATCGGCCTCGTTAATCTTATATGTTGTTAGCAAAATATCTGTCACATGATCCATGTGAGAATCCATGTGTAGGCTGCGATATTTTGCTCCGTAAAACTCATAGAGACGCGTGTTATAAGGCATGGTGAACCTCTCATACATGCTTCTGCTTAAATAACCAGAATGGTCATCAGCCAGCCCTAGTCTTCCCGGCTCCTCGCCGCTAACCTCATAATAGTAGTCTTGGAGAACCTTAAAGGTTTCCTCCAGCTTCTTGAAAAACCTGTGCATTTCGTTAGGATGCTTATAGAGCCAAGAATATAGTCTTTCAGGACCCATTAATGAGCCGGCTGCCGAGACTGGGGGATGTATCTGCAGTATCCCGCTTACCGGTAGGTCACCATAGTTTTTCCTTACAAGCTCCTTAAACTCTTTAAGCCTATCATAATAAGCATTAATACCCTTATGACCACGAGGATCTGGAACCTCTAAGTTGTCTATGTCTTCTAGGGATTTTATCTTGGGAATTGTCCAAGGGCTCCGTAACGGGCTTCTCTCATCCGGCATCTCCACTTTGCAGTCAAAAACTATTCCCTCAGCTATGACGCCTTGATCAAACTGCACACCTATGGTTGCCAAATCATCACCAAGCCAGTTTAGCCTCCACTTTATACCCTTGATTTGCACATCTAGCATAACGGTCAGATTATTGTAGTATTCAGCAAAATTATAGCCAAATACCTCTGCATAATATGGTCCTCCCACCCCTATGTTCACAGGCACCCTATCAGGCTCCTTGAACTCAGAAGCTTTTTCAACACGCTTCCTGTTTTCTTCAACCAACTTCAAGTAGCGAGGATAATCTAAAGGCTCCATCGGCACTCATATTTTTCCAAGGCTTATTAGGCTTTCCATTTAACAGAATCTTCCAGCGTTTCCATGTTGAACCGGAGTAAATCCATAACGTCGTTCTTCCACTGTTCAGGAGAAAAATGTGCAATTCTTCCTATGTAAAGGCTTCTAAGAAGTTTAAGTGAAGGTATTTTTCGCACCGCCACCCTGTATTTAATATAGGCTTGGTCATCAAGCTCATCATCAGGAAGATATATCGGTTCTCTCCGGAAGTTTATGTCGAGCATGCATTGATTTATTCTCATGATTACTTGATCCACCTCCCTGTCAAGCTCCTCTAGACTTGTACAACTTGGATAATCTTTCCTGCTCATTATTCTGAAGAAATAGGTGGCTTTTCCACCACCCTCCTCGCCCGCCGCCTCCATCGCAATAGCATTACCATACTTTTTCTCCTTCGAATCGTAGATGGGTATGAGGAACCAGACGTATTCTCCTATTAAGCCGCCCATGAGTCCGCGTTTAAAACCAATTGCGATTTTCTCCTGCCTAGCTAAACCCTTGAGGAAAACATACGATTCGTTCAACCCGTTGGAGGCTATCTTCTTCTCCATCTCAAGCCATATCTTAGGATTAATAGCCTCAATATCCGCCTTTTTCACAGCCTTCCCATCCTTCATAAGGTTCGCAATCCTTCTAAGCGAGACAGTGTCTATGGTGGGGAACATGGCTTTAATCGAGGAAACAGCCTTATCCTGAAGATTCTTTAAGGCGTTTGAAAGCGTTTTAACGAAAGGCTCATACTCTGAACCCATCTTGCTAAGGATTAATTGTTCCCCAAGCTCCGTGTTAAACCTGACCTCATAATTCTCTTCAGAGACCTTTAGAATACTGCTGTACGGTATCCTGAACATTTCTCCCTTCGTAGGCATCACCACCAAACCTGTTTCGTAGAGGCGTATTTCACCGGTACCCTTTATTTTTTCACCCCCGTTTTCATCATAATAATTGAACTCGGTTTCAACATCCTTTTTCCTAATGGCCTCATTCATAAGCAGATCCTTAACCATAACCTCATTTCTCATACGCGTTAAAACCCTAAGGAAATCCTCGAAATCATATCCCAAGTTGAACAAGATTATTTTCTCCCTTGACTCCATCGGTAACGTGATCTTGTAGTTTTCCACCTCAATCTCAACTATGTCCCTCAAATAGAAGGGTAAACCTCCCCCGAACTTCGGAGACAGGGTGAGATGCTCTTCGTCAACAACCCCCTTGCATTCACCTGTTTCAACCTCCCTCCCAGCCTCATCAAGGAGAATATAGCTCATATAGCTTTCGATAACAGGCTTCCTTTCCTCTTCACTACTCAAACATATTCTCCTCTAACTGTTCAATCGTAATGATGAACATTTTTCCAGCGATTCACGGTTTAAAGCTTGTTTCCACATTCTGCACAGAATTTTGCTCCGGGAGTATTCTCCGTACCGCACTTAGGACACTTAAGCATAGAGAGCGGGGCACCACAGTTTGAACAGAATTTCCCTGCTCCAGCAGGCTTCCCGCATACTGGACACACTGTTTGAGTAGGCTTAATTTCTCCCTTGAAGATCTGTGTCTCCTCCGCCTTCTTCCATATCTGATCCTTCCTCACAGTGGCTCTTGCAGCAGCTATCTCGGTTGCGGCTCTCGGAGCGTCCTCAACGCAAAGACCTTCCTCATCATTCCAACAGATATCACAAACCCACTTCATGCATTTCGGACACTTGTGGAAATGTCCCATGGCCTCGTTTTGAGCCAGTTTAAAAGCTTCTTCATGCTCTCTATGCCACTCCGGGGACATTCCACTGAACCTTTCGGAAATTACATCCGCACCACTTTCAACATGATACCCTACTCCGCTTCCAGCTACAGATGATGCGATGGATGCAGCTCTACCCAAGCCTCTCAACAGGCCTGCCTTCTTATAGGTTTTAGACTCAATGAAGCTCGTCTTATAACCATCCTGACAATTATCACAAAAGAAGGTGAATTGAAAACCTGCCTCCGTACTATTGTCTGCGTAATTCTTCGTGAAAGGTATGAAAGGCATGCTTTTTAACACTTCCTTCACAGTAAGTTGGCTGAAGGGACTATATGAAGTTTTACTACCCGATATTCCGATAGGGTTATATTTTGCCTACTTAGAGACTAATATGTGAACGACCGTGGCGAGTTATAAGAAGCCGTGCAAGTACTGTGACCAGCTCATCCCTCCGAATTCGAATACTTGTCCAATCTGTGGAAAGGTGAACCCGTTGGAAGACAGGTGTCCCAGATGCCGCGCATTGGTAGAGCCCCACTGGGTTAGATGCAACTCATGCGGGCTTCCCCTCACAATCAACTGCCCCAGATGCGGCCAACCCACCTTCTTCAGAGACTACTGCCAGAAATGCGGTGCACAATTAGTCGTGGAATGCAAGAAATGCCACACAGTTCAACCGCCAATAGGTACGAAATGCGTCAAATGCGGGAAACCCCTTTAGCTAGGCAAAAAACTCATTTAAAACAATTAAACAGAGTTGTTTTTAACTATATCCGAATGTTCCTCATTAAATCCCTTATCCATTCGACCAGCCTATGATAAGATTCAACACCTTTCGAAGATAGGGAAACCCTTTCAACACCCTCCTCATCCTTAACCATAGTAACTAAATCATGTTGAAGAAGCTACTCCAAGTACTCCATAAACCTAGGATAGTTAAGGCCAACAAGCATTTGAAGATTAGTCTTCTTCATAGGGTTTCCATTAGTGTATAAGACGTCGAGAAACCGCGCAACCACATACAGGTCAGGCTTCCCCAAGCTTGTTCACAGGCCTTCAATAAATTCTTCCTTCTGCCTTTCAAATTTTCGACGGAACTCTTCAAATCTTGAGACTTCCTGTTTATACTCTACAAATGCCTTGTGTCTCAGGTAAAGCCATATACCTAAAAAGATACATATTACCCCACATAATGGAAGAAAGTCCCGTAGAGTTATCTCAATCGGTACATGCTTGAAAAAATGCCTATAAAGACGAGTATTGTTGGAAATGCTAGCCAAATGCCTAACATTGCAATTGCATTAATGTCTTCAAGCTTCTTTCTTTTTACTTCAGGAAGGATTTTAGTCATATTGTCTATCAAACGGAGAATCGACTCGGATAAGTTTTCCCCTCCCCCCGTGCTTTTTACGCATTCTAATGCGTTAACTAGTTCTGAATAACGTGTTTTCCGCTTCTTTCTTTTTATGTGTTTAGTTAAGTAGAGTATGGCTGGAGTAAAAAAATTATACACTTATGATAGTTGGCAAAAGGTAAACCCAAAACCAGCGGACTGGTGGCGGTAGTGAGCTAGTATCAAGCATAATACTGATGAACGAGCTGGAGAACTGAAATATCAAACCAGAGATTATTGCTGCAGCAAAAAGAAAAGCCCACCCTTTCTTCACTACGTACTCTCCTTCCTCCCTTCGCTTTAGATACTCGCACCATTTTTCTGAAAGAGCTAGAATCTCCCGCCTAATAGATTCTGTGCTTTCCTTAATCTCTTAATTGAAAGCCGAGTTTATAGATGATCATAGTAGTCGTCTTCTGTTTATGAGAATAACGTATCATCGTTACATATTTTAAAGACTTGCTCTATTGTCAAAGGAAAGGGTTAGAGAAGTTATGTTTCCTTTCGGGTTCTGATTGTGAATAATTGGGGAAGCTTCTTTCTCCTGTAGACATGGTACTCGTGCAATACTACTGCCAATGTAATAATTATAATTATGGCTGCCAGTATTAAAAGAATGGTTTGTGAAAGAGTCATTGAAAAACCAAGAATCTTAACGAAGACATCGAGCTCAACTCTGACTAATTTATCACTTGTAAGCGTTACCTGTGTTTCCTTAAGAAATTGGTCGAAAGAGATCTCTATAGTGTAATCTCCATCCGGTAGCTCAACCACAGCGTTGCCACCCTTATCCGTAAGAATCCTGACCAGTTCAACACTATTCTTCAAAACCGTGACACCAGCACCCTCCAACGCCTGTCCTTGGGCTCCTCTCACCATAACTGTTAAACTATGCACGTTAAATGGCGTCAGGGTTATCTCACTGCTCGTAGTAACGCTTACGTTCTGTAGGACAAGGTCTACGCCAAGCCATTCGGCAGATACCTTATAGTTGCCTACTGGAACCTGTGTAGCCTGGATTTCCCCACCTGTATCAGTCTTGCCTAAGGGTATATTATTCAAGAAGACTTCTACACCTGTTATCGGAGTACCTTTAGGGGTTAGCAATTCTAGGATCGTGTCGTAGACAGGCATAGTTATGACAGAGTCTTCCTCCACAGTTGTTCGCACGAAAGCTTTGCTCCCGTACCTGCTCACCCATTCTGCAGTAATCATATAACTGGTTCTCGGCATCTTCTCTATCATTAGGCTTCCAGACCCATCTGTAAACCCGTTTATCCCCCACCTGTCGAAAACAACGTGAACGTTTTCAAGAGGCCTGCCTTTAACATCTTTGAAAAACATAACCATGTCGCCCACATTAACCCTGAATATTTTAGACTGCGACGCACTATAATCCCCACCTCCTTCGGGAAGTATTCCAAGATATATGTAGCGGTGTTGAGGCTCATCACTATAGCTGTCGAAAACAACCTGATGCTCAACAGGCCCTAAAACATCTCCCCCACCATACTTATAGTAGACCACCACAATATATTTCCCGAAGAACCTTGCCCACCCTGAACTCCCGTTAAACGTTACGTACTGAATATACTCGTCGCCAACGGGCTGCGGCGGAATATTGTTTGAAACAGGGTTCCAATCAGGATTAACAGGCTCACCTGTCAGCATCATGTTCTCATCCAGCCAGAACCATCCTCTGAGAAGGTTGAAACCTATGTCAACCCTGTCTCCAGGTTCAATTTCTAATGGTGGTGTAGCGTCACCTTGATCTGTAAACAATACTCCTGCATTCCCGTTTTTATCTGTTAAAGCTGCAGTCACATTCCCCCCACTATACGCGTCAACAATATAGACCCATGCTCCTTCTAAAGGCATCCCATCTTCAGTGAGCACAGTAACCTTAAGCCTCGCATTCCAGTCGAGATACGCAACCATGCTGCCCCAGTCAACTTCTGGAGAACCAGAAGCATGGATCAACATAGCATTACCATGTGGAAACAGGATGGTGAGCAGCAAGAATAGGAATGCTGTAACCGCCGTGATCCTCCGATTGCTCTGGGCCCCCATCTGATGATTGAAACCATTAGGATGGGTTTAAAGTTTGTTTTTCACCCTTTAAATAATGGACTGCCATGCTTCTCAGAATGCTTCTTTAAAACTTCAGCGTTTGTCTTATTCAATCGTTTTCAGGTTTATTAACAGTTGGTTTTTCCTGTTTCTTCTTCCTGATTTTTTCTAGAGTTGAGGCGAGTTTAGCTGCAGCCACAAGAATAGCAATCGAAATGAGAGATGCTCTCAATAATGTTAACACGGTTTTAACCAAGTTCAACTCAACCCTATAAACAGCCCTGATTTCTTTAGGAGAGTCGACTTCAATCTCAAGAGTGGAACCATTTACAGCTTTTCCATCAACCTCCCAATGGTCAAACACATAATCGCTTGTAAGGTCTTTATCAAAAACCTCTGTAGTGTTAATTCTGAAAACCTCTCCCTCGTCAAACCACTCCTCATGCTTCGCCGTAGAAAGAGGGTTTGGACCATAGTATGTTACTAGGTACCGTGCCTTCCAGTTAGCTACAATACTCTTGTTTGAATCCACTGTAATATTTACTCTCAGAGACTCGCTGACAATGTCCCCACTCCAACCTTTAAAAATGAACCTCTCCCCCTCCCTACGGGGATTACATATTATTGAAGTATCTGCGGATAGCGTTGCACTCGTACCGGCAAAATACCAGCCGGAGCCGCATATCCCATGGGAAGCTTCCTCATGTTCAGAGTCAACCATCACATAGTATTTCTTAGGCTCTCTAAGACTTAGAACACCTATAGCATAATCCGTAGAGCTTAAATCACCAAACTCATCGTAAGGATTGTACACCTGCAAAACATAGTTAACAGCCCTGCTGAACACAGTGTCATCCAGCTTATTAAGCATCTCGAGAGCCCTCAGCGAGAAGTAGGTATAACTAAGATCACCGAAGCCTCCGTCCTTACCTTGCCCATTCAAGATATACTACACAGTTTTCTCCTCAATTTCATCTTTTTCTCCTAGGAGTATGAGTGTGATAACTGCCATCGCCGTATCTTTAACTCCTCGGCAAAAATCTCCATCCGGATTCTTCAAGGATAATATGTAATTCTTAATCTTTTCAACATCGAAAGAGCCAAGCATGTTAATCATATTTAGAATTTCTACTGCGTAATAGGTAGCCGATAAGGAAGAGTCAAATTTAAAAGTTCCTTTATTTTCATAATATGCAAAACCCCCGTCAGAATTTTGATGGTTCGCAAGTTTACTAATCAGCCTACTCCTGTTTATTTTCTCTGAAGCTCCTATTGTGGTCAATATATAAACCGGGGAATAAATCTCACTAATATCGCAGAAAACATTATCCTCGTCACAGATAGTTAACGATTGGGTTGGCAGGACATATTGAATTAACCTCTCTTTATCTATAATGTTTAACTTTGCTAAATTATTCAGGATTCTTACAGCACATTCTGTAGATGCCAAGGCTCCACCGGATTTGAAGCCTCCGTCTACTAGATTGTAGTTATTAATTATGCAATCTAAAGCCGTTACGTTAACCATATATAGCTTGTCAAGGGCTCGAAGTATTTCTACCAAATAGTATTCTTTTTCCAATGGATTTACAATATAAAATGGGCAGGGGTACAAACCATGATAACAGTAAACCCCTTCATTATAAGACTGGCAGTGATTAAAGAAAACATGAAACTGGTAGTGGTACCGATCATTATAAGGCTGGCAATGATCAGGTAGAAATGCTTTATCTCTGTAGGAAATGGCCGATTGTGCTATTTCATCAGCATCTATTCTTCCAAGAGAATCCAATAGCTTAAGCGACTTAACGCTTCCAAAAAATTCAATAAAATCATATGGGCCAGAACAGTTGTAGTGAAATTCCTTCTTCCAGTTATAATCTGCTATTATAGATTCTGCAACCTTTGTTTTGTTTATTAGACCTAGGACGTTCAAAACATCTAGGGAAGAAAGTGCATAGAACGTTGTTATCATGTCTGGGGCATTGCCATACATAAGGTTCAGAAAAAGCCCACTTGAACATTGAAGTGACAATATAGTTTTGATGATACTACTAGCGTTTCCTATCTCGCTTAATGCGTTTAATGATTCCAGAGTTTTCAACGTATAATAAGTATATGAAAAGTCATATTCCCGGTGGCTTTCTGTCCAATAGCGTTGCAAAACCTTTCTTGCCAAATATTTCGCATCGAAGGAAGGTAAAGATATTCCGATACTCTTAAGAGCTTCAACAGCAAAATAAGTGCCCCCCCTAAAATCCCCATCGATAGTCCTACAATGCATGATGTATTCCATTATCTTTTCCTTCTCCACTAGGTCCATCCTGCCTAAGGTCTTCAGAATCGAGGTGGCGTAAAAAATCGTAACCACCGGGTAGTCGTAATAGTATTCCTCATAAAAACTACCATCAATATTTTGTCTATCTTTGACGAATTCTTCTACTCTTTCACCAAGGCTTTTATAGTCAACTGGTATTTCGCAGTCAAAGTATGCTTCTCCCGCATTGTTTTTAATGCAGATTGCCAGCAGATTTTCACCATCTTTTAGGTGTTCAGTAATGTTTAACCTGTA
>JAWCNV010000031.1:0-13301 GCA_038848185.1 Thermoproteota archaeon | reverse complement strand
TAAGTTGCACAAGAGGTTTATAAAACCTTCCTTTGAACTCAAATCGTAGAAAAACTCCCGCATAATGAGTTTTCTTTATAATCCTGTTTAACCACGTTAATATTAATGAAAGATGTAGGAGGCTTAAAACGCTTAAAGATAACAAAGCCATTAATACTCTTAATAATATCTGAAATCATTATAATTGAACTGTTAGTATTTTTCAAGAAGGACTATTTCCTCGAGAGAACAGATACCCAATTACTTCTGAAGAAAATCTCTGGTCTGTTGAGAAGACGGTGTTGTATAAGGGTTTTGGTTCTTGTATGGGTAATTGTCCAGTAGGTGCTGTTAAAATAGTTTCAGGCATGTCTATTGTAAATGGTCAATTATATTCAAGATGCGGATACGGAGGATGCTTGGCAAAATGCCCAGCAGTCTCGCTCTTTCTTAAAGACGGTATTTTAAAGACTGCATGCAACGCTCAGCTTACAAAATAATTTGTTTACTAGCTTTCTCAGAAATCTATCACTAATCTGGCTTATCAATGGGAATTAAATCACAATCAAGACGATATATGGCATAAAGATTAAATAAATGGAGTTGCTCGAAAGCTGCTCTTAGCAAGTGAGCGGCGAAAGAATGCTAGAGAGGCTGGAGGAAGAGGATAGAAAGCTGATTGAAAAAATACTCAAACCTGAGGAAAATATTTTATCGATTGCTAAAGGCGATTTGAATGATAAAGGCGAATACTCAGAGTATCTCTTAATAGTTACTAATGAGAGAGTATTAAAGATTGATGTTAAAAATGGAGTGGAGAGCAGTAATATAGGAATTGACAGGATTGCAGAAGTGGTTTTCAATGATTACCTCGGAAACAGCGAACTTGTCTTAGTCATCGAAGGTAGAGAAATTTCGATATCAAGATTTTCAAGAGATAGAATAGGGGAATTTAGACATATTGCGGGCGTAATAAGCGCGCTTATTCAATACAAAGATCCTAAGGAAATAGAATTTAGGCTTCATATGGAAAACAATAGGAAGAGCAAAAAGAATGCGATAATCTGGTTAATATCTTACCTCAGACCGCACTGGTATCTGGTTGCAACAGGACTAGCATTATCAGTCTTGATGACGGCGCTGAATCTGGTGCCTCCCTCTCTCTTGAAGACGCTTATAGACCAAATAGCGACACAAAAACAGGAAAGCATCCTCCTAAACCTGACTATCCTCTTAATATCCATCTATGCAGCAAACACTTTGCTTGGAGTTATCCAAAACTTTTCACTTTCATTACTAAGCCAGAAATTGGTTTACAGCATGAGAAAAGACCTCTATGCGCATTTACAGAGTCTTTCAATGTCTTTTTATGACAAGATGAGCACTGGCAGAGTTATTTCAAGAATCACTGACGATATTGGAAGAGTTCAATGGTTCCTGGTTTGGGGGATACCGAGCCTGCTGGTCAATGTCCTTTTGATAATTGGAATAGGTATCATAATATTCACTATGGATTACCGCCTTTCCTTCTTTGCACTACTTCCTTTCCCCCTAATAATCATTGGATTGCCGAAATTCAGGTCAAAGGCTAGGCTGGTCTATCATAAGGCTTGGAGGAAGTGGGCGGACGTCAGCTCTCTTCTTGTAGACACAATACCTGGGATATCTGTCGTTAAATCTTTTGCTAAAGAAAAGGGCGAATCCGCCAGATTTGTCGAAAGGATGAATGAGGTAGTGAAGGCAAACATCGACATAACTAAACTACACTTAGGGTTCTTCCCGATTCTCGGATTCGTAAGCTCTGCTGGCGCTGCTGTCGTATGGTATATCGGCGGATTACATGTTATCAATGGAGACATATCCCCGGGTACACTCGTCGCTTTCGTAAGCTACATGTGGATGTTTTACGGCCCGATTCAAACAGTGACAAACCTCGCTGAGCCCCTTCAGCAGGCAATAACCTCAGGAGAGAGAATACTCGAAATCCTAATGATCGACCCTACGATTAAAGATGATCCTGATGCTAAAGACTTTGAAATAATGGGCAATATAAAGTTTGAAAATGTTACGTTCGGCTACGAGCCTTTTATTCCTGTTTTGAAAAACATAAACTTAGGAATAAGAAATGGGAAGATGATTGGAATAGTTGGACAGAGCGGCTCGGGTAAAACGACTCTAACAAAACTGCTTCTCCGGTTCTACGACGTGAATGAGGGTAGGATTCTGATAGATGGTGTGGATATTCGTAAAATCAAATTAGAAAGATTGAGAAAAAGCATAGGGATAGTTGCACAAGATCCTTTCCTCTTCGATAATTCAGTATTATTCAACATAGCCTATGGTCTTGAAAAAGTAGACTTGAAGAAGGCGATAGCTGCTGCTAAAGCTGCGAATATTCATGAAACAATAATGAACCTCCCGTTGGCATATGATTCCCCTATTGGAGAAAGGGGTTCAAGGCTTTCCGGAGGGGAAAGGCAAAGGATCGCGATAGCAAGAGCGATAATACTTGAGCCAAAGATACTTATAATGGATGAAGCAACATCCTCTGTAGATACGCTGGCTGAAAAACAGATACAGCAGGCTTTAGACAATATATCTAAAGAAAGAACTACAATCGTAATTGCACACAGGCTTTCTACTCTTCAGAGATCAGATAAGATAGTAGTGATGGATAAGGGTAGGATTGTTGAAGAAGGAACTCACGAAGAGCTTTTAAAACAAGATGGATTATACGCTAAAATATACAAAGCGCAATTTATGGAGGCTGAGAAACAAGTTGCCATTGCTTGAAGACTTCTTAAGCAAAATATGGATTATCGACGCTAAGAAGATAAGAGTATTAAAGGGCGATAAGCTCAATACTGTTAAAATACTTAACAATAAGGAAGAGCTTTTTGAAGTAATACCTAAGAAGCCATTTCCAATAAGCCACCCGTATTTCCTCATATTTACCGATATTCAGGGGAATGAAATAGGTATACTTGAGGATTATCGGAAAATAGAGGGAGAATCAAAAGAAGTACTAGAAGAACTTTTAGACAAACTATATTTCATTCCTAAGATAAGGCATGTGAAGAAATTAGAAACAAGCGGGGACGAGTTCGTATGGCAAGTAGAGACAGATAGAGGGATAAGGGATTTTAGAACCCGAGGAAGGAGAAATTTGAGCAGATCGGGAGAAAAAATAGTAATTATAGATACCAATGACAACGTTTACATCGTTGAAGATTTAAATAAGATTGATGAACGCAGCAGAATACTTCTTGAAGCAGTAACGTAAGCTTTCAACCATCATATATCATATTACACATCTACCTCTTGGTCAAGAATTCAAGCCTTTCCCAAGCATTTTTAGCAAAGAATGGTTTTTAGAAGCCAATCCACATTTCCCAAGTTTTTCTCAACATCAGGATCGTAAGGCATCCCTTCAAAAAAAAATAACGTTTAACTTCTCTAGATTTCCGCGGAACATAGCCCGACTTATCCGTTTCCATATTCTCAAATGCCGATTATCGTAGTGTTCAAACTATTCAAGAGGATTACAAGCTTTCTAACAATTTCAAAAGCCAGTCTAGAGGATGTCATAACTACCAAGAAATATACCGTCTTTATTATGCAAATAATGTTAAGTAGAACATCCCCAATTCCAGGAGGAGTCTATAATAAGATAATCTAGCTCCTATAATTACTAACTGAAAAAAGGCTCTATCAAAGCATTTGAAATATCAAAACCTAAGTGGAGTAGCCTTTTTCTCCAGATAGTAGATTCTGGACATGTATTTTAAGCATTGTACAAGAGGAGAACAATATCCTTATCCTAAATTGGCTGTACATTTTTAACACACGTATCAAATACGTAGAATTATTGTTTTCTTTCTTGTTCAATATAATGCTTAAAAACTTATTAACTGAAAACTGTAAAGAATTACTCATTGGACTCTAGAACAAGGGTTCTGACAACGCTAAGACATGAGGAGCCGGACAGGGTTCCAATAGACCTAGGTTCAATGCCCTCTACTGGAATAATGGCTATAGCGTACGCAAAACTGAAGAAACACCTTGGGTTGAAGCAGGGTCTTTTAAGAGTCTACGATGTTGGCCAACAGTTGGCGGAGCCGGAGCAAGAAATAATCGACATGTTCAAGGTTGATGTGATTTCTCTAACTAGGACGCTTGAACCCTGTGGACCGGGAGGTGGGAGCTGGAAGGAATGGGTTTTACCGGACGGAACATCGTGTGAAGTCCCTGCTTGGTTTAACCCTGAGCCAGATGGTGCTGGCGGATGGTTTATTAAGAACGAGAAGGGCATCGTGACTTCAAAAATGCCTAGAGGAAGCCTATACTTTGATAGTATTTATCATCCCCTTGAAAAAATAGAGAAATTAGAAGTGTTGGAAGACTATGATTGGGAGGGCAATAAGGTTGGTGACGAATATATTTCAAACCTGAGAAGTAAGGCAGAGCATCTTTATAGCAATACTGGTTTTGCGATTCATTTTTTCGGTGTGGGGAGTGTTCACGAGTGGGGTCAGGGTTTAAGAGGTTGGTCGAATTGGCTTGTAGATTTGTCCTCAAGGAGAAGCCTTGCTTCTAAAATGCTGGATAGAATGATGGATGTTTTAACGCATAATTTGAAGAAATACGTTGAAGCCCTGAAGGATTACGTGCAGATAATAGGCTTTGGGGACGATCTTGGAATTCAGACAGGCCCTCAAGTGTCGCCGAAAATCTACAGAGAACTCTTAAAGCCTTGTCACAACGAGCTTTTCCAATATGTGAAGAAGCATTCAAAAATGTTCGTCTTCCTTCACTCTTGCGGCTCAATATACGATCTTATTCCGGACCTGATAGATGCAGGTGTCGACATACTTAACCCTGTTCAAATATCTGCCAGAAACATGGAGCCGGAAAGGTTGAAGAAAGAATTCGGCGACCAGGTTACTTTCTGGGGGGGAGGTGTGGATACTCAAAATGTTCTACACGCCGGAAAGTCGGAAGAGGTTTACGAGCATGTTAAGAAGAATATTCTAGTTTTTGCAAGAAATGGCGGATACGTTTTTAACCAGGTTCATAATATTCAGGCTGACGTGCCCCCTGAAAATATTCTTGCCGCCTACAGATCAGCTTATGAAAACGGCTTCTACGCGTTAAAACCATAGGTCGCAATTTGTTTGAGGCAGGCTCAATTATTTCATTTATCTTTTGTTCAACACTATTAAAGGTATTTTGGAGAGAGCACATATTTCATAAATTTGGGCCTTATCGAGAACGGAGGCTTAATGGATTTTATGTCTCTTTCAAAATCCCCTTCGAAATTAGGGTCAACTAAGCTTTTCTTTACATTTTACCCTTTCATTTTTTTACATCAGAGGATTCTAAAATTTTTGCGATTCTTTTTCTTATAGAAATTCTAAACCAATTTTTATGAGAAAATAAGATAGATGGAGGTGAGCGAAAAATATAAGCGAAAAGCAACACTATTGTCTTTTCTAAAAATAGAAAATGCTTTTATTGGGAATCAAGTGCCTTAGGATCCTAGCCTTTGTATTCTCGTTTCTATTAGTATTGTTGTATTTAAGAGCATGGTTTCTAAAAACTTTGGTTGATGAAGCCCGCTTCATTGCTACAACATGCTCTCATTAATATTGAGCATTAATAAACCTCTTTAAGGGAAGAGGAGATAAAAGATCTCTATAAGTGTTCTGTAAAAACAATCCTGAAGGAGCTGTAAGGATGTTTAAATCATCTATCTGTCCTTTCTATTTTTAGAAATCTCTAAACAACACTGCGAGAATCTACAATTTTCTCCATTCGATATTTTGTTATAGAATTTGAATTAGAATATTACCAAGAAAATTTGAATAAATTTTTTGCGGCACAATGAGACTGATTTGCTAAAAAAGCCTGCTTTTGAAATACTTTAGACCATGTTTGGTGATGACGGGCTTTTTTCAGACACTGTTTTATTTTAGGTTCGCGGAAACGTGTTAATTACTTGGTGGGTATAGGACGAAATAATGGTAATTGTGTTAACGGTTTAGCAGATAGGATTGTCTTATTAAACCATTAGCTAAAAGTTTATATATGCGTAATATTCCCCTTTTTGCGGTGTTAGCCATTTGCGGAATCCGTTTGATAATCCCTTCGCAAAATTTGTCCTTAAAAAGGCCGTTTTCTATGGGATTGTAGCATTTGTAGCAGTGACCTTTGTGTTTTTCATACCCCGGCTTATGCCGGGTAATCCTATTGACCGCCTAATTCCGAGGCAAACAGCTACTCCGGGAGTAGATTGGCAGAAAATAAGAGAAAACATGTTGAGCTACTATGGGTTCGACAGACCTTTACTAGAGCAATACGTATCATTCTGGGGTCAAATTTTAAGAGGAGACCTAGGGATAACAGTAACCATTCTGCCTGGAAAATCTGTTGCAGAAATAATTGCGTGGAAATTGCCGTTCACCCTGGCCTTAGCACTTCCCATACTTATTATCAGTTTTCTCTTAGGGAACTGGATCGGGGCTAAAGCCGCGTACATGGGTGGAAAATTAAGCGACTTGGTCTATTTCGCCTCCGTTTTCTCAAACAGGCTGCCAAGCTTCTGGCTTGGAATGGTTCTCGTGTATATTTTTGCAGTAAGACTTGGTATTTTCCCTCCCTATGGTTGGATTACAGCAGAAATCATACCTGGCTGGAACCTTGCTACTCTTCAAAGTGTATTGTGGCACTACTGCTTACCATTTATTTCATTATTCATAGTGTATTTAGGCGGATGGGCTACTGGAATGAGATCCATGGTTATTCATGAAATGGATTCAGGCTACGTGCGTTACGCTGAAGCATTAGGCTTTAGGAGAAAGAAGGTTCAATCATACACTCAAAGGAATGCAATACTTCCTCAGTTCACGGGTCTTAACTTGTATTTAAGTGCTCTTATTGGAGAAACCACGGTGATTGAAGCGGTCTTTGGATGGCCTGGGGTGGGAGACCTTATGTATCGCGCTGTAGTAAGCGGCCCCGACTATCCTTTGATTTTTGGCTCCTTTCTAGTTATAATGGTTGTCGTGATTTTCGGTAACTTTCTGATTGACATCTTATATGGGCTTGTGGATCCGCGCATCAGGATTGGAGGTAGATTATGATGGGAGTAAAGTCGTATTCAAGACGAATAGGTGGGTTGTGGAGACAGTTATTAGAAAGTAGAAAGTTTATCTTCGGTTTCACGATCGTGATGGTGATTTCTCTGCTGGGAATAATAGGTCCCTTTGTAACTCCCGACCCCTTAAAGTATAACTGGAGTGAAAGAGGATTGCCTCCGCTTACTAGTGGACATCTGCTGGGGACAACTGCTCCATGGGGACAGGATGTGTTTGCTCAATTATGCACTGGTATCCGTAATTCGCTCTTTGTAGGAATACTTAGCGGGAGCTTAGGTACGCTGATCGCCGTTTTACTGGGTGCTATAGGCGCATATAAAGGAGGCATAGTTGACGAGGTCTGCAACTTCATTACTAACATTGTTATGGTTTTCCCATTATATCCTGCATTACTAATCTTGGCCTCAGCCGTAGGGCGAGAAGGCAGATCTATCTTTCTCGTAGCCTTATTGATAGCTCTGACCTCGTGGCCCTGGGCGGCGAGAACCATAAGGTCTCAAGTACTTAGCTTAAAGGAAAGAGAATTCGTAAATTTGGCCCGAATGTCAGGAATGCGGAGCAGAGAGATAGTGATAGAAGAGGTCTTGCCAAATATGTTAGCCTATATTACTATGGTCTTCGTACTGTTAGCTGGCGGAGGCATGTTGGCTGAAACAGGAATCAGCTTGCTTGGTGTAGGTCCGCTGCCTCAGTATAATATCACGTTAGGAAGCATGTTATATAATTGCATGAACAACTCTGTTGCATCTTGGCGAAACCTTTGGTGGTGGTACATTCCTCCAGGCATTATACTGACCTTGCTCCTTTCGGCCATCTTCATTATGCATGCGGGCATGGACGAGATATTCAACCCTAGGTTGCGCAAGGCGTGATGAAGAATGGCGGACCATCTACTTGAAATTGAAGATCTAAAGGGCTATTACAGGGGTACGTTCGGCGTAGTTTACGGCGTAGACGGGGTTACACTTACACTTGATAGTGGCGAGGTATTGGGTCTGGCTGGCGAATCTGGATGCGGGAAATCTACTCTCGCAGAACTTGTTTCAGCCACCCCGCCGCGAACACTGCGTTATGAGGGTGGCAAAATCATTGTCGACGGATTTGACATATATCACATCTCTCCTGAAATATTAAGAAAAGAGGTTAAATGTAAGCGTATGGCTTATGTGCCTCAGGCCTCGATGGAGTCATTGAACCCGGTGAAGAAGATAAGCAGTTTCCTCATGGATGTTATGAAAGAGCGTACTGGAGAAAAACCAAAAGAGGAGGAAGTTATTAATATGGCTGGGGAACACCTTAAAAAACTGGGGCTTGAGCCTTGGGTGCTTGATCGTTATCCTTTTGAACTCAGTGGCGGAATGAAACAGAGAGTTGTAATAGGCATATCGACTCTTTGGAACCCGAAGCTTCTTATAGTTGACGAGCCAACTTCCGCCTTAGACGTGGTCTCGCAGAAAAACATGATAAAAGCACTTTTAGATTTAAAACAGGCAAATATTATTGAAAGCATACTATTCATATCTCACGATATTTCTACTTTGAGACAAATCTGCGATAGGTTTGCAGTCATGTATGCTGGAAAGATTGTTGAAACAGGAGCTACCGATGAAATAATAAACTCTCCACTCCACCCATATACTCAGGGACTCATGACCTCCATAGTTTCTTACGAGCCTAGAAGAAGGGAAAGAGGCCGCTACATAAAGAGCATACCGGGGGAGCATCCTGATTTAAGGAACCCTCCACCCGGCTGTAGGTTCCACCCGCGATGCCCTTATGCCATGGATGTCTGTAGAACCGAGGCGCCTCCGATCATAACTTCTGAAAGAGGGGCTCGCGAGGTTTCTTGCTGGCTTTATAGTAGAGGTGGTAGATAATGGAGACCTTGGAAGCCTTCTTAGAATGCGAGAATTTAACTAAAATATACACCGCAGGTCTAATAAAAAGGAAGACGATCTATGGTGCAAAGGATGTGTCTTTTAAAATAAAGAAGGGAGAGATAGTTGGACTGGTTGGTGAAAGCGGCAGCGGGAAGACAACAGTGGCAAGGATGATTCTAAGGATGATTGAACCGACTTCCGGCAATATTCTTCTCGACGGAGAAAACATATTCTCCTATAACATAAAAGACTACTATAGGCGGGTGCAAGCAATCTTTCAAGACCCCTATTCTGCCTGCAACCCGTTTTACAGGGTTGACCGCATCTTGGATAAAGCACTCAAACTTATCGGTGTTCCTCCTCCAAGTGATGAAAAAGATGGGATTATAAGGTCTACTTTGAAAGCAGTTATGCTAAATCCCGATGAAGTCCTAGGCAGATTTCCACACCAGTTGAGTGGAGGACAAATGCAGCGCATCCTGATAGCAAGAGCATTACTTGTTGGTTCAGAGCTGCTGGTGGCTGATGAGCCGACGAGCATGATTGATGCATCTACACGTGCAGGCATCTTGAACCTTCTCCTAGACCTGAAAGAGGAAAGAAGATTATCAATACTGTTCATAACACATGATATTGGGCAGGCGCAGTACCTGTCTGACAGGATACTTGTGATGAATAAAGGTGAAATAGTGGAGGAAGGCTTAAGAGACGAAGTATTCTACCGTCCTAAACATCCGTATACTAAGATGCTTCTTGCAAGTGCTCCCAGACTGTATGAGAAATGGGAATGGGATTAGACTTAAGACGCTGAAAAACCCTAATTTTTATAGTAAAACGGATGTTTTCGGAATAAGGCCAGTAAACTTTTTAAATACCTGTCAATTATTTAAGAACGTAAAAGGTGATAAGGATGGGCAAAGAAAGCCATTATCCGATAAAAAAAATAAGTAAAACACTGGTTATCTCGTTTGTACTGCTTTTGGGAATCGTTCTTCCCACAAGTATTCCATTTGTAAGTGCACAACAAATACCTAGGAATCAAATCATCTGGGGAACCGGCTACTGGCCAGATGAGTCAAACTTCAACCCAGTTACAGAGTTGGAAGGAGCATGCGGCTGGGATGTCATGCTCATGTATGAGCCTATGTTTGGAGTTGATGCTTCAAGCGGCCAGCTAATCAAGGAGTTGGGCGAGAATGTTGAATGGATTAACGATGGGTTAGGGATAAAGGTTACGTTGCGAAGCGGCATATACTGGGTGAAAATAACCGACTGGAATGCTTGGAGCAGCTCCATGGAGGTCAGCACTGCCGGTGTAGCACAACATAGACCGATAACAACAGAGGATGTGAGGTATACCTACTTCCTCTACGGGGCATTCCCAGATTCGCCAGCTGATGCATACTACCTGGCTGGTCTTAAAACTAGGATGCTAGAGTTCGAGATAGTTGACGACAGGACTTTCATAATTCACTTGAATGAATCATACAGGTATAGCACAGTGGCGTGGCGTGCTGTGATACGTGCTTACCCAATACTTCCGAAGGATGTCTGGGAGGCAGTCTACGCGGGCTCGTGGAGCAACATTCAGGCGTTTGCTAACGACTGGGCTAAGCCAGACTTTCCGGCGGAGTACAGAGTTGCTTCAGGAATGTACCTATCTTGGTACCATGATCCTGGTGCAACCTACACCATTATGAAGAAGAACCCGCTGTGGTGGGGTAAGAATGTTCTAGGCGAGCCTGCTCCCAACTTCTTCGGCTACAGGGGTGGAAACTACTATAAGACTAACGACGCGATTTACGCCGACCTTCAGGCCGGGATGATCGACTGGGATGGAAACTTCGTACCCCCGGACGTGTGGCAGTCTCCGGGATTCTTGCACACCTACTTCAAGAACCCACCGTACTTCGCTGAGGGAAGCACTCTGCTACTGGTCGCTAACCACCGGAAATATCCGTTATGCGAGTCATGGTTGCGAAAGGCTATCACCATGGTAATAGACTATGAGAAGGTTAATATTGCGTCCAGCAACTACCTGTTCGACCCCAGCCCGCTGCTACTACCATGGACAGACGCTGCTGCCAGAGAGCTTGTAGACACAAGTCTTGAGAACCAATACATTCAGGAGTATGGCACCTTTAGCGGCAAGAACATTAACGAGTATAAAAATAAGGCGCTTGCAATACTGAACGAACACTGTATAAAGGTTGGTGATGACTGGTACACAAAGGATGGTCCAAGCGTAGAATGGGTGCAAAGGATGATGAACTACTATGGTGACATCGACCTTGTTGTGGGTAAGGTTGTTAAGAAGGCTTCAGAATGGCTTGCAGAAGGCTTTGGAGCTGCAGACCAGCTTCCAGGTCAAGCAGGTGTAAACGTGAAGCTCGGCGAGTCAGATGTAGGAACTTGGGCAATAATGGATATTCAGGGATGGACTGATGTTAACGCGATAGATATTGCTGTAGCCGAGGCTGTTGGCAGCAACCTTGGTATACCGTTCACAATAGACTTTAAGGACTGGGGTGGCTACACGGGTGCGATGGACGCTAACACCTACGACTTCGCAGACTTCTGCATGCATTCAGGTATAAATGCTGACATGTATGAGAGATACATGCAGATGTTCGTCGGAACATACTCCGGATGCTGGAACCACTATGGAAGCTATGTTAACACTGAACTTATAGACCTTATTCAAAGCCTTGATACGCTGACTGGCGATGCGAAGAGGCAGGTGGCTAGACAGATACAGGAGATTATTCTAGAGGACCTACCAATTATACCTGAGGGAGGACACCCTGTCTGGTACATCTACAGCACAAAATACTGGACAGGATGGCCGAACGAGGACAGTCCGTTGCTGCCTGTAGGTCCCTACTGTGGAAGCGGGCAGTCGCATGTACGTGCACTTGTTCGCAGACTCAGGCCTGTGGCAGTTGCTACACCTACACCCACACCTACAGCGCCACCAACACCAACACCAACACCGGCAGCAGGAATCTCAACAGAATTGCTGATAGGCATCGTAGTTGTGGTGATAGTGGTAGTAGTAATCGTCTACCTGGTCATGAAACGCCGGAAATAATCCCCTACTCTTTTTTTTATTTTTCTATCATATCTTAAGCTTGATTCAGAGTAACCTCTACGGGAGAAATGTTGTTTTTGAGCTACGACCCGTACTTTAAGGGAGTGCAATATGGAATTAAAATATCTCAACTCCTAAAGATATGTTTTTAAGCGTTACGATTGTTACGCAGTTAATTATAAAACGTTAAATAGCTACTATAAAACGTAGTAGTTTAAACTATGTCTACGGAATACCTGTCGAAGCTGTCCTTAGTTTTAACAATATTATTAATCTTTTCAATACCGCCTGTTTTTAAGGTCTTTTCACAAGCATCTTCTGAAAACCTGCTGGATGATGCTACCTCAAACTTAGCACCGTTCGATTATTTCTATATTTCGAGAGAGAGGATAGTTGGAAACTGGAGCTATAAGATTGATTCCTTTGAGAATGGGAATGCCAACATCTATTATGATCCTTCTTATGATGCTCGTTCTTGGAGCAGGGTTGAAGTACCATTCCTGTATAAGGCGGTGCAATCAAACTCCTCGATATGGGTCAGAGTATCGTTCAAAACACCTGAAGTAATGAGGGGGCAGAGGCTTAGACTGGTTTTTCAAGGAGTGTGGGGTATTGGGAAAGCCTGGTTAAACGGAGCCTATCTAGGGGAACACTACTCATACTTCTCACCATTCTTTTTCGATATAGATGATACTGTTAACCTGAATGGAGTTAATGTGTTAACACTACATATAGAGTCGCCTGTTCTTCGATATCCTTATGAGTCCAGAGTATATCCTGCTGGACCATACTCTTTTTCAGAGGTTTTTCCAAAAATAAACTATTCTTTAATCGGAGTGTGGAGGGATGTTATGCTCGTCGGAACCTATGACGCGACTGTCAACCTTGTTCTGGTTGATGTTAAACAATACTCCAATCCTGCTTCCTTGAGCTTCAGAGTTTTGATTCAAAACAAGGGTGACGCTGATAAGAATTTTTCAGCCGTCTTAAGAATAAGGAAACTCGACCCAGTTAATACGACTGTTGTAGAACAATCCTTTAGCATAGGCTTGCATAGTAAAGAAAGGAGATGGTATACGTTTGATATTTCTCTTCCCAACCCTGAATTCTGGGCTCCATGGGACAGAGGAGCGTCAAACGTTTATACTGTTAACATCAGCCTATACCAGAATGATGCTTATGCAGGCTCGATTC
>JAWCNV010000030.1:0-13753 GCA_038848185.1 Thermoproteota archaeon | reverse complement strand
TGATGGTTTAAAAATGTTCAAAACAGTTCATAATGGTTTAGAGTAAGGGAATTATTTATTTTGTTTTAGACCCATATGTTTCCCAGTATACTGTTTCTTCCAGCGGTCTCCTGCTCCTACTGGGCTTCTCGTCAGGATAGCCGACAGAAACAGTGCATAAGACTTTAAGCTTCTCAGGTATTTCTAGAAGCTTCTTTATGGGTTCTTCGAAAGGAGTATTTACCACACCCATCCAGCATGTTCCAAGACCGAGAGAATGTGCGGCAAGCAGAAAGTTTTGTACGGCTACAGCAACATCCCCATGATACCAGTTGCCACTCTTATCAGGATCAGCTATGAAAACGACTATAACAGGGCTTTCAGCCATGAATCTTCCGTACCTATGTATTTCAGCAAGCTTCCTCCTAGTTTCAGGATTCTTAACTACTAGGAACTCCCATGGCTGTGAATTGTTTGCTGAAGGAGCCCATCTGGCTGCCTCAAGACACTCGATTATTTTATTATCCTCCACAGGTATCGACTTGTATTTTCTTATGCTTCTCCGGGTTTTAATAGCCTCAATTACATCCATTTCCTAAACACCTGCTTAAGCAATCGCAGTCCCGATTAATACGTTTTACTGATTTTTAGACCTTAAAGTTTTAATAAAACAATGAGATAGAAAAACTAGATTTTAAGTGGTTGAGATGAGTGTTGAAGAAAGGTTTGAACGCGAGTCGCTTGACCTATCAGGATTCTGGAGTTTCAAGATAGACCCCGAGAGAAGGGGAGAAAAGGAAAAATGGTTTGAGCATCATCTGCCTGTTGACTGGGATAAGCTTTACGTGCCTTCACCCTGGAATGAGCAGGACTCTGCTTACACCTGGTACATGGGTACAGCATGGTATTCGCGAGATTTCTATGTTCCTGAAGACTGGCGTGGGAGAAAAGTTACCCTCTGTTTTGAAGGAGTAAATTATAAGGCTAAGGTCTGGATTAACAATGTTTACCTCGGCGAACACGAGGGAGGCTTCACACCATTCTCGTTCAGGGCTGAAAACGCTTTGAAGTTTGGAGATGATAACAGGGTTTTCATAATGGTTGACAACACTTTGACTAAGAAAACTATTCCGCCTGGTGAAGGGATGAACAGAACATACTTCGACTTCTTTCATTACGGAGGTATTCATCGCGAAACCTATCTTCTTTCAACGCCAAGACTCTACATCAAGGATGTTACATTAAAGACAGATGTAGACGGTGAAAACGGGGTTGTTGACGTTGACACGCAGATTGCCAATGAAACAGAAAAAATGCAGTCTTGCAAGCTAGTCTTTAAAATATTTGACGTAAACAAGGCTGTGGTTGAGGACTATGAAGAATTAATCTTGGAAGCAGCTTCAAGTAGAACAGTCGGCATAAAACTTACTGTCAGGAATGCTAAAGTATGGTGCCCGGAGAATCCCTATCTCTACAAGCTTAGGGTAACAGTTGTTTACGGAGAGAACAAGGGAGATAGTGTTGAGGCTAGGCTCGGAATCAGAACGGTCAAGGTTGAAAACGGCAGGATCCTTTTAAACGGGCGCCCGGTTTTCCTTAAGGGTTTTGGGAGGCATGAGGATTTTCCGATTCTCGGAAAAACTCTTACTGGTGCTGTCCTAAGGAAGGATTTCGGGTTGATGAAAGAGCTTGGATGCAACTCTTTCAGAACATCGCACTATCCTTATTCAAGGATGCATATGGATCTTGCTGACGAATATGGTTTCCTAGTTATACTAGAGATGCCGACAGTCGGGCTCTGGCAGGGTGTTGAAAGACTTGATGATCCTGAAATCATAGAGAAGGTTAGGAGAATGACACGTGAAGCCATTCAGAGAGATAAGAATCGCCCCTCAGTGATAATGTATAGTCTTTTCAACGAGCCTGATAGCCAGAGGGAAGAGTTTAGGATACTTCTTAAAGAGGCTGTCGAAGAGGCGAGGAGGAATGACCCTACGAGACCCATTACCTTCGCCTCCTGTAGACACTTGGAGGATAAAGCTCTAGACATGGTTGACGTATTATGCTTCAACTTCTACTATGGATGGTATACTCTCTGCGGTGATCTTGAGGAGGCTGCAAGAACCTTAAGCGAGACGCTGGATAAGCTTCATGAGAAGCATACTGATAAGCCGATAATCGTAACAGAGTTTGGTGCTGACGCTATTGCTGGAGTTCATAGGGATCCGCCTGAAATGTGGTCTGAAGAATACCAAGCTGAGCTTATAGAAACGTATTGGAAGGTTATACGTTCTAAAAAATATGTTGTCGGCGGGCACATCTGGAACTTCGCAGATTTCAGGGTGGGGCAGAGCCCTGGAAGAACAACATTAAACCGTAAAGGAATTTTCACGAGGACAAGGAATCCGAAGCTATCTGTGAAAAAAGTTAAAGAGCTTTTCACAAGTACACCGACATACTGTTAACCTACACCTAGAGTCTAAAAAAAGAGATGAGCTATCTCTCCTAAATCATGTAGGGAGTCTTCCGGACGTTACAAGAATTTCTCAAACTTTCTAACTGAGAACCTGTCAGGATTAACGTAGAGAATTATCTCAACATCTATTCCGGAAAACTCTTGCTTCATGAAGAGAATAAGATACATATAGTCCCAAAAACACTAACAAACCCATTAAAATTCTGAATAGTGTCAGCAACCTAAGCCTAAACTCTCTCAAGCTATAGAAAGGTTTCCAAACAGGTTTTGCTGCAGAAATAGTATGTTCTTCCTCTCCTCATCGTTTTAGATGGAGTTTTAGACTCGGCGATATACATTCCGCATACGACACCCTTAGCCAATACTAAGACAAAGTATTACAACAAGTTAATAAATGATTATTATTTTTCACCCAGCTTCAACCTCAAAAAGCCAGTTTCCAAGATTTTTACAAACATCAGTAAGTATTCTTACAGATTCCTTCTGCTCCAAGGCTAAGAAGAATGCCGCAACATGTTTACAGAACTGTTTTTGACCAGTTCTCTTAGCCCAATCATCACAGTCATGCCTCAGTCTCCTTCCAGCCATATCAACAGTAACACGGTATTCCTTAACCCTCGCCTCAATAACAGTCTCGCCAAGCTCTTCAACAACAACCTTATCCACAAGCTCCCTAGCCCTTTCAAACCTTCCACCCTCCAAGAATGCTTGGACAAGTTTCTCAACATCCTCCTCTCCCGATGCCAAGGCTGCTTCAACCCTGCGGACAGTTCTCTTAACACCCTCTTCCGCAAAGTAGTTCAGTATCTTGTTCAAAGCATCCTCCTGAGGTTTCTCGATTGTCCCAACTATTTTCATCATTTGAAGTGCGTTCTTCACAGCATACCCCTTAAAATGATTGTTGAAGTATACGTAAACCCTCTTAGACTTGGAGGAGAGTTCGTTCAACTTGCCTTTCCATTCTTGGAGTTCATCAATCCTGTAATCGTAGTAGTACCATGGCCGATTTCCTCTCCCATGAAACCTGACGTACGAAAAGTCTCCAGTAACCTTCAGCACTGCGGGCAAAAGAGGCTCGTCAACAATGCAGTGCCCAACCTTGTTCTCGGAAAGCAGCTTAAAGATCTCGTCAGCCATCCAAGTCGGATCTCTAAACTCAACAACGAAAGAATAATCCTCAGGAAGGCTTCCCACAAATTCGTTGAAGCCCTTGAAGCTTTCAGCCGGCTTAGGCGGAAGCTGGAATAATATTGGTCCAAGTTTCCCACTGTTTTTCAAAGGCGAGAGCGTACTTATGAAAAGCTTCAGATCTCTTATAGCGCCTTTCTCCACATCGAGAAGCTTGATGTGTGTTATGGTCTTCGGAACCTTAAGGGAAAAAATGAAGCCCTCTGAGGAGGATTTCGCAATAGCACGTATGAAGCTCAAAGTAGGCGGCTTGTAGAAAGTCGAATCTATTTCAACCGTTTTAAAGACGCTCGCATACTGCTGGAACATCTTCTCACTACTTGTGTAGAAGACGCTTAGCCAATCCTTGTAGCTCCAGCCCGACGTCCCTATAACGATATTCTTCAACCCTTTAAGCATCTTATCCATTCGTGATAAACTTTTAGTTAGAATTTTGACACTCCCACGGCTAAAGCCAGTGGAATTCCCAGTTCGTCGCCCTTGTGGGCTCATCCTACCGGATTCAGGCTTTGGAAAAACTGTATTTAATGCTCATTGATGGCTCATCCCACTCCTTAATGATGCGGGCTTTCTCTTTTTTGTTGAAAGCATGCACTGAAAAGATAGTGTGCTCATCTATTGTTAAGCCTGAATCTGCATCTTAAAAAAATACTTATAAACAAGCTAGGGAGGAACATGGAATATGCCTGGTTTTACTCCAGAGCTACGGGATTCTCTGATCCTTTTCTTCTCAGCATTAGGAATTTTCAACTCTATTATTTGTTGGCTATGCTATTCCCAATCTTGGGAATCTATTACCCTTACGGTTTTATTGTCCACATGTCTTGCTATGGAGTTGAATTCATCATACTCTGGCTTTACGTTAAAATTGTGAAGAAGATTTCCTTCTCAGACCTAGGGTTCAGGAGGTTAAGACGATGGACAAGGTATTGCACAGCGGGCTTCCTTTTCGCCATCTTCCATAATGCGATTGACCTCATGGTTTCAATATTTATTCTAGGAGGGACGCATGGATTCATATTGCCTATTTATATTCTTACCAGTTTACTTTCTCGCCTACCTGCTCATAAGCGTCTCCGAGGAGGGGATTTTCCGTGGCTGCATCCTGGGAAGCCTTCTCAATAGGTATGGAGTTACAGCTTCAATCGTCTTCTCGTCACTGCTTTTTGGTCTTTACCACTTGCTACCCTTCCTTACTCTACGGGCTACAGGGGGCAATAATGACAGCAACCCATATGTTTTACTCATTTATAGTGGGGCTTTTTGTAGGCTACTTTTACCATAAGACAGGTGGGAACCTTTTTAGGACCTGTGAGCCACCATTTCAGCCACTTATTCTTTAACATACCGTATGTATGGATGGAACCGGCAGCGATATCCTTTAGCGTTCAGCCTCTTCTCCCAGAATTCGGGTGGTTGTTTCAATGGACGCCTGAGGTCTTAAACATAATTCAGATACTGATTCTTAGAAAGATTCATTTAAACAAATAGAGCTGCATTATTCTCATTAACGGCAGAGAGCAATTTAGAAGATTGCTTGAAGTATCAACCTAATCTGCAATCTATCTAAAAATGTTATATAATCTGTCGTAAGCTTCTAAAACGGGAAGAAGTATTTAATGACTCTCAGAGAAAAAGTTATAAGCTTTGCAACTGCTTAAAGAAAATGTTTAGAAATGCTTTGGGAATGTTTAACAAGCCCTGATATAAAGGAGGCAGCTGAGAAAAAACTCGTCGCGATTCTTCCAGTAGGCTCGATTGAAATACATGGGCCCCATATGCCGACTGGGACAGACTCGATAACTATTCGCGAGATAGCTAGGATGGCTGCCGAGAAGGAGCCGGCAATAGTGTTGCCGACACTCTACTACGCTTATGTTCCTGAAAACAGGCATTTCCCGGGAACAATATCCTTGAGTGCAAAAATACTTCTCCCTATGCTGGAAGAGATATGCGATGAAGTCGCTAGGAATGGTTTCAAGAAGATACTTATAGTTAACGGCCATGGAGGGAACAACAGCCTGCTGAGAGTATTCCTCAGAGAAAGCTTGCATAGGAAGAGAGACTACGCTATTTA
Source organism: Thermoproteota archaeon (assembly GCA_038848185.1). GTDB lineage: Archaea > Thermoproteota > EX4484-205 > EX4484-205 > JAAOZP01 > JAAOZP01. The sequence continues at coordinate 8,033 of JAWCNV010000030.1, read as the reverse complement.
TGCGCTAATAGAACCTTGGTCTTCACTCGGAGAAACCATCGGGAAACTCTGTGAGGGAAGAACAATAGGGCATGCTTGCGAGGTTGAGACAAGCATCGGACTATATCTTTTCGAGAAACTGATTAAGATGGAGAATGTGAAGGACGAGGCTAAGACAGGTAGTACAGGGCTACCGACGGGTGTGGAAACTCCTGTCGACTGGCAGTCTTATGCACTCCAGCTTTATCTCGGAGACCCAAGGCTTGCAACAAGCGATAAGGGAAGGATAATCGTTGAGAAGCTTGTTGACTTTCTTGTTGATGCAATAAGAAGAGTGAAGCAGGATGCAAAAGTTCCAAGGATCCTTGACGAATTCTATAGGACAGCCTATAAATAGGAAACGAGAAATCTATGGTTTAAAACCAGTCTGAAAGCCAGATGTAAGGATGCCCGGATGGAAATAATGCTTGTAAGGTTTCCATAATCTTTCCTTCATACCTGACAATATTGTCAGCCAATATGTTTTCAGGAGACCTATAGCCGAGGATCAGTTGCATTAAAACCCATTGCGGAAGCTCAATCCAATTCTCTGAACCTGTTTCCGAAAGGGATAGGCAGGCACCAGAGATTTCAAGCGTGACAATCCCCAAGTCGGTTTTAAAAGATATTTTGGAAGGCAGGTTTCTTACACATGATCTCTCCAAGCGTTCCTCAAGCTCAGGAATAAGTTTTCTAAAGGTAGAATGCAGGTTAATGATTCTTCCCATTCCATCTGAAGCATATGGGTACTCAATGCTTACTGTGCAGCCCAAGCTCTTGCAAAGCTCTGCGAAAGGATGGTCAAACGGGACGTATATTTCAAGCTCAGTAGCCTTCTTCTGGATAGCCATGTCACACGCGTAACGGAGAACATGCTCGTAGAGTGGGATTTCTTTGGCACCGACTTCTGTGATCCTCATTACTCTAGGCCATCTGTCTGAAGCGCAGTAGGCAACTATTCTCCCAGACTCATCTTCGAAAACGGTTCCGTCGGCAAGTATGTTCCATGTGCTTCCTATCCGGAACTTAAACCATTCTCCTCTGTATCTCTTTACAGGGCCAGTTCTAAACCTGTTCGTCAACTCGTAAATGTCTAAGACAGCATCAGCATCTTCCTTCGCCATGGGTCGGGCGCGTAACCCAGGTCTAGCCCTCTCAGCGTTTCTAAGAGGCATGGTGATCTTACATTTCGAGAGTGTTGTAGCATACCCCCACCTAATGTAGTAGTCAGGTATGCCGAAAAGCATTGAAACATCATACCCATTCTTAGCCATGTATTCAACAGAATACTCTATTACTCTCCTAGAGTAACCTTTCATCCTATGCTCCTCAAGGGTTCCAACACCGCCTAACCCACCCATCTTCAGAAACGATTTCCCTACTTTCACTTCAAGATCATTGATTATAAGCCAGCTTACTGGTGAGCCTCCAAGCTCATCCAGGAGAAGCTCAACCTTATGCGACCTTGCGGAATCAATGACCTTTATCTCGCTTCCCATGGTGCGCATTAAGCGTTAAACCTAAAAAAGCTTTAAGCTCACCTTGCTTCAATATAGTAGAGATCCTGCCTAGGATCCCTTATCAATGGTTTTTTCCGTATAAAATTGTTCCCAACCAGTATTGCAAGCGAGTGCCTCACTGTCCTAGCGGGTAACATCGTTTTCTTAACAATATCCTTCTGAGTTAACGGTCCTTCATATTCAAGCACCTTCAGGATTAGTTTTGCACTTGGAGGCAGGCTGCTTATGTCGAGAGACATCCTCGCCTTCTTCTCAAGCCTCCTAGCCAGCAACGCCTCGCTTCTAAGCCTTATGAAACCAGCGTCCTCCCCCCTCCTAACCACTACTTGACTGGTTATCCTCATCCTGTACCCTCCGTCAACAATAACCTCACATGCCGAATTGCTGACTATCTCACGGATCTCTATGATGCTCTCAAGCGGGGTTACGAGCGGCCTCCTAGTGAGGTTAAGAGAGTTCACTGGAACTATGCTTACAACCTTAGCATGTGGATGTATTATCGGTCCTCCTGTTGAAAGAGCATAGGCCGTTGAACCTATTGGAGTCGATAATATCAGGCCATCTCCAATATCCCTCCAAACAAACTCGCCGTTAACGTAGAGACTGTACTCGATTATTGTAGCACTCTTCCTCGGGAATATTGCAAGCTCGTTTAGCGCACAGGGTGTTTCAGCACCGTCCACAACAGCCTTAAGCCTCGAAGAATACTCTACGCTATACTCTCCTTTTGAAAAGGCTCTCAAAGCATCGTCAAGCCTCTCCACCGTTGTCTCCATCAAGAAACTGTTGTTCTCAGTCTTGCTGACCCCTAGTATAAGCACATTCCTAGATTTCACGTAGCGCAATGTCTCCAAAACATCTCTGTCTTCGCCAACGATCAGAAGAAGACCCTCCTCTAAACCCTCCAGTTCCCTGAGGCTTTTGACGCGTGAAACCTCCACCCCGATACGCCTCCCTATTTTCGAAACCTCTCTTATCAGGCTGAGGTTGGATCTCGCTGGAGCAAGCACTACATTCAACTGGATTTGGTTAAAGGATTACAAGGTTATATTTAAATGGTTGTTTTAAGGGGTTAAAGAGCTTTGTTCATAACCCTGTTTTTGCCTTCTATTAAAGGGCCTGTGCAATTATTGCCTGAAGAGAACCCCTTAAATAATGGCTTAAAGCCTTCAGAAAGGCTGATGGAAGAGCTTACGCGTAAAATACGTGAGAAAGCGAGGAGTATGGGAGCAACGGTGCTCGCACACAACTATCAGAGGCCAGAGGTTCAGGATGCAGCGGATTTCGTAGGAGACAGTTTGGAGCTGTCGATTAAAGCAATGCAAACCGATGCCAAGACAATAGTTTTCGCAGGCGTTGACTTCATGGTGGAGCAGGCGGCTGTGCTGAACCCGGGTAAAACAGTTTTAACACCTGAGCCCGGCTCCATCTGCCCGATGGCGTGGCAGATTGATCCTCCTGTGGTTGAAGAGTACCGCGGGAAATACACGGGTGCTCCGCTGGTGGTTTACGTAAATTCCTTCGTCGAGGTCAAGGCCATGGCTGACTACGTGGTTACAAGCAGCAGTGCTTCGAAACTGGCCTCCAAGCTTGATGCTGAAACAATCCTGTTCGGACCGGATAAGAACCTAGCATCCTACGTTGCAGAGGTAACAGGTAAAAACGTTATTGCTGTCCCCTTGAATAGTTACTGCCCTGTCCACATAGGGATTACAAGCAGCAAGATCAAGGCAGCCAAGGAAAAGGTTCCGGATGCGAAGATTCTCGTCCATCCCGAGTGCCCACCTGAGACAAGGAGGCTGGCGGACTTTGTGGGTAGCACAAGCCAGATAATTAAGGCGGCGGGAGAGATGGATGCTAAACGCTTCATAATAGGCACGGAGAACGGGGTGGTTCACAGGATATCTAAGCTTTACCCTGGTAAAGAGGCATATCCCGTCAGCCAAGACACGATATGCCCAAACATGAAGAAGATTACTCTTGAAAAAGTATATAGGAGCCTTGTTGAAAAGGAGACTGCTGTGAAAATTGACGAGAAGATTGCTGGGAAGGCTAGGAAAGTGCTTGAGAGAAGCTTCACGCTGCTGGGAGTTGAGGTGCCTTGGCTGAGGAAATAGTTTTCAGAAAGTTCACTGAGTGGCTTGCCGAGGATGTTCCATTCTGGGACGTAACCTCAGAGATCATTCCTCCAGAAGCCTCATGTGAGGCGGTTGTGATGGCTAAGGAGGATGGGGTGGCAGCCTGCTGCGAGGACCTTTTGCCCATTTTGGAGAAGATGGGTTTCACAGCCAAGGTTTTGAAGAGGAGTGGGGAAGAATTCAGGTGTGGGGAGCAAATAATGTGGATTAAGGGCAATATGCGTAAGCTCATGGAGATTGAAAGACTATTGCTAAACATTCTCTCCCAAGCGTTCGGTGTAGCCACGTTGACGAGAATGTTTGTAGAAAAGGCGAGGAGGATAAATCCGAATGTTAAGATAGCGGCTACAAGAAAGGTTAAACCGGGATTCCAATATTTTGAGAAGAAAGCAATCATAGCGGCAGGTGGAGACACTCATAGATTGAATCTTTCAGACATGATTCTGATTAAGGAGAACCATTTGAAATATTTCGAGTCTGTCACCGAGGCTGTTAAAAAGGCTAGGGAACTGGCGAGCTTCAGCAAGAAGATTGAGGTCGAGGTTGCTAGTGCCGAGGACGCTGTTGAAGCAACGGAGGCAGGTGCAGACATAGTTATGCTTGACAACTGTGAGCCGGAGAAAGCTAGGAGAGCAATCGAAATGCTTAGGGAGAAAGGCTTGAGGAACAGGGTTCTGGTGGAGGTTTCAGGCGGAGTGAGGCTGGAAAACCTTGAGGAGTACGTTAAGGCTGGACCAGATATAATAAGCTCTGGAGAGCTTACTCATTCCGCGAGGTTCATAGACATATCGCTCGAAGTAACAAAGGTGAGAAAATGAAGAAGATCGGCCTAATAGGGTGTGGTGCAATAGGCTCCCTCATAGCTAAGGCTGTGGACGAGGGGAAGGTTAAGGCTGAATTAGCATACGTCTACGATATCAATAAGGAGGCAGCGTTAAAACTTGTTGAAAAACTCAGTAGCAATCCAAAGGTTGCAAACAGTATAGAGGAGATGCTTAAGGATAGAGATGTTAAACTCGTTGTTGAAGCAGCCAGTGACGAAGCCTTATCAGAATACCTTAAGCCGATAATCGACGCTGGGAAAGAAATCCTGGTGATGAGCATAGGTGGACTTCTGTTTCCGGAGGCGAGAAGAATATATGAGGAGAACAGTAGGAGAATCCATGTTCCGGCAGGAGCAATAGCGGGGCTGGATGCTGTTCAAGCAATAAGCCTGATTGGCGTTGACAAGGTGGTGTTGACAACAAGGAAGCCGCCTGAGGCACTGGCCTACGCAGAATACTTTAAGGAGAAAGGAGTGGATCTGAAAAAAATAAGGGAGCCAACTCTTGTTTACGAGGGCCCTGTTGAAGACGCTTTAAAACATTTCCCAAGGAGTGTGAACGTTGCAGCTGCACTAGCATTATACTCCAAGTCTGGGGTTTTAGTTAGGATAATAGCAGACCCCATAAAGAAGAACATAATGCATGAGATAGATGTTGAGTCAAAGGTCTCCGACCTTAAGATAATTGTTGAGAACGTTCCGCATCCAGACAACCCTAGGACAAGCTATCTGGCAGCATTATCATGCATCCAGAAACTGAGGGAGATCTGCGGTTGAACAAAGCCTCCGTGTTTAAAAACACGTTTGGAAAAGTTTATAACTATGCTGGTTAAAGTTTTCTCGAACGCCCGAGAAGGATAGTTATGAATAATATGGTTAAAGTGTATGTTCTAGACCCTACCTCAATACTCACCGGAGTCGCTGCCAGAGCAGTTAAGAACGGCGAGGTGAGTGGAAGGATAATAGTGCATAAGACTATCGTATCCGAATTTGAGAAAAGGGCAAGGCTCGGGGATGAAACCGGGTTAAACGGGCTGAAATCTCTTAAGGAAGCAGCGTCTTTAAACGGGCTTGAAGTGGAGTTTGTAGGTTCTTCGAACACTAGTGAAGAGGTTTCAACGCTCTTGAGAGACATTGCACTCGGGATGAATGGCATAATCATATCCTGCGACCCAGTTTTAACTAAAACAGCAAGAGCCATGGGTATTGAAGCAACCTATCTGAGCCCTGTGGGCAGGGCTAAGCTTGAAGAATTCTTTAAGACGGGAATTATGTCGATACATCTTAAGGAGAACGTTATTCCCAAGGCTAAGGAAGGCTACCCTGGCAGATGGGTCTATAAGGATCTTGGTGTGGAGCCAATGAGCAAGCCTGAGCTCGAATCCATAATAGCCGACGTGATGGAAAGGGTCCAGTTCACAAATCAAGGTTTCGTAGAGATAGATAAGGCGGGCTCAACGATAATACAGTTGAAGGACCTTAGGATAGTCATAACTAGACCACCCTTCTCAGACGGGCTTGAAATCACCGCGGTTAAACCACTCATAAAAAGGAGCCTCGAGGAGTATCGTCTCGCTGAAAAGCTTGTTGAAAGGCTTAGGTCGCAAGCAGAAGGTATTCTGATAGCAGGGGCACCTGGAATGGGGAAATCCACTTTTGCACAGGCGCTTGCAGAGTTCTACAGGTCTATGAACAGGGTTGTTAAAACCATAGAGAGCCCGAGGGATCTTCAGCTCCCGCCTGACGTAACCCAGTATTCCAAGACCGCAGCTGAGCCAAGCGAGCTTCATGATGTCCTACTGCTGAGCAGACCTGACTACACTATATACGATGAGCTTAGAGACACTAACGACTTCAACATTTTCATAGACCTTAGGCTTGCAGGCATAGGTATGGTTGGAGTTATTCATGCTACGACACCTATGGATGCTGTTCAACGCTTCACTGGTAGGACTGACCTTGGGCTAATACCCTCCATAATAGACACAGTCATATTCATGAAGGAGGGAGAGGTCTCTAAAATATACACGCTTGAAACAGTTGTGAAGATACCTAAGGGAATGAGGAACGCTGACCTAGCTAGGCCGACGATAGTTGTGAAAAACTTTCTAACAGGGGAAGCGGAGTACGAGCTCTACGTGTTCGGAGAACAGACTTTCATAGTGCCCGTGCGCAAGAAGAAGACGGGGCATGAGGAGAGGCTTAAGGAGGAGATTCAGGCGATAGTGCGCAACCAGATGTCTGACTTCGACATCAAGATTGAGGGAGATAGACTGATGCTCTACGTGAGCAAAGGAGATATTCCCATGCTCGTCAAGAAGTATAGCAAGAAGCTGAACAGGTTTGCGAAAAGAATAGGTATGAACATCGAGATAACCCCCCAGAATAAGCATGAAGAAGAATATTGAAACTTTTTCAGAAACATTTTACTATCATTATTCTAGAATAGCGGAATTTGAAATAAAATATTGTCAAGACTGCGATTGAGCCACTATGATTCTATAGCGGGTTCGTGAAAAAAGTAGCTACATGATACATTGTATTTTACCACCTGTTAAACGAGAAAAAACCTGATCACGGGGTTTTCTAGCTCTTCGGTTTCCTTCTTAAGAGAACTATGATCAGCACGACCGCGATGATCAGCACAATTAGTATTATGACATAAGGCATGAGTTCTTCAAAGACTGGGGCGGGCGTAGGAGTAGGCGTTGATGTAGAAGTTGGAGTCGGTGTAGAGGTTGGTGTGGACGTTGACGAAGTTTCAGTTACGGTGTAGTCTGATATAGTACACTGGAACTGTGCAACGCCACCAGAGTTCTTCGTACCCCATTCTGTTCCCAACTCCCAGCCAACTAAGTAGTAGTTGGATATGTCGAAGGGAGCATATTTCTCAACCACCCTCATGACTTCAGCTATATCGTAGCTTATAGAACCCTCTGTAATGCTCCATCCTTTAGGCGCCATAGCTATGTAAGTAGCGTTGTTTTCCCCAACGTTTCTCCAAACTCCCCAAGTCCTGCCACCCATATTCTCCTCGCCAACCCTGCTTCCCGCGGGACCAAGGTTCTGGCTGAAGACCCAGACCATGACTTCAACATACGGTGTCGACAATCCTGAGCCGGGGCTAAACGCATGTCTTTCATCCACCAGCCAAGCGTCTGCAGCTATGTTGAAATTCATGTCTGGATTTAGGCTTTGAAGATCAACGGAGAATGACGCTGTTAGAGATACGGCGCCTGAGGTTAGGTCTGAAACCCTGTAGGGGAAGTTGAGCCCGAGACCATTAGCATACTGCCCGTCCCACGGTTTTCTACCAACATATATCTCTGGGTAGCCGTTAACATAAGTCTGTGGCTGAGCCCCCCAGAGGTCAGCTTCTGTAATAAGCGTAGCTGTGCTTTTGTCATACGTCATATTGATTCTACCGCCCTCGGCACTGTTGATGTTCCAGTTGCAAATGTCTATGCGGTAGTCATACTTGTTATCACCATTAACATCCACCAATCTATAGGATTGGCCCCTGCGTCTGCCAAA
>JAWCNV010000029.1:10659-14040 GCA_038848185.1 Thermoproteota archaeon | reverse complement strand
ATTGTTAACCCGAATATTGCGACGATTCAGACGAGCAGGAGGATGGCTGACAAGGTTTACCTTGAGCCTTTGACCGTGGAGTCGGTGACCAAGATAATTGAGAAAGAGGGGGTTGACGGCATACTGCTGGGCTTCGGAGGCCAGACTGCGCTAAACCTTGGTGTAGGTCTTGATGAAGCAGGCGTCTTAAGGAAGTATGGTGTGCAGGTGCTCGGCTGCTCTATTGAAACAATCAGGATGTCTGAGGACCGGGATCTGTTTAGGAGGGCAATGATGGAAATAGGTTTGAAGGTTCCTCCGAGTGGTATAGCAAGGTCTCCTGAGGATGCTGTAAGTATTTCGGAGAAGCTTGGCTTCCCTCTTCTCGTGAGAACCTCTTTCACTCTCGGTGGGCAGAGTTCCGGTATAGCTGGGAACCGGGATGAGCTTTACGAGTCTGTTTCGAAGGCTTTGAGATGGAGTGCTAATGGGGAGGTTCTGGTGGAAAGGTCATACTTCGGGTGGAAGGAGCTTGAATACGAGTACATGCGGGACTACTACGGTAACAGTGTATGCGTGGCGACGATGGAGGGTTTCGACCCTCTGGGTGTGCACACGGGTGAGAAAATAGTTGTTGTTCCTATTCAGACTCTTACCAACAAGGAGTACCATATGCTTAGGGAGGCTGGCCTCAGGATTGTGGATAAGCTTGGTATAGTGGGCGAGTGTAATATTCAGTTCGGCCTAGACCCTGCGAGCAGGGAGCTGATCGTTGTCGAGGTTAACCCGAGGCTTTCAAGGTCGAGTGCACTAGCATCCAAGGCTACAGGTTATCCTCTGGCTTATCTTGCGGCTAAGCTTGCCCTGGGTTACCGGATAGAGGAGCTTACGAACAAGGTTACTGGGGTTACGAAGGCAAGCTTCGAGCCTGCGCTGGACTACGTGGTGGTTAAGTACCCTAGGTGGGACTTCAAGAAGTTTCCAGGCAACGTTGACAGGACCATAGGCACCATGATGAAGTCGGTTGGCGAGGTTATGGGTATAGGCAGGACGTTTGAAGAGGCTTTGCAGAAGGCTGTCAGGATGCTTCAGACAGGTAGGATAGGGGTCGTGGGGAATAATGGTGAGGATGATGATTTTTCATCAGACTTAGCAGATTTCCTTAAGCCTACTGACGAGAGGCTTTTCAACATTGTTAAAGCCCTTAAGAAAGGCGTTGGCGTGGAGGAGATTAGCAGGGTCACCGGTATAGACAAATGGTTCCTTTACAGGGTTCTTAACATAATCCGGGTTGATTCAGAGCTTAAAACGCTTAAGGATGAGGAGGATGAGGAGAAGCTTGCTGAGAAGATTAGGGAGGCTAAGAGGCTCGGTTTCTCCGATATTCAGATAGCTAGGAGGCTTGGGTGGAGCGAGGACGAGGTCAGGGGCTTCAGGATTAAGCATGGTGTTAAGCCTGTTTTCAAGCTGATAGACACGATGGCTGCTGAATGGGAGTCTGTGACGAACTATCTCTACGCCACCTATGGGGATGAGGCTACTGATGTTTCCGAGAGAAACAGCAGGAGGAAGGTGATAATTCTCGGAGCAGGGACGAACAGGATTGGGAGCAGCGTCGAGTTTGACTACTGCACTATGCACACAGTCTGGTCGATGAAGGAGGAGGGCTTCGACGAGGTTATTGTTGTGAACAATAATCCTGAGACTGTTTCAACAGACTACGATATGTCTGACAAACTGTACTTTGAGGAGCTTTCCTTCGAGAGAGTGATGGATATTGTGGAGGCTGAGAAGCCTGAGGGTGTTGTCGTAACAATGGGCGGTCAGGACCCGATTAACATTACTCCGAAACTCTATAAGCATGGTGTTAAAATACTTGGGACCTCGCCGCTCAGCATAGATTTCGCTGAGGACAGGGCTAAGTTCAGCCTCCTACTGGATAACCTTGGCATAAAGCAGCCTGCCTGGACGAGTGTGACCAGCATTGAGGAGGCTGTTTCAAGAGCTAGGGAGATTGGGTACCCTGTTCTAATAAGGCCTTCATACGTGTTGTCTGGTGCAGCTATGAATGTTGCTGCGAACGAGAAGGAGCTTGTTGAATACATCCGTAATGCGACAATGATTTCCCCAGAACACTCTGTGGTTATCAGTAAGTTTCTCGAACAGGCTTACGAGGCTGAGGTTGACGCTGTTAGCGACGGTGAAGATGTTCTCATAGGCGGTGTGATGGAGCATGTTGAGTATGCTGGGACGCATAGCGGCGACGCAACCATAATTATTCCGCCTCAACGGCTTACCGAGGATGTTGTGGATAAGATTAAGGATTACACGGTTAAAATCGCTAAGGCACTCAGGATCGTTGGAGCGTTCAACATACAGTACTTGGTTAAGGGTTCCGAAGTTTACGTTATAGAGGCTAATGTGAGGGCGAGCAGAACAGCACCATTCGTGAGCAAGACAACGGGGCTCCCGTTAATATGGCTTGCAGGTAAGATTATTGCAGGACGTAAGCTAAGGGAGTTTAAAGACGCGTTGAAAAGTAATGAGAAAACAATAGGTGTTAAGGTGCCAACGTTTTCATTCGTCAGGCTTAAGGGGGTTGACCCTGTTCTAGGTGTTGAAATGAGGTCTACTGGCGAGGTGGCGTGCATAGGCTACGACTTCATAGATACGTTTACGAGAGCATGGGAATCCTCAGGCCTGAGCCTCCCCTCTAGGAACGACGTTATATTCATAACTGTTAGGGACGATGATAAGTCTAAGGCTTTAAAACTGGCTGGACGACTTAAGGAGATGGGTTTCACGATAGCTGCTACAAGAGGCACTAGGGACTTCTTGGTTTCTCAGGGAGTGGATAGTATAATTCTGGTTAACAGGCTCAGCGAGAAAGCTGAGGAGGGTGTTGATTCAATAAGCTTCATCGCAAGCGGGAGAACAGGCCTAGTTATAAACACGCCTGACCTCACAGATAAGGCTACTCTTAAAGACATGTATGCGATCAGGAGGACGGCGATAGAGTTCGCCATACCGGTCATAACCAGCCTAGAGGTTGCTGAGAAAATAGTTGAAGCAATAAGTGTTAAGAACAATAGCAAGCATGGCTCCAAGCGTGAGCCGTATTCGCTGGACGAGTTCCACAGGGATCTGCCTCTCTCAAAATATGTTTAGTTTTAAGCCTGAACATAAGACACTATTTTTCTAAGCATCCTCATCTTCTCAAACGAGTCTTTAAAATTCAGAATTATACTGAGCAACGGTGAAACGACACCGGGTGAAGCAGGTGCCCCCCTGCCAAGATTTGCCTTTCCGCCGGAAACAATGCTCCATAGAATGTCAAACTGTTTTTCAACATCCTCCCTGGTTGAGGACACCATGCTGGTTGAGAGGTCAACCATCAGCTCT
>JAWCNV010000029.1:0-10561 GCA_038848185.1 Thermoproteota archaeon | reverse complement strand
GAAGCAGGTGCCCCCCTGCCAAGATTTGCCTTTCCGCCGGAAACAATGCTCCATAGAATGTCAAACTGTTTTTCAACATCCTCCCTGGTTGAGGACACCATGCTGGTTGAGAGGTCAACCATCAGCTCTTGGATCTTCATGATTCTTTCAAGTATAGGTGGCAACGCTTTCCTCGCCTTGCTGACAACATATCCCCATTCCGCTAGGCTGTTCGATAGGATTGTGGTCTGAGGCAGAACTGGCCTCTTCTTCTTAAGTTCTTGAAGAACCTTGTCTGCCTCAACAAACTCCTCCATGGTTTTAATAATAATGTTTCCTTCGGTCATCATCTTGCTTAAGGCTTGCTTTAGCGAGCTTAATTGGGCAGCCTTATCTGGAAGCTGGTTAGCGTAGAGCCCCGGTGTAATGTCATCTATCTGATCCATAACTTTAATCATTGAATCTTTAATCAGTCTCATTACCCTGCAGGATTCGGCTGCCTCCTTTAGATCTGTTGGCTCAAACGACTCAGTCTGCTGCAGCATTCTCCTCTCCCCACTGCCGTAGGTTCCTAGGAGCAGCGCGTTACCAAGCAAGCCGTGTGTAAGAGGAGTTTCCCTGCTCTCCACATGGGAGAAGAATAACACTATTTTCCCCGACTCGTGTTCCTTGAACACGATACTGCTTGCCCCCTCAACCGTTTCAACCGTCTTCTCAAAGGGTAAGCCATACTCCACATTGCTCGAAAGAGACTCGATTTTACCGAAAACCTGCTTAAAGTTAGCTGCTTTAACTAGAGGGCCCATGTGAAGCATCTGGATCTCCCCCTTATACCCAAGTGTTAAGAGCCCTCTCTTAACAATCCTTGACTCAACAATTCCTTTGACAGGATATGTTCTTAATACTCCGCCCACCCGCTTGCTTGAGAAAACTGGCCATGATGGTTCCGCGACCTTGTCACTCAAGACTTCACATTCGATAAGCTGCAGCTCGCTCCACGCATCAAGCTCACCGTATGCGGCTCCAAGCAGGTTGACAGGTTTAAGAGGCAGCATCGCACCGGCGCATATGCCTATGTACACCCCGCCAGTCTCTATGAATTGCCTGACTAGCCTAGTTTCATCTCGATCAAGTGACCTAAGGATTTCGAAACTATCTCCTCCTCCGAATATCAGCACATCTAAACCACCTAAGTCTCCAGGGGTTAAGGGCCCTGTTAGAAGAGATATTTTTCTGAAACCCATGTTCTCCAATGCCTCTACTGTTTCCTGCGTATATGATACTGCTGCACCTCTGCCACTGTAGATTCCTATGAGCGGCTGTCTAATCCAAGTAATACTCTGAAGATCCACCGTTTTCAAAGGCTCAAGCTTTAAACCGTACTCCTCGCCAAGATTATTCATCAAGGAGTCTGAATAAGAGTCTTCAACCTCTATGATGAAGTCTCCTGCCTGCAGACCTGTCCCTTTCGCTGCTTTGAGCTTCGTAAACCTCCCCAGTTTGAAGCCTGCTTCAAGAATATTGTTTACAAGCCTATACAAATTAGAGTACGTTTCTCCTTCAGCCGGTTTAAACGGTGCTCTCCACCACTTCAACCCTTTTAGAGAGTAATTTACCAAGTATATAATCTAATCTGAATCTTAAAGGTGTTTTCTCAACCCAGCTCTATTTTAACAGGTAGTCTTCCAGAAGGCTTGGATTTATCCATTAAAGCTTTTAGAGAGGCCTTGACTGCTGTCACACTCGGAGTAAAGGCGGCTACACATATTTTAGCATCGCTTAACAACGTTAAATCCCTAGGTGAGCCAAACGATATTGCAACGCTTTCCCTGAAGAACTCTATCAGTTTCTCCAAGACTGAGACCTCCTTCCTGCTGCCCCACACATTATAAGCAAGTATTATGAGAAGAGTGTTTCCAGGAGTGTTTCTGTAGATCTCGCTGAGCTTCTTGCTCGGCGTTTCCTCTAAGTATTCTAACAGGCTGAACTCCTTTAAAACCTCCTTCAAAACATCTCTAAGCCTCTTCCTGTCTGCCTCTTCAAGCAGCTCGTTAAAACCGTTGGTGACAACCACCATTGGTTTACTGACCCATCTTAAAGGCAGTTCTTCAACACCTTTAATTATCGTTATGCTCTTTAAGAAGATTTTCCAAGCCTTAGCCTGGTTTACCAAGCTTCCACGCGTTTTTTCAGGGGTCTTCTTAAACTTCTCAAGTTTCCTAAGTTTAAAGCTTAAAACCTCTAGCGCACTGTTCCTAATCCTGTTGTATAAATCCTTGTTTTTCCCAGTCTTCTCAATTATGCTGTTCAGAGCCTCATGAAGGTCCTCGATTCTCTTGGAGGGCACTACAAGATGGTTCCCGGCCTCCAGAGACTTTATGGCTGCCTCCTCAGGGTCAAACTTATCAAGAATCTCTTTATCGTCTGAATGATCTGTTAGAAGAATATTTTTGAAACCCATTTCTCTCTTAACTATCTTCTCAACAACCCTGGGCGAGAAGGAGGAAGGCGTGCTAACACTGTCTACAGCGGGAAGCGGGGCGTGTCCAATAACTATTCCTTCTACGCCAGACTTAAACGCCATTTGAAACGGCTTAAACTCTTTTTTATAGAGTTTACTCAGGCTTTCCAAGGCTTCGTCGCGTTGCCCGTAAAATCTTCTTGGAAAATATTTGGCGAACGAAAGAACTCCACCGTTCCTAAGCCCCCTTATGTAGCTGAGCACATAGTCGGATACTTCCTCAGGGTCTTCGCCGAAACTGTTCTCCTCCGACCCTGCTTCACAGCCATACGGGTATAGGTTTGCTACTGGGGCTAGGTTAGTGTTAATGTTGAGTGTTCTCAATTCTAGTGCAGTTATGTATCCAACTATGTATGCTGACTTGGTGTCTCCCGTCGCACTTACCCCCATCGGGCTCGGTAACTCTGTGGCTGGAGGCGGAAGACCTTCAAGCCTTCCTCCCTCATGTTCAGCTGCAAGTATCGGTGAAAACCCGAAAGCCTTTCTATAAGAATCAGCTAACTCCTTTAAATCTCCGCGACTAGGCTTAAGGCTTGACAGGACGCTTCTCCCAATTATCAACCCGCCTAAAGCATTTTCCAAAACAATCTTCTTCAGCTCTTCAAAGCTCTTCACATCTTCTGCATAACCTATTAAAGTCTGGCCGACAATCTTGTTGAAGGGGAGCTTCTGAACAATTTTCTCAAGAGTAGTCATTCTGCACAGTTACCTTATTCTGCTTACAGCTCCTCCAGCAACCAGCTTCGTGAAAAGGAAGCTATCGTTAGTGTTCAGCATCGCCATTTTTGATTCAGCCCAGTGCTTCATCGCCCTCTCATCCTACGTTGTGAGTCCCTATAAGGATTTCGCGGTTGTTTTAAACCCTTATTCACAGTTGTTTCAGTACTTTTTCAAGAATTCTTTCAGAAGCATTCCTTCCTGCTTACTCATTCTTTCACCGGGTTTGAAGACCCTGATGTTTCCGTATCCGAAATCCACTACGACGTGGATTGGAAAACCCTGAATCTCAAGAGGAATCTTCCCGGCGTAGAGAACAGGTTTTCTGGTTGACTTAACCTGCATCAGGATGCATCTCCTTTTTTTAAGGCAAACCAGGTCTGCAAAACCAAGGCTGCCACCGGATCTCACCGTCACCCATCCCTGCCTCTGGAGAAGCATCCTCACCTTACGCTCAACAAGGTATCCTTTCCTCTTAAAGGATCTCATTACTTCCCCTTTCCTAAGCCTCTTTAAGTATTTTAATGAAATCCATCCCGTCTACCAAGTTAAAGGAGCCTTCACTACCGGAATCCTCGTCGAACGGTTTGCCATCGCCCTCCGCACCCGGCTTCATTATTGCGAACGGAACTGGGTCAACAGTATGGTTCCTAACGGATACTGGAGTAGGATGATCTATTAGGATGCTTATTGAAACCTCCTCCACACTAATGTTGTCAAGTATCCTTCCGATCAGCCTCCTGTCCATCTCCTCAATAACCCTGACCTTGGTTTTGAAAGAGCCCTCATGCCCCGCTTCATCAGGAGCCTCAACATGAAGATAAACGAAGTCGCAATCCTCAAGGGCTTTAACAGCGTACAAAGCCTTGTTCTCATAGTTAGTATCATAGTAGCCGGTTGCACCTGGAACCTCTGGCACCACCATTCCAGCAAGCCAACCTATCCCCTTTATCAGGTCTACCGCAGATATGACTGTGCCTTTCAAACCGTGTTTCTCGGAGAAGGGCTCCAGCCTAGGCATCCTTCCCTGCCCCCAGATCCAAACCATGTTCGCAGGCCTCTTGCCAGAGTTAATCCTCCGCGTGTTAACCGGATTTTCAGAAAGTATGCTGATTGATTTCAGCATCATCTCGTTCAGCCTCCTCGAATCCTCGTTCAAAGGCTTCAACATATGCTCCTCGTATTTCTCCCCAACTATATCATGAGGAGGAGTCGCCTTCAAGCCTTCACCAATCTTGGAGATGAAGAGGTTCCTGTAGCTGACTCCCGCGTGGAATCTCCCAAGCTCGTTAAGCCTGTCGTTCAATACTGATATGAGAAGCCTAGCCTCATCAGTCGTAACGTGTTCCCCAGAGTAGTCCAGTATTCTGCCTCCTTCAACAGTTATAAGGTTGCATCTGAAGACGACCTCGTCATCCTCAACCCTTATTCTCCTTGCAGCAGCCTCAAGGGGTCCTCTGCCCGTGTAGCACACGTAGGGGTCGTAGCCAAGTATAATGAGGTTTGCAATGTCACTGCCCTTAGGCAGGTCTGGACGCAGTGTTCTAAGCATACCCATCCTGCTTCTCCCAGCTATGTAATCCATGTTAGGCTTGTAGGCGAGTTGAAGCGGAGTCTTCCCACCCGCCTCCTCAACCGGGTAATCAGCCATCCCGTCTCCGACTATGATCAGGTACTTAAGGCCCTTAGGCATTCTATTACGCCGCTGGAGCAAAGCTTTAAAATTTTCCCAGGCTTGCCGAACAGGCCCGCCGGTAAACCTTATTAAGATTCGCCAGTTGCCGACACCCGGTTTGAAGAGTAACGTAGATCAGTTAAGCAGGATTCTCGACATGCTTGCCAGAAAAAGGCTGGATGAGGCTGAGAAGCAGATGACAGGTTTTAAGCCTGACGGGGATTATGAGGCTGGGTACCTGAGGGGCCTGCAGGGTATACTTGACGCTATGCGTAAGCCTGTTGAAAGCAGCGTGATAGAGGGGTCTGCGGAAGACTTGGACGCCCGTTTAAAAAGCATCATGGAGACTGTTGAAACACACTATTTAAGCCGGGAGGAGGAAGGTTATTTCGCCGCCTGGGTCGACTTCTTGAGGAAACTAAGCCGGGGGAAAAAGAGTGTTGTAAAGTAGAAACCAGGTGAAAAGCCAGGCTACGAAGAAGCTTCCAATCCCCTCTTTCCAAGAAGCCTTCTCATCCTCCAGCTTCCCCTCATAGATCTTTCTGAAAAAATAGTATGTTAAAAGATATATGCTAACCACGGTTGAAAAAGAGGTTATGATGGATAAAGGGGGCCTCCAGAAGAAAGCGTGTAGCGCCCCTATCAATGCTCCAAGAGCTACTCTAATCCAGTACATCTGGGTTTCAGGTTTAAATCTTGACTTGCTCATCCATCCTGAGGTTGAAAACCCCTAAGATAAGTCTTTCCAGCTTCGACTACCTTATTCTGGCTAAAGAGCTTTACAACGAGCTTAACGGCGCCTGGGTTGACAACGTGTACCACCACCCTGCATACGGCTACTACCTGATGAAATTCAGGATGGGCGGGACGGTTAAGAAACTCATAGTCGTGCCTGGTGAAGCCCTGTTCCTAACCGGCTACGATTACCCTGTTCCAAGCGCCCCGGGCCAAGGCTTAACCCGGCTTAGAAAAAGCCTATGCAACCTGAGGGTTGAAGACGTTAAGCAGCATGATTTCGACAGGATAATGGTTATGAGCCTCTCCAGAGGAGGCTTTAACGCTAGGCTTATCGTAGAAGGTTTGAAACGCGGCGTCCTCGTTCTTGTCTCCGAGGATGGAAGCATACTTTTCACGTCTCAAAGAGTTGAAACAGGAGCCAGGTCGATCAGGGAGGGTGAGAAATACGTTTTCCCGCCATCCAACATCGTTGACCCTAGGGGAGGGTTCGAAACGCTTGAAGACTTCTCCTCTGAGAAGCTTAGCAGGTTCATAGCTGGCAGGCTTGGCTTAGGTTCGAAAATCATGAGTGAGATATGTAGGCGAAGCGGGCTGGATCCTGATTCGAACGTTGGAGAGAATCTTCCGCTTATAATGGAGACCGCTAGGATGCTTATCAGGGAGGCTGAGGAAAACCCAAGTCCGAGAACATATTATTCAGACGATTCTCCTGTGGATGTTTCCGGCATAAGGCTTCTCTCGCTGGAGGGCTTGAAGCAGAGAGAGTTCAACAGTCTTTCAGAAGCATTAGACGCCTACTATTCTGCAACAGGGTTTGAAGCACAAGGTAAAGAGGATAGGTCGTCAACAGAATTAAATAGGCTTCTAAGGGTTAAGGAGAACCTTGTTTCAGAGCTAGAGACGCTTAGGATTAGGGCCCGGACGATTATGGATAACCTTACGGAGTTCCAATCTCTCTTAGACTCTGTTAAGAAGGGTAAGGAGTTTTCAGGCGGCATGAAAATTCTCGAAGTAGACTACAGTAAGAGAAGTGTTAAAGCATTGTTTAAAGATTTAGAATTCACTCTGAAAATGGATGCTTCAGCAGCGTCGAACGCCTCCATCATGTTTGAGGAAGCTAAGAAAATAGAGAAGCATCTCTCCGAGATCGAAAGCAGGATTCTTCTCCTTGAGAAGAAGGCTTCTCTCCAAAAGGAGAAGATGATTCCTGAGAGGAAGAGAGTTGAGAGAAAATGGTACGAGAAGTTCCGGTGGAACACGTCTGTTAACGGAAACCTGATTCTAGCAGGCAAGGATGCTGGTACTAACGAGCTTCTGATTAAGAAGCATGTTAACGATAAAAGCATAGTTCTTCACGCTGACTTCACGGGAGCCCCCTTCGTAACCATCTGCAACGTTGAAACCCCCTCAGAAGAGGAATTGGAGGAGGCTGCGCTGATGGCAGCATGCTACACAACTAAAGCATGGGAGAGCAAGTATGCCTCCCTAGATGTTTACTGGGTTAGGGGAAGCCAGTTGAGCAAGCAGGCTCCTCCCGGACAGTATCTTCCTAAAGGAGCATTCACGATAAATGGGGAGAAGAACTTCATAAGAGATGTGGAGCTCAAGCTATGGGTCGGCGTCACTGATGATGGGGAATTGGTCTACGGGGCTTTAAGAAAAGTTAGGGGGAAATGCAGGAGGTACGTGCTTATCGCGCCGGGAGACAGGGACAAGGATAAGGAGGCTGCTAAACTCGCCGAGAAGATCATTAAGGATATGGGTCTACCCCGCAGAGAAATAGGCGGGCTACGTGAATCGATTCGTAGCATTATTCCTGGTAAACATTGCGAAATACGCTACATGCCTTCAATCAGCCTCGATTAAAACAATCGCTAAAAGAATTTTCCCCAGAGAATCAAGCTAATGTTTAAAAAGGAAGGGTTTACTCGGAGAACCCTCGGGTTGAAGGCTGCTGCTAGAATCAGTAGGCTCACAGAGCCTCCTCACAGGAGGATACTGAAGGAAGCTAGGTCTAGGGGAGGCGCTATAATGAATCTCAGTGTCGGAGATATTTTCATAGAGCCTCATCCTTTAGTTAAGGATGCTGTTAGAAAAGCCTCTGAGGAAAACAGTTTAACCTATCCGCCTGTTGAAGGATTAAGCGAGCTCAGAGCCAGCATAGCTGAATACTTGAGGGACAGCAGGGGTCTCGAAGTTAAAGGTGAAAACATTCTGGTAACCGCAGGAGCGTCAGAAGCATTCCTAATAGCTTTGATGAGTATTCTCGACGCCGGGGACAGGATTATTCTGCCTGATCCAACTTACCCGCAACACCTTTTAGCTGTAAACCTTTTCGACAACGCGAGGGTTGAATACTATAGTCAGGATTCAGAGGTTGCTGAGCAGTTTTCCGGAAGAAGCGGGGGCAACGGTCGTGAAATAATACTGGTTTGCTCACCTAACAACCCGACTGGAAACATAATTCCCCGGAGAGACATGGAGCGGCTTGTGGAATATGCGTGTGAGAAAAACGCTATAATAGTTTCAGACGAAACCTATTTCGAGATATTCTTCGGCGGAGATAAGCCGGCCAGCCCAGGAAGCTTCGACACCCGGCTTGAGAAAACCATCCTCATAGGGAGCTTCTCGAAAAACATGGGTGTAACCGGTTTAAGAGTAGGCTTCCTAGCTTCCGAGCAGGAAATCGTCACCAGTGCTAGCATGGTGAGGTACGCCACCTCGCTAACTTCAAACGCCGTAGGGCAACGCGCTGTTCTGAAAACACTCCCCCTCATCAGCGAGATATCCCGCTACGTTAGGCTGAACATTGAGAAACGCTTAAAGACGTTTACACAGGGCTTCAGAAGGACTGACCTGTTTAAGATATATGAGCCGCAGGGCTCCCTATACGTATTCCCCTCCATACCGTTCAAATCATTCGACTTCTGCCTTGAGCTTGCCAGGGAGACGGGCGTGGTATTGGCCCCGGGCCAAGGCTTCGGCCCCTCAGGTGAAAACCATGTTAGGATAAGCTTCGGAGCCAAGGAAGAAGATATAAGGAATTCACTACCCTTGATAAACAGGTTTGAGCCGAAGGTTGAACGATGCCTTTAAAGAGGGGGATGATGTTCTACTCATCGACTCCAAAGGTAAGAAGCGTGTTGTGAAGATACAGGGAGACAGAATTCATACTCACAGGGGCTATATTCTGGTTAGCAGCATGGTTGGTAGGCAGCCTGGGCTAGTTGTGAAAACCCATGCTGGCGAAGAGGTTCTCGCACTGAAACCATGTGTCGTAGACTATATTCCTAAGCTGGCTAGGAGGACGCAAGTAATGTATCCTAAGGATGTTGGATACTTGGTTTTGAGCCTCGGAATATCTCCCGGCTTCAGGGTTTTGGATGCGGGTACTGGAAGCGGAGCAGCCGCGATGGTGATGGCTAACCTAGTTAAGCCGGATGGGAGAGTCTTCTCATATGATGTTAACGAGGAATCCGTGAGTATTGCCCGCAGAAACCTTGAGAGGGTTGGGCTCGCAGAACACGTTGAACTAGTGCTTGGAGATGTTAAAACAGCTGTTTTCAACGAGTTTTTCGACGCTGCTTTAATAGATCTTCCAGACCCTTGGGATGCCTTGGGGAATGTTGCAGGCTTCCTTAAGCCCTCCGCAAGAATATGCGTAGTGGTGCCAACCATGAACCAGCTGGAGAAAACGTATCGTGCAATGCAGGACTCTGGCTTGGTGCATCTGGAGACTGCGGAGATAATGCTCAGGAGAATAAGGCCGTTTGAAGGAAGAGTTAGACCGGAATCTCTGATGATCGGCCATACTGCTTACCTCATGCTGGGCGTTAAGGTTTTGAGGGAAAACATTTAAAAAAGCACTACCCAATGTGGCATCGAGCTTGCAGAGAAAGGAAGCAGTCTATTCGCTTGGAAACCTGCTTGTCCTAATGGGAATCGTAATGTTCACAGTGTTCACGCTACTTCCGTCTCTAGTCGAGGTTTCAGGTTTCCTTAGAACAGGAATAAACCTGTTGAACTCCCTCCTGGTTTTTGCAGGATCTGTTACCCCCATGATTCTCAAGGATATGGATACTAGTCAACGCATGAGAAGCATAGGTGTAAGGTGCTTCACCTCAAGCTTCATACTGTCAATACTTCTGACGGCTCAAATGCTAACTAGGGGCTGGGCTTCAACAGTCCCTGTTCTAGCTTCTCTTACACTAGCCTTATCAGGCATAGTTGCATACATGCTTTCAGGTCAAGGCGGTAAAATAGTAATACCGCACACGAGGGAGATACTGCTCTTCATCTCGGTCTTAATCATTTTCGCAACACCGATGATCCAGGTGTCTCTGCCTAGAATAGGCGTAGGTATTGAAGCCGCAAGGATAATCTCAATCAGCCTCCTAATTGCTTTCACAGTAGTCCTCTATGTCTCTCTTAAAGTGTTAGGTAGGCGGAAGGAGAGTTCAACAAGCATCGACGGAGAAAACCGTTAAAAGCATTCTTATTTTTAGCAACGTAATCCTTAATACTTTCTCAGATTATGCTTAAACAGGGTAGACCAGGCTCCTGTTCAAGGAGGAAACTCCTGAGACAGGCCTCAACGCTTCGAGGAATGCACAAGTCGCCTCGACTATGGGGATTGGGCATGAAACCCGTAGGGAGGTTGAAGCAGCATTCCAGAAGCGTTGCGGGGTAAAAGCATCCTCCTCAGGCTTGTTGAAACGCGGATTGAGAAGGATGAGCCTACTAGCCTGGGCCCAAAACGTTTTCGAGAAAACCCTGTAAAAGTTTAAAAGCATAGTTCCGTTAAGGCTTTTTTAAACATGGATATTGTGTTAATCGCGTTGATACTTATCTGCGTGGTTATTGCAATAGGTGTTGCTCTATACATCATCTCCATATACAACAGGTTTTTCAGCCTCAAGAATTCTGCTGAG
>JAWCNV010000028.1:0-14105 GCA_038848185.1 Thermoproteota archaeon | reverse complement strand
AATAATTTTAGTAAATAAGGCAATCCCCGATTCATTAGTATTTGTTATCCTTGTGACTGGCCCCGCCAGTTTGACTGTTGCATTAGCCAACGGGTTGCCAGCATAGTCTTTAACGTTCAACATAAGCTGGTAAGTCGCATAATAAACTGTGAATGTATGGCCACTATGAAAATATGTTATGATGATGACACATCCTGCGGGTGACGTAATCGCATAAGGGATTGTTTCCACACCGTCTACAGTTAGAAGTATGTCGCCTGTGGTGACTCCATACGTGTCTAGTAGCTTCTTCGGGAGGAAGATTGCAGTTATACCAGTTGTTCCATCTGATCCAGATACTGTAGCAATTATCTTATGTTCTGAAGTATCTATACCTACATTTAAAAAGGTTGATGTTGAACAAGCCTTAATGCCGCATTTTTCTCCAGTTGGAAGAGTAATATTTAGAAAGGACTGTTGAAGAGCGTCTGGCACCATGGTGACGCTAAGGCTTACTACACTGCTTTCTGCAGCTACGTATCCGGCTGATGCAGGCGTGGAGGAGTGCAAGTAGTAGGTCACTTCGGTATCATTTGGCGTCCAAGTGTACGAGTATGTGCCATCATTAGCTGAGTTCACTTGAGCTATATTCATCCATTTAACTTGGTCAGTAGATGCTTTAATAATGACGCTTGTAATTCTAGCAGGACTAACCCTGCCGGTTATCGTTATGTTCTCCCAAGGCCTTATCAGATTTTTAGAAAGATTTATACTCGCAACCGAGGCTAATTTAGGCTGTTCTGGAATTAAGGCATTAAGGAGTGGTTCTCTCCACTCGTTTTTAACAGGGTCATAGGCTCCGAATCCGGAGCAGAACTCCCAGTAGCACCATGCTATTCCTCTTTTCTCTGCTTCCCTTGCCACGAACGAGGTCCATCTTGCTCTTGAATCCATATCCGCCTTCGAGTATGCTCCAAATTCTCCCATGAGAAGCGGGAGATTACGTTGAGCGGCCCATTCGAAAGCTATGTTCAGTTCATTCATAATCTGGTTCTTTTCAACGTCAGTACCACTCCACATTCTACCTAGTGTTGGAGGTTGATCCACCCACTCCGCGCCTTGGTGAGTGAATTCAAAGGGAGTGTAGAAGTGGAAAGTCACTATAATATTCGGGTCATCAGGTACTTCTAGGTATTTTAAATGGTATACGCTATTCCAGTTCGTTGGCCCTATTATAACCTTCCTAGTCGGGTTTGTAGTCCTTATAACGTTCAAAGCATCCTTGACAAACTGGTTCCAAATATCGCTTGTCAGTTGTAAACAAGGTTCATTTAAAAGCTCAAAATAAAGTCTCTCAGAATAGTTTTTATATCTTTCTGCTATTTGCCTCCAGAGTGCTAGGAATCGGCCGCTATGCTTATCGGGGTTCTGTACTATCTCCTCGTAATGATGAATGTTTATTATTGTGGTTAAGCCCTGTTCAAGAGCTTTGTTAACAACATGGTCAACCCTCTTGAAGAAGTTTTCATCAATAGTGTAAGGTGGGTTTTGCGACGCGTGGGCAGACCATCTTATTGGTATCCTTACGGTGTCAAATCCTGCCTCTTTTATTATTCGGAAGTATTCATCCTTGATCACGACCCCCCATCCGCCTTCATAGGGCGCCTCCAAAGCATTACCAATATTGATGCCTCTGAACATTCCTGAGGGAAGCGTAAGAGGGGTATCTGTAGGCGGTGGGATAGGCTGCCAGCCGAAAGCATCCATATAAACGTAGCCATTCCACTTCGGCTTGCCCCATCTTCCGAACATTACTCCAACCCTCTTGATTTTAGTTGGGTCGAAACCGTCGACTGTTGACTTTGGAAGATCCCATGTTACTTGGGCCCACATATTGGGTGGTGGAGCATCTACTCCTCCTGCGTCGAGCCACGTCCAATCTTCATCCTGTGCGAAGATTTTAATCATGAAGTCTCGAGTAGGAACCTTAACCCATGCTGAAAGCCTCATGCCGCTAAGATTCTTAAGAGAGCTGAATGTTACAGATATTTTTCCATCCTCGTTAATAGATTGATTAAAGTAGCATTTCAGACTTCCAACACCGATCTTAGCATCTGTAGTAGTCTGTGTGACAGAGGTTATAGCATCCCAACCATTCCAATTTTCTTTTCCTGTTTCAAAATCATATGCTGGTGACGGTGAAACCAAGGTCGTGTTAACTCTGAAGCCTGATATGGTCCACTGAAACTGCGCGATACCGTCAGAGTTCATCGCTCCCCACTCTGTCCCTATCTCCCAGTTGAGCAGGTAGTGATTAGATATGTCGAAGGTAGTGTACCTAGCTGTTGCCCTGACGAATTCAGCTATATCGTAGCTTATAGAACCCTTTGTAAGACTCCATCCTTTAGGTACAAAAGCTATATACTGCCAGCCTCCCCACGAGACGCTTTCCATTCTCCAGACTTCCCAAGCCCTGCCGCCTATACTCTCCTCGCCAACCTTGCTTCCCGCGGGACCAAGATTCTGGCTGAAGACCCAGACCATGAGCTCAACATCTCCCTGCGAAGGTGCTTTACTAGGGCTATTCGCTACGCTTTGCCTTACTATCCACGCGTCTGCGGCCATGTTGAAGCTCATAGGTGGATGCAGGCTCTGAATATCAATGGAGAATGATACTGGTAGAGACCTAGAGGCAAGGTCTGCTACTTTTAATGGAAAATCAACTCCGAGGCCATTGGCATATTGTGTGTCCCACGGCTTTCTACCAAAATAAATCTCCGGATAACCGTTAACCCATGTGACTGGCTGAGCGTTCTGGATGTTGGCTGTTACTGAGAGTGTAATAGTACTTGGGTCGAACGTCATAGTGATTCCGCCACTAGCACTTCTGATATTCCAGTTGTTAATGTCTACACGGTAGTCATAGTTACTATCGCCATTAACATCCACCCATCTATTGGTCTCACCTCTACGCGTATTAAAGTCATAAGATAAGACAATCTGACCGGATTGTGATGTACCTGTGAAGCTGAAATATTGAGTTAATAGAATTGTTAAAACCATGATACTGATTACGCTTTTAAACCTCATTGCCTGTTGCAATGAAGCATTAAAAAGGATTTTTATAGGTCTACATTGCTTCAAAGCCTCAGAAGGATTATAGAACTCGGAATCCGTATAGGACCGCTTTCCTGAAAATGATTTTGATCCAACATTCATGAGCTTAAAGAAGATACTGAGTTATTAAAAGTATCTATTGCCTTGTCGCATCTTCCGTAACTTGGTTTTAATTAATGAAAGGATAACGTTTAGAATGGGAAAAGATGTGTAAAGATATAGGTACACAGGATGATCTTTTTCTAGGCTTCGCTAACACGTATCACAGGGTGATAGATGTTAGTTTAACTAGGCGGCAATTCCAATAATCGGCTCTAAAGGTTTAAATAAAATCTAGCCGGCCTGCCTCTGTGTGATGGGATCTCCGGAAGACGAAGGCTTCAAAGTAACCCCGTGGACCGTTGAGGGAGTAGTGGACTACGAGAGGCTCATAAGGGAATTTGGAACAGAACCCCTTACTTCCGAGCTTAGGGATAGGCTTGTTAGGCTTGCCGGCGAGAACCACCTCCTCCTAAGGAGAGGAATATTCTTCTCCCACAGGGATCTGGACAAGGTTTTGGATGATCATGAGGCTGGAAAAGGTTTCTTCCTCTATACTGGTAGAGGTCCAAGCGGGCCTATGACATTGGGGCACGTAATTTCGTTTTACTTCACTAAATGGCTTCAAGACAGGTTCAAGTGCAACGTTTACATTGAGTTGACGGATGACGAGAAGTTTCTTGAGGAGAGTAGGAACCTAACGATGGAGGATGTCAGAAAATGGTCCTACGAGAATGCGCTGGATATTGCTGCAGTAGGGTTCGACCCTGATAAGACCTTCATATTCCAAGATATAGAGTACGTTAGGAACATGTATCCAATGACTCTTAAGATTGCTAAGAAGATAAATTTCAGCTGGGTTAGAGCTGTCTTCGGCTTCGATATGCAGACCAACATCGGCATGATCTTCTACCCCGCCTTCCAGATATGTGTAACTTTCTTCGAGAAGAAGAGGTGTCTGATACCTGCGGCGATAGATCAAGACCCTTACTGGAGGATTCAGAGGGATATTGCTGAGGGCTTCGGATACTATAAAACTGCTGCGATCCACAGTAAATTCCTGCCTCCCTTAACAGGCCCGGCAGGTAAGATGAGTGCCTCACAGCCGGAGAGCGCTATCTACTTGAACGAGGATAAGAAGAGTGTTAGAAAGAAAATATTCCAAGCCTTCTCAGGGGGACAGCCTACTGTCGAGGAACATAGGAGGCTCGGAGGTAACCCTGACATAGATGTTTCCTACCAGTGGCTCCACTTCTTCTTCGAGGAGGATGATGGGCGGCTCGAGAAGATTCGGGAAGACTATTCCTCAGGAAGAATGCTGAGCGGCGACCTTAAAGAAATCCTCATAGAGAAGGTTAATAGTTTTCTGGAGAAACACAACGCTCGGCGGAAAGAGGCCAAGGAAAAACTCAGGCTAATGAAGTATGACGGTAAGCTCTCAAGAGAGATGTGGAGCAAAACAATAGAGTAGGTTAAAGATTAAGAAGGCGGGGGTCTCTTACCAAGCGTTACTTGAATTACCATTAGCTGATTATTTCTAACTATAGTTACATTCACAGCTTTGCCGGGGTAGGTGTATTCTTCCAGTATTCTAGCAATATCATCATTGCTTTTAACAGGGTATCCCTCTACAGAGATTATCAGGTCTCCGCCAATCTTTATCTCTCTTCCCTGAACCGTTACTGTGCTGGTTCCTCCTTTTAAGCCCGCCTTATCTGAGGGTCCTTCAGGCATGACTTCTTGAATAAGCCATCCGTAGGTTATATTCAGGCCAGCCGCCTTAGCAATATAATAGTCCAAGTTGACACCTTTTAATCCGAGCCACGGATGCATATCGTAGGCACCAGTTTCTATCAAGTAGGATAGTTCTCTTAAGATTGTGTTTGAGGGAACAGCAAAGCCGACACCTTGACTCTCACTAACTATGGCTGTATTCATCCCGACAACCTCGCCTCTCGCGTTTAGCAGTGGTCCGCCAGAATTACCAGGGTTTATCGGTGCACTCGTCTGAATTACGTTGGCTATGGCATACCCCCCGGTGAACTCGCTTGTTATCGTCCTGCCGAGCTGGCTTATGACTCCTGTAGTCATTGTTCCAGCTAGGCCGAACGGATTCCCTATGGCTATGACTAGGTCTCCTACTCTCAAGGTGCTGCTAAACGTTACGTTAAGAGGGGTGTAAAGCCTAGCGGGAGCTGTGCAATTCACCACAGCTAAGTCGCTGTAGGGGTCTACACCTACTACACCAGCAGGATAGCTCTCCCCGTTGAAGAAGGTGACAACTAAGTCGCGTGCATCCTTCACAACATGATAGTTAGTTATAATGTAGTATGAGGAATCGTATTTTACTGTGAAGCCTGAGCCTAGGCCAACTTCATCGGTTAAAAGACCTTGGGTCAAGCCGGTTATCATCACTACCCCTCTTATCGTTTTCTCATATATCTCTGTGAAGTTTACGTTGAAATAGGCTAGGCTTGGACTTAGATGAAGATCCTTAATTCTGTTAACATCATCGCTTAACCGTTTTACTGCAAGCTCCATGCCACCCACCTTGTCGGAGAGCTCTGTTAATGCTGAGTAGAGAATGAAGGATGACGCTATTAGTCCTGCAGCGATGAATCCGATGAGCAGGAATACTGCAAGCCAGTGCTTAGAGTATACTATGATTGTTCCCTCAGCCATGCTGCTCTAACTACTCTATATGCCTCCCTAAAACAGTTTCCCTAAGAAAAAGCTTGTTCCTAATGGGAAGGCGAGCTAATAGGCCCTTTTTATTAAGCTATAAAAAAGAAATGTAGTAAGGTGGCTTACTCAGGTGTCTCCCTCTTACCGTAAAGCTGGTATGGTAGTGCGTAGAGCTTAACTGCTCCCGTAGCATCCCTCTGGTCGAAACCCGCTTTCTTAACAGACCTGAGTTCAGGTGAGAAAAGCCCCTTTTTAGACTCTCTACCAACAACCTCCACGTTACCCTTGTAAAGCTTCACGTCAAGCCTGCCTGAAACATATCTTTGCGTCGAGTCTATAAACGCATCTAGGTCTCTTCTAAGAGGATGAAGCCACATCCCGTGGTAGACAATTTCAGCCCAAATCTTATCTATCTCCCTCTTAACCTTAAGCTGCTCCTTAGTAAGCGTCAGCTGCTCAAGATTCGCGTGCGTTGAGAGAAGTATTGTGGCGGCAGGAGCCTCATAGAGTTCTCTAGATTTAAGACCGAGAATACCGTCTTCAATAATGTCTATTCTTCCAACACCGTGCTGCCCGCCAACCCTGTTCAAGTAGAATATGATTTCAACAGGATCCTTTACTCCATCTACTTCAACAGGGACACCTTTATCATAGGTGATTTGAATCTTCTGAGGGGTGTCAGGAGCCTTCTCAGGGTGAACTGCCCAAATATAGTCCTCAGGATACTGCGTGTAAAGATCCTCAACTTGGCCACTTCCTATTGAGTGGGACCACATGTTCACGTCTCCGCCAAGCTTCCCCTTCGGCTTCTTAGGTTCCACACCGTATTTTCTCAGAAGCTCCTCCTCCTCAAACCTTGAAAGATTAAGCTCTCTAACGGGGGCTATCACCTTCAGCTCAGGGGCAACGTATTTTACTGCAACCTCCATCCTGAACTGGTCATTACCTTTTCCAGTGCAACCGTGTGCAACAGCCTCAGCCCCCTCTTTCTTGGCTATTTCAGCAGCCTTTGAAGCGATTAGAACTCTAGTCATGGAGGTTCCAACCGGGTAACCCTCGTAGCTTCCATTCGCCTTGACACACCTGAATATGTATTCCGTGGCGAACTCGTGTTTAGCATCTATGAAACGTATTTTCAAGCCCAGCTTCTCAGCTCTTTCATAAGCAATCCTGATCTCCTCCTCTCCCTGACCAACATCAGCTAGAACAGGAATTATCTCATCATAACCATACTTTTCTTTAAGCAGTATCGTTATGAGGGTTGAGTCCAAGCCGCCTGAGTATGTTGAAACAACTTTCCCCGGCATTTGGTAGGCGTTTTAAACGCTCATGTATTTAAGCTATTCCGTGAGATTATGACTGCTCCAGCATAAAACCAATATACTGCTGCTGTACTTACCTAACCCGGAATGGTTGACGAATGGGTTATCTTAGGGCCTCATGAATACCTGCTTGAGAAGGCTGATCTTGATGATCTTGAGCAAAAGGTTTACGAGGTTTTGAGGGAGGGTAAGCGTATGCCTGTTTCAAAAATATGGCGGGCTACCCCTTGTCACCTATGGGAGCTGGATGCTGTTTTGAAAAGGCTCAAGGATAAAGGGCTTGTCACAGAAGAGTAAGAGCTTACCAGCGTGTTTTCCGAAAATGCATAGAAGCGATAAAATTTATATAGTGTATGAGGATGCCTTTTACATCCATGAATAAGGATCAGGCTTTAGGTTTGCTACTGTTCCTGGGCTCAATAGCCGGAATCCTGATATACCTTTGGCTAGTGTTCTTTTCCGCATGGTGGGAAATAATTCTTAAGTTGACCGCCTTCGCTGCAGTGTGTTTCGTGCTTTTCATAATGGGTTGGATAGGCTATACTCTTGCTACAACACCGCCGCCGCAACCCATAGAGGAGATTGAGAAACAGCCTGAGACACCGCCGCCACCACCTCCAAGTGGAGAAACCTCTGAAAATAAGAAAACTAAGGATTAAGCGGATACTCTTCATGAGACTTGACTGTGACAGTCTGATAGTTGGAGGAGGTCCCTCAGGCCTATTAACAGGGTCGACTATTTCTAAAAACGGTTTCAGAACAGTAGTTCTTGAGGAACATAGTGAGGTCGGTAGCCCAGAGCAATGTACAGGACTTGTAAGTTGGAGGATAGGCGAGGTTCCCCAACATCTTGTTTTAAACACGGTTAAGACAGCAAGGTTCTGTTTCCGGGGGAAAAGTTTTGAAGTTTCTTCTAAAAGGAGGATGCTCGTAATAGATAGAAAGGGCTACGATAAGCATCTTGCAGAAAAGGCGGTTGAGGAAGGTGTTGAAATAAGGCTGGGTGAGCGGGTAGTACGCCTAAAGGGGGGAAGCATAGTCACAAGTATGGGGAACCATTACTCTGGTAGAATACTCGTAGGAGCAGATGGGCCGAACTCTATTGTTGCAAGACTAACCGGATTAAAGCAGCCTAAGAACCTTCTATTTGGACTCCAATGCGTGGCTAACGGGGTCTTCGAACAGGATATTGTAGAGTTGATGTTTGACCCAGAGTTTTCAAAGGATGCTTTCGCTTGGATCGTGCCCTTAAGCAGGAGCAAGGCTAGAATCGGGCTTCTAACTCAAGGAGATCCTCTGCCAAGGATAAGGCTGCTTCTCAGAAAGTTAAATATGGATGCTGAGAAAACTAAGTTCGTCGGAGACTCGATAAGGTTTGGGATCATGGATAAAACTGTTGCTGACAATGTTATCTTAGTGGGAGACGCTGCGTGTCAAGTTAAACCCTTCTCGCTGGGAGGACTCGTCTACAGCAGGGTTTGCAGCAAAATCGCTGGAGATGCATGCGTAGCTGCGCTTAAGGAAAACGTTTTCAACGAGAGCTTCTTGGCTGAGAAATACGATTTAAGGTGGAGGACCGCTATTGAAGCGGCGTTGAGAAAGGGTCTCCGGGTTAGAAAGATTTTCAGCGTAATGAAAAGAATGCCTGTGTTGTTTACGTTAATCAGAGGTCTGGGATTAGACTTGCTTGCAAGCAGGTTCCTTGACCCAGATTTCTTAGAAGATGATATAGATTGATAAAACAGTTACAATATTTATAAAAAGCCTGAAGGTTTAGGGGCTTGAAGAGGCTGTGAAAACTAGAGAGGTAAGCTGCAAATCCCTGTTGAACAAGAGCGCGATAGCTGACTACTGTGTAAACCCGTATGTGGGTTGCCAGCATGGATGCCGCTACTGTTATGCTGCTGGGATCACATTTAGATTTAGAAGAAGGCTAGAGGAATGGGGGGAGTTCTTAGATATTAAGGTTAACGCCGTTGACGTTCTTGAGAGAGAAGTAGTAAGGAGGCGGGTTGGAAAAGTATACATGAGTTCCCTCACCGATCCGTATCAACCGGTTGAAAAGAAATACGGGTTAACGAGAAAAATACTTGAAATCCTCATTAGTAAAGGTTTCCCCGTTATTATTCAAACTAAGTCTAACCTAGTTACGAGGGACATGGATGTTTTGAAGAGGAACAGTTCTAACGAAGTGGGGGTAACGATAGTTACGATGGATGAGAACATAAGAAAGGATTTCGAGCCTTTTACATCGAGCTCGGAGGAAAGGCTTGAGGCAGTTAGGATTGCAAAGGAAAATGGGTTAAAGACATATGTTTTCTTCGGACCCATACTCCCCTTCATTTCAGACACTGATGTCGAGAGTCTTTTAGTGAGGTTTAAGGAGACTGGGGTGGACTATATTTATGTTGATAGGCTTAACTTGAGACCAATGGTTTGGAGCATGGTTTCAAAAGTTGTTTCAAGGAAATACTCTGAGCTTTACGATAAGTGGAGGAGAATACTTTTTTCAGAATCCTCCTACTACCAAGAGGCTAAGAGAAACATTTTAGAAATATCTAAGAAAATAGGTTTAGAAACGGTTTTCTGCTATTGAAAAGCAAATAGGTTTGATAAAAGGTCTCCCAAAAAGCTTTTAGAATAGGTTTTTAAATGTGTGCAGATTGTTTGAACTGTTGTGAGCAACATCCGGCTGAAGTACTCAGGGCTTGTTAATTTCGCCTCTCGAATAATCTCAGTCGCAACAGGGCTGATGTTCACTATAATAGTTACTAGGCGGCTTAGCGAAGAATCATTTGGAGCATGGCAGTTCTACTCAAGCCTACTCGGCTACTTCACAATACCTTCAGGCATCGTAAACTACTGGCTTACAAGAGACTTGGCAAGGGGAAACCCAGTTGCAAAGTCAGGAGTATTTTTCAACAGCCTAGTGTCCTTGGTTTCGGCAACGCTATTCGTAATCCTATCCCCATTTTTCACGGCAAGCGTAAACGTCGACTTTCTAACAGTCCTCGCATTCATATTATGGATCGTGGCAATACACCATACATTAAGCCTTGAAGCAGTATGTAACGGGGTTGAGCCGCATATAATTGGTTACGCAAGCATTGTTTTCGAAATATCTAAAGTGGTTATTGGAGCAATACTGGTAGGCTACTTGAGACTTATGCTCTTCGGAGCAGTTCTTTCAGTGGATCTTGCTCTAATCATCCAAGCGTTTTATTATTCTTTAAAGCTTTCCAAGCATTTCAATAAGGCATTCTCTCTGAAGCACGTTCAGAAATGGTTCAGAAACGGCTGGATACCTTTAATCTCAAATGCTCCTGGAATAATGAATGCGCAGGATGTTTTAATTCTAACATTGCTAACAGGCTCTCTGTTGCCTGCGGCGTACCTTGGAGTTGCCAACAGGTTTGCTGGAGCAATAGTCTTCTCCGGAGCACTGGCCGTAGGATTGTACCCGAAACTACTTTCAGGCGGATCCGGTAGAGATGTGGAGGAGTCGCTGGAGCTTGTTTTACTATTCTTAATACCTATGGTGCTTGGCCAAATAATTCTTGCAGAGCCAATATTGTACTTGTTTAGAGAGGAGTATGCTCCAGTACAATGGGTTCTGAGAACAATGTCGATATGCTTCGCAATTACTGTGTTGAAAGGCTTCTTTTCAGCAATAATACTGGGTGTTGAAAAGACGGATGTAGGTTTAAACGCTACTTGGAGAAATCTTGCTAAATCATATTTAATGAAAATCCCGCTATTCGACTTCACAGGTTCAGCTATTTATGTAATGTTTATGTCAGTAATCGCAAAGGTTCTTAAGGACATGAATGCCGCCCCTACTCTTATAGCTTTCTCATCAACCATGTGTTTGCTGATAGTGAACATGTTACTCATGCTATACTATCTCAAAACCTCAAGGAGGCTTATCAGTTTCAAGTTAAACGTTTGGAGGGTACTTAAGTTTCTCACCTCGGGCCTAGCCATGTCCATAGTGCTACTCTTATTGTATCCTGAATCAGCTAAAAGCGAGCAGATAATAATCGTCTTAACATCGCTTATGCCTGTGATACTAACCGGGATTATTATCTACTTCGCTATTCTGTATCTTATTGACAGTAAGTTTAGATTCCTGTTAAAAAGCATTTTAAGAAGGGCAGCCGGTTAGATCTAGTTAAGAACTAACATATTGCAGTAGCCAATGCACCGTAAAGCACGATGTCTTCACTAAGTGGAGTTAATTTTATCTCAGGTAACCGGTTCATGGCATATTGTGAAACCTGTTCCCTTACTGGTTTGAGAATGAGTTCACTGTTGTAAAGGACTACTGATCCACCGACTGTTATGAGCTCAGGGTCATACATGTCTATGATGTTGGCGAAACCGATTGCGTTAAACATATTAATCTTGTCGAGGATCTTTATAGCTAACTCGTCACCATCCTTAACTGCTTTAAAGAAAAGCTCTGAAGTAATTTTAGAAAGATTACCACCACAATACTTAATGAGCAAGCTCTCATCTAAAGACTCTGCATCTGTCTTTTGTAAGAGCAGTCTAGTGTAATTAGCTATGCCTCTCCCACTACAATAGGCCTCCCAATGTCCCCGCTTGCCGCATCCGCATTCAAGAAGACCATCCTTATCTACCACAGTGTGACCAGCTTCATGCGCATTACCATCCTTTCCAAGCAGGAGATGCCCGTCAACTATGACTCCACAGCCTATTCCCGTGCTTATAGTAACATAAACAATATTTTCCAAATCCCGGCCGGCTCCAAACTTCTTCTCCCCAAGGGCAGCTGCAACACAATCATTCAACAGTCTAACTCTAGTCTCGAAATGTTTTTCCAGACCTTCGACAATAGGTATGATGCCTACCCTGAGATTAGGAGGGTTAACAACAAGTCCCTTCTTCAAGTCAAGTGGCCCTATTGAGCCTATTCCAATAGCCTTAAGCATGTTCTTTGTAATATTGAGGGATTTGAGAGCATTTTCTCCCATTTCAATAATTTGTTTCACAACATCTAACCCTGTTCCCCCCGTGGTTTTCTCAGTCTTTTTCAAAAGTATTTTACCATTTACATCTGCTAAGGCTATTCTTACGTTGGTTGCTCCAAGGTCTACTCCAAGCACCACGCTCAATTTGGTTCAAAAATTAAAGGTATGCGTCCTGGATTTATCTTTTTATTCTTAACGTAATGTTCTTGAGCTGTTTCTTCAAGTCTTTCAAATCATCTATGAAAAGCCTGAATCCTATAGTTATGGTGCTGGAGCTTAGTTTCCAAGGGATGCCGATAAGCCCTGTTTCATACAGGAGCATCACTAGGTTTTGAGCTGAAAGCATCATTAAGCCCAGAGCAGCAACAATTATCCCAACTAGCCAATGATGGATTCTGAGCCCCCGTATTGCGAACTCATAGTTCCTCCTCTTCAACCTATTAAGAATGATTCTTGTAGCCTTGTCAGTTGCCCAGAAGACTGTAATAAACTGGGTTGTGCTGAAGAGCGTCTCTGGTAAGGCTACTGGGAGCACAATATTTTATGCTGAAAGCATAGTTAAAAAGCTTTCTAAATATTCAGGGCAATTATTAGACAATCGCACATTTTACCGTTTAGAAAATACAGGCTATTTCTTAACATATTTCTCAGGATTATCTACAAAGGCTTTCAGACAATGCTCTGAACAGAAATAATAGACCTCTCCCTTGTATTCTCTTCTCCACCTCGCCTCCTTAAGGTCGATGCTCATCTTGCATACGGGGTCCGTAATCGTGTTTCTATATTAAAAAGGTTTTAAGCTAATAAGCTTTTTCAAATTAGTAAGTCTTTCCATGATATCTCTTCTCAGGTGGAATCCTTCTTTTAAGCAGTTCATGGAAAACGTTATACAGCCATTCATAAAAGCTTCTGGTGAAACCATATTTCTCATACCTTCTCATCGAGAAATATACTCTGAGCCTGTCGTCAAGCATTATTTTTCCAATCTTCTTCATACGGAATGGAAGACCATAATCATCCCCAGCTCCTACCGTTGGAAAGCCTCTAGCTGCCATGAAATATTTTCTCCTGAACGCTATGTTTGACCCCACACTCAGGTAGATCTTAAACCTGTATAGGATTCTCACGAAAAAATTGTTCAACTCGATTAGAAAAGTATATTTGAAGCTTCTCTCTATAGGCGTTACTACCCCGTACACCATCACAACCTCAGGGTGAGCATTAAAATCCCGAATTATTTTCTCAAGCAAGTTGGGCGTGGCTATGCAGTCAGCATCAGTCGTGAAAATCAGGTCCGCCTCAGAATTCATCACCCCATCATTCCTCGCCCCACCTACAGTAGGCGTTCTCTGCATTATTATCTTGTCCGCATATCCCCTACATATTTCCATAGTCCTATCCCTACTCCCCCCGTCTACAACTATGATCTCATATTCTGCTCTAGGTATTGTCTGATGGCTCAGCGATGCAAGTAGCTTCCGAACATATTTCTCCTCGTTAAACGTTGGGATTACTACTGATATCCTCTTGCCCGTCAACACTATCTTGTTTATCTCAATAAAACAGCCAATATTTAAATAAAACGCGTCCTTTAAAACATGTTTGTAAGAGAAAAACCCACCATATAATTAGTGTTTTTTAAACTAAGTAAAATGCATTAGAATTTCAACCTGTCTCGGTTCCTAGTTTCTCCAAAATAAACTCGCAGTAAGAATCTCCTTTAGCTATACATTTCACTTCTGCAGCGTAAAATCCTTCTCCAAAAATAGCGTTAAAGAAGCCGGCTAAAATCCCTCTGATGAAATGACTCTGGGGCTCATTACTGCCCTTAAAAATCGAGCATTCCCAATTGTCGAAAACCCTTATTACTGCCCTTCTTTTCACTTCATTAAACGTAACTATTTCCATACGGGCCCATCCAAACATTAAAGCTCTTGCCCTCAACATTTCTAAAACATCTCTGGCTTTG
>JAWCNV010000027.1:0-14659 GCA_038848185.1 Thermoproteota archaeon | reverse complement strand
GGATAAAGGAAAGGAATTTTGACAAGAGCAACACGATAACCCTTACGAGACAACATGTCCCAAAAAGAGTTCCCCCTATAAACAGAGGAATTTACTGGTATCAGTCTAAAATCCTCCTCTCTAATACGCATTAGAGTGCTGAAAGCTCCTATTTTTCCGGGGTTTACTCCTGTAGCCAAGCAAGGCCACGCGGGAGAGGTCATTGGAGGAATTGTTGACTTTAGAACACCCATACAACCATGTTCAATTAACCTTTTAATATTTGGGAGAAAACCGGTATCAGAAAGAGGTTTAAGCACGGCCCAAGTAGCACCGTCTAACCCTAGAATTATAATCTTCATTTTACATATGCTAATAGCATATTTCTTAGAATAAATTTTTCTTGTAGCAAAGTAGACGATTGTATTGGTGTTTCAAGCTCGATGGCTTGGGATTTTTATGAAAGGGCATTGAAAATTTTGCAGTATAGCTTAACATTTTTTTTAATATTGTGCTCTTTTTCAACATATTCTCTAGCGTTTTTACCCATAGTTTTTCTTAGTGTTTCATTACTTAATAAATTAGAGACATCAGTAACAAGTTGCTCGAAGGTTTTTGAGCAAAAACCAATTCTTTCTTTCTGAATAACTCCGTCAGGATCAACATTAAGGCTGACGACTGGAACATAACTTGCCCACGCTTGAATAAACGTATTTGGAAAGCCTTCTAAATATGAAGTGTTTACGAAGATTGAAGCTCGCGCAAAGTATTTATCAATTTCATTATATGGGACGAATCCATGAAAAGAAAGGTTAGGTAGGTTCTTAGCGAAACTTCGTATTCTTTCATATAATTGAGGTTCTTTCATAACTTTCCCTCCAATCATTTCAAATGAAGCATTTGGAATGGCCTTTGCCAATTCTATGAAAATTTGAGGCTGTTTAATCTTTGCGATCCTCCCGACCCATAAAACAGTAGGAGGATCGGGTTTTTCTGCTTTAGCCTTAGGAACAGGAAAAGCATTTTTAATAAGCAATCCTTTAACTGAAAAATTCTCCAATAACTTTCTTCGTTGAAATTCGGTTTGCACAACTACAGCATTAGCCTTTTTAATATCAAGGTACTCCAGCAACTTTAAAATAGGACTTGCCGTTTTGCCTAGAACTATTTCATCCAGAGGAACACGATAAATGAATTTCTTCTTTTTTATGGAACAAAAAAACGGCAGTATTCCGGATGACCCTGCCGAATGAAAATAGAGATCTGCTTTTGCCTTATTCAGTGCTCTTAAGATATACCGAAACTTTGAAAACGAATTAATTTTGTTAACTTTTTCGCGTGGATAAGTCTTTATAATCTCAATATCTTCTACATAACTTATGTCAGGTTGTCCATGATCATATGTTATAAAAGAGACCTCATACCCACCAGATACTAATTCTCTTGCAAGAAGAACTTGTTGAAGTTCCGCTCCTCCTGCAAAGCCCAAATTCTCTCTTGTTAATAAAGGATATGAATTTAGGGAGAGAAAACATATTTTTCGTTTGATACACATATTGAGGAAAGCTCTAGATAAAGATCAGGTTTTGGAAAACCAATTGTTCAAAAGTTTTTGGATATATAACATCTATGATGCCACAAATAGTGAATTATGAATTCCTTTTCATAGAAACTATCAGGCTATTCAAGTTTGCTTGAACTCCGAGAGATTCCTTTAATAATATTAAACGTCTCTCTAAATGCCATTCTTAAATAACTCTTTTCTAAGCGTTTTTAGCTGTGTTTTAACTTGTTCTCGTTCTGTTCTATGTTCAAATTTTATAGAACTAATAGCAGCTTCGCTACCTTCTTTAAATATCTCTTTTCTAACAACTCCATCCATATAGTTTGGAATGGGCAGATTTAGCATGTGAAGAATTAATGGAGCAATGTCCCATGTAAAGAGGGGGTTTTTAAGTTCAACGCCCTGACAAATGTCTGGACCATACGCAATGAATATACCGTCAGGCCTATGGGTACCTGATCTTATTTCTCCAAACTCAGATGGAGTTGATAGATATGACGGAACGAGCCTAGGAGAGATCTCATAACCGTATTTTGGCACTATATAGATGTCCGCTCCGCGATGAGCATAAGGTCCCCATAATACTTCCTTTCTAAGGTAAATATGTTCAATAGGGTTTTCTCCGTTAAAGGTTATAGATGACAATGCTTTGACAAGAGCTGGAACATTATTCTTTAGATCAGGGCTATTTATGAATAAACCACCATATGTAGAGGGAAAAATAACTTTACTTTTAATAAAATGAAGAGGAGTACTATAGCTATCTATAGGAATGGACCGCTTTACAGATGTTGGTACAATTTTAGTTAAGAGATTGTAAAGTTTTAGTTTCATCAAGATAGAAACGAGTTCTGGATATGTCATCCCAAAAGTGGATAGAACAGCACTTATAAAACTTCGATTTTCAACAATCAAATTTTGCTCTTTTAGCCATGTGTTCACATGAAAACGTTTTTTTACAGGTCCGAAACCATGGTCTGAGACAATAATTATGTTTGCCTCGCTATGATAGTTAATTATTTGTCTTAGAAAATTGTCTAAAAATTTGTAGTGAGAACTCATGTATACAGGTTCGTTTAAGTAAAAATGTTGCAATCTGTCGGTTGATGTTATAATGCTTGCTAACAGTTGCCAATCGTAATTTCTGCTGAGATATCGCGTCGTCTCTACAATTTTTTCAGCAAATTCTGAAATAAGTTGAAACCCTTTATTTTTATCTTCAACTATAATTTTTTCAAAACCGAGTGGCAGTTCTGGTTGATAGCCGTGAGATATTTTATCAATTTCACTTATCATCGAGATGGGATGAACAAAATTTCTGTTCTGTGGCGGAGTGGAAAAGCCTGTAAGCATTATCCCTTTTATTTTTTCTGGAGGAAATGTAACTGGTTCATTAATTACTATCTGTTCTACATTATGCTTACTAAGAATTGCCCATAAGCTGTCTACCATCCTATGTTTGATATTAGCAACCTTATATTGTCCATTTTCTTTTATGATACAATCGGTTATTCCATGTTTGCCGGGATTCACGCCAGTAAATATGCTTGTCCAAGAGGGCACCGTCTTCGGCGGTAAAGTCGATATTAAAGTTCCATGACACCCATTTTTTAAGAGTTCTAAAAAGGTAGGCAAATGCTCATTTTTTATTAATGATTTTAATATTCTAAAGTCACAACCGTCAAGTCCTATTAAGATTATTTTCTTGTTATCCAAGCTAATTATCCCTCCTTAAAATTTTTAAGAATGAAAATACCAAGTAACTTATCGCCGCTATCAGAAGATACGGAAACATTTCAATGAGAAAACGCCATTCATCGTATTTATATAAAGGTTCAGATGGCTTTACAATCCCACTGAAGTCGCAATCTTTGGCTATTGTGTAGGTATCACCATAAGTGCCGGTGAAAGTTATATGCCCAGTGATTTCAGCATCGGTTCCCATTACTTTGACTCTTTGCCCACGAACATGATAAATATATAAATCTCTAAAAGAGGCTTGCCCTTCTACTTTTATAATGGGTTCTCTAAGGAGAAGCGTAGCATTTTCTATTCTTATGGTAATTGCATTTCCCTTTATAGATAAAATAGAATCATTGGTCAGAAAAGATATAAGTCTAGGTTGGTTGCCCTGCAAACTTAAGGTTGCATTCTGCACTATTGCTCCAATATAAAATCCATATCCTGGAACAATTTTAATTTGATTGGTTTTTATAACAGCATCCGTAAAATTTGCTAGAGATATTTTTGCGTTACTTTCAATTTCGTGTATAGTGTTTCCTCCTGTAAATGCTAGAAGCTTGTTTTCCGTTTGCATGATTATCGCCTTGAAGTTTATCGTCACACTTCCTTGAAGAGTAGCTTCTCTGAAGGCTGCAGTGTTACCTGCATTGATTGGCTCGCTTTTGTAGGTATAGGAAGACATATTACTCATTATTGATTTTACAATGTCTCCGATTGTAAGGTATAATTCTCTTGAACCTTTTTCTAAACTTTCGATTATGGGATAGAAATTTAGATATACAACTCTGATTTGATCACGCGTTACTTCGAAGGCAAAGGGAACTCCTGTCTCATCATCATAGTAGGCGATGGGGTTGGCTCTTAATTTAACTTGCATCACCATTATTTCAACAGGTAATTTTATTGTCCCAAATATTCCATTTATGTTTGAAGCTTTGCTTGCTTTATACGAGGGAGAAATTGCAAATGCGGCCTGAACTGGACATGATTCATTCGCATTTACTGGCATTTCAATTTGTATGAAAATTTCTGAATACGTTGCGTTATAACGTGTAAAAGTTAAACTGCCAGCATCTTTTCCAAAGATTTTCTTTGAAACCACTTTATCAAGAAAATAGTATTTAGGGATTGGTATAGTTTCATTAATTTTGGCTTGAGCTATAACAATATATTTAGTCTGATTTAAGTTTAACAGATTTAACGCTTGGAGATCACCTTCAGCAACAACTTTCAAGTTTACAAGTATGTTTCTTTCAAATGCAAATCGATCTAAGTGGAAAATGTGACTTATGTTAAGATTCGTATCTAAGTGTTTGAAGTCTATTTTTTTCACATTACTCCAATTTGCTTCTTTTGTGAACTTGAAAAAGTTTACTCCATAAAGACTATGTGAACCATCAGGTATATGCATGGGTAAGATTACTTTTTTCCAGCCTTGCCAACTGTCAGTAAACTCATAATAGAAATATTTGCCTGCTGTGTCTGTATTCACCTGGATACCGTATTTGACTCCGTTTGATTTTCCATACCAATAAAAGCTTATGAAGTCATAAAGATCTAAGTTCGTGGTATTAGAGAATTCGTATGAAATTTGCCATTGGGCATATGTGTTATTTGAAATTTCTATCTTCAAGGAGTTTTCTCCTAAAGCTCTTAATTCAGAATCGTCAGTTAGTTGTGTAAAATTTATATTGCCACAAATCTCGGCAGAAGCGTGCCAGAATTTTGAAGCGTTATCATCAGCTAAGACTAGTGAGTTATTGGATGCAATAGTCTCAAGGATGAAAGGTGTAAAGGTAATGCCTGTCAAATTTGTCGAGATTTGGAGTGGGTATAAAGGGTTTCGTAGGGTAGCATTACCGAATGTGGCTGATGTTAATGCAATATTAATTTTAGGATAATATATTTCAGCTAGTTCTCCGTAACTCCCATCTAGGTTTAGCACTATTAGCTTCTCGAAGGGCAATTCTAATTTTCTTTTTAATTCTAAAATTTTTGAAGCAAAGTATTCATTTGGAACCACGATTGTTTTCGCCTTTAATATGGTTTCCATATCACATATATATGCTACAGTATAATTGTATCCAGCTAATGACATAATATCGTAAGCATAAAGATAGCGCGGATCAGAACATATTTCTGGTATCACTAAAACAATATTGCTTTTTTCACTCGGCGGCGCAATTGGAGATATTTGGTATATCATCGCCTTAGCTTCGCTAACTGTATGTAATGGAAGCACATTTAAAAGATGTTGAGTAATATAGCTTGTTCCATAAAAAGTATTACGCAGTTGAACAAGGTCTTCTTGGCTTAGAAAGATTACAGCCGGGTACCCGGTAGAAAATAATGCATTTAGTGGCAGTTCAGGCGATTTAGCTGACCAAATATGATTTCTGAAATAGTTTATTCTCCAGGCGAAGGGAACAAATCCTGATATGCTAAAAGAACGTTCCGAGAAGGTTAGAATGTAAGATTTAGGATCCAGCTTATTCAGCATGGTTATTTGGACTTGTTCAGTAGAAGTAATTACGTTTCTTTCTGCATTTAGTTTCCTCATTTCTATGGTTAGAAACGTTGAAGTTATGCCTGCCATTATAAGAATTGAAAACATGAATAGAGAAAAGATGTGTTTCAGCTTTATTTGTTTAATAAAACGAAGAACCAAAACAGAGGCAAGGATGGCAGATGCCGAAAATGTCAATGGAATGATTCTACGTTCCCAGTATCCAGTAAAGAACCATTGAACATTAAGGTATGTTAACGCTCTTCCAAATAAGATGCCTAAGATAAACATTAAAACAAAAATCATTATCGGATGTTTGCTATAATTCAATATTATGTAGACAACTGCCAATGTTGCTAATAATCCGCATATTCCTAAAAGAACGGGGTAAAATAGCCAAGGAACACCGAGTACTGAACGAACCATCGAAATGGTGAAGTTACCACTATTGACAAACCAGTAAAAAAGCAGCGATATCAAAATAATAGAGATACATAATGCTGTATAATAGGCGTATGTTTCTCTTTTTATTTTTAAAGTATAAGGCATATATGGAATATATTGTTTCACCCTGTCAACTAAAATTGATAAAACAACGAATGCAATTGGCACAAGCGATTCGAAAAGCGAAATTTCGATCGTTATACCTATGAAACTATAAATTGGCAAAAGGATTAGAAAAGTCATTAAGGAGAGCAATGTTGCAAAAAGTGAAAGTTTTAAATGTGTGTTAATTTTTGATGATAAAAAGAGGCTGAGCGTGAAAAGAAGTACCGTGAAAAAAACCAGTTCACTAAAGTGAATCATAGCTAATGAGAGAGTTATAAGGTAGCTTAAAACGAAGAAAGTTTTTTTATTTGTATCCATACGTATTAAAAAAAGTAGAAGTACAAATAATCCAGCAATACCTAAGGTTATAGGTCTGAACCAAATCCAGATCCAAGTGCCTTGACCATATCCTACATCCCAATAAGACACATTATTCGTCGCGACCAATAGACTAAACTGTATACGAGGATCTGATACTTGCAACTTCTCTTTTAGAAAGTGAAACCATCCGAAACCGGAAAATACGAAAAAGAAAATTGTAGCGAGTATTGGAGCATGTTTGTCAACATCTCTTAGGTAGGCCTTAGCCATAGCATAGAACGAGAATAAAACCATTATGCTCAAGTATGCCAAGCCTGTTTGGAATATTTCGACAGAGGGGCTTACCATTTCATATATTGTTGCACAAATTATGTGAAACCAGGGATAAGGTGAGGAATAGACATCTGGAGCCAAAAGTAACAATCTGGATAATGAAAAGTGATCGACTGTATCGGCCCAAGGTACAAGAGATATTTGAGGATAACCGTACGAAATGACGAAAACGAAGAACATGGTACCCCATAGTAGAATCGAAACATCAGCAAGGTCATACTCATCTGTGCGATGTTCTGAACAAACTTCTTGTATTCGATTAAATTTGCAGATTCGATTCTTTATTAAAAGAGAAAGAGATATGCCAACGTATATGGCTGAAAGAAGTATTGTCCTATATGCAGCAAATGGCAATACGGCTGTGAAGGAGATGGATGTTACACCTATACTGAGCATAAATGATAATACAATCCACTCGATCCTGCTCTTTAATGAGTGAAATCTTAACAATCTCAAAAGAGCATATCCTGGAAGAAAAAGGGAAACAATCACAGCGCAAGGCATAGTCAGAACGGTGTGTATTTTGAATAAAGTAAGCACTAACAGTACCATTGAAATTGCTAATGAAGCATAATCGAGTTTGATGGCGATACATCCTCTGGTCTTAACTTTTATTTTTATAGTGGTCCCAAATAAGTAAAAAATTACTAGGATAAGAGCAATTTCAAAGAAGTAAAACGCATACCTTAATGGCGATTCGAGTAGCCACAATGTTATAGTCGAAATAGCAAAAGCTAAGATTACCGCCACCAAAGAGACTTTCTTCATGGCTCCAGCCCTTCCTTTAAGTATATCATAATCTTATTCACGGAATTATCTACCTTACTGAAACCTTTATAAAGCAACCCAACTTCGCCTCTCAAGATTTTCATTAACAGGAAACTAACCAGAAAAATGAAACTAACACTTTCTCCTGCTAGTTTAAACAATGAGAAAAAGATCTTTACCCCCCTATGTTCCTTAGGTTCATAACAGCCAGCACCCACTAAAATTTAATTCTATTCTAACTCTCCCTTCACCATTTCCACAAGCCTTGATATGGAAATTCTCATATTCAGTTGTTCTTCTATCATTTTCCTTCCAGTTTGCCCCATTTTTCTGGCTTTTTCCTGATCATTGAGTAAATCAATTATGCGGAGAGCGGTTTCCTTATAATCGCGTGGAGGAACAAGGTAGCCATTTATGCCATCCTGAACAACTTCGGAGACTCCTCCTACATTTGAAGCAACTACAGGTTTGCCAGCAGCCATGCATTCCAAGATATATGTGGGGAGTTGTTCTATCAGTGATGAAGAAATACAAATATCA
Organism: Thermoproteota archaeon; assembly: GCA_038848185.1. Taxonomy (GTDB): domain Archaea; phylum Thermoproteota; class EX4484-205; order EX4484-205; family JAAOZP01; genus JAAOZP01. Next base: position 6,356 of record JAWCNV010000027.1, on the reverse strand, counting down.
ACTGTGTTGCTTAATACATAGGGCATATGGTAGCTACTTATCCAGCCAGTAAAAAATACATTCCTAGTTATTCCAAGCTTTTCTGCTAATTTTTTAAGGTAAGGTGTGATAGGCCCTACACCGCCAATTATAAACGTTGCGTCAGATTTTTCTAAAACTTTAGAGGCAGCCTTCAAATAGTATTCAAAACCTTTATACTCATCCTGTCTAGCCGCATAAAAAATTACAGGACGAGTAATATCTTGTAAGCCGTATTTCTCCAAGTCCAATTTTCTATTCTTCGCTTCATCAAACCACTCTAGATCAGGCGCGAATAAAGGTATTACACATGTCTTACTAGGAGAAACGTTGATTTTTATTAGTTGGTTTTTGGTATAATTGCATAATGCAATATTCATGTCACAAAGAAGCTCGTATGATATAAAGGCTAACCATAAACTTAATCTATCTTGAGGCAGACTTCCTACCAGTGAAAAACTCTTTTCATGATTATTTCTCGTTGCAAGGAAAACTCGTGGTGCCTCTCTTATGCCTCCACCCAAGATAAAATCAAAGGTACCTTCTAAACTGATTATTTTCCGAATCTCTTCAGCTCCCTTGATTATTCTAATGAATGATGCTTCATCAAGACTATTACATGGATAACAAGGAATTCCAACCATCTTGAGTTCTGCGAGTAATTTGTCGTGTTGAAGCTTTCCATTATAGATTATGCAAACATCATTCCCTAAGTTCTTTAGTTTTATGGCCAGACGCGTATATTTAAAATTTAGGCCAACATTATACGATGAACCGACCAGTAGAATTTTAAATCGCGTCTTCATATCCAGAGTTTTTCAATTCTCTAGACTTGATAAGCTTTATTTTTCTAATGGTTCTTAACCGCATAACGGAGCTTCGCTGGCTATAAATATAATGTTCAATATTTTGTGAATATTTTCTTACAAGCTCCGGAAACTTGTCTGCAAGATTCTTTGTTTCGTAAGGATCGTCCTTTAAATCGTAAAACTCAATTGAAGGGAAGTGTTTATGCTTATATAAACTACAGTAAGCTTTTTGCTCATGGGCATCTTTTATTAACTTATGCTCGCTCGTCCGTAAAGCAACCCGCTCCCCTGATAACCAAGAAGATTCATAGACTACAATGAAATCGCGATGTTCCTTTTTCTCCTGAAATATAAGAGGAAGAAGGCTTTTTCCGTTGAAGGAATTAATAAGCGTTTTACTCTCTCCAATAATATCTAATATGGTTGGAGCAATATCTGTATGTTGCACTAAACCATTGATTTTTCTGGACGGTAAAGTATGCCGCCGGATTATGAGTGGAATATGCGTGGTTACATCATATAAACCTGCATGATCAAAATATATTCCATGTTCTCCAAGACTTTCTCCATGATCCGAAGTTACTATAATTATTGATTTATTGAAAATTCCACATTGATGTAAAGTTTTAATCAACTCACCTATCTTAGAATCTACATAAGATATCGCACCGTAATATCGAGCAATTAAATCAAGAGGAGTTAATCCTCTTTTTGCGTATTGAATAAATATGTTTTTAAAAAACGGATTGCAAACTTTTTGAACTATTTCTTCAAAGCTAGTTAAGTCCTTATTGCATTTTTGTAAGTGGCTTCTTGCTCTATCTATAAAAGGTTTCTCTTCAACATAAGGTAGATGTGTATCCCAATAATGGATGAACAGGAAGAACGGATTATCAGAAAACTTTTCTATTATAGACGAAGCTAAACTAGTATGTATGTCAGCAGTGGGAAAAGGTGCTTTGTAAAGCGGAGCATATAAAATCCTAGTCGTTTTTTCCATTAAGCGTTTAAGATTAAGAGGAAGATATTGAAGAGTTTTCCGTATAAAACGGTAGCTTATGCTCTTTTGAATCAAACCACTATAAAAATCGAAACCTTTTCTATACCATTTGCCCAACCAATCTATGCCAAAAGTTAAGTATCCCATGCTTTTCAGTATTTGGGGAAGAGTAATTAACATACTTGATTCCTTACGATAGTGGATTATACTTTGCCCATGGGTGATAATCCCATGAGAAACGGGATGTTCTCCTGTTAAGATCGACGTAAGAGATGGATCAGTCATATTGGCACATGAGAAAGCTCTTAAGAAAGTAGCTCCGTCTTCAGATAAGCTATCCAATGTTGGAGTAAATGATGCTTTATCTCCAAAAAATCCTAGGCCTTCTGCACGAACAGCATCAATAACTATCAGAATTATGTTTGGTAAACCTATCTTTTCTATTGCTTATACCCCTATCTAGGATGGAAAATAAGGCATGATCTGAAGAGTTTCATACTTTCTGAAAGAGGTGTATCGCATTTACATTGATTGACTTATGAAAACTCATTGGCGTATATCTAGTAAGCAACAGTTTTAAAATATCCTTTAGCATCTCGAGCATATCTTTATATGACCTTATATCGCCAACATAATGATATCTCGGCGTCCTAGTAAGAGGGACATGTTTCGACCTTTTGAGAATGGGATCTCCTGCAATTTTCATTAGAACGAAGCCTATTCGATATACCTTTTGAAATAAATTTTCTAATGGAAGTGATATCGCAACCATACCATCATTTTTAACCACTCTGTAAATCTCTATTGCAGCTTCTCGCGGTTTTTTGAGGTGTTCAAACACATCGAGAGAAAGAGCAAAATCGAAAACCCCATTTCTGAAGGAAAGCATTTCAGCACTAGCTCTAACAGCTTCAATTGTTTTTACACCTATATTTTTCATAGCATCTCTGTACTTCTTTAACTTACTGGTATTCATCATGTCGATTCCTATGTACTCCCTTGTTGCATCACTAACCAAGACATGACTTACGAACATAGGGCCACAACCTACATCGACAATTATTTTAGAAGTAAAGTTCGCTTTCCTTAAGAATTCCACCCGCACTTTTATACGGCTCCTAAATATCCACGCTTGAATTTTGCCGAGGACCCCCTCGCCATAATACTCCCACAGAAAGAAATCGTCGTCTCCTAAGAGATAAGTAAGCTTATGCTTAGGCGGTAGGATTGTCACGGTGCTCAGCAATATCCGATTTATAATTTATAAGGACACGCAATAACTTACTGAAGACTTACAGATTTTGCGCCACCTTCTTTCATTACCTGCTCTTTTATCCATTCGTATGTTTTTGTTAATCCTTCTTCTAAGGTTACTTTAGGCTCCCAGCCTAAAACTTTTTTTATGAGGGTGAGGTCAGCGTTTCTTCCTCGAACCCCCTGAGGCTTTGACAAGTCATGTTTGATTGCTAGCTTTTTACCGCTTATTTTTATGACGATGCGGGTTAATTCATCTATTGTAACTAAACGGTCTGAACCTATGTTTAATGGTTGGCTGTAGTTGGATTCCATAAGCATATCTATTCCCCGTAGACAATCATCGATATATAGGAAGGAACGGGTTTGTTTTCCATCGCCCCATATTTCTATTGTGCCTCCGTCTGGAGCCATGGCGACTTTTCGGCATATTGCTGCTGGAGCTTTTTCTCTTCCCCCCTTGTAGGTTCCGTAGGGTCCATAAACATTGTGGAAACGTGCGATTCTGACATCAAGACCATAGTCTTTTGAATAGGCTTCCATCATTTTCTCCATGTATAGTTTTTCCCAACCGTAATACTCGTTTGGGTCAGCAGGATAGGCGTCGCTTTCCTTCAAAGGCTTAACATGGGAATCCGTCTGTTTGTAGTTTGGATAGACGCATGCACTACTAGAGTAAAAAATACGTTTTATATCAAATTTACGGCAGGATTCTAAAGCCCACATATTCATTAATGTGCTGTCTCGCATAATCGGTGCTCCAACCGAAGTTATGTATCCGATCCCACCCATGTTTGCTGCCAGATGATACAGATAGTCTACTCCCTTACCCTCAGCAATAGTCTTCCAAGAAGACTTTTTTCTAAGGTCCAATTCATAAACTTCATCAGCCTTAAGCTTTAGGAAGCATTCAGATTGTGGTTTTACATCCACCGCAATAACATAGTAGCCTTTCTGTTTCAAATAGTTTACTAGATGGCTTCCGATGAATCCGCATGCACCCGTGACTACAACTTTTTTCATTCCCAACGCATTATTTGACAGTCATTTGGCGAGTTATAAAAGGATTTTCTTTTTGACGAATCATCTTTTTGAACATCCCAGTTATTTTCTCACTAAATATTTCTGATGAAAACATGTTGATTGCTAGTTCTCTAGCATTTCTCCCCATCAGCTCAGCTTTTTCTTTATTATTTTTAAGCGAGAGGACCGCTTGACATATTCCTCTCACATCTTCATAGTCGACAACTAATCCGGAATTAGTAGAGCTAAGCAGGAGACCTAGAGAGTCATGACCAAGATAAATTATGGGTTTTCCATGCGCCATATACTCAAGAGCTTTTATTGGGAAGGAGGCGTTTTGAAATATCGGTTTTTTCATAGGAAGTATAAAAGCATCAGCACGGTTCAGGTATATGATAAGGTCATCCTTACTTAACCATCTATCATCTAAAAATACATTTTTCAGGTCTTTCTCAGAGACAGTCTTTCGGACAGTATCTAAAAGCTCTCCTTTTCCCCTGATGATGAATAATATGTCTTCATGATCCTTTAATTGTAGGGCGGCTTCAAGTAGAGTCTCAAAATCATAGTTTGACCCTATATTTCCAGAATAAATAACCGCGAATTTTCCATTCATAAACGGAGACCTGCCACTGGCTTCAAGGTAAATTGGCAAATTGATTTCCACAGAATTTGGCAATATTAAGACTTTTTCCGGCCGAACTCCTTTTCTGCAAATCATCGCCTTCATCTCCTCAGAAAGAGTAATTACATAATCGGCTACTGAAAGAGTAAAACGAGTTAAGAAAACAGCAATCTTAAAAATAAGGGAATCCTTTTTCATGTGTCCTGTATTTACAATAGCTTCTGGCCATACATCCGTCATATCTACTACAAGTATAGATTTCTTGAATAGTCTAAAGAGTATACCGGCAAAATAAGAAAAAAGTTTTTGGCTAAACGCCCATACCACATCCGGTTTATCTATAAAAGGGACAGCTAGTAGTGAGAAAAATGCATAGGAACTATAGCTTAAAATATGATTAAGTCCTTTATGGGGAACAGGAATTATAGGAACTCTTATAATAAAAGACCCCTCGTTATTTTCAAAAGCTAAAAGTTTCCCGAAGTATTTTTCAGGAATCTTTCCATAAGGGTAATGAGGAAAGGCAGTTACAACGGTTATATTAAATCCGTCTTTTTTCAGAGATTCAATGGAGTTTAGTAAACGGGTTACATCGCCATTTATATCAGGAAGATAATATTGAGACAATATGCACAGCTTATGCAATTTAGTTAGCCCTTCTAAGTAGCCTTATCTTTTCTCTCTGAGTATCGATACTAACACCCACAGTATTACTGCAGTCGTAAGTAGCATTAGTCCTACTATTGTAGTGGCTATTGCTATTAACGCTATATTAGTCACAACTTGCCTTTTTTCAGCAAATATCTGTAGTGTCCATATCCAGAAGAATATAGCTACTAGTAGCGACATGAACCCTGGTACACCGTAGAAAAGCAGGGGTCGCCTTATAGACATGTATTTCACGGTGCTTAATATAACGTCTACTCCATGGAATATTGGGTTTTGCGTAGACGAGCCTTTACTGTATTTAATTTTGACAGGCACTTCAGTTATTCTTAAGCCGTGCTCCTTCGCTTTAATCAGTATCTCGGTACTTGCACCCATTCCGGTCTCGCTTATTCTGATGCGCTCTATCGCTTTCCTGTTGTACGCTCTGAATCCTGATTGGGCGTCTGTAATATTGTTGTATGATGCTGTCTTCGCAATCCCTGTTATCACTTTTATCCCGGCTTTCCTGTATCCTGGTATTTCCTCCTTGGCCTTGCCTATGAATCTTGAGCCTATAACTATGTCTGCTTCCCCGTTAATGATGGGTGTTAATAGTTTAGGTATGTCGTCCGGATTATGCTGCCCATCCGCATCCACCATGACCAAGATGTCTGCGTTCATTTCCCTAGCTTTCTTGAATAGTGTCGAGAGGGCTGCGCCATACCCTTGGTTTCTCTCGTGCTTCACTACCTCGGCCCCCAGCTTCTCAGCTATTTCCCCGGTTAGGTCTGTTGAGCCGTCGTCACACACGATAACCTTGTCAACGTGCCTCATTGCCTTGATTACTACGCCCGCTATTGTTCTTTCCTCGTTGAACGCAGGGATGCAGGCAACTATGAAATGCTTAAAGTCCAAAGGGTTTTAGCAACAGTTCTCTGCTACCTAGCCAAAGCAAGTAGTTCTTCTCCTCCAGTAGCTT
>JAWCNV010000026.1:0-16820 GCA_038848185.1 Thermoproteota archaeon | reverse complement strand
AAGTTTTATCGACTTGCTTAATGCTATTGGCAGAAAGGACTATGTTTACTATTCAATTTAAAGGTCTAATATACAGAATGCATGATCCCGATGTAGTTATCTTATTGTTCGCAAGCGGGAAACTGGTTTGCACTGGGGCGGTTAACGAGAAGATGGTTTACGACGCTGTAGAGAAGCTTATGGCGGAGCTAATACAGAAAGGATTATTAATTATATGAAGGTTCCTACCAATAGAGCAAATATTAGGAAGAGCCTGTGCTTTTAAATCGTCTTAAAACATTGAGGAAAATTGTACAAATGTATGCATTTATACAGCAAAGCTTAAATATTTTTAGGCTCTTTCAAAAGGAAAATTGAAGAAAATATTCGGATTATTAGTTATGGTACTAGTTCTTTATCCAAGCTTATTTACACTGCCGACAAAAAATCAAACCGAATTTATTACGGAGTACGGGGGATATGGTTTAAAGGGAGATTGGAAAATATTAGGAGAAGCAAGTGTAGATCTAACTTTTGAAAACGAGGGGGGTTACGGATGGATAATGCTTGGTGAAAATAGATATAACGTCGAGTTTTCAAAGAAATATACTATTGAAAAAGATAACGAGTTTAGCATAGTCTATGAGGGAAATATAACTGGAGGCGAAGGTGAAGTAAGGTTTGCTGTTTACAAAGATGTCGTCGTAGGAGAGGTCGATGTAAATGGAACTATTTATTCATTCGGAGCTGCTCAAACCCTAGAATCAGCAGTCTTCATGCTGGACCTCTATAATGAGCATCTTGAAGAAGAAGCGTTAGAAATGGGCATAATCAAACCACCTCCCTTAATAGATGTGTATGTTCCACCCGGTAATATCCCTGCCGTAATAGACTTTGACCCTAATGTTCTAAACTTCAAAAGCAATAGTAAATGGATTACTGCCTATATTGAGCTCTTAGCAGACCATAGTGTATACGACATTAACATATCAACCGTAAGGCTAAATGGAATCATCCAGGCTGAAAGCAATCCAAAGTATGGGTTTGTTAAAGATGTTTATTCAAGAATTAGCGATCATGATCAAGATGGAATCCTAGACTGTATGGTGAAATTCAATAGTACATGTGTAAAAGAGATGCTCAGTTGGGTTAATGAAGGGGAGATAGTAAAGCTGGAAGTTACTGGATCATTAATAAATGGTGAACAGTTTTATGGCACAGGCTGGATTAAAGTAATAGGAGTAGGAAAAAATAAAAATCAAAAATATACTTCTATGAAAATGGATATTTTATCTCAAGATTATTCTTGCGATGCGAAAATAGCAGTGTTTAATGGAGGGCCTTCAAGTTGGCAATGGAAATCATGGTTTGCGGGGATGCCACATAATGATTATGCTGGGGCTATTTCCTTATGGACTACAACAGTTCTCCAATTTGAAGCCCTTACTGAGGCTGACATCGCCAGCGGCATGCTGGAAACCGGAGGATACGATGCGCTTGTCCTTATCGATAATTCGCCAAATCCCACGACAAGCACTGGCCTATTGGCTTCAAGGAGAATTAAAGAGTTTTGGGAAAAAGGAGGCGGAATAGTTGCACTCGATAGTTCAATCTCATTCCTGATTTACTGGGGGCTCTTACCTCTTGGACCTGAACAAACGGATGTTACAACTGTTTACGGTCTTGATAAGATATGGGTTTACAATTGTTATGAACGAATTAAAATTAGGACAGCACACCCAATAACACAAGGCTATATGATTAATACGGTTTACTCCATTACCCAGCTTAATACGTTTACTCAGGAAACGGGTTTATACAGCGAGCACTCGCCAGACGATGCAGTTTACATAATATCAAAACTACCGCCCAGAGCCACCGTGCTGGCGTCAAATGCCAGGGGCATTAGTTATGGTTACGGAATGGATCGTCCGGATGAGGCTACGGTTGTTTCATATGAACCCGCTTCAGGCGGCAGAATCGTCTTTATCACATGCGATAACGTAAGAGACCAGACCCTGCTGGAAATGTATAGAAACGCGGTTAGGTGGGTTGCACTTCCAAAAGAACGAATAGTTTCGGTCTACGCAGCCGCCGATAAAGAATACATGAACTATTATGATGACTGGTGGAACCCTTGGGACCAAGATGAGTGGAAGATTATAATAATACTAGCAGTTGAATTGGGCGATGACGCATTCGAGAGGGAATTTAGAATAAACTTCCTAATTAAAGAGATTGGAACTTGGGATTCAACCGATGATGAAAACGATTATGTCAAATTATGGTGGGAGGCTTGGAGAGAAATTGACAAAGGCATGAATGATATTAAAATCGCTTTTACTGGACAGAGCATGTATCAGTATGGTGGTATAATTCCTATGCCAGTAGCAGGGGCGGCGATGTATGATACTGTAATCGTCACTCCTCAGTTTTTGTTTTTTGAGGATAATCTCCATCAACATGAATACAGTCATCTTTTTGGAGCACCTGATCATCCCAATGGGTGGTTAGAATGGTGCGTAATGTCTTACAAATGGGGCTATTATACGAATGATTGGTGTAGCGAATGTCGCTCGATAATAGCCAGCAATAAGTGGATTAGCTTTAGGTGAGTCATATGAGGAGAATTTCTTGGAAGAAAATGAGGAGGGCGATTATCCTAGGTGCTATATGGGGCTTCATCAGCTCCTGCGCGGTTTTTCCTGAGCAATATATTTTTACTAATCTTATAATCTTGCTTCACGGCCACATAAACTACCTCAAAGAACGCTGCCCTCCTACTGTTCCACTCGGTGATTACTTTCCACCCCCATGGGCTACTATCCTATACCTTGCCTCACGAGTCGTTTTCCTTCCAGCAGTCCCCTTCCAATCTTTCGAACTTTTAGGCATTTTCCTATCAATCATAACAGGAGTAGCTATCAGAGCAATCATAGAACTATTCCTAGAAATAAGGAGAAGTAGACGTGGAGATATTGCTGAATAAGAACCATAGGAGTTAAGGCAAGAAAAGGTAAACCCCCTCCCTATCTAAAATTGAGACCGCAATACCGATTATAGTACAGATATAATCCTTATTCTGGTCTTATTTACAGGATGCATGATCCAGACGTAGTTATATTATTATTTGCTTCTGGAAAATTAGTGTGTACTGGTGCGGTGAATGAGAAGATGGTGTATGATGCGGTGGAGAAACTTATGGCTGAGCTGATACAGAAAGGATTGCTTATAAGATGAGTTTAATGATTTTTATTTGATAATATGAAAATGCCCTGTTTATCTTGAAATTATGCTTGCGTTCTCATACGCCTGAGTTCTCGGAGTTCTTTAAGTCCCTCTTCAACCTGCTTACGCTCCTTATTGTTTAATCCTAAGGCATCGTAAATAACATCGTCTAACTTTCTTCTGGCTTCTTCCTCGGCTTTAGACGCTTCTTTAAGCTCCTCCATAAGCTTGGCCTCAAGCGGGCCAGCACCACGACGAGCTTCGGATTTAACTTCTTCCAGCTGCTTTTCGATTTTTACTCGGGCATCAACAGCATCCACAAGTTCCTTAAAGGCACCCTCGATTCTAGCCTATTTCTTCAGCCACGCATTTAGATGAAGGAAAAGAATATTAGAGGAATGTGAGCAACATTGTCGTCGAACAATATATCATCAATGCTTGAGATGCAGACTCCATGCTTAGAAGAGTATTTTTCTATTGCTTTTTTAGTTTTCCCATTTCCCCTTCCTATTGTTACCTCAACAGGAATTTTTTCACCTATTCCCTTTTCAATTATAAAATCAACACCCTGCGTGCCAGGGTCATAGAAGATGCCTGTAGGTTGATTCATGGTTTCCTTCATTCTAAAAAGGGATGAGGCTACAAGATTTTCTGCAAAAAGTCCCAGCATATCTCTATCCTTAGGATCATGGCGTCCAAGCTTAAACCTTATTGCAGCATTTATCGATGGTGAGAGAAAGTAATATTTCCAAGGTTTCCTTGCGACCTTCCCTGCACTTCCATATGGCTTTATACTGAATATGAGGTGCGTCTTCTCAAGAATATCTAAGATTCCCCTTATTAATCTTGAGGAGGCACCGAGGTTTTTACTTAACTTTATGTCAGAAGTCCCGCCGGGCTTTTGCAGAGCTAGATGGTATATGATTCTGGTAATTAGATTTCGCGTCTTAGTATTGAACGATTTGATTGTAAGTACATCTTTCTCCACTATCCTGTCTATCATACTAAAAATTCTTTCATGAGCTCCCTTTTCGTCTAAATTGAACATGAATGGGAATCCGCCATATAATAGGAAATATTCAAATTCCTTTTCTAAAGGTTTACCTATATTTAGCATTCCTCTCCTAAGTTCATTCCATCTCCTCGATGCTTCCGATACGTGATCATCTGAGGGTTCGAAAAGCAGGGTTCTTATGCTTTCAGCTGTTCCTCGGGGAGGATACTTTTTATATTTCAAAATCAAATATTCAGAGAAATTAAGTGGAAATACTGTTTCCTTCTTGGCTCTTCGAGCAAGATCTACACTTATCTCCATGCTTAAAGCAGATGAACCTGTGAGTAGAAGGAAAATTCTTTTTGTCTGATCATAGACTATCTTTGCAGATAAAGCCCATCCCTTATCATAATGAGCTTCATCAATCAGAATGAATAGTGGTTTATCTAAGCTGGTTAGAGATGTGTTCCATATGTCTTCCACAAAAACCTTGATAGCCTCAGATATTTTGGCTCCTAAATAATCTTTCAACTCGTCAGCAGAGAAATATAGAACTCTCGCCTGCTCGACTTTTTTTACCTGAGTAAGATAGTTGTAGATTTGAAGCAATATTGTAGTTTTACCCACTCCTCTTAGGCCTGGCAATATAACGACTCTATTCTCAACTTCTCCCGAAAGAAAATCATTAACGTACTTCTCGATCCTAGTGTAGACTCTTCTTTTACCGAATAACTCTTGGGTTCTTTCCTTAGCTAAGATGGGGGTTTCGGCCAGCTTGGCCTCTAGATATGACCTGATTAGCTTCTTCTCAACCATGAGAGTTATTTACTTTAGTAAATAAGGGTATATAAGGTTTCATTTACTTTTGTAAATAAACCACAACCTTCGATAAGATAAACAAACATTGTTCCTCTTTCTCCCATAAACGAATATCCGCTTATAGCGAACACCCTCGCCAAAGCCCTTCTCAAAAGATACGGGGAGCTCGGGGGGACTGTAATGGTTTTCGACAGGCATGGGGAGTATGTGGATGAGCTTAAGGATGCGACGGTGCTCAGCCCCGAGAACACTAGGATAAGCCTCCTCCAGCATAACGGCGATCCTGAGGCGCATGCTAAGGCTCTGAGCGAGGTCTTCTCAATGGCTTGGCCCGACGAGTTCGGCCCCCTGGTCTCACATATCTTTAGGAGGATGTACTTGAGGTATGTCGGGGAGGCTGACAACCCTAGTTTAACGGGCTTTGTAACATTTCTCGAGAGAAGCCTCGGCTCAGACGACCTTACGTTGCTCCGCTCCGGGAAGGCGAGGGACAAGCTTTTCTCGCTCGCCGGAAGGCTCAGCGAGCTAACTCAGGGCGAGATGGGCAGAATGTTCAACGCATCCGGGGGAAACGAGACTAGGCTTGAAAAGCTTCTCTCCCGCACAGTCATCTTCAACCTGACCGGCTTGGACACCGATAGGGATGCCAACATATTCACTTGGCTTATGATGAAGCAGATTTACGACCATAGGAGAAGAAAGCCCAATACAGGCCTTCCCCACGTGATAGTCTGTGAGGAGGCCCATAATATTGCGCCAGCAAGGTTCGAGGGTCAGGAGACGATTGTTGAGAAGATGCTTAGGGAGATGAGGAAGTTCGGGGAATCCATCTGGCTGATAGACCAGAGGCCGCTCACAATATCCAGGGACATACTGGGATTGTGCGCTACGATAATCTGCCTGAGACTACAGTACGCGAGCGACGTGGGGAAGGTTGCGGACACCATGCACCTAAACCAAGAGCAGGCGTTAAAGCTACAGGAGCTCAAGCAGGGGGAAGCAATAGCATTGCTTCCAAGGATGAGCACAGCAATACCCATTATGGTACAGATATAATCCTTATTCTGGCCTTATATATAGAATGCATGATCCGGATGTAGTGATTCTTCTTTTTGCGAGTGGAAAATTGGTTTGCACCGGGGCGGTTAATGAGAAGATGGTTTACGACGCTGCTGGGAAGCTTATGGCTGAGCTGATTCAGAAAGGTCTTCTAGTCCTCATTGTTTGGATGTTTTTCAGGGTGATCCTGTTCTGTCCGAACTTCTTCCAAGTCGTGGATGAGTCGAAGTAGTATTAAGCCTAAGGGGGTCAACTCGTATACTTTAATCCTTCCGTATGCTGCTTGCTCGTGGACGAAGCCATACTTGTTCAGAATCTGGATTTGACGGTCTATAGTTTTCCAGTCAAGGCCAAGCTCGTTCGCCAGCTGAGCCCTATCTTTCGACGATGATAAGCTTCTCAACAAGTTTAGCCTAGTAGCCCCTCCCTTCATCCTCATGAATAATTCGAAAACCTGCTCGTCGAAGCCAAGCCTTCTCCACGCCGATTTCACACGCCTATGCCACACTAGCAGAATGCTCAGTGACAGCCAGCTGACAACAGTAAGTATGGGCGAATTCTCTTTGAGAGCCTTTAAAGCAGAATTAACTGACGATGAGGCACCGGAGGTGATTACACTGTAGATAATGTTGCTCTGTATCGAGAGCACCTGAAGCCCGAGTAGGAACGTGCTAAATAAAGAAAATACTATAAGAATCACGATTACTTTCTGAATTATGTGCAACAACATATAAATGAGTGCCCTCTCTTAAATACTTTTGTCCGATTCATCGGATAAAAATACTTATGATTCCTTAAACCCATTAGTTTTGCCATGAGAATGAAAAGGCTCGGGTTAAAGATAAACAAGAATCTCATGCTAAGCGTGCTTACTGTCACGGTAGTCTCTTCATTAGCATTCCTATACATTTCAGGCTTCTTCAACCAAACACTGTTCGACAACTCGCCGAAAGAAGTTAACGGCGGAATCCATTGGGGCGGAAAAACTGTAGTTAAATTCATCTCTGGCGATTCAGCCGCTCTAACGGTTCCAGCCGGCTCATCCATAAGTGGCATAGCAACTATGAACATACTGGAAAATGCTACGATACGCTTCTTCGTAGATAATGGAGTAGGTGGCTTCAATACGACTCGCCCCACTTTGCCAGACGGGATATCTGTTACAGTTATCCTCAACGGAAACACCTACAAACCAGAGCTTTATAGCGAAGTTGGAGATCTGACGACCAGTAGCAACCCGCTCATACAAGTAGGTCCTGGAGTCACGACAGTTCAATATACCGTTAGTGTTGCTGGTACGGTTCCGAAGGGCCAGTATCGTTTCAACATAGTCTGTGCCGATTTCATAGAGGCAGCAAAGGAGTGGAGGGATTTTCTGAAAAATGGTGTTCTCAACCAGTTGGAAGTTCTTGAGGTGACACTAAATGTCACATAGATTTTCCTCTCTTAAAATATCGCTCGAAAGCTGCTTTCTCTCCATTTGGCTGATGGCAATGCTCGTGTTACCGTTCTTAGGGCGCGTGTCCTATGCTGCAAACATTGATAATGGGTTTGCAATAGGGGCATCTTACCTTTATACCGGTGGGCTCTCAGACTTCAACTTCTACTTCTACAACAACGGTTTTTCAACCAGCAATGGCTATCCTGAACAAATCGTATTGACTGCAAGTTCTACATATTCCTCCTATAAAGTTGCTTATCAGATAAGTATCTTTATTTACTCTAGCACTAATACGGTGTTAGATATTGAGGTATGGAACATTTCTCCGCCGAGTCTTATCTCCCATAACACATCCCAAATTTCGGGGCTGGTCAACAGCTGGCATACAATAGAGCTAAAAATATACTCTTCTGGTGGCGTATATTATGTTGGTTATTACCTTGATGGGATCAAGTACGGCTCTTACACTTCTGGTTCAACATTCGATACCCAGATGGTGCCTTCAATCGTGATCGAGTCAGTAGATACGTCATCATCAGACTGGAATGGTCGTTATGTTTACGGCTACCTCAGAAATGGCAATACTCAATTGAGTACGTACTTCTATGGAGGGTGGTGGGGATATCTTCATGCTGGGTGTATTGCACAGCAGTCTTCGACAGTCTATGTGGGAGAGGATGTTCAAGCCCCAGACATCGTAGGTGCAACGGGATGGCGCCTTAATGGGTATCATGGGGCAAATCAACTAGCTATCGGAAACATGGGAAGCTATTTTGCATTGACTGACTCCATTGCCTTAAATTCATACAATAACTTTCACTCAGACCCTTGTACCGTACCAATCGGTTAGTATTGCCAGATAAAAGCTATTTCTTTCTCTTCCTTTTCTTTCTTCAATATTATTCTTTTTCTAGGTCATTCTGCGTCATCATAAATTGGAATAGTTCCCTAATAGAACAGTATGGTAATATTAAGGGATGAAGATTATTAGGCTTATAATCATGTTAGGATGATTAGAACGAGAATGTATAGCATTAGTGTCGGGGTGACGATGAATCCGAAGTATGCTTTCCTAGTCTTATGGTGGAAGACGAGCATACCGAGGAAGACTCCGAACGGTCCTCCAGCTAATGAGATGGTGAAGAACCATTTCTCAGGAATCCTGGATTCTCCTCGAATCGCGCTAGCCTTATCCACACCCATGAGGATGAACCCTGCGATGTTGACTAGCAGAAAGTATTCCCAGACCAGTTCCTTAATGAGGACTATCAATTCCTTACTATTAATTCGATTAAACAATATTTAAACATCGTGCGAAAACCCGGGTGAGAGATATATTTCTTCCTCCTAAATCTTCATTCTTTGAGGTGCTGAAAGGTTTATATGATTATCAGACATGTAACTATTGGACGTTATATGTCTGAAGCAGTGGTCAAAGAGCTGAGATTGCTAAGGGAAAAAGTCGATAGGGTTGAGGAGCTTCTTGAGACAGTTTTAGAAGTGCTTACGCGTGAGGACGAGCTTAGCGAGGATGACCGTGAGGCTCTTGAAGAGGCTTTGAAGGAGCATGAGAAAGGGGAAACAATAACGCTTGAGGAAGCTGCTAAAACACTATGTACAGAGTAGAGCTTTCCTCTAGAGCATTAAAATCCTTAAGAAGGCTTCCACCGGATCTCGGAAGAAGAATCCTCGAAGGCCTGAGAATTCTCGAGGAAAATCCAGTGCCAAAAGGAGCTTTAAAGATCAAGGGAGACAAAGATGTTTACAGATTGAGAATTGGAGACTACAGGATACTGTACACAATTCTGGAGAAAGAAACATGCATACTTGTATTTAAGATAGAGCATAGAAAAAGAGTTTATCAGTAAAGTTTTAAGGGTCAGTAAGCTAGAAACATGATCCAGACGTAGTCGTATTGTTATTTGCTTCTGGGAAACTTGTTTGCACTGGCGCGGTGAATGAGAAGATGGTTTACGACGCTGTTGGGAAGCTTATGGCCGAGCTGATCCAGAAAGGGTTGCTAATCAGGTAGTTGATAACCTTAAATCATATATGATTCATCTTCATTTTGTGCCAGCTTATGCTTCTGGATTTTTGTGGATGCTGATGTAGTTCTTTCTTCATATCTTTTCCATTTCAGGCTTCCATCTGGTTCTAGGGCATGGATGCAATACTTGATAAGATGGGCATACTCCCCTTTTTGCGCATTAAAAAATGGATTGCTTTCTGCGATGGTTTCGAAGTATATTACTCCATCTGGTCCTATTGCTATAGGGCTTAGTGATAGTCTACCTTCAGCCTCAAACCTCCACTTAAGATTTCCATCTGCACCTAAGGCGGAAACATAAGATCTGCCTGATTCATAACTCATAAAGTATAATGTTCCATCTGAATCAACAGTGGGATTTGCAAATATTATGCCCTTGGTCTTAAAAGTCCATTTCAACACCCCATCATAACTTAAAGCATAAACACATATTTCGTCAGATATCATTTCGCGGAGCATCAAGTATATTATGCCATTAGAGAAGAGTGGGGTTTTAATATCGGCTGTATCTCGACTCTTAATCTTAAACGCCCATTTCAATACTCCATCCGGATTTAAGGCGTAGAAGTAATGGTCGGTATATGATTCGCTGTTGAAGAAATATAGGGTTCCATCTTCACTAATGATAAGCGGTTTGGTACCGATTAAATAAGATTGTGGATAAAACATTCCGTGAGTTATAAAAATCCATTGAATACCTTTGTTTCGATAAAAAGTTATTAACCTACCGTCGCGCAATCCAAAGTAGTATCTATTTTTATCAGACTCTATGAATCTGATGGCCCCGTACCTAGGTCCTAAGTATTCGCTTTCTCCTTCAAAACTCAAGTATTCTTTACGTTCTCTGTATCCGTGTTCCAAGAAAAAATCGTATAGTTTATTGAAGTCCCATGCTTTTTCGAAAGCCGTATCTATTGCGTCAAGCACTGTTTTGATTATTCTTGCTTTGCCATCGTAATTCATCTTTTTTGAGTTAAAGATGGAGTAGAAGAAGGTCGAGAAAGGATATGTATTTGGAAACAAGTATTTTACTTCGATGCCCGCTTCGATGCCCGTCTTTTGGCTAACTTCTTTGGCAATTATATTCCCGTAAACAAATTCCCCTACTAGGCTGGGATATTTTGATTTAAGCTCTTGCTGATCATTCTCACATTTTATTTTCCTCACAATCACCTCTTTTTTCTTTTCTGTTGCAGATATTCTTCCGAATTTGATGGGATTAGTGTCTAAGAAAACATCTTGAAG
The DNA here is from genome assembly GCA_038848185.1 of Thermoproteota archaeon. GTDB lineage: Archaea > Thermoproteota > EX4484-205 > EX4484-205 > JAAOZP01 > JAAOZP01. The sequence continues at coordinate 6,008 of JAWCNV010000026.1, read as the reverse complement.
TATATAGCCTGAAGAAACGCAAATCTTGCCATTTAAATATCCTTCGATTCTTGGAAAATTCGTGCCTGCATTAACACTCCTGTGTACAATGCTCCATCTAAGCCTCCTCTTACGTCCATCCAAGCACCTTACCAGTGGAAAATCCCGAGCATATCTGTAAAACATGAATCCCGCGTTAAATGCTGTTCTAAATGTAGCTTCATATCGCTTATTCATATACTCGGCAAGCTCGTTTAAAAATCGCTCCTCGTCCATTAGAGCTTCTTTACGCATTATTAATCCACTAGCTTTACCCTGTGTTCAAATACCTTGTCCTCGCTGTCTACGTAGCGTATCGCCACCGTTCCCGGCTGCTCCTCCCTGATCTCCTTGACGGTGCCTTTAGTTTCCCCGTAGTCTATCGCCATGCTCGTCTCGTAGCCTTTGAACGCTATTCTGAGAATATGGTTCTTAACCTTCCTCCCCCATAGGGATAGTGCTTTAAACCCCAAGTCTAGGCAGGCGGCGTTATGCCTCTCGTTCCACTCCGGCTTCCCAACCTTAACCGGGAACTCCGCCTTACCGATACGCAGGATTCCTTCGCCGCCATGTTTAAGCTCAACCTTAATATGCGAGGGTAAACTCCCCAAAATCTCTCCGACAAGCCTTTCCTCAACAAGCTTCTCAACCCTGACCTCCATCTCCCTCCCAGGTTCTCCAACCCAGCTTGGAGCCATGTACTGGTAGCGCTGCCTCTTTGGATCATACTTCTTCACGATAACCCTCCCCTTAACAGAGATCCTGAAGAAGGACTCCTCGCCGCCAAGCATGCTCCTTATCTCGCTAGCCTTGAAGTAAAGTTGTCTATACTCAGGCCTATAGCCCTCCTCAACCACAGCTATGAGAAAGGCTTCCCTCCCGCTTGAACCCTGCATGGCCTCTAAATATTGAAACCGAGAACAATTATATAAGCATCACCATTTTTATTGTATATTTAACGATCTGATACATACTTCTAAGAAGACTATGAAGTACTTAGGCATTCAGTGGAAAAACTAAATATGCAATTTGCAAAATCAATGTTCTCATTTTCAGATTAAAGAATTAATAACCCGATTAAATACTATTCGTCTTCGTTCCATTGTTTCTCTAACTACTCGCTGTTGTATTTTGGGTCCAATAGCTCGATTAGAAAAGTCTCAGTAAGCACATACTAAAAACCGGAACTCCTCAGATTTGTTTAACATACTTTTTTACCTTATGTTGCAGAGCTTATTTCTAATCTCTTCAAGTTCATTTCTCAAATTTTTCTCTTTCTTAAACCTTTTTGCATGGGAATAATGCGTTATTGGTTTTCCATATATCCTGTCTTTATACGGCTGGGGGAGCTTTTTCAAGTGTTCGGAGAGGGTTTTGTTTCCCCCTACAGCCACTATCAGGTCTGGGTCTATAATCTTTATTTCTTCTTCGAGAAAACGAAGGCAGTTTTTAGCCATCTTCTCAATTGTTTCTGCATCAGTCTCCTTAGCTTTACCTCTGCATTTGATTAAGTCTGTTACATGTGCATCCTTAAACCCACAATCTCTCAAAAGCCCGTAGAACAGATCATCTGCTTCACTTGGGAAAGTTCCTGTGGAAGGCCTTATGCATACGAAAACGATCTTGCAAACCTTACCATCGCATTTGACTTCACCATTCCCAAGAAAGCCCTTGACCTCGTTGCGTAGAGGGAAAAACCATGGAGCCCGATTGTACAATTCTCTAAATTTTACCTTATACTCACACGGATAATTCTCAAACTCTTTGCAGAACTCGCCATAGCAATCTAAGCAGTCCTCTATTTCGTCGATCAGTTTCCATAAGCGGTCGTTCTTTTCCGCCATCATTAACAGCTTAAATGGTGTAGAAAGGAATTTTTATTTCTTTCATTGGAACACGCACTACTTTTCATTCCATCCATTCTTCAAACTCTTTCTCTGTTTTTAAGCTGGAGCAATCTTTTCGGCGTGTATACCTTGTGGTTGTGGCCCAGCTTCTGTTTCAAGTCTTCAATAATCTCCCTGTCTTTCTTAGGGTTGTCGGTGTTAGGCAATCATTCCGCTATGAAATACCTAAGGTAGGGTGGCTTTCTTCAGACTCTTGTTAAGACAATTAGGGCAAAAGCGTACAGAATTAGTGTCAGGGTGACGATGAGCCCAAAGTATGTTTTCCTAGTCTTATGGTGGAAGACGAGCATACCGAGGAAGACTCCGAAGGGTCCTCCTATCAGAGAGATTGTGAAGAACCATTTCTCAGGTATTCTCGGCTCTCCCCGAATCGCGCTAGCCTTGTCCACACCCATGAGAGGGAAGCCCATAACGTTAATCAGCAGAAGGTAATCATAGGCTAATTCATTAAGGAGGTGTTCAATCTCCTGCTGGAAAGTTTTCTCCTATCCTCTAAAAGGGTGGATAGTTCTAAAAGAACTGGGTGGAAAATGAGTGGCTGCGATTCATTTTATAAGCGTATTAACGTGCGTTAAACTGATTTTTAACTGATAAAACGGGTTTGGAAAAGTTAAAATATGTGGACATGGTCTTAAAATGTATACGGTGAAGAAGATTGTCTTCGAAAACAATATCTGCCCGATTCCCTAAGGATAAGGCGAAAATAATAGAGGAGATAGCTAGAGAGGAGAAGGTTGATAAGTCAACTATTCTAAACAGGGCTTTGGAGCATTATATACGTGAGTGGAGGATACGGAAGGCTGTTGAATCGTATCGGGAAGGGCTGGTTACTCTTCCAAGGGCGGCGGAGATAGCTGGAGTCACGGTTTGGGAAATGGTCGATGTTCTTTCACAGAGGAATATTCAGTCACAGTATACTGCTGAGGATCTTGAAGAAGACTTGAAGGCTCTTTAGCGTGAATGAGTTGAGAAAGATAGCTGTTTCAAATTCTACACCTCTCATTTACTTGGCTAAAGTCGGCAGGCTGAACATAATTGAGGATGTTTTCGGAAAAGTCTTCATCCCTGAGGCAGTTTTTAACGAAGCAGTCGTTCAAGGCAAGATGCTTAAAATAAGCGATGCTTTCATAATTGAGAAGGCTGTTGGCGACTGGATCTTAAGAGAACAGGTGAAACCTGAGGTAAGTACAGAATACCGCTTCCTCGACGCCAATACTAAGCTTGGCCTTGGCGAGAAGGAGGCCCTTAAACTCTGTAAACAGCTGAATGCTGAATTCTTTATCGTCGATGACAGAGAGGCGAGAAGAGTATCCAAGATCCTGAGAATAACGCCCGTAGGCACTTTTGGCGTAATAATTCAGGCCTTCAGGCAAAACTCGATTACAAAAAACGAAGTACTTAAAACACTGGATGACCTTATTAAAGCTGGATTAAGAATAGATTCCACTTTATACCGTATGATGATCAAAAAACTAGAATAAATCAAATAAACTTTCAGGTTGAAAAGCGAATTTCTCAGTAAAGTATAATAATAGAATGTACGATCCGGATGTTGTGATATTACTTTTCGCGAGTGGCAAGCTTGTGTGTACTGGTGCTGTTAACGAGAAGATGGTTTACGACGCTATGGAGAAGCTCATGGCCGAGCTTATTCAGAAAAGCTTATTGATTAGATAGCCTTAGTGTGGTGATCTCGTTCCTTTAGGGTGAGTAATGGTTTGTGTAAGAATCGAAAAGATTTTTAAAGGTTGTTACATAAATAGGCACGTGTGCACTTTTGGCCGAATTCTTTTTTTTAAGGCTGTTCGCCATCAGCGAACATTAATACAATCCAGTGAACACAGACCCTTAGGTTTTTCAGAAAGTTGTTTACTCTCAGGTAGAATTCAGGAGGGTTTGCTGATCGGATGATTTTATGCTAATTTCTTACCCTAAAGCTCGTTACAAGCATTAGAACAGAGGATAATGTCTGAGAAAGCCTCAACCATGTTAAGGTTGATCTTGAATGGGATCACTTGACTCAAATTGTTCATCTTCTAAAAAATTAGTTGGATTTTTCTACTCCTTTTTCTCGATAATACTCCGCTTGACAAAAACCTTTAAACAGGTTTTAATACCGTCTTTATTCACCTTGTGTTTAGTAAAGCTTAAAAAGAAAAAGCCATGTTGCTAGATTGTCAGGATATGAATGAGTTACGTTATATTGTTGATGAAAAAGGGGAGAAGAAAGAGGTTGTGATACCGGTTGAAGAGTATGAGGAGCTCCTCGAAGACCTGCATGACCTCGCCGTAATAGCTGAGCGTAAGGGTGAGCCAACAGTCCCCCTCGAGGAAATCATAGAGAAGCTGAAGAGGAATGGAATACTACAATGTTCTACTTAAAAAGTCTGTCGACAAAGACATTAGAAGAATAGACCCAATTCATATTTCAAGAATAGTCGAAGCCATAAAAGAACTCGCCAAAGATCCTTTCCCCAGTAGTTCACGAAAACTCAGGGGTACGGAGAACCTCTACAGGATTAGAATAGGAGACTACAGGATAGTATATGAAGTTGATAGCAAGAGTAAGACCATTACCATACATTACATACGCCACAGAAGGATTGCTTATGGCTGAAGCTACAAGAGCTTAGGGAGCAGTAGCATTACCCTTGAGAATGAGCACAGCAATACCAATTATAGTAGAGATGTAGTACTTATTCTGGTCTAATATATAGGATGCATGATCCGGATGTAGTTATCCTGCTCTTCGCAAGTGGTAAGCTTGTGTGTACTGGTGCGGTGAATGAGAAGATGGTTTACGACGCTGTTGGGAAGCTTATGGCCGAGCTGATCCAGAAAGGTTTGCTGATTAGCTGATCTTTAATAGCTCCGTCTTGCTAAAAGTTGAAGCACACGTTGTCAACCTATGTACACTACTTCATCTAATCCTTTGAAATGCTCATCTCCAGTAACTATTTTGGCTTTGAGCGTTCTTCCTGTAGCTAACACAATTCCGTCTGTTAGGCTGGGTTTTTTAAGTTTTTTCGCCTTAGCCTTCTCAGAAAGCTCCAGATAGGCCTTCGCCGCCGTTATACTTAGCTCAGGATCAATCTCCTTTACGATGCTGCTTGCCACGATAAAGTTGAGCCTTTTAACAACATCCTCTTCCTCCATGCCTTCACGCAGATATTTTCTCGCAACTTCAGCCAGAACTATTGATGGAGTGACCAGCTCCTCCGTATTGATGTAGTCTTTAAGAATCCTCCCAGAGTTGCTGCCTAAAAAATACTCGATCCACGCGTAACTGTCTGTGACGATCAATCTCTGTCCTCCAACCTATCCTTCTCCGTAAACCTTGAAATCCTCCCCTTGTCTACGCCGAACATATCGGCCGGTATGCTAGCTTTTTCTTCAAGAAGCCGTTCAATAACCTCGTCGTAGCTTTTCACGCCCATACGTTTCTTTAACGCTTCCAACAACCTTAGGTTGCGGCGCTTCACCTGTATGGTGCTCGTCATACCACTATAGCTTATAAGTTATAGCTTATAAATTTTTCCTCTAAGCCTTCGCATAAGTTTTCTCCATCCCTTAGAATAAGGGAGAGGGATTAAATCTAATATATAGAATGCATGATCCGGATGTTGTTATATTATTATTTGCTTCTGGTAAATTGGTTTGCACAGGTGCTGTTAACGAGAAGATGGTTTACGATGCGGTTGAGAAGCTTATGGCCGAGTTAATCCAGAAAGGATTGTTGGCAACGTAATTGTAGCTTTTTCTCAGTGGTGCGTAAATAGTTGTTTTAAATTATATGTTACTGAGATAGATATGTTCGCTCTGATTAAGTGGGTAGTTCAGAATCGTCTTCTACTCGTAAACATCGCTAGTCTCCTCCTAATGAGCATCAATAAACTAGTGGAAAAGCTTTTTAAGCAGATAGGCTCTTCAATAATTTCAGGCATGTCCGAATATGTTGCTCTATTTGAGGAATATGAGAGGAATTGGTCCTGGTTTAGGGAAAACTATGGGGAGTTGGTGAAGAAATTTGACGGTGAATTCGTAGCAATATATGAACAGAACATCGTGGATCATGACAAGGAA
>JAWCNV010000025.1:12828-17459 GCA_038848185.1 Thermoproteota archaeon | reverse complement strand
GTGAAGGTTCCATTGAGGTCTGGAACAAGCTACACGATACATGCTGAGTGGGCAAGCAGGTACGGCACGAAGGCTGTTGTAGACTCGTCTGTGAAAGACATGTTCTCAGTCGTGACGATGCCTGTCTACGATGTTACTCTGAGGCTGGTGACTCCGAGAGGGTCATCCCTAGTGGGAGTAGGAGTGAAGGTTGCCGGTGTGGATGTTGGAGCAACATCCGCAACAGGCGAGGTGCTGGTGACGCAGATACCGAGCGGAACATATGCGGTAAGTGCTAAATGGCTCGACACCGATCTCAACGTTCCCTCGCTAGTAGTGACCACAAACGGTGCTGTAACCCTGACTCCGAGCAACGTGCATCGTCTCACCGTGGTGGTGAGGGGTGCTCAGGGACAGGCGTTGGAGGGTGCTACGGTGAGGGTGACGAAGGGCACGGTTGAGCTTACGAAGCTGACTGACAAGGACGGTAAGGCTGAGATAGAGCTTCCAGACGCAAGCTACGATATTGCCGCATCATACGGCCAGTTCACAGGCTCCTCATCAGTATCCCTGACGGCAGACACTGTTAAGACGATAAACCTAGACGTGTTCATAGAGGTCTTCGGAGTGGGAATGAGCATGGCTCAGTTCCTGCTGTTCATAGTGATGATCATCGTCATCATAATAGTGCTGGCAATAGTGCTACACGAGTACCACATCTACAGGCGTAAGAAGCTTCCACAGCTCTTCGGAGCACCTGCAGGACCAAAGTAAAACACTATTCCCTATCTTTTTCCTCTTTTTTTCTTTTTCTCACCATCTTAAGAGTGACCCATATCGCTATTCTTTTTTCAACCTGTTAAATAGTGTAGAAACATTTTTTAACAGGCCGGTGTAGAAGATGGTTGACTTGAGCCAAGGCAGGACATGCCCAAGGTGCGGAGCAACCGTGGGTGTTGACGACGAGTTCTGCAGCCTCTGCGGCCTACCCCTCCCTAAGGCTGAGAAACCTGTGGGGGGCTTAGAGGAGGCTGAGCTGGTTAAGCCCGACGTCTTCGGAGAGTATGCCCCAGTTAAACCTGTTTCACGTAAGCCGGGCACCGTTAAGCCTGCTCCCCCAAAGAGGATAATCGTCTTAAAAAAGTGTCCGAACTGCAATACTCCTGTGAGGGAGGACCTGCAGTTCTGCCCTAACTGCGGCTTCAACCTTGAGGTTGCTAGGATGAGGCTGAGGAAGAGGCAGCAGGGTGCTGCAACACAGTCATACACTAGGAGGGACTTCTTCAGCTTCGAAGGCTACGAGCTGGAGGGCGTGCCCATGACCGCTCTCATGCTGATAATATGGGCTGCCTGGAACTTCGGGGTTGCAGTAATGTCCTCCCTAGGCTGGATTCAGCCGCAGCTTCCCCCAGGGCTCTCAGTTGTCCCGCCGGTTGTTTTCAACACTGTCATAGGGCTGCTTGCCATACTCTCCGCCGTAGGCCTCCTCATGGTTATACGCCCCCTGTTCTATATTATACTTGCCCTAGTTTTCCTCGAGATACCTGTTTCACTCATGCAGATCGTGTACGCTGCCTCCGTCTCCACAACGCCGACACCAACAGGGACACCGGTGTTCGAAAACTTCGCGGCAGGCTTCGTGGGCCTAGTTATGGTGATAGGCTTAACCCTCCAGCTTCTGAGGGTTCACAAGTATTTCACGGGGACGAGGGTCTAGATGAATAGGAAGGCTGCTGCAATAATTCTCCTCATCCTGTTCCTGATGAGCACGGTTGCAGGGATACTTCTGCAAATATTCTAGGGTTCCTGGGTTATCCTCATAGGTACGAACACTACTCTCCTGCTCAGCTCCCTAGGAATATATAGCGGTCTGGTAGGCATGTCTTCAACCCTTTTCCTAAAGTACTCTGCGAACTCCTCTAGACTCATCTCCTCAACATGATCCTTCTCAAGAGTAGACTCCTCCCTCACCACAATCCTAAGCGTGTTGCTCTGTGCCTCCCTATCCCCGTAGACCAGTATGAAGGGGATCCAGTGGGTCTTGGCTTCAGCAACCCTTTTCGAAACCGTTAGGCTCCTGTCGTCGACGCTGACTCTGGCACCCTCCTTCTCAAGCCTCTCCGCAACCCTCATGCTCTGCTCCAAGTGTTTCTCAACATCCACAGGTATCACCCTAACCTGCTCAGGGGAAAGCCAGACTGGAAGCATCGGCGGCCTGCCTGCGGAGACTCTTCCAGCAGCGTTCTCAAGCATTGCTGCCACAGCCCTCTCAACGCTTCCGAAGGATGAGGCATGTATTATTATAGGGACAGGCTTCTTAACGCCGTCGGAATCATAGTAGCATATGTTGAACCTCTCACCGTTCTTCACATCCCACTGCACCGTTGAGATCTGAAGGTTCTCCCCGTTCGGGAATATTGCTTGAAACTCGTTTTTGAAAGCGTAGTAGTGAGTCATCTCCCTCATCAGCTTGAAGAACGCTGGAACCCTTAGAGCAGCAACGATTCTTTTGAAGAGCTCCCTGTACTTCTCATAGTATTCTTCAACAATCTCGAAGCCGAGAACCCAGTTCCCCCCAGCTATAACACTTTCCATCAGTCTTCCGAAAAGCATGCTCAGCCTGAAGTATTCCTCGTAAGCCTGCTCCTCATCCTTGCAGAAGGCATGCATATCCGTCATCCAGAAGTTCCTGACCCTCATCAACCCAGTTAACTCCCCCTTCTGCTCCTTCCTGAAGCATACTGCCTCCTCGTAGATTTTAACAGGCATGTTCCTGTAGGTGAAGACCGTCTTCTGGATAAACGGGAATGCTCCAGGGTCGCTTGCAAACCTTAACACAAGCCCCTCGCCCTCAACCCTGTAATCCCTCTCGTGAAACTCTCCCTGCAGCTGCCTTATCGCCTCGACATCAGTCCTGTAGAGCAGGGGATTCTGCATCTTCATCGCCCCCCATGGAAGAGCAATATTCCTGAAAGCATAATCCATAATAAGATCCTTCAGGAGAATACCATTGGGATACCATTTCATGTTTCCCACATCGCTCTCGGGACAGTAGTCGACGAGCTCAAGCTTCCTCATGTTCACGATGTGGCTCGGCTCAACACCAGTCTTCCTACTCTCCTCCAGCTCATTCTCCACGAAGCGCTTAAGCATCATCATTCTCCCACCAGGTTTAGAGAAGGCTTCACAGCTTCTCCACCCCGCTCTAGTCACCTCATACTCAACCCCATCCTCATCCATCACTATGAACCTGTGGAACTTCTCCTTCTTTTCAACAGGCTTCTCAGCCTGCTGGGGTCTTATGCTTCTCGAAAGCTCTGCCAAAGGGTGCCCCATGTTCACAAGGGTGAAACTCTTATACCAACCCGTTGGCGCACTTCGTGCTTCCACCCCCTTCTCGATTAACCTGTCGCGGATCCTCCTGATGATACTCACGGCGTCGCCTACTCCAGCTAGGTCGCTGGACAGATGAGCATAGGGGTATACCACTATAGAGTCAGCCCTGACCTTTGAAAACACGTCGAGTATCTCCATGCTCGCCTGCTCCACGATGCTCTCAGGGCTCTTCGCATCTTCTTTCTCAACGCTTACGAATGCTACTAGCACATTCTTGAACTCTCCAGACTTATTCAAGTCGTTAAGCTCCTCAGCTCCTTCCACAGCCTTCTCCCTAACGCTGTACTCGAATTTCTCACAGTGTAGCAGAAGGATCCTCAAGGCTTCCACCTCATTCTCTCAATCTTATCCGTGTCTCTCCTCGCCTTCTTAAACTCCTTGTAATGCACATCGCAAAGATAGGCTCTCCTCGCCTCTCTCCCAAGCCTAAGCCCTGCTTCACTAGCCCTCTTAAAGGCGATTGACCTAACCGCCTCAGCCTGGCAGCCGTCTACGCTGCATTTAACACCCTTGTCGACTCTGCCCAAACCCTTTTTAATCTCTTCTCAACGCTTATAAAAACCTTCTCAAGTCTTAGGAGGAAGCTTAGAAGGTTTCAACCTTTCTTAAATGAGTGCTTGAACAGTCTTCTTAGAGCTCCAGAACTTCCAGGTTGCGTAAAGCCTTTGAAGCACCGTTATCTGGCCTAGCACTATCACAAGAATCATGGAGAACCTTATTATCCCATCTATGAAGGGGTTGAGGAAGGTTGCGGCGGAGATTATGATTATTTTCTCAACCCTCTCCAAGACTCCGACTGAAGCATCCTTCATTCCGCCAACGCTCTCCGCCCGGGCCCTAACGTAGCTCGACGCGATGACGCTGAACATCGCCACGTACGCTAGAGGCCAGTCAACATAGCCTCCTAAAGCTGGGCCAAGCACGTAGAAGAACTCAGTATACCTGTCCACCAGCGCATCCAAGGTTCCGCCGAAGCCGCTTGACCTGTTGCTTATTCTTGCAACAACCCCGTCGAGAACATCGAAGAGCCCTGAGAAGAGTATTGCGACACCCGCCCAGAAAAGATGCCTGTAGGAGTATAGGAGGGTTGCGATTATGGAGGATAGTAATCCAAGTACGGTCAGCCCGCTGGGGGTTATTATCGGGGAGAGCAGTCTCCCAAGCCTTGAGAAGGCTTTCTCACTCTTTCTTCTCAGGCTCCCCAGAACCACTCTGCCTAGCCCCCTCCAGGAGTTGGAGCCTACTCCTAAGATACT
>JAWCNV010000025.1:0-12732 GCA_038848185.1 Thermoproteota archaeon | reverse complement strand
CCGCTGGGGGTTATTATCGGGGAGAGCAGTCTCCCAAGCCTTGAGAAGGCTTTCTCACTCTTTCTTCTCAGGCTCCCCAGAACCACTCTGCCTAGCCCCCTCCAGGAGTTGGAGCCTACTCCTAAGATACTCTATGCCTTTCCCAAGCAGTTCCCTACCCTTATCCGTCTGCCTGTAGTAGACTTTCCTCACGTTAACCCTGCTTCCCCCCGCCTCAGGATGCTCCGTAACCCTCTCAACCAGCCCCTCCCTCTCCATCTTGTAGAGCACAACGTAGGCTGTTATCGTCGCTATAGGTATGCTGAACTCGGTCCTAAGTCTGCCAGCAATTTCGTAGCCGTACATAGGTTTCTCCCTCAGCATCGTCAGTATGTAGAGCCAAAGGTTCTCCTTAGTAAGCTTCTCAACAAGCCTCTCGTAAGCCATTAGTCTCCCTCCAGCCTCTCCTCCCTAGACCTTACCTTAACTATCCCAGCGTGAATCGCGCATGAAACACAGTAGTATCTTGTGATGCTGACCCTTGGCAGGAAGGTTCCGGATTTCTTAAGCTCCCTGGCTAGCATGGGGTCCACGTAGGAGACCCTTTTAGAGGACTTTATAGCCTTATCTATTGGAACCCTGCTGCCGCAATTCGTACAGCTGACGTACTCGGACCTGCCTTTCCCCCCTTTAGACCTGCCCCTAGACTTCCTTTTCTTACCCATATTTCATTTTTACAATTATACAAGCCTAATATTTAGCTTTTTCAGGGCCATAATCTTTTAAAAAGACTCTGCGGCTGAAGCCAATGGGCTTGACGGTTGAAAAAGAGGAAACCGGCTTAACCGTTAGGAAGAACGAGGATTTCTCGGAATGGTACAGCCAGGTTGTAACAAAGTCTGGTCTCGCAGACTATGCTCCAGTCCACGGCTGCATAGTTTTCAGGGAGCTTGCCTACGCCATTTGGGAGAGGGTTATCAGCATACTTGACACAGAGTTTAAGAAGATCGGTGTTAGAAACGTCTACTTCCCACTCCTCATACCGGAGAGGCTTCTAAGGAAGGAGGCTGAACACTTCAAAGGGTTCACGGTAGAGGTTGCCTGGGTTACGCATGGCGGCGATGAGCCTCTTTCAGAGAGGCTTGCCATAAGGCCGACCTCGGAGACAGTGATGTACGAGATGTATGCTAAATGGATAAGGAGCTGGAGAGACCTTCCGCTTAAGCTTAACCAGTGGTGCAACATCGTAAGGTGGGAGATAAAGTCTACGAAACCCTTCTTGAGGAACACGGAGTTCCTGTGGCAGGAGGGACATACGGCGCACGCTACAAGAGAGGAAGCGTTGCAGCAGGCTCTTGAAATACTTAAAATCTACAAGAGGTTCGTCGAGGATTCTCTAGCCATACCTGTTATAGATGGTTCTAAGACTGAGTGGGATAAGTTTGCAGGAGCTGAATCAACCTTCACGCTTGAAGCATTGATGCCTGACGGGCGGGCTCTTCAAGCAGGCACCTCCCACTTCCTAGGCCAGAACTTCTCCAAGGCTTTCGAAATAACCTTCCTAGATAGGGATGGTTCAAGCAATCATGTTTGGCAGACCTCTTGGGGTGTTTCAACAAGGCTGATAGGTGCGGTAATAATGGTTCACGGGGACGATAGGGGGCTTGTCCTACCCCCGAGGATAGCGCCGATCCAGATTATCATTATTCCAATATTCTACAGCGAGGAGGAGAAGAAGAGCGTTGTCGCGAAATGCCGGGAGGTTGAGGAGAGGCTTTTGAAGAAAGGCTTCTCAGCTCAAGCGGATCTTAGGGAGGACTACACGCCTGGCTGGAAGTATAACGATTGGGAGCTTAAAGGCGTTCCCCTTAGGATCGAAATCGGCCCGAGAGATCTTAGGGAGAACATGCTCACAGTCTTCAGGAGAGACGAGTTGAAACGCGTGAGAATAATTGACGCAGAGCTTGAGAATGAGGCTGAGAAGCTTCTGGAGGATATTCAGAGAAACCTGTATGAGAAGGCTAGGAGAATGATGATGGAGAAAACCGGTAGGGCTGGGGCGATGAGCGAGCTTTCGGAAATGGTTTCAAACGGGATGATGGTGAAGGCAGCATGGTGCGGCTCAAAGGAGTGTGACGACGCTATTAAGAGTGAAACAGGAGCATCCGTAAGGCTCATACCATTCGAGGAGGAGCAGGCTTCCTCAAGCTGCGTCAGATGCGGCAGGCCTGCTTCAAAAACCGTTTACTTCGCAAAGTCGTACTGAGTTGAAATGGTTCTCATAGGTGGTGTAGACGAAGCTGGAAGGGGGTGCATAATCGGCCCCTTGGTGATAGCGATGACGAGCGTTGAGGAGAAGAAGGTTCCTAGGCTTGTTGAAGCAGGTGTTAAAGACTCTAAGAAGCTTACTCCACGGAAAAGGATTCTGGTGGCTTCAAGCATAAGGAGGATAGCTAGGATTGTTGAGGTTAGGAGGATAAGCGCCAGCCGCATAGACCGGCTTAGAGGAAGAGGCGTGAACCTGAACGAGATAGAGGCGATGCTGATAGGAAGCATCGTGGGGAAGCAGCATCACGGAACAATCTATGTTGACTCAGTAGACAGGGATTGTGAAAGATTCAGGGTGATGATCCTGAAGCATGCTTCAGGATTCAAAGGCAGGCTTATAGTGAGAAACTACCTGGATGAGTCGAACCCGCTGGTTGGGGCTGCAAGCATAATAGCAAAGGTTGAGAGAGATAAGGCTGTTAAGAAGCTTCTCAGAAAAGCCGGGCTGCCGGAGTGCTCAGGATACTTAGGCGACTCAGACACAGTCAGGCTTGTTGAACAGCTTCTCCGCTCAGGCTCTGGGGAAAATATTTTAAGGAGTAGTTGGAGCACCGTGGGAAGAATAAGAGCCTGCTTGAACCAGGATAGTTTAAGCCGCTTCCTCTAGGTTCTTCTTGAAACTATCAGCTCATGCATCATTGCGAAAGGCTCAAGGTCAACAGTCTCTTTAATCCTGTATCTCCCAGTGGCCTCCAGCCTCGCCTCTTCAACCCTGTATGTTTCACCAGGCTTCCTTGTTGAGTCTACGCTACTGGCCTTCAAAGCTATTGCGAGAACCCCGTTCTCCTTAAGAAACGTGTCGGCGTTCCTGACCGCTATCTCAACCTCATCCGGCTGAGCAATATCGCAGTAAACCGCGTCAACCTTCTCGAGGAGCCAAGCGTATTCGTAAACCTGCCTTGCGTCAGCGAGAATGGGTACCACGTTCCTCCTCCTCGCGGAAACCTTTTCAAGAAAATCTCTGAAAGGCCTGTGGGCAACCTCAACCGCGTAGACAACACCCTTGGGCCCAACTATGTCTGAAACATGGCTTACGGTGGTGCCTGAGGCTGCTCCAAGATAAAGGATCCTCATCTCCGGCTCTATGAAGAAGCTTCGCAGACCCTTCAAGACTGCTGCCGCAATCTTACTCCTATAAGGGTTCCAAACCCTGTATTCAACACCCTCAATACTTACTGTCTTCTCACCGTAGACAACTGTTCCAGGGGCGATGCTGACTGTCGCGAGGTGGGTTCCCTCCTCATCCTCAACCTCATAAACGCCTTTGAAAACCTCTCTAGCCACTAGTCCTCTCCTCCCTTCAGGCTCTTAAGCCTGTTCTCAACATCCTTCTTCAACTCCTCTCCTATGAATCTTCCTGAGAAACAGTCAACCCTCGCTGCGACCGCTATCCTGCTTGCCAGAAGCCTTGCAGCCTTACCCCTTATCTTCCTAGGGGAGCCGTGGACCCATGGGTGCTGAAAAATTATACCGTGTTTCGGAGGCCTACCCTTCTTTCTTAAGGCTCTGAAGAGAGCTTTCTCCGCCCCCAGTATCTGTATGGTTGAGGCAGGTAGGCTGGCAAGCCTGGAGAGTGAGCCTGTCTTAGAGATTAGTCTAGCGCCGAGCAGGGGTCCGATGACTGTGCTAAGGTTCGGTGCCGCCTCATCCATAAGCATGCTTATATAGTCTTCAACAGCGTTCCTGCTCTCCCCCGTCTTCAAGTAGAGTTCAGCCATCCTCCTGATATACGGGGGCTCAAGCCCGTTTGGCGAAGCAATGTTTTTAACAAGCTTCTCCACATCCTTATGCTCCTCCAGCAGGCTTGGCTCACGCTCCTTAACCCATATCATTATCCTGTCTTGAAGTATGTTGAGCATTTTGACAAGCTCATCGTAAGCCTGCATCGCGATAACAATATCCAAGTCCCTGCTTTTAGCAAGCTCCTCAATCCTTGCTTGAGCTAGCCTTGTTGCGACTCCTGCTGCGAACCCCCTGTAATCATCAATGCTTAAGCCAAGCATTTTTGAAACACTGGCAGCGTCAGCCCTGAGTTCAACAGCCTTCTTTAAAGGCTCTTCGACAACAGGCTTTAAACCCATGGATAGCAACGTTTTCACAATACTCCTCCTCTCAACCATGATGCTCCTCCCCCTCCACCTTCGCAGGAAAGATGCTACACTCTGTGGCGTAATACCGGTGTAATACTTGGTGGCCTCCTCAACACTCTTGAAAAGATAAGGCTCAACCCTATCGCCCTCTAAAACAATTAGGCCAGCCGCAGTCTCAACCAGGCTTAAACTCTCCTCCAACCTGCTTCCGCTAAGCATTAGGAAAGTATTAACCCTTTCTGGAAGATGTTTCCGTAAAAAGATTAGACCCGGCTTCTCCTATACGCCTCGTAAGTCTCCTTAACCAGTAGGGAGTATCCCCTTGGATTACTCTTGGGACGGATTATGAGAAGGGTTTTCATATACTCCGGAACCCTCGGCGTTACAGCGTAGAGAAGCTTAGCCTGAATTATCATCTCGAGAATCCTATCCATGTCGCTGTGAAGATTCTCATGGTCCTCGGCAGGCATCTGCTACGCCGAATAATAATGGTGAAACAATATTTAAGCGTTTAAAGACCATGATATCCGAGATTAGAAATATAAGGTTGAGAAATTGGAGGTTGATCAATATTTTGTATTAGGAAAAACTTTTTTCTAAAAACTCTCTGCCTTCCTTCGTTATCCTGTAATGTGAGAACTTCTTTCCTTCCCTCTGCGGGTTCATACTCAGGAGATTTGCAGATTTCAAAACTCCAAGATGATAGGCAAGCAAACCCTTCTCAACCTTAAGTTTCCTCGCAAGCTCGTTGAAAGATATTCCGGGGTTTTTCCCAACGGTTAGAAAAGCCTTTAGCCGCAGCTCATTATCCAGTGCTCCATACTTCAATAACATCCGGCGCAGCTCGCTTTTCCCCCTCTTTCCCATATATGATTTTACTCACTAAGGTATATAAAGGTTTACCTGATAAAATATTTTTTACCTAATGCTTTCAACTCCTTATACCTTGTCGCTAGCTTTATAACTAGTTTCATAGGCGAGGGGAACACGCTTGTTTGAGGGGCCGTCTTTCCATATGCATATACATGACCGTAAAGTGCTGAGTGAGTTAAGTAAAGATCTGTTAAATAACTTCTAGACCTCCCGTACAGCGGATGATACTTGTTTTCAACAAGGACCCTTAACTTTGACGCTATTTGCTTGTTCCTATGATACTGGGCAAATTCCGCTGCAGACCCCCAGGAATCCACATTTATAAAAGCAAGCTCCACTTCCCCGTTTCCCAACACATACTCCTCCACTAAAGATGGTGCAACATCCTGCGGCAAATCGTCTTCAGCTATTATAGCCAAAACGCCTTTCTTTTCCAGAGCCTTCTTAATCAGCCTCCGCTCATCCAAACCATTTCCACCAGCACCCATTAAGAAAACCACTAGAAAAGTTTCCCTAAGCTTCCTCTCCATCTCCCTCCTCTTCAAACGAACAAGTTTTCCAAGTCTTCTCCTAGACCTCATGGCCCCCGTCTTTTTTCCTCAAGCCCTCCTTATTAATACCCTCATTCTAGAAGAGTCTAAACAGGCCAGATGATAAGGCTCAGGATAAGTCGACCAAGCTAAAAACTATAAAAGTGGTCACGAGCTTTGGGGCGAAACAAGCCGACTTGCAATGCATGACCTGAGAAGCCTTATAGATGCTGTTTTAATAGATGAGCCGGCTAACATCTTTTTAAAAGCTATTCTGGCCGAATAATATTTCGACTCTAGTATCTTGGGCTAATAATCTCGAGCAAGCAAGGATGGAGCGATCCGATTCTATTTTTATCCCTTTTCGTATATTGATTCTCTTTTGCCGATGTGAGTAACGAAGATCATCTTTTCTTTCTTGTCAACGATGAAGATGATTCTGTACTCTCCTAAGCGAACCCTGTAACCTCCCTCTAAGCCTTCAAGTTTTTCAACATCAATCCTTTTCAGAATAATAGGGTAATCTCTAAGCTTAAGAAGCACTTCCTTAAGCCTGTTTTTCAAATCATCGTCTCTCAGTTCTTTAAGAAATTTATATACTCTCCTATGGGCGATAACCCTGTATTCAGGCATTCATCAATTCCTCTAAAGTAACATAATCGCCCTTCTTCATCTGCTCCAGAGCGCTTTTAATCTCAGCAACTTCTTTGTCGTTTAGCCTCATCTTAGGCAGCTCTCTTATCACTATTTCCTCAACTATTTCCTCAAGGAAATCCAGTTTCCTACTAAGCTTTCTTATTTCTTCATACACCATGCTCAGAGTTACTTCACTCATTCCCTTGCTTTACTATGCGATAAGGCTTAATTAACTTTACCTTAGTCAGGCTCAGGCTGCCTTAGAGATGGCTTAGATGACTGGTATAGGCTACACTAAATACCTTCCATTGAATGAAAATAAATATTATTAGAGGCAAACTCTACCGGTCTACTTCTTTAACTTGATACTTGAGCCAAGACCACGAGAACTCCTGAAATAAAGAAGGTTTACTACAAGAATAGGATTAATACAAGCGAGGAACAAGGAATAAGCGTTAAGGTTTTGAGGCGGAAAACATGTGCATCTATATTGGTGGCCAGCCTAGTTTCAAAGACTTAAGGCATTTAGAAGTTTTTACTCCACTAGAACGCGTTGCAAATCTTCGCTTGCAGGAAGCGAAAATTTGCGCTTGCACACACCGTAAATAGGTGTTTTCCACATTTCCTTGGCCATGAGGCTCAGGAGGAGGGCAGTTGGCTTGTCACTCATCCTTCTAATGCTTACCTATGATTTTCACGTAGCCATCTTAGCCTTAGCCAATGGCCAGACTAGCGGTTACGTAGTGGCTGAAGGCACTAGCAGCAACGACTTCTTTAGAAAACAGCTTGAGGAGGGTATTCCTCCTGACGAACCGCTTCTCGAGCGTAGGTACATCATCCCCAGCGGGATGAACGTCAAACATGCTGATGAAATCTGGCTGACAGTAGCCTCCTTGATAAGCCTCGGCTACGATGAGGAGGAGCTTGCCAAGACTTTAAGCGAATCCGTTCTTCCAAGGAAGCTCGAAGCCAACAACATTGCTGCTTTAATCGACTACGCCAACCTGCGAATCACCCGTAATCTGGAGGATGGTGGGGTTTCTGTGGAGATCCCAGTACTCTGCAACTCTTCTCTTCCATCAACCTACTACGAGGTAAGGGGGGCTAAGAAACGCATTAAGCTCTGCAACGTAACTTCCATCAAGTATTATAATGTCTCGCTGAATGCTCGCGAGCTTTACAACGTAACTTACAGCAGCGGAGAAACAGGCAGGGCTTCAGAAGCCGCGATAGATTTCTCAGGCGGCATTAAAAACCATCTGGTTAACGCTTACCTCCCAAACCCTGAAGACCCTGTTCCAACGGAAGTACGCATCGGTTTACTCTCCCACGGGGTTACGCTGAGCCTCAGGGTTCTCGAGCACAGGGTTCATAAGATAATTTTCAATGGCAGAGAAGTTGACTGCTACTGGGTTCACGTAAACAGGACCCTGAAAGCTGCAAGAGATGTGCGAAGCGTCATGCTCAGCATAGGATACGATGGAGTATGGATAACAAGGTCTTGGCTCATCCTGAGGAAAGGAGAATACGTCTCAGACCATTGGATCAAGTGGACTCCAAGTGACAGGCTAACCATAGACCTATGCATTGAGGGATTCAGAAGCACATTCATGCTGAACTTCCATGAGAATGCAAGCATAGGGCAAGGCGTTATCAAAGAGGTTCTAAGCGAGGACTGTCTTAAGGAGCTGCTTGAACAACCCTTCTATGAGAAGCTGAACCTCAGCAGGGCGCCGAAGAGCTGGAGTATAAAGCTTGCCGGAGAGAAGGTTACCAACGAGACCCTCTGGGCCACCGGCAAGGAATATGAATGGCTGATGAGGGTCGGATGTAGAAAGGGCAATAGCCTCTTCATCGACTCCGGAGAGGCAGAGTGGGAGTATGCTGTAACGAACAGGACTCTAGGCTCCTGCAACTCGATCAAACTGTTCTACAACCCGCTGAAGGTGAATAAGGGGGAACTGGTGCATGGCCTAACCCTGAGGAACTACGCGAGCGAAAACGTAAGCTACACGCTGAGGCTCAGAACAATCTCGAACTACTTCTTTTTCTTCTCCAGCGTTCAGGAGGGAAGCGGAAGCATAGTTGTAAACAAATCTTCCACAAGCCAATTGCTACTTGTTCAACAGGAGCCTGCTGTTGGGGACGCTGTTCTGGAGCTTGTTAAGGATGGCAGGGTTGTTGCGGCGGTGAAGGTTTCTCTAGCCATTAAGGCCACAATGTTCTGGAAGGGCTTCTGGGACGGCTTAGCCTCCAAATTACCCGGAATCATGATCACGGCCGGCGTGATGATGGCCATGGGCTTCCTCATCCCCCACGCCTACGTTAGGCCAGCATACTACCTTCTCCTAGGCATAGGAGTCCTCTCGAACCTTATGGAGATTGCTCTGGATGCTGCTGAAGCATACAGGGCTAGGGATGAGATGCTGCTTCTTGCAGACGCGGTGGAGAGCCGTTCCATCGAACTCCTAGCCAAGGGCAGTGTCGAGCACGCTGCGGAGTGCAAGAGCTTTGCACTAGCACTTAGGAAAGAGGCCAACGAGACGATGAGCAGCCTTATTCCAAACGTTCTCTTGGACTTGACCATCGGCGTGAGCCTGGACGAGATAAGGGTAGCAATAGGGTTGAAAGAGCCTCTCGCCAGAGACGAGCTTGAAAGACAGTATAAAATAGGTTACGCCCGAGGAAAGGTTACTGGCGCAGTAATCTCATGCGTGCTCTACGTCACGCTCTTCGTGATGATAAACAGGGTGAAGGCTGAGAGAATCGGCCAACACCTAACCACAAGCCAAATCCTAAGAACGATGGCTAAAGGATTCTACAACTGGATAACCCCATCAATATGGGACGCGACAATCCTAGTGATTGAGAAGAAGGGAGGTAAATTCCTCAGCAGAGTCATAGACCTGTTCCTAGGCAACAGCTACAGCACAAGGCTCGGGGAAGCTGTTGGAAGCCTGGTAGACGGGATAAGAGCAAAGCTTGGTGATGACTGCCCAGAGGTAGGTGAAGCCTTAGAATACTCATCCAGCATATGCAAGCAGGTCATTGAGAATGTTCCGAGCAGGGAGAGCTCCAGCAAGATACTCGACGCCCTCGGAATGATCCTTGAGCATTACTCTCTGGACGAGATGAACGAGAAGGGCGGAACAATAGTAGGAAGCATAATCTCAATATGGGTTAAGGATGGAGATGAGGCGGTAAACAGGCTCAACGAATGGTTGAAAGCGAACCCCATGAATATAAAAGCGTTTGCAGATGAGATATTGTTAACAATAAAGGGAGATGTAGCGAAGGATGTTGGATTAAGGATAGGGATTGTCGCCAACAGCTACTTCGATCTCAAGGATAACTATGGGATAAGCGTTGCAGAAGCCTTTGTAAAAAGTATTCTCGGTAAGCCGGAGCTGATTGAAATATGGGAATGGGCTATTAAAAACGGGGGAATATCTGTTGCAGAATCAGGTGTTGAACTGAAGCTTACTGATATAGATGGGGAAAGATACACACTCATAGTTAACAACGATGGAAGCCTATGCCTCAGGCATGCGAGTATCTATAATGAATACTTTGTTAAAGCGATTTATGATGAGACTATTAAAGACAAGAGCGGAAGAACAATCATTATAGTAAAGTGTATTGAGCATACCGAAGGAACTGCCAGACTCGTCTTGGAGAGAAATATCCCGAATAGCCCAATCCTCTTCATAAGCAATGAAGCAATCATAAATGGTGAAGCCAGTAAGATCATTAAAGTCAAGCAGGAGCAAACAAGCTTCGAAATCCGAAAAATCCTTCAGCTGATCTTAGGAGCCGAGAGATATGGGGTGCTTAAGGTTAACATGGAGAACAAAATGGCCGTCGTAGGACTGGCCTATAGAAAGGGGGATAAGATAGATGTCATGTGGACCGGTAGGACATTTTTAGAGTTGGAAGCGGTGAGCGGGGTCGATGAGATTCTTGGAATCGCCATTGTAAGGGCTGAAGACATGAGCTTTACAGGAGGTGCCACAACGCTGAGACTAAGCGTAGTAGATGGAAAGGAGCTTCTCACAATCGTCAGTGAGGGTGGTGAAAAGAGGTTCGGGGTTGAGGCAGAATTCAAGAGGCCACAATACGGGGGTGTAACACTCGGCATACAATTTAACAGTGGAAGAAGAATCGGCTTTAGGGTAGGTCTAAGCAATAACGGCGAAGCTATAGAGATTCTACCGGCAGTAGGAAGAGGTGATAAGTATGATATTCTTCCGAAGGACACTCATATCGAATTTTTCGAAGAGTATCCAATCTTAGGCGAAGATAAAGTGAAGAATATTCTGGTTCTTTGGTGCAAGGAGGGTAATGAACTCAACATACACGCATTAAGTCTCACGGACTCCTACATTACAGCTAAGGATCTGAGGGATGTGAAGCATACGGTTGCAAAATATTCTTGTATAAGGAGTTTCAAAAACATAGGCATAAAGGTTACTGGTGCTGAATTTATTGTAGATTTAAATGAGAATGAGAAAATTAAAACTGGAAGGAAGAAGGTAATATTTGACTTTATTGGGGAGATGGATGATGGAGAAGTAACTAAGACAGTGGCCATCGAAGTAAAGCATGGATATGAAGAGGAACCGGATTTGACAAGGGATGCAGACAGCTATGTGCTTATTGCGCAAGATAGGAGATGGGTCATGGTATACTACTTCTTTGATGAACCTCAGACTGGTGCAACGAAGAACTTGCTAAATCACTTAATAGAACTTACAAGAAAGTATCCGGGAGGCTTAAGAATTTATATCGAGGGAAAAGGTTGGATATTAAGATGACACAATGGCGTATAAGGATAATTGTCTCAAAAAATACCCCATCTGAAGTCGAAGAGGAGTTTGAGAATCTTACGTTATACTTTAGCTGGGAGGATATAGAGATTTTAATGATGAAAGGTTTGAGGCACATACCTACGA
Source organism: Thermoproteota archaeon (assembly GCA_038848185.1). GTDB lineage: Archaea > Thermoproteota > EX4484-205 > EX4484-205 > JAAOZP01 > JAAOZP01. The sequence goes on along the minus strand of JAWCNV010000025.1, from coordinate 1,344 downwards.
TAGTGTATACTGCTAGCGGCATTCCGATTTCCCGGATGTACTGGACTCCAACCCTCCTTAACACGCGCTTGTCTTCACAATACTTACAAGAGGTCGACAAGATTTTTGAACTGTTAAAACAGAAAGTTAAAGTATGGATAGTCAGAAGATCTGGGGAACCAGATTTTGTAAGATGGCCGTGCGAAGTTCTTGATTTAAAGGAAGTTCAGGATGAGGTTAACTGGTTGGCTACGTATAACTTAATGTCGAAGGACAATCAGGAAGATAGAGAAATCGCCAAGATAATCGTCTCAGGGCTTCATTGGAACACGGAGTTAACACTCGAAGAGAAGATAGACGATGTGATAGGCGATGAGAATGATATTGGAAAAGATATTGCTAATTACTTCTCAAGGATAACAGAAATTCATAAGAAATATCCGAAGGCTAGGTTCTGGTTTTACGCTACTTCTGAGTAAACTGCTGAATTAGCATGAAAACTTTCAGTAGTTTGACTCCTAAGGTGAAGAGGAGGAGCGTCCCCCGGGGTTTCTCAAGTTGCTGGGCACTCTGCTATGTGGAATCGTGATCTGCCTCGGACTGAAATATTCAAGCCTCTCCGGAAAAATTTATATTCAACTGAAAAGCCTAGCAAAAGTAGGAGAAAATAGGAGAAAGAGGTGATGAACGTTAGTCACTCATGGGAACATAACCCTTGCGGGAAAAGTTCGTAGTCTTACTCCTAAGGCTGCGGCGCGTGAGCGTCCTCCGGATATGCCGCGTAAAAGAGTTAGGAGTATTTATCGTAAGAGGGTTGTGTTGAACCGTCAGCCTGGCCAGATCTGGAAGCAGATGCGCGTGTAGGTCTTTCTATAATTCTAAACTAGTCTTTGCCTAGCTCATTATTCAATTCATTCAACATTTCGTTTTGTTATCGTTTTTTGTCTTAGCCTGTTTTTCAAGCAATATTCCGGTGAACTTTTTAAACATGCTTATCATAATTCTCTTAGGAGTTTAAGGAATTCTTCTCTTGTGAGACCTGCTTCCTTTATGATCATGTTTACGAGGCTTGGCTTCACGTCCTTTCCAGGATGCATGGGAACCACTATTCTTACTCTCCTCTTATTCATCATTATGATGTGTGAGCCTCTTTGCCTAATGATTTTGAAACCAGCTTTATCAAGTATTTTAACCAGTTTCTGCGGGCTTACTGGAGTGATTCTACTCAGGGATGCTCACTCTTTGGATTCCGAAAACCCTTTGCTTTAACAGCTCCCTCTTCTCATCCTCTTCAAGGGTTTCCAAGTAGAGTTGGATTGCTTCCTGCACGTTCCTCATAAGCTCATCAAGGGTTTCAGCCTGCGT
>JAWCNV010000024.1:0-18846 GCA_038848185.1 Thermoproteota archaeon | reverse complement strand
CATGTGACCCTGTTGTTTCAGTAATAACGAACGTGTCCTTAGAGCATACGAAGCATCTCGGCGATACTGTGGAAAAAATAGCTTTCGAGAAATCAGGCATAATAAGACCGGGTAGGCCAACGGTTTCAACATGCTCTGAACCAGCGCTCAGAGTAGTGGAGGCGCGTTGTAGAGAGCTCGGCTCAGACTTGACGCTTATAGGTAGAGATGTCAAATATAGAGTTCTCAAATCTGATTTAAACGGTTTGAAAATGGATATTGCGTTAAAAAACCTGACGTTCAACGACCTAAAGGTTTCACTCAGAGGTAGGTTTCAAGCTGGAAACGTGTCTACAGCAGTAACAAGTGTTTTTAAATTCTTCGAATTAATGGGGCAGCATGATCTGGATGACGATGCTCTTAGAAGGGGTTTGTCAAGAGTTTCTTGGCCTGGGAGACTTGAGCCAATAAGAATGAGTCCTCTCGTAATACTAGATTGCGCTAAAGATCCTGCAGCCGCCGAGGCTTTGACATCGAGCTTGGAAGAGGTTCTTCCCGGAAGCAGGTTCAAAACGATCGTGAGCATTTCATCAGACAAGGAGTATGATAAGATACTGCGATCCGTAGCCAGGGTTACTGACGAGTTTATCTTAACTAGGCACGGCGTAATGGGGAGGGCTCTTCCGGTTGAGGCTATGGCCGATGTCTTAAGAGGTCTAAACGCCAAGTTTAGCTCCGAGCCGACAGTCAGAGAGGCTGTGGAAAAAGCATTGTCTTCATCAAGCAGAGATGGTAAAATCTTGATAACTGGTTCTGTGTTCACAGTTGGCGAGGCTAGACCAATATGGTCAGGGGAGCCCTATGACGGGTTCTGAAACCACCCCGTTATCCTGTCTAATGCTAGAATTAAAGGCACCCCGATCATTGTGCTAGCCAAGACTAGGAGAATTCTCTCCACAGGGTATATCCAAAAAACTGTGTACCATGTTGCGAAGAACCCTTCTCTGTTCAGCAGCCCAGTGTAACCATACACGTATTCAAAGAGTGTACTGCCAACTGAATGCTGCCCCATTGTTCCCAAGAAGACACATCCTGAAAACCTTCTCCACATTGCTGAAGCACTCTCCTTTTTAACACCAAGCTCGGCAAACATGAGGGAGAGTGGTACTGCAGTGAAATGAAGCCAGTGGAACGGTAGTGTGATCTCCCCGCCTAAGAGGCTTATGTGCACAAGAAGCAGAGTGAAGGGTCCAGTTATGAAAGCAATCAGAGCGGAAAAATATATGCCTAGAGACAGCCATATCTTCCTTCTCCAGAGAAACCCTGCTATCAGAACATTAACCATGGGCGGGAGGAAATCCAGAAAAAGAAATTTTGGTGGATTAACCATGAAGCCTAAAACCGTTCCTAGGATAACAACAATGGCTCCATGTAGAGGGCCAAGTAGGACGCCGTAAAAAGCGGGTAGCATGTCTGAAACAGTGAATCTTCCTCCGGATACTCCTATTATCGGGAAGGTTGGTATTGCTCGGAGAACAAAGAATAGTGCTATGAAAAGGGATGAAGCTGCCAGTTTACGTGTGCTGATCCGCCTACCACTTAAGCAGGCTGCCTGCCCCTGTATGTCGCGCCTTATCACGTCGGATTCCGTTACGACAACATCTACATTCACATCGCGCTCGCTCACAGGTATGCTGTCGAAAAGCTGCTCCGAAAAAGCTACGCCGATTATTTTTATTCTTCCTCCCAGTTTTTTCAAAAACCTGTCGAAGTAACCCTTCCCCCTGCCGAGCCTGTTGCAATCCTTGTCGAAAGCCCTCCCAGGAACTATAGCGAGGTCTATTTCATTGAGGTTAACAATCCTCGCGTCTTCCGGCTTGGGCTCCATGACGCCGAAGGTTCTTGGGTGCAGCTCGTTAAGGCTTGTTATCTCACACGGAACTATCTCCTCCTTATTCCTGTCAACAACAGGGACCACCACTCTCTTGCCGGATCTGAGCATGTCCTCAATGAGCCCTGTAGTATCGACCTCGTCACTCTTAGAAACGTAGACCATTATGCACCTGGCTCTGGAGAATTCTTCAAGTTCCTTAATCCTAGAGATAATCTTAGAACTCTTATTCTGCCTCTGCTCCTCGGTCATGGAAAGGGTTTTTTCCATCGCAATTCTTCTAAGCCCGTCCTTAGCGTCGCCGAGCTCCTCATCCATCCCCAAGCCCGGACCTCAGCTCGTTATAAAAAGGTTTTACTGTTGCCTAGGATTGTTGAGACACTGAAAACATTACGAGGATTATTCAGGAGCCTCAATAAATGTTTCTCGCGAATCGAAGCCCTTATAAGGGTGTGGGTGGCGTCGAGGATAACGGCATATGTCCTGTTGGCTTGAAGACTTGATGAAGGCTGATGAGGAGGTTGGTAGGCTAATCCTGCGGGAGCTTCAAAGGCAGCGTGAAACCCTTGACTTAATACCTTCCGAGAACTTTGCTCCCGTCCCTGTTCTATCCGCCCTAAGCTCAGTGTTCACAAACAAGTATTCCGAGGGTTACCCAGGGCGTAGGTATTACGGTGGAAACGAGGTTGTAGACGAGGTTGAGAAGCTTGCGATAGAGCGGGCTAAAAACGTTTTCAACGTCCCCTATGTGAATGTCCAGCCTTACTCGGGGACTCCTGCGAACCTAGCGGTCTACCTGTCTACATGCGAAGCCGGAGATACTATAATGGGACTTGACCTAAGGGAGGGAGGCCACCTATCCCATGGATGGGGGGTTAGCCTCAGCGGGATATTTTACAGAAGTGTTCCATACCATGTGAAGGAGGATGGCTTGATTGATATTGATGGAGCATGGAAACTGGCTAGGGAGCATAAGCCTAAGCTCATATGGTGCGGCTACTCTGCATACGTCAGGGCATTTCCGTTCAAAGAGTTCGGGGAGATAGCTGACGAGGTGGGTGCATACATGGCTGCGGATATAGCTCACATAGCTGGCCTTGTGGCAGCTGGTGTACACCCCAGTCCTTCTCAACACGCTCACATAATAACGACGACGACGCACAAGACCCTGAGAGGGCCGCGTGCAGCCATGATAATGGTTACAGAGAAGGGTCTGAGTAAGGATGAGGATCTGCCTGAGAAGATAGATAAAGCAGTGTTCCCCGGTCTTCAAGGTGGTCCACACGAGAACAATATTGCTGCGATAGCCGTGACGCTCAAGCTGGTTCAGGAGCCGGGTTTCAAGACGTATGCGGAGCAGGTTGTTAGAAACGCTAGGGCTCTTGGGAAGACGCTCATTGAACACGGGTTGAAACTGGTCACGGGAGGAACTGATACGCATATGGTTCTGATAGACTTGTCTGACAACGGGCTAGGTAAAGGAGTCCTAGTTCAAGAAGCACTAGAGCTGTGCGGAATCATCGTTAACAAGAACACTGTTCCGGGAGAGAAGTCTTCACCATTCTACCCCAGTGGCGTGAGGGCTGGCACACCCGCAGTCACCTCCCGTGGGATGAAGGAGGCGGAGATGAAGGAAATAGGAGAGATCCTCGTCAAAATCACTCGTGAAACACTCAAATTCGAATTGCCTTCGAAAAACAGGCAAGAGTACATAAGGGAGTTTAAGGCGAAGATGCGTGAAAACCGTGTTGTAATTGAGTGCAGGGAGAAAGTTAGGACCTTATGCGAGAGGTTTCCGCTTTACAAGGAGCTGAAGTGATCAGACTTGACTGTGAAAGTTCTTAGTGGAAGACCTGTAGCTGACACAATCCTCGCAGAAGCGAAGGCTCAGATAGAGAAGCTTGGTTCCCCGCCCTGCCTACACATCGTGAAGGCTACGCGCTCCAAGGCCCAGGACTCGTTCATCAAGATGAAGGTTAAGGCATGCGAATCGGTGGGGGCTAAGGCAGTGGTCCACGAGTTGGATAATCCTCCGGAGGCGGAGCTCATATCATTCATAAGTGGGCTGAACAGAGACCGGAGTGTTCATGGAATAGTTGTCCAGCTCCCGCTTCCCGATAATGTTTCTACTCTTAGAGTACTAGAGTCTTTAGATGTTAGAAAGGATGTTGACAGCCTGCACCCTAAGAATCTCGGAAGGATTCTCGCGGGGGACGAGAATAGGCCGACCGCTACAGCGGGTGCAGTAATCAGGCTACTTGACGCCTACAATATTAATGTTGAAGGTGTAGATGTGGTTATAGTTAACAACAGTATACTTGTTGGTAGACCACTATTCGCAATGCTCACCTCTCGCATGGCAACAGTCCAGGTCTGCCACGTTAAGACGAAAAATCTTCCTGAGAAAACGCTTAAGGCAGATATCTTGGTGTCAGCAACGGGTGTCCCGAGACTGATAACGAGCGACATGGTGGCTGAAGGTGCGGTTGTGGTCGACGTGGGGACAGGCTTCGTGGAAGGTAAGCTTGTAGGTGATGTCGACTTCGAGAATGTTTCGCAGAAAGCTTCAGCTGTAACCCCTGTTCCAGGCGGAGTTGGACCAGTGACAGTCGCCATGTTGATAAGCAACTTGGTTAAGTGTGCTTCCGAGGCTGCGGAGGATTGCTGCGAATAGGTGTGCTCGCATCCACACGGGCTACGGACATGGGTGCTATCCTTAAGGCGATAAGAGGCGGGAGTCTTAAGGCTGAGATAGTCTGCGTCATAAGCAATAGGAAGAATGCATACGCGCTAGAGCGTGCAAGGCAGAACGGTATAGAAGCAATATTCCTTGATCCGAAAGGAAAGGATCCTGTAGAGTATGATATGGAGGTGGCTGCCGAGCTTGAGCGCAGGAATATCAATCTCGTTCTGCTAATAGGTTACAACAGGTATCTCAATCCTCAATTCGTAAGCAGGTTCAGAAACAGAATTATGAGCATCCATCCCTCGCTGCTCCCTGCATTCCCAGGATGGGACCTTAATGTTCATCGTGCCGTGCTGGAATACGGTGTGAAGGTCACGGGGTGCACGCTTCATTTCGTCGACGAGAACAGGGATGCGGGTCCAATAATACTGCAGAAGGTTGTGGAGGTAAGGGAAGAGGATGATGAGGAGGCGCTGAAGAAGAGGGTTCAGAAGGCTGAGGGCGAGGCCTTGGTAGAGGGAATCAGACTCTTCCAAGAGGGAAGGCTTATGGTTGAAGGTAGGAAGGTTAGAATACTTGCCTCAGGAGAAATGCTATCCTTATCCTCAACGCCCTTTGAGACGAGTTTTTCACATAAGCGTTAATCTAAACTTTAACACTATTCTAACGCCTCATAATTCTTAAAAAGTCACTAAGGCATCAATAACCTATGAAGATACGTGTAGAGCTCGTAGGCCAGTTCAGGGATATTGCTGGGACTGATAAGATGCTATTGGAGGTGGAGGAGGGAAGCACTATACGCGACCTTCTTAGGAAGATGGTTAAGAAATATGGAAGAAAGTTTGAGGAGAGGTTTTTCACAAAGATTACTGGAGAGGCTTCGGAGGATTTTACCATAGTTTTGAATGGTAAAGTAATCCCCGTGGAGAGGGCTTCCTCAACAGTTTTGAACGAGGCTGATATACTGGTCTTGATGCCTGAAGCAATAATATGAGAAAGTATAAGTCTTAATACTCCTGGTTTTAATAGTCTGCTGCAATGAGAAGAGAAAGCTTAGCCAGATTAAGGATTGGCGCTACCGCCCTCTCTTTTGAGGGCGTAATGGAAGGCTTGAGAATCGGTGGTAAAGCTAGTGCAATATCTTTCGACTATATGAGTCTTGTAAAAAGGATTATTGAAAACGGTTTTAAACATGTTGAATTAACACTAGATATTTACTACGTGTTCCCAAGCTCCTTTTCGAAAGAGAATGTGGAGACTTGGAAGTCTATGAGAGACGAAGGTATTACTTTCTCAGCGCATCTTCCTCTACTGTCACTGGAGCTCGACACTCCTATTGAGGATATTCGGAAGGCTTCGGTAAACTCTGTTGTTAAAACAATAGAAGTTTTGGAGGATCTTAAACCACTTACCTATGTTCTGCACGTGGCTGGACCTTTGGCGGCGGAGGTTAACAGGATGGAGATCGCTGAGATCTATAAACAGCTCTTCTTCGAAGCCCTCTCAAAAAACGCTTCAAAAAGCGTTAAAGAGGTAGTTTCATCAATTTCAGACATGGGAATGGATCCACGTCGAATAGCCTTAGAATCCATAGAGTTTCCTTTCTCTAAGACTCTCGAAATCGCTAAAAACTTTGACACGTCAATCTGTATAGACACGGGACATATTCTCGCAGGCTACTCTGGGAAGATAAGCGTTGAAGAAGCTCTTGAGTTCTCCTCGGAAAGACTTGCAGAAATACATTTACACGATGCTTACAGGAGGAAAGAGGGAGGTAGAATTATCATTAAGGATCATCTGCCTCTTGGAGCTGGAGACATGAATATCAAAAGCTTTTTGAAAACTTTGAAGCGAATCGGATTCACAGGTCCAATTGTTTTCGAACTCGGTTTAAAAGATGCTAAAGCCTCATTGCAAAAACTAGTCTAGTAAAAGACCCGCAAAATATTTATGAAAATTTTTTAAACTAGGTCTCCTATATGAGTTTCATTCTTCTGAGGTTCTCTATGCAGCGTCTTACGCATTCGAGAGGCGGATAAGCATAGCTCTCCTGCTCAACAATAAACCATTCTGTCCCCCCTACTGTTCTACAGAGTTCGAAGAACTCTCTCCATCTCATTTCCCCCTCACCCACCAGTGCATTCGGATTCTTAGAGGAGAACTCCTTAATGTGTACGGTGGCAGCTCTATGAGGATACTTCCTAATTATATCCAGAATGCCTTCAGCATCTACTCCTCCATGCATAGCGTTTCCAGTATCAAGCTGCATCACCACATCAGGTAGGGTTGAGTTAAACAGGATATCCCATATTTTCTCCCCGTTGACTGTTTTAAATTCGTGGACATGATTATGGTAGCCGACTCTCATTCCTTTTTTTCTAAGCCGTTCAGCAATACTGTTTAACAAGCCTGCTAATTCGAGGCATTTAGACTTCGAATTGAACCGTTCTTCAGGCAGCCAGGGAACTATTAGAAACCTGTTTCCCAGAACACGGTTGAACTCCACAGTCTTATCAAACTCGTCTCCCAGCAGGGAATCAAGGCTAATATGTGTACCGGCTACTTTCAAACCCAAGTTGTCAAGAGTCTTCCTAATGCTTTCAGCACTCCTCCCATAGTATCCTGCGAATTCCACACCCTTGTAACCCATTTCGGCAACAGCCTTAAGAGTTCCTTCAAAGTCTTTCGCGCAATCATCACGGATCGAGTAAAGCTGTAATGCTATCCCCATTCCTCATCTCTTTCCTAAGCTTTTTTGAAATTATTTTAACCTTTGTTCAATGCTTTTAAGACAATATTGTGTTTTGACATCCTGCGTTGCCTAGATCCTGGTTTCCAGCCCTGTGGATTCTGGTTCTCTAAGATTGTTCGGGTTTACGTTCAATCTTGAAGTTTAATCATAATTTGGAACCGTAGACTTATACCTGTCTTGTATTAATGTATACAATTGGACAAAAAAACTTAAGAACTCCTTTCTTTCGAGCCCCTAAAGGGCTAGGGCAAGAGATGGGAAAGCTGGGCGGGAAGCCTAAGGTACTGGTGTTAGACAGTTTCGACGAAGCGTTCTTCAAAGAGCTTCAGAATTACTGTGAGATAGTTGACGAAACCCGTATGAAAGAGGTGGAGATCCTTATTGTGAGAAGCAACACAAAGGTTAACGGAGAGTTTGTCTCCAAGCTTCCAAACCTTAGGCTGGTGGTCTCTGCAACCCACGGTGAAGACCATATCGATAAGCAGGTTCTGGAGGGGCGGAAAATACCTTACCGTACTGCCCCAGTCCAAAACTACGATGTTGCTCAAGGCGTGATGGCGTATATATTCGCGTTCGCAACCAGGATGGTTAATGCGGATAGGTCGATGAAGAAGGGTGAGTGGAGGAAGAAGGAGTTAGTGGGATTCAGAGTAGAGGGTAAGACCCTCGGCATAGTTGGGTATGGGCGTATTGGTAGAGAGGTTGCGAGACAAGCCTTAGCAAACGGTATGAAGGTGATAGTCTACGAGAAGGACCCTAAGGCGAGGAGGGAAAACGCGTTACCCGTGGTTTTTGCAGAAAGGCTGGAGGAGCTTCTCACAAAATCAGACATAATTACGATACATGTTCCTCTGACCGAGGAGACCAAGGGAATGATTAGTGAACATGAGCTGGCGAAGGTTAAGAAAGGAGCATATTTGATAAACACTGCTAGAGGGGGAATCGTGGATGAAGAGGCATTGCTAAAAGCATTAGAAGATGATAAGCTTGCAGGCGCAGCTCTTGACGTTTTCCAGCATCAGCCACCCCTAGTTAACAACTCTTCTGAGAAGCTTGTACGCCATGAGAAAGTCATCGCATCTCCTCATAGCATAGCTCAGACGAGGGAAGCTTTAAGGCAGAAGGGGGAGAGCGTTCTTAAAATCATTAGGGAATACATGGGTAAAGCCTAAAGATTTAATAGTTGCAAAATCCTGCATGGAATTAGCGTGGGCATCAAAAACAGATTAATCGAGTTTATCGTGAGAAATGATATGATTCCAGTAAAGATGAGGTGGAGGAAAAGTGCGAGCGGTGTCGGAAGGCTTTTCAACGACGTGTATCACATGCTTAGCGTAGAAGACAGGAGAAAACTTGCCAACCTGCTCTATGAATGGGGCGTGAATGATGCGGAAGAAGTTATTAAAACATTAAAGATAAAGAGAGATATACATGGATGTGCACTCGCGATTTTGGCTGCAAACAGCCTCTTCGGTATAAGAAGCAAGATAGTGGGGGAGAGCAAAGATGAGGTGGTGATTCACGCTACCAAATGCTTATGGAAAAACAAGAGGAATTGGACACCGGATGTATGTGCTACAATAGACCAGTATGATATTGGTCTAGTGGCTGGAATAAACAAAAATATTCAATATTCCTGTTTGAAAAGAAGAAGTAGAGGAGACCCAGTATGTGAAATAGTGCTGAATAGAATTGCGGAATAAAAAAGACCACTACTTAGATATGGAGAAGAAAATTATAAACGGAGCCTTTAAGCATCGCTTTTTCCAATATTTCTCGGCCACTCGCCTTAAGCATTATTGGCTTGACACTGCCGCCGAAGCTGAGGAGATCACTAGAGTAGATAACGCATCCTTTAACGCCTCTGATGGAGAGAGCCAGCTTCACAGCTTTTTCAACAGAATCCTTATGCTCGGACTCTACAATGTTTGCTACCCGAGTTGAAACAGCGTCGGCGAGGGCAGCGTTTTCAGCAACGGTTACTGCAGCATCAGCATCTCCAAGAGAAAGAGCGTGGCTAACACTGCTTGAGCTCGTGGAAACTCCCGCTATACCCTGGGAGCAGTCTAGAATAAGCCCTAGGTTAAGCTCTTTGCCAGTATACACTCCTATGATGGCCTCCCTATTAATCTTCATCGAGATCTCTCCCCCGTTTTCAACGATTGCTATTCTTGCACCTGCATTAAGCATAGCATCTAGAGTAATGTCTGCAAGAGCTCCTGGGAGAGCAGCCATAGGCCCCACTCCTACTGTTCTTGAAGCCTTTATTGATGCAGCTATGACTGGAGGAACATTGTTCTCATCCTGTTCCAAAGGCTCAAGACTGTAAACAAATTCAGGATGCTTAGCAACATAGGTTTGGACAGCCTCCCTTTCTTCAATGAACCTAGATAAGCCCTCGTTCAGTATGGACATGTTTTCCGAAGCAATAAGTAGGTCAGCCTCCCTATATGTCGTCCTCGAGTAGAATAAACCGTTCCTATGTATTAACACTGGTTGAGAACTCATTTATACAGGATCACCGCCCCCACCGGACATGCTTTCAAACAGTTTCCACAGAGTATGCACTTCTCCTCCTCTACAATAAGCTTCTTCTCGGTGTCAAGGATTAAGGCTTCTGTTGGACATACTCCTGTGCAGGCACCGCAATCAATACACCTGTCTCTGTTAATCTCAACATATCTTGGGATCTCTTTCACTTCAACACCGTTAGACCGTAATATTTCAACAATTTTGGATATAATGTTGCCTTCCGCACTTACTTCAACAGTCATTATACCTTCTGTAGCGGTGAGCCTAGCACTCAGAATGTTTATCGGTACTCCGGATTCAAGTATTGCTTTAGAGAGGATCGGCTTATTCACATGCGTCGGAGAATACCTTAATTCAAGTCGGGCCTTCAACTACAACACCTCCTCCCTGTGCTTTCAAGAGTTTTGAAAGCTCTACACTGGTTATGAGCCCTAGAACATGATTCTCCTCATCTACAACGGGTAGGCCAGTAATATCGTGCTGCTCCATCCTCTTCGCAACGATGTCTATGGTTTCATTAGGCTTCGCCACAACCACCTTCCTAGTCATTATTTCCTCAAGGGTTTTAGCGTTTACCGCTACAGCTTTAGCGATATCCCATGTCGTCACTATCCCTACAAGCTTATTCTCCTCGTTGACTACAGGCACGTGGTCAACATTCCCTCTAACCATTCTCTCGGAAACATCCTTAATCGAATCCGTAGGATTAGCCGTCAATATACTTCTCTTCATCAGCTCCACTACCTTAGGCTCAGGTCTTCTAAGTGGCATAGTCCTTTGCACAGTATTCTTGCTCAACGGGGTAACGAATCTAGTCAGCTTGAAAACCCCTCCCTCTATCCACTTCTTAAGCGTCCCCGCCACCTCCACCGCCATCCTTATGCTTGACATGCTTGCCGCCTTAACAGTCACATCATTAATCTCAACTCTGCCAGACTTAAGCTCCTCGTAGCTAACTCTTTTCAATACTGGTCTATTAACCGAGGGAACACTGTAATCGATTATCTCTGTATATATCTCTCTGTCAGGTGTTGCAACATTCCTAGCTACATTCATGTTCACTATAGGTATTGGTATTCCAACACCCACATAGAGCGTTGAGCCATATTTATAGAAGGTTGCGCCTCTCAGAAATCGAGGGCTCATATTCTTTAAGTCTCCTGTGACCATTATTGTGGAAAGATGTTTAGCAGGATAGTGTTGTGTGCCCTCCCCTATGACGTAGCCTACTCCTCCCCCAAGGAATATTCTCGTCCCAACACCTATGGTTTCTAAATCCCTATCCTTGTAAAGCGGGCTCAACTCCCCTGCGCCAGAGTATCCAACATTACCGTAATTAGGTAAAAGTGTTCCAAGATAAGTGTAGAGTGTTCTATCACTGGAGTTAGTTGCCCCAAAATACCTCTGGTAAGCGTTCCTCGGGTTTACTAGGACCGCCTGGTTTAAATCATCTATTCTCAACATGGTTTCAACATGCTTCCTCGGGTAGCAATCAGTCCCATAGCTTTCTCCCTTTAAAACTAGTTCCTTCCCACTCACCAAGTCTTCTATTACGTGGCCGCCGCCATACTCTATACCTTTGGTCTCACTGTAGGCAGACGCACCAATATACCCGTCTACCGCTGCTAAACCCTTGTAGACAGGCACATCGTTCAACCATGCTTTAGTCATCTTTATAGGTGGTTCAGCATGCCCAAAGTTTAGAAATGCTCCCGAGCTACACATCGCTCCGAAGGTTCCGGTAGTAACTACATCCACTTCTCTCGCTGCCTTTTCGAGACCAGCGTTTTCCGCAAGCTTAACAAATTCCTCTGCGGTTAGAACAGTCACGTCTCCTTTAGATATCTTCTCATTAATCTGCTCTATCGTTCTCAGAGACTCATCCATTTCTTTTTAACCACCGTTAAAATGGCTGAAAAATAAGAGCGTTATTAAAACCTTTCCAATAAGTATGCAAAAACAATCTCGTTCAATTACTCATGGTAATAATGTGTTGAAAATATGAACTGGCATGCTGCCTAGAAAATCCGTATGATTGATTTTCTTTTCATACCGTCTATCTCTGGAATAAATGTTTTATCCATTTTCTTTTTACTGAAAATAACCTTGTAACTCCGATCCTCAGACCAATATTTCATACCTTTCAACTTTTTTTAGAAACTCTTCTTTGAGCTTGCAAGACAGCTATAGCCTTATTAGTTGGCAGAAACATTTTCTTAGCAATGTTTCGTGAACTGTCTGATAAAGAGCTTGACACATACTCCCGGCAGATCGTTCTCAGGGACATAGGTTATGAAGGGCAGGTGAGGATTAGAAGGGCAAAGGTCTGTGTTGTGGGGGTCGGGGGTCTCGGTTCAACAATTGTGACTCAGCTTGCGGGAATGGGTGTAGGCTTACTGAGGATAGTTGACCGTGATGTGGTTGAGCGAGCTAACCTTCATAGGCAGGGGGTTTTTAGCATCGGCTCGCTTGGGATGCCTAAGGTTGAGGTTGCGAAGAAAAGAATCAAGGAGATGAATCCTGATGTTGATGTGGAGGCTCTGTCTCTTTCAATCGACGATTCGAATGTTAAGCGTATAGTTAGTGGAGTGGATGTAGTTTTAGACGGTTTAGACACGTTCTCTACGAGAAGGATCGTCAACAGGGCTTGTGTAGAGCTTGGCGTACCCTATGTGTTTGGGTCAGCTATAGAGATGTTCGGCAATGTTTCAACAATAATTCCCGGAGAAACACCGTGTTTAGACTGCTTCCTCCCGAGTCGGGAGCCTTCTAAAACCTGTGCAAAAGTTGGTGTACACCCCTCTCTTGTTTCTATAGTGGCAAGCATAGAGGTCTCTGAAGCGATTAAGATCATAACTGGTGTACAACCCTCGCTCAAGGGTAAACTGCTCTTCGTAGACTTGAGAAACATGTTTTTCGAAACGGTGGAGATAAGCCGTTCAGACTCATGTAGAACTTGCGGAAAATAACGGATAGAAATAGGTGGGTTATTTGAAACTAACTAGGATCAATGGCTGTGCTAACAGTTTCCGGGTTTTCTTTAAAGCATCCGTCTGGTCATCCCGATGTAGATGTTGAACTCAGGTTAAGCAAACATGGTTGCTGTGTTGCTCAAACGCGTTTCTATGGTGTATGTGTGTATAAAGCTTATAACCATCAAATAAGCGGGGTGGCTAAAACATGTCATCTATGACTCCGGTAAAATGGATGAAGATAGGTGCTGTGGCGTGTGGAATAATGGCTGTTGCTGCTCTTTTCGTATCAGATATGCATGGTGCTCAGGACTTGGTTATCATCCTTGCCCAAGCCAAGGGTAGTGTATTTGTATTGCCAGAGGGTTCCGCATTCCCATATTGGTTGGCAGGTGTGGTAGGCGAGCCTGTCCTAATAACAGCCATTTACATCTTTGGACTGGGATTTATCGGGGCTTGGAAGAAAACTGGTGAAAAAACTGCGAAAACAGCGGTGTTTTAGCGTTTATTTATGGCACTGCACGAATTTTTTGCGCGATAGCCGTTGTGCTGTATGCTATGACTGTTGAAAGTGTTCAGGTTACAGGCGATCTGACTAAACTTGTGTTTCCCGGCATGTTGAAAGGAATGTCAGTCTTGATTGCTGGGATTATTGGTGGCATCATATTTGCTTCTTTCATAGCTCTCTACTTCTTTACGTACAGGGGTCAAATTGGGCAAAATTGGGGGGGCTGCTTGTTGTCATAACTGTTGCCGTGGGGATTCCGGCTAAAGCGTTAGCCACGTGGATTTTTACCCTATGTATTGACGGGGGCTTTCTTACTCTTAATGGTTGTGAAAAGCTTGGGCTTAGTTCTTGTAATCATTGCCTTATACCAACAGGCGACTTATCTGGAAAAAAATTAATCGTGTTTTGATTCTGCCCATGCAAACTGCTTACAAAATAAGGGGGACCGCGTTTCAGTTAAATTTTTAGAGACTATCTGATATAGGTGTGAGCTATGGAGTACCGCGAATTCGGTAAAACGGGGTTTAAGGTTTCAGTAATCGGGATGGGAACCTATTATGATCCTGCCTATATTGCTTTGGCAAGAATGTTTAACCTAAATCGGAACAGGGAGTTAAAGAAAGCCGCTTTAAGAAAGGGCATTGAACTCGGAATCAACTTTATTGACACCGCTGAAATATACCAGACAGAGAACTTGGTGGGCGAAGCGATAAGAGAGTTTAGGAGGGACGAGCTTTTCATAGCGACTAAGGTCTGGCTCACTAACCTTCACTACCCGAGTGTTTTAAAGGCTGCTGAGAGAAGCCTTAGGAGGCTGGGTTGCTCCTACATAGACCTGTATCAGATTCATTGGCCAAACCCGAGAGTACCTATAGAGGAAACTATGCGGGCCATGAGCAGGCTAGTGGATGAGGGTAAAGTCAGACACGTGGGAGTAAGCAACTTCTCCCTAGAACAGTTGAAGAAGGCTCAGGAAGCATTATCGAATCACGAGATAGTGTCCAACCAGGTGGAGTACAGTCTCGCAGTCAGACGTATAGAACGCGATCTTCTACCATATTGTGAAGAAAACAGTATTGCAATAATGGCTTACCGGCCTCTAGCCCACGGCGCCCTCTCTAAGCCCTCAGGAAGATTGAAACCCATAGTAGAGGAGGTTAGCAGAAAGTATGGTGGTAAGACTCCTGCTCAAATAGCTCTCAACTGGCTTATCACTAAGAATAGGATGGTTTTTCCGATACCCAGAGCCTCTAAGCCGGAAAGAGTTGTTGAAAACACTGGGGCCGCGGACTGGAGGCTATCTAAGGAGGATATGGAGAGGCTGGAGAACGCAACATTACCCTACAACAAAAAATAACGTCTAGCTGAATTCGAAGGCTCCTATGCGAGGTTTCTTTGTCTCCCGCTCCGCTCTCGTCAATTCGAAAACGCTTCTCAACAACTGTTCATCCGCATCTGTGAACTCAACTTTACGCCTAGACATCATTCTCTTAGCGACTTTTATCGCTTCCTCGACACTTATTTCCCAAACTGGGAATCCATGAGTCTTAGCATATAACACGAAGGAGGGAACATCCTCAAGGACAAGCCCTTCTATCCTAGATGCAACTCCAACCTTTTTCCCAGTGTAGACGAGTGTGCCTATTGATGCTTTAACATGGTCCGCAATGATCCCGCCTAACTTTATTCTGCCCGAGTCAACCTTCCTGCCTCTGACTGTGATTCTAATGTTTCCATACGTATTCTTTAGATCAGAGTTCGTGAATAATGCTCCCAGGTTAACCCATTCCCCGACATAAGCATGGCCGAGAAACCCAACGTGCTGCTTGTTCGAATAACCCTGTATTATTGTTTCCTCGATTTCTCCCCCGACTCTGCAAACAGCCCCAATATTAGACCCTTCTCTTATTATTGAGAAAGGGTGTACTATTGTACCCGACCCAATGTAGGCTGGTCCTTGTATGAAGCTGCTAAAATGTATCTCGCAATCCTCCCCTATGTATACCGGGCCTTTTTCAACATTCAGCATAACATTGGGATCAATATTGGAACCTCTGCCTATGTATACGTTCTTCTTCTTACCTATTACCCGGGTTTCAGCGGGTATTCTTGAACGAAGCCTAGGCATAGCCTCGTAATCCGCAGTTATCTGGGAACCGTTCTTCTCTATGATCTCCCAGAAGTTTGTTATTAAGGAATCTCCACCATACTCAACATGTTGCGAAGCCTCCTCCCTTATTGATTTAACAGCATCAAGACCCGGTGCGTTCATAAGTCGAGGGGCTATTTCTCTAGCAGAGGTTTCGCTGAATCTGGCTAGAACCAGCCTGCCCTCCTTAAGGACAACGGTTCCAGGCTTAATTTTCTGAACTAGTTTACGAAGCTCCTTGTCGAACACCAGCAACCCGTTTATGAAAAGGGTTTCGTCATCTATGGTTTCAGGCTCATTCGCCTTCACCCTTCTGCTCTCCCTGATGTATCTGGCAATATAATCTCTTGTAAGGAAGTCTACTTGCTCAACTTGCATATAGTGTTTAACACGGTCTGCGAACGAGAATAAGCCTAGTCTCAGGTCAAAAACCCCCTTGGTTAAGGTAAGCGGCTCAAAATTATAGGTCGAATCGTCTTCAAACACTACTATCTTCAATTTATATTTTTAAAATATCTTGACCGTAGATTTTTAAGCTTTTTCGCAAACATGCAGAAAATTAGAAGAATAAGGCTTTTAATCATATTAAATCCTACTTAAAGTGGCAGGTTTGGAGGAAGCCGTCATGGGGGAACGCGACATCATAGTTTCACGCATGCTCAGTGAATTTCCATACTTGTCAAGCCCGATTCAAGTTGTTGACGCTGCACTAGATTTAGCGGAGCTGCATTCCAAGGATGTTTTAACAGACCTTGGGTGTGGAGATGGTAGTGTTCTCTTAAGGGCAGCTGAGAGATATGGGGTTTTCAGCGTAGGGTTTGAACTCGACTGCAGGCTAATCAGCATTGCGAGAAAAAGAGTAAGAGAAGCAGGGCTCAATCATATGGTTAACCTAATTCAGGCAGACCTCTTCAGGGTAGACCTGTCACGGTTCAAAGTCATCTATGTTTATCCATTCCCCTCCATTGTTAAGGGGCTTACCGTAAAGCTGCTGGATGAATGCCCCCGTGGAACAAGGATTCTTGTTCATGATCATCCTCTTGAAG
Organism: Thermoproteota archaeon; assembly: GCA_038848185.1. Lineage (GTDB taxonomy): Archaea > Thermoproteota > EX4484-205 > EX4484-205 > JAAOZP01 > JAAOZP01. Next base: position 2,331 of record JAWCNV010000024.1, on the reverse strand, counting down.
GCTTGAAACCGTTAAAATCCGAGAGCATACCCTCAGGAAAACAGCATGTTCACACCGTGTATCTCTACGTATTGTGAGGCTGGCTGCCATCTTTAAACTGATTAAGAGATAGCCTTGGATGCTAATGCCTTAGCTTCTGGGGTTAAGATAAAAATAGAGGCTGACCAAGTACTAAACAGGGTGTAAATGGTTGTGAGAGTGTCGATTATAGGTGGCTGCGGCGCAATGGGGAAATGGATAGTAGGTTTCCTCAAGGAAATAGAAGGCGTGGAAATCGTTGTTGCTGACCCTGATGAGATCGAGGGAGCTAAGCTGGTTAAAACGATGGGGGTCAAGTATGAGCGGGAAAATAGGAGGGCTTCTGCAGAATCAGACATTGTAATAGTCTCGGTGCCTGTTGAGAATACCCCGGAGGTGATAGCTGAAGTTGCCCCCAGCATGAGAGAAGGTTCTCTGCTTGTCGACATCACATCTATAAAGACGGAAGCTATCTCAGCAATGCTGAAGCATTCTCCTCCAGGTGTAGAGTTGGTAAGCATACACCCCATGTTCGGACCTAGGGTTAAGGATGTTAAGGATCAAGTGGTTGCAATAATACCTGTCAGGTCTGAGAGATGGTTTAGCAGGGTTAAGAGCTTTCTTGAACACAAGGGGGCCGAGATTGTTGTAACAACTGGAGTGGATCATGATCGGATGATGAGCATAGTTCAAGGGTTAACGCATTTCACAAGCATGGTTTTCGCAGGAGCGATTAGAGAGATGAACGTGGATTTGAAGCAATCCAGAAGGTTTTCAAGCCCTATTTACAACGCATTTCTCCCAATGGTCTACAGAGTTATCTGCCAGAACCCTGAACTCTATGCGCAATTACAGGTTTATAACCCGTATGTTCCGGATGTTCAAGAAGCCTTTATAACTCAGGCGGTTAGACTTTACGAGGAGACTAAGACTAAAAACATTAGAGAGATAGTTAGACAGATCGCGTCCTCCTGCAAACATTTTATGTCGACGGAATCCTCAACCACCCTCTTATCCATGTCGGATAGGATGGTTTCAACCCTCCAGAGGGAGAAAAACATTCTTGAAGGTCTTATCGGTAAAAAAGTCTGCTTGGAAAACATTCAAACCGGGAAGCTTCACCTAGGCATACTTAAGAATGTTTCAGCCAACACGATAGAAATAGAAGAGAGCAGGAAGAAGACGGTGAACCTAAGCCTATTCAACGTGATGCTTCTCGACGATAAGGCTACGATGGAGGCTAGGAGAAGCTTCTTCGGAGAGGCGAGCCTAGATTTCTCCGTAATGTTCCCATCGGAATTTGATCAAGAGTTCTGCAGGCAGATCGTTGAAAGATTCCTGCCTGAGGCATTTAGAGTCGAGATGCTTGAAACCTATGCTGGAGAACAGATTCCTAAGGGCTTCAAAAGCGTGACGCTCCGAATACACTTCCCGAAAGATGAGGACCAGAAGGAGATACGTATTAAAACCGAGGATCTTCTGAAGAAGCTAGGTGGAAGACTCAGATAGCCCCCTGAGCTTCGTTAAAAGAATAAGTGTAGTCGAGAAGGGTGTTGAAATATGAGTGAAGTGGTTAGAACAGAAGACTCGTTCTACATGGTTCTCCCAGGGTCTGAAAAGGCAATGATAAAGTACCAGTTGAAAGGTAGGGAGATGTTCATCATATCCACTTATACTCCTCAAGAACACCGGGGTAAAGGAATTGCTGAGAAACTAATGGATGAAGTCGTAAAATTTGCGAAAAGCGAGAAGTTGAAGATCATACCTGTCTGCAGCTATGCTAGACATTATTTTGAAAAGCATCATGAGCTAAAAACTCTCCTAGCCCAATGAAATAACGTTGAAAACTCCATGTTTCTATCCGAATTATCCGAATCTAAGTCTTCCGATGCCGAGCTAAACAAAAGGTTTAAATAGTAATGATGTATTGTATTGATACAATGAGGTGATATAGTTGTCTCGGTTTGAGGAAGAATTAAACAGGTTTATGGAGGAGGTTAAGAACACTGTTAATGGGCTGTTAAAAACCATAGGGGAAGCCTCTTCAAAAATATCTGAAATAGAAGGCAAGATAGAGTCGGAAAAGAATTCTGAGGAGCTTTGGAGAGTCTTCAAGGACTTAAAGGCTTTGAGGCATCAAGTGAAGGAAGAGGCAACTAGAACTAGAGTAGAGCTGTTGCGTAAGTTGAACGATTTCAAAAGGGAGATCCGTAAGGCTTCTCTGAATGAGCCGAAAGAGCTTGCCGAGGAGTTGAAAGATAGGTTTGAGGATTTGAAGGATTCTTTTGAAGATGGTTTCGACGAGGCTGAAGA
>JAWCNV010000023.1:14820-20783 GCA_038848185.1 Thermoproteota archaeon | reverse complement strand
TGAACGATTTCAAAAGGGAGATCCGTAAGGCTTCTCTGAATGAGCCGAAAGAGCTTGCCGAGGAGTTGAAAGATAGGTTTGAGGATTTGAAGGATTCTTTTGAAGATGGTTTCGACGAGGCTGAAGATAGCCTAGACTCTTTTCTGGACAGGGTTGAGGAGGTTGAGGATAGCATAAGGGATAGGATAAGGGAGTTGAGGAGAGGCATTGGGGAAAGAGAAACATATGTTATGAAATTTAGGGTTCCCGAGGTCAAGCTTCCTGAAATAAAAATACCTGATGTTGGTAAAATGGTTGAGGAATCCTTGTCTAAAGCATGGACCGGAGTGCCGTCTATTGTTGTTTCATCCGTGAGGCTTCCGCAAGCAGACTTAAACCTGATTGATGCACTTGTTGATGCAGGCATATTCAAGAGTAGAAATGAGGGTATCGCATTCTTCGCACACAAGGGTATAGAGGCTAGTCAAGAATGGCTGAACAGGGTTAAGGAGAAGCTTGACGAAATCAGGATGCTTCAGGAGGAGGCGAAGAAAGAGATGGAGAAAATGCTTAGCGAACCATCAACAACCGGAGAGAAACATAAGGAAGAGCAGTATAAAACTTAAATAGTTTTTCAAAGCCTTATTAAAGATACATGTATCCGCCTTCCGCACCTCCTTACCCTTTACCAATCAAGCATGCTACTTTCGAGGATTTATTCAATATTTCATACTGGCTTTGGAGGCTAAACCCTTCATCCGTGCTTCCAGTCATGCTTGGAAGCGCCGTAGAAGTCCTGAGGCAATCCATAATCGTTATTGCACTCATATTCAGCCTTTCCCAACTCGCATCGACCGGTGTCCTTATGACGCTTGCAGAAGCCTTTCGGACAATGGACTTCACAACGTTAATGTCAATAGTTTATCAGGCTGCATCCATACTAATCCCAATCATCGCGTTCTCCATAGGAATATTTCTGATTGCTTCAATAACAGCAGGTGGTTTTCTAAACTCGGCTGAATACGGGTCTTATCTTCATCTTCTGCATGCAGGTGTTCTCTCAATACCTGATGTGTTTGACGAGATGAGGAAGAGATGGCCAAATATGATTTGGACCGTGTTTATAGTTGAAACAATGAAGATTGGACCGCTGCTTTTAACAGTCGCCTGGATCCTCATCGACATCTCAAGCCTCCAGATTGGAGGGTTAAGGATAATAAGCCGGTTCTACCTGTGGTATGGGCCTATACTACTCGCAGTTTTTTTCACATTAGTTTCTGTCTTTCTAACCGTCTATGCTTATCCCGCAGCTGCTGAAGGTTCTTACGGGCTTGCTGCAGTCAGGAGGAGCATAGGAGCATGTTTAAGGCTTCCCGTTAACACTCTAGTTTATGCTTTTCTAAGAGTCGCTGCTTCACTGCTAATCGCAGCTGTTTCATACATGGCGGCTTTGATCGGAGTCCAGTTTTCATCAATCACCACACTTCTTCTAAGCTTCATGATAATTCCAGTTTTCCACATCCTTAAGACGTCTATTTTCCTTAAGGCGCAGCCTAACCCCCCTGTTGCTCCCCTTCCAGTCGGTCCACCGGTTTTAAATGATGTTTTTCCACATCTTTTTAGTAAATGCCTTGAGAAAATCAGAAACGGGTTACGTGAACTCGCAGGATTCTTGGCTGAGCCTCGAAACATAGTTTTCCATCTTTTCTCAGTAATTGCTTTCTCCTTGGGAATAATCTTAGGCGGCCAGATATCTTCCTCCGGAATCCGGCAAATAGTTTATGCCTTAGGATACGTGCCTGGGGAAGTTAACCCGTTATTCGAAACCACCTATGGTCTTCCTTTCCTAGCCTTAGACCTGTCCTTCCATAATTGGCAGGTGTCGCTGGCAACAGCTCTCTCCGGCATAGTGTTTGTCATTCCAGTTCCAGCCACCCTTGTTTTCAACGGTTTCATATTGGGAGTAGTAGAGGATCTTGTTCAAAACTTAACTTTATTCTTGGCAGCAATACTTCCCCATGGAATAATAGAGCTTCCTGCATTCGTAATCGCTGGCTCAGCTGGTTTGAACCTTGGCTTCGAGTTTATCAAGGCTTTGACAAGAGGCAGCCCAAGCTCAGACCCTGCGCTCCATAAGGCGTTAAGAAGAACAATCTACATTATTCTTGGGCTAGTTCCCCTATTCATTATCGCTGGCATAATAGAAGCCTTCATCACACCGCTAATAATGCATCTATACGGCTGGGGATGAATCCTCCACCGGCTGCAAACTCTTTAAAAGAATCACATGTATCCCAGCATATTTTAACAACGTTTTGAAACTGCTTAGAAGATTTTCTAGACGAGTCTTATAGTATAGTCTTGCCAAAGTAAATGGCAAGAGGTAACAGTAAAAACCACCTTTTACTGCAACAACCTTAAAATATTTCTCGACCGTCCTAAGGAAGTCTTCCAGACGAGGCGAATCCTCGTAGATCAGGAAGCATTCTGAATCATCCGTCATGAAAGATATTTTTCCCCAGGGAAGCCCGTGAAGTCTTCTGAAAGAATCCAGTACTTTTTTGTTTATTGTGGTTACGATGCATAGGCTACCTCCTGCTAAAACCTCCGAGAATCCTTTAACCGTTTCCTCACGGTTCTCGAAATGATCTATTGTTAGGGTGCACACCAGTCCTTTAACAGACCTTTTTCTAAAAGGCAGGTTTTCCCCGTCTGCAACTACAGGGTGAACCTTTTCTGAAACCTTAAGTCTCCTCGCCTTCTCAACAGTTTTAAAAAGCATTCCTTGGCTTACGTCTAACGCAACCACTTCAACCCCTTTTTCAGCTATTTTAACCGCATACCTTCCTGTTCCGCAGCCAACATCTAGAACAGGGGGTGAAAACAGTCTAAGAAGTTTTTCAACAGTCTTTTCCTCCCCAATCTCCATCTTTCTTGTTATGTGGAGATGTTTCGAAGAATCATAGTTTCTCGACATTATGTCGTAGGCTTCCCTGATCCCCTTCTTCCCCTCCAGGATTCTACGTGTTTTTACACGACGCAGTCTACTCATCCTTCTCTTTGACGAGGCTTTCTTGTCTTTCAGAGTATTAGTATCAGGGCTCCGAGAAACACCAGTACTCCAGCCGTGACTGTTTTCAGGGAGAGTTCTTCTCCAAGAATCAGGTACGAGAGGATTATTATGAAGAGTATGCTTGACCTGTCTATCGTAGCGACTTTAGAAGCGTCAGCCAGCTTAAGGGCTGCGAAGTAGAAAACCCATGAGAGAGCTCCGCTGACACCGCTCAGAATTATGAACAGCATGTCCCTACTGGTTAGCTGCGTTATCTCTGAAGATTTGCCTAGGAGCAATATTATTCCAACCATAGTTACCGCCATTATTATCGCCCTAACCCCCGTGGCCACGGTTGAGTCAACTGTCTTCAGCCCCATTTTACCGAATATGGTTACAAGAGCCGCGAAAATCGCTGAGAGAAAGGCTAGGATGAGCCACATCCAAACACTATCGAGACTCATGAAGCTGTTTTCCCCGAGTAATATATTAGTTTTTAGAGTTTTTCAAGCTTAAAGCACACAAGTAAGACTTAAATTGTTTAAAGAAAATCCCGTATGCATGGCGCCTAGGAAACTATTGGTGTTGACGCATTCAGCAGGTTTCAAACACGACTATCTTCCTGTTGCTGTTAAAACTCTGGGAGAAATAGGGAAGGCAAACGGGTTTGAGGTTTTCGCAATAGACGACTGTTCTGTTGTTAACGAGAACTTTCTGAAAGATTTTACAGCCATCCTCTTCATAACAACTGGAGAACTGCCCATGGATGATCGCCAGAAGAAGGCTCTGATAGGTTTCGTAAGAAACGGGCGAGGTTTTATAGGGGTTCATAATGCGACTGACACCTTCTACCAGTTCCCTGATTACGGGGAGATGGTGGGAGGATACTTCAACGGTCATCCTTGGACTCAGGAGGTTGTTGCTAGGGTTGAGGATAATACTCACCCCGCTACCAAGCATCTTCCGGAGAAGTTTAGTGTTAAGGAGGAAGTATACACTTTTAAAAACTGGAGCCGGAGCAAGACGCACGTATTGATAAGCTTGGATAATTCTTCAGTTGACCTCAGTAAAGGTACTAGGGGTGACAATGACTATGCTTTAGCCTGGCATCATAAGTATGGTGAGGGCAGGGTTTTCTACACCGCGTTCGGCCACTTCCAAGAGATATGGGGCGAGGAGTGGTTTAAGAAGCACCTGCTCGGCGGAATACTTTGGGCTATGAACGTCCTTTAACCATTTCTACTTTTTAACTCCCATTATTACCGTGACGTGATGCGTAGCCCCATCGTTGAAAACTGGCAGAACATTTCCCTCAATAGGTTTACCGTCAACAGTGACCTGCTTAACGCCGCGACAAACATGCTCCTCATTCTTAACATCTATGACGTATGTTGCCCCCCTATAGACGCGTGTAACAGTGAAGCCCGGCCAATCCTTAGGGATGCAGGGGTCCACGATTAGACCATCGTATCCTGGTCTAACGCCAAGTATCCACTGGGTGATCGCAACCAGGTTCCAGGCGGCTGTGCCTGTCAGCCAAGAGTTCTTAGCCTCTCCGAAAGTCGGTGCATCTGGGCCAGCGATCATCTGAGCATAAACATAGGGTTCGCAGCGATGAATATGACTTATCTTCTCTCTTGCAGACGGACAGATTCTCTTATAATAGTCGAAAGCTCTGTCGCCTCTTCCAACAATGGTTTCAGCAATCATTATCCAGGGATTCGTATGGCAGAATACGCTAGCGTTCTCCTTGTAGCCAGGCGGGTAGCTTGATATTTCTCCAAGGTTCACGTAGTAACGCGTGTATGCAGGTTGGTGTAGAACTATCCCGTGTTGCGTCGCAAGGTGCTTCCCGACAGAGTCCATTGCCTTAACAGCTCTACCGTCTTCTAAGCCTATTCCCGCCATTACGCAAATCCCCTGAGGCTCTATGTAGATTCTTCCCTCCTCACACTCCTTGGATCCTACCTTGGCTCCAAAAGCATCGTATGCGCGCAGGAACCATTCCCCGTCCCAACCATGCTCCAGAACCTTCTTGGCCATCTCGTCTGCAAGCCTAAGATACTTTGATGCATCATCCATGCGTCCAACATGCTTTGCGATGCTTGCCATCTCTCTGGCTGCCAGCGTGAAGAGTCCTCCGATGAACACTGATTCAGCAGTCTTCCCGTCAGTCCTGTCCGGGGCAGTCTGGAAGGATTCCTCAGGAGTTGTTGAAAGACAGTTCAGGTTTAGACAATCGTTCCAGTCTGCGTGACCAATCAGCGGAAGCCCGTGTGGACCAAGCTTGTTCAAAGTATATTGTAGTGCCCGGGTTAAATGCTCGTAGAGAGGCTGCTCAGTGCCGGGAGTATTCTCGTAAACCACCTGCTCGTCGAGAATCGTGAAGTCTCCTGTCTCCTTAATGTAGGCCGCTACTGCCAGAACCAGCCAGAGCGGGTCATCGTTGAAACCACTACCTATCTCCTTGTTACCCCTCTTGGTAAGCGGCTGATACTGGTGGTAGGCTCCTCCATCAAGAAGCTGGGTTGCAGCCAAGTCAAGTATGCGTTCACGCGCCCGCTTCGGAACCATATGTACAAAACCCAGCAGGTCTTGGTTTGAATCCCGGAAACCCATTCCTCTTCCAATACCAGACTCGTAGAAGGAGGCGCTTCGCGAAAGGTTGAAGGTCGCCATACACTGGTAGGGGTTCCAAATATTAACCATGCGGTTCACATCTTTATCAACAGTTTCAACACGGTATTTGGAAAGCAGCTCCTCCCAATAGCTTCGCAACTCTTGAAAAGCTCTATCAAGCTCAGCAGGCTTAAGATATTGCTCAGCAATCTTTCTAACATGATTCTTATTGATGACGCCTGGTGCTGTAAACTTCTCTTCCTGAGGGTTCTCAGCATACCCTAACAGGAATATTACTTCACGAGACTCGCCA
>JAWCNV010000023.1:0-14723 GCA_038848185.1 Thermoproteota archaeon | reverse complement strand
CGTAGGACATATACCCGTTATCGCTAAATGTATTTATTAAGTTTTTACATTTAACCCTTGGTTCTGAGCTTAAACATTTCCTGTAGAACAGGTATCTCCATAATCTTCTCCGTTGAAATCAGGTTCCAATATATTCCTTCAGGCTTCTTCCTGTGCTCTCGGATTCTAATGATTTTTGAAGGAGTTGCGACATAGTCTAGGGGCAAATCATAGGGTGCTGCTTCAAAATCCTCCTTAACCAGCTGAACATCATGGATAGTAGTGACTATGGGAGTGTTCTCGTCAACCTTACCGTGTTCTCTTGCAATAGCCCACTCTATTTCAGAGTATCCTCCGCCCTTGCCTATCCTCTCACCCTGTTCGTTAACAGCGACGCTGCCTGCAACCACCAAGTCTACCCTAGGCAGATCCGCAGGATTAATCTTCACGCCGTGAATGAACGCTCCCTTAATCGTTGAGGCGAAACTATAATCCTTCTTGTCAAGCCTTCCAGGATCTAGGAGGAGGAAACCGTTCCTAAGCCTTGGAGTAGGCATTATAAGAATCATATTGCTCGTCAGTGCCAGCCTTCTAACATGAGACTGCGGGGAATCAGGGTTAACCTTAACCACCCTCGCCCCTCTCCACTCGTCAAGCTGAGTGAGTAGTAAAGCCGCCTTCTCAGCACCGATGAAGTTTGGGATTCTTCCGAAAGCACCTGGAAAACGGGCTACATGGAGCTCCTCCATCCTCCTCCACATCTCTTCCCTGATCTCCTGCTTAGACTTACCCACGTGAAACACATCTGATCGCTCGAAAAAAATTTTTCCACCACCTCATGACAAGGCTTATAAGCCTTCAACCCGTTCTGTTTCCGAGGAAAAATGTTCATAGGTTTCTTAACCAGCGGACAGCTAGGGGATTTAAAGAAGACGCTTGAATGGGCTGAGGCAAACAGCTTCAAATCAGTTTCAATAGCAACAGACCCTGGAAGCAGGTTTTTCAATGTGAGAAGCCTGCTTTCAAACCCTACTTCAGTTAAGGATGTGCTTAATTCTTCGAAGACGATTATCTCGGGAATAGGCTTCTACAGTAATCCGATAGATCCTGACGGGGATAGGAGAAAAACTGCGAGAGAATTCTTCAAAGACTTGGTTGAGGCTGCTTACAGGATAGAGGTTCCAGTTGTGACCGGCTGGATCGGCTTATACCCAGGTAGTGTTGACGACAACATTAGGGAGATTGAGAAGACTTGGCCTGAAATAATCAGTCTTGCTGAAGACAGGGGGATCAGAATAGCGATTGAAAACTGTCCTGGCAACATTGCCTATAGGCCAGACATCTGGAGGAGAATTTTCGAGGTTGTTTCATCGCGGAACCTCGGCTTAGAGTTTGACCCGAGCCACCTGATCTGCCAGATGATAGATGCTGTTAAGGCTGCAGACGACTTCGGGGACAGGATATACCATACTCACGTTAAGGATGCTCAGATACTCTGGGACAGGGTTGCTGAAAACGGGATTAGGAGCGAAGGGTGGTGCCCCCATAGGCTACCCGGCTTCGGAGAACTAGACTGGGCTGACTTCATAACTGTTCTCAGGAAACACAAGTATGACTACGCTTTAAGCATAGAACACGAGGATCCATTCTTCGACTATAAAGAGGGTCTTATAGTAGCTAGGAAATTCTTAGAGCAATTCCTCCCTTAGCAAGATGAAGTCTATGAAATAGCGATGAAGACCCTGATAATCTACGTTTCAATACATCACGATAACACGGAGAAGATTGCTAGAGCCATGATGAATATTCTCAATGCAGATCTGGTTAAGCCGACAGAGGTTGTTGATAATTATGTTTCGAAATACGATTTAATAGGGTTCGGCTCCGGAATATATTTCGGGAAGCATCATAAAAGCATATTCGACCTGATTGATAGGCTACCTGCTCAAAACGGTAAGGAGGCTTTCATATTCTCCACAAGCGGCTTGAGGAAGATAAGGTTCATCCATGATTTCGACAAGCCTCTAAGGAAAAAGCTGCTTGAAAAAGGGTTCCACATTGTAGGCGAGTTCAACTGTAGGGGCTGGGATACTTATCCGCTGTGGGTTAAACCGTTCGGCGGAGTAAACAAGGGGAAACCCGGGGAGAAAGAAATCGAAGAGGCTAAGCGTTTCGCAGAAAGCTTAGAAAAAGGCAGGGTTTAATTTTTACTGGTATTCTCTACAGGTTGGGCAGTACCATCTCTGATACTGCTGCACATACGTCAATGGAGTTCCGCACTTAGAACATACCGGCGTAGCAGCGCCTACTGCCTGAGTTGGCACGGGTTGTGCAACTGTAGTCGGCATTGTTCTCCTCATTTCTTCAACCGCAAGCTCAGTAGCTAGTTTGAAGACAGACGCCCATGTCCCAAGGAATATTATTAAGAAACCGACTATCGTTATTATGATGATTGCTCCTAAGGCGCCTGTATTTACGATGATGAATGGCGGTTCAGGAATAAATTGAAAAAGTCCAAGTAAACCCGTAAAGCTGCCGATAGCTATTATAATGCCTCCGATGAATCCCCAAGCAATTACAAATAGCAGGAGGACTAATGCTGCCTTAAAAGATCTTCCCCATGTTACCATTTTAAACTCGTTTTTCACATCGCTTTCTCAGATTTATAAGTTTTTAACTTTCAAGGATGATGGAGCGACTTTTCCAACATGATTTCTGGAAACAGGCTTGTTTAAAGACTTGAAAAAGGCTGATTTAAGGTTGTTCTCCTGTTTTCAAGGAGCTTTAGTTATAAGGGTTATCTTTAAAAGCAAGCGTTATTGCATGTTGGCTTGGACTGCTTGTTTTCTCTAAGAGGAGACGAGCATCCAAAGTTTAGAAGGAGGTGAAAAACGTGAGTTCAGGATACGGGGACAGGCCTAGGAAAATGTATAAGATAACCTGCTCAGACTGCGGTAAAGAAGCGGAGGTTCCGTTCAAGCCGACTGAGGGCAGGCCTGTCTATTGTAAGGAGTGTTTCCAGAAGCATAGAAAGTATTAGGCGTAGGCTTTCTAACAGTTAATAAACAGCGTTTTTCACCTTTTTCATTTTTCAACTAGGAGTTTGTTAGCTCACCTTTTTTCTTTAGATCTCCTTGATCCACATAACCATCAATAGAAGAATAGAGTTAGAAAAAGACCTTGCTTTTGAGCAGATGTTTTACAAGTTTCTCTTTACGAATCTTTCTTCGACAGTTTTCCAGTCTATGGCTTTGAAGAAGGCATCGATATATTCTGCGCGCTTCAAACCGTAGTCAATCATGTAGGCGTGTTCAAAAACATCCATTATCAGGATCAGTTTGGTGCCGGATAGGTGTCCTACGTCATGCTCGTTGATCCATGTGTTAAACAATCTTTTTTCAACAGGATCATAATACGTTACTACCCACCCTACTCCACGCATCGCGCCAGTAGCCCTGAAATCTTTTTCCCACTCCTCGTAGGAACCAAAGTCTTCAGAGATCTTCCGGTAAAGTTCGGAGCCTCTGTCTAGCTCCATACTCTCCTTAGTCATGTTTCCAAAATAGTGCTCGTGAAGCCTCATCCCGTTCCACTCCCATCCGAACCTGCGTTTCAACTCACCATACTCCGGTGTCCCTGTCTTACCCTCCTTCAGAAGCGTTGTCAGTGTTTCAGCCAACTTATTCGTGTTGTTAACGTAGCCTTGATACAGAGTGAAATGGTTTTTAAGCAGCTGGTCGCTGAAGCCCTTTAACCCGAGCAGGTGTTCAAAACTCTTAGGCTGATACATTCTTCTGCCACCCGTAGCATACTGGTTTACGGCGTATTTATGCTTATTCCGAAAAATTCAAGAAAAACTCTATAAAGTATCTTCGTAAAAAGTTTATCAGCCGCCTTAAAATGTTTTCCATTCATGGATACCAAGTTTTTCAAAAAGCTTGGGAGAAGCGTTCCCAGCCTAGGTCTTGGAACATGGAAGATGGGGGAAGACAGGTTTATGGATGATGCTTCGGTTGCCGCGCTCAGGAGAGGGATTGAGCTGGGTGCTAAAATGATAGACACCGCTGAAATCTATGCTAACGGAAGGTCTGAGGAGCTTGTGGGAAGAGCAATAAAAGGGTTTGACAGGAGCGAGCTTTTCATAGTGACCAAGGTGTGGCCCACTCACGCACATTACGACGATGTTTTAAAGGCGGCTAAGGAAAGCTCTAAGAGGCTAGGGACACATATAGACCTCTACCTGCTGCACTGGCCTTCAAGTGTTTCGATATGTGAAACCATGAGAGCCATGGAGGAGCTGGTTGAAAAAGGGTTAGTGAGGCACATAGGGCTTAGCAATTTCGACGTTAAGGGTGTTGAGGAGGCTAGGGCCTGCCTGAAGAAAACAGATATAGCTGCTATTCAGAACAGGTTTAGCCCAACGCATAGGAAGGATTACTCTGATGTTATACCTTACGCTCAGAGGGAGGGCATGATGTACATGGCTTACACTCCCATAGAGAAAGGTGCACTTTCCGGAAAAAGCTTGCTTAGGAAGATCGGAGAGAAATATGGTAAGACGGCTATTCAAGTAGCGTTAAACTGGCTTATCTGCATTGAGCCGGTTGTACCGATACCCAAGGCCTCTAAGATAGAGCATGTTGAGGAGAATGTTGGGGCAATGGGATGGAGGCTTAGCGAAGAGGATTTCACGGAGATTTTAAACAATCTCTAAAATGTTTCAACAGTTTTCCACCTAAACGTCAAGGGGAAAACAATATATGGAGTTAATTGCAAATCATACCCATGGCTTTAAAGAACAGGATGCAGGCAGTTGTCTGCTATGGTCCTGGCGACTACAGGCTGGAGCATGTGGAGACTCCTAAGATTGGGCGGGGCGATATTCTTGTGGAGGTGGGTGCGTGCGGAGTATGTGCTAGCGACGTCAAGTCTTACCATGGTGCTCCATCTCTCTGGGGCGGAGAAAACCCGTATGTTAAGCCGCCAGTCATACCTGGGCACGAGTTCATAGGGACTGTTGTGGAGCTTGGTCCAGGAGCAGAGGAGGCAGGGATCAAGGTTGGAGATAAGGCTATAGCTGAACAAATATTCCCATGCCATAGTTGCCGTTTCTGCAAGAGCGGAAAATACTGGATGTGCGAACGCGGCTATGTTTTCGGTTTCCAAGGAGGCTATGATGACGGTGGCTTCGCTGAGTACATGAAGTATCCCTCTGGGTCAATAGTGCATAAAGTTCCGAACGAGGTTCCAGACGAGTTTGCAGTAATGATAGAGCCGCTGAGCTGTGCGATTCATGCTGTTCAAAGGGCAAGGATAGAACTGGGCGATGTTACTGTGATAGCGGGGATGGGCCCGTTGGGACTATGCATGCTTCAAGTAGCGAGGATGAGGTCTCCGGGGAAACTGATAGCGCTCGACCTCAGGGAGGAGAGGCTTAAGCTGGCTGAGAAACTGGGTGCAGACATGGTGGTTAACGTGGGGAAGGAGGATGCTGTGAAGACGGTTAAGCAGATCACCGGCGGATACGGGTGCGATGTTTACATAGAGGCCACTGGGCATCCTTCAGCAGTAATGCAGGGGCTTGAAATGCTTAGGAAGCTGGGGAGAATGGTTGTGTTCGGAGTCTTCAAGGAGCCTGCTACCGCAGACTGGTCGATTATTGGAGACAGGAAGGAGCTTGATGTCTACGGGTCGCACCTAGGACCCTATTGCTATCCGTTAGCTATCGATTACATTAGTACGGGGAAGGTTAAGGTTGACAGGATAGTTACTCACAAATTCCAGCTTTCAGAGTTTAAGAAGGCTTTCGAGTATAGTGAGAAGGGGCTAGATGGAGCAATTAAGGTTGTTTTAACGCCTCCATGACTGAGGAACCATTTTAAAAAAGGTTTGAACCATCAAGTTTAAATCTGTGCATTTTCTATGCATAGATAGTGGTGTTAGTTGGGATATAAGACCATAAGTCTTTCCGACGAAGCCTATGAAAAACTTGCTTCCCTGAAGAGGGAGGGGGAATCTTTCACAGATGTTATACTTCGATTATGCTCCAAGTCCCCTAAGAAACCTTTAGCAAGCTTCGCCGGCTCATGGGTAATGAGCGAAGAGGAGGAGAAGAAGATATTTAGAGAGGTTTCGGAGCTGTGGAGTAAGTATGAAGAGAGTTTGCTTGGACACTGATTTTCTGGTAGCATTATTAAGGGGTCATCCAGAAGCCGTCAAAAAGGCTGAGGAGTATGACATTGCTGGAGCAGAGGTTTCAACAACATCTATGAATACGTTTGAAATCTACCTTGGTGCCTTCAGATCGAAGCATGCTGAGAAAAATCTTAAGCAAGCAGACAACCTCATAGGTTCGATAAGGGTTTTAGAGTTGAATTCAGAATGTTCAAGGAAATCAAGCGAAATCCTCTCAGAGCTTTTAAACCGAGGATTGCCAGTCGACGTAAGAGACGCTATCATAGCCGGCATATCCTTGACAAACGGATATACTCTGGTGACGAGAAACCTGGAGCATTTTAAGAGGATTACTGGGCTGGGTGTTGAATCATGGTAGGCTTGTTTAAATGGAGGCGTTGAAATGAGCGTTATAGATTTTGACGAAAAAGCTTTAAGGATTAACAGTAAACCCATATTCATCTACAGCGGCGAGATACATTATTTCAGGATCCCAAAGGCTCTGTGGGAGGACAGGCTGCTCAAGATTAAGAGGGCATTTCTGAACTCGGTAAGTATATATTTTGCTTGGAACTGGCATGAGCAGAAGGAGGGCTGCTTCGACTTCTCGGGTTGGCGTGACATCCATGAATTTCTGAGCCTATGTGAGAAGCACGGATTATACGTTATAGCTAGGCCAGGACCATACATATGCTCAGAATGGGATTTCGGAGGCCTCCCCAACTGGCTGATAGGCAGAGACGTAATCTTAAGGTCGCTTGACAAGGAGTTCATGAGTTATGCTCTCCGCTACTACGATCATATAATCCCCATAATAAGGGGACACCTTGTAACGAGAGGCGGCAGCGTAATACTGTTTCAGATTGAAAACGAGTATTTCTGGGGAAACGTGCCATACCTCCTAAAGCTTTACGAGGCTACGAAGGAACGTGGAATAGACGTTCCAATAGTTCACAACGTAGACAGGTTTCTAAGAGGCACTCAGGTAGTAGATTCCATAGACATCTATCCGGATCCTTGGGACATTAAGGGTCCAGAGAATCAGGCTGATAGCCTTGCTGAGGAGCAGCCTGACAAGCCTAGGATGGTGATGGAGTTTGAAGGCGGCTGGTTCACCTCCTTCGGGGGAAAGCTTCCGACAGATAGGGGTGATATTCCTGCTGAGTGGACAGACATGCTTCTTAAAACCATGATCTTCAAAGGGTTTAACCTGATAAACTTCTACATGTTTCACGGCGGGACAAACTTCGGCTACTGGACGGGGAAGAATATTGCTTCAACCTACGACTACCAGGCTGCAATAAGAGAATGGGGTGAGCTTGGAGACAGGTATTGGGCAATCAGGCTCGTAGGAGGATTGTTAGAGTCTTTCAACGATCTTTTCGCCTCCTCGCATATGGATGATGAGCTTGCAGCCTGCAGCCATCCGGATGTCCACGTTGCCTCGCGGACAGGTGAGAAGGGTAGTTTCATACTGGTTGCTAACAGGAGCCTTGAGCAGGTTGACTCAACAATATTACTGAAGGGCCTCGGCGAGAAAAGGGTTAGGGTAGGTGGGAGAAGAGCCTTAATCCTGCCTTTCAACCTTAAGCTGGCTAACGGCTGGGTTCTAGAGTTCTCAACATGCCAGGTTTTCTACTCATATGACCTCAACGGTAGAACTATTCTAATACTATACGGGGACCAGGATAGTAGGCATGAGGCCACCCTCATACACCCCTTCAGCGGGAAGAGGGAAACCGTGAGCTTCAGGATTCACGAGGATGATTTCTTCAGGCTTCTTGAAGACGGTTCCTCAAGCCTCCTGCTGGTTGCTTTAAGCAGGCAACGTGCGGCCAGAACATGGTTCATGGAGCATCTTGGTAAGAGGATTGCAGTCATATCCAGCTTCAATCTTTTAAGAAACTATTCTGCTGAAAACAGTTCTCTAAGGATCAGTATAGATTTCAAGAAGGGGGATGAGGGGCTTGTCAGGATGATTGTTCCCCGGAGACCTAAGATGGTTGAGGTTAATGGGGTGAGGGTGGAAAGCATGTTTGACGATGAGAATTGGGTTTTATCATTCATGCTTCCGGATTTAGAGTTCAAGGAGGAAATTATTAATCTTGAGAACAATTGGCAATACATGGTTGAAGACTTTAAGCAGATCAAGACAGAGGAATGGGTCAAGTTAGGAAAGCTTGCTCCACCGGAGTCGCTGGGCATGGTTGAAAACGGACACACATGGTATTCTAACAGATTCACTTTCGAAAAGCAGGGTGAGAACAGTAAGACAGTGCTGTTCATACCTAGGGTTAATGATTACGTGTCTGTTTTCCTGAACGGGGTATTCATGGGTTACGCTAAGCATGTCGGCAGGTTTGAGGTTGACGAGAAACTGTTGAGAAACGGGGAGAACGAGCTGGTTCTTCTCATAGAGTCCACTGGCCACAGGAATGATGGAATACTTCCGATAGCCAACGGTCTGAATGAACCTGTATTCATCGGCAGGGAGGAGACCCTTCCATTAGAGAACCCTTACTTTAAAGTTTTGAAGGACGACATGTTTCTTAAACCAGGTGTTCCCGCAGCCTTAGACTACTCTAGGCTTGTAAACAGGCCTATGGAGGTTCTTCCACCAGAATGCTTCTCGGAAGGCTGGCGGGAGCTTAAGAGTCCCGACGAGCTTGCAGGCCAAAGAGGAATCTTCCTGTTCAAATACGTAGTCAACTTCCCAGAGACAAACAGTAGACCCTGCGTAGTACTGCCCTCCAGCCTCACAGGCTGGGGTAGGGCAATGCTCTTCGTAAACAGGAAGCATGCTGGAACAGTTCCCGTGGACGAGGGTGGGGCAGGAATAGATGTGACACACCTGGTGAAGCAGGGTGAGGAGAACGAACTCATTTTCCTCGTGGAGAACATGCCTAGCACACCAGCGTGGAGTAACCCATGCATAAGGCTCTACGATAATGTTCTCGATAATGGTTGGAAGGTTTCTCAAGGGCTTCTGGGGGAGAAAGAAGGATGGTTTAAGCCAGGGTTCAACGATTCTGACTGGAAAACAATCGAATTGGGAGACGCATTCGATAAGGGCAGAGTCACATGGCTGAGGAAAAGATTCCTCTACAAGCCTGGGGAGAACACGGTGTCTCCACTGATGCTGAGGCTAAGCTCGATGGGGACAAAGTGCAAGATATACTTGAACGGTGAGCTGATAGGGAGATACATGAAGACTGGTCCTCAAAGAGACTTCTACATGCCTGAACCCTTTTTAAGAGAGGAAAACTTGCTTGCAATCGCTGTGGAGAACTATGATGATTCCTTTGAAACACCATCCATACAGGTGCTTCCGTATTACCTTGCGAAGAAAACCGAGTTGAAAATCGGCTTCTAGAAGCATTATTCGACTAGCTTGAACTAGAAAAAGATAGGAAGACCATGGAATTAACTTACTCTATTCCCCATTTCTTAGTGATTTTTACTAGAAGAAAGATTACGAATGCTACGATAAGGAACGTTATTAATGCTCCTATGAAGTGGCCTACTCGGAAAGGCCCCAACTCAATAACCTCCCACTGGATGCCGGGTGTGGCGAACTGAATTATCGGCATGATTAAATCGTTAACAAGTGCTTGCACCAGGGTTCCGAGATATAGGCCGAGGATGAAGGCGACAGCCAGCCCCATAACCTTGTATTTTGAAAGGAAGTCTTTAAATTCGTTTAACAATCCTTTTGGCGGAGATGTTGAAGGCGGAGCAGGTTTAGGCTCCAACAATTGTCTAATCTTCCTCAGTTCCTCAAGCATCTCATCCTCTTTAGACACCATGCCTAATATCCCTAATTGAGTTACAGCCTAGAAATAAAAGCTTTTCCTATCCAGCCAACAAATAATTAAGAGGATTTAACAGAATAATAGATTAGAATGAGAAATTATTATGCTAAGCACCTATCGTGAACGCTAAGAGCATGCTAGAGGGCACGTCGAGAATAAGGCTGGAGGAGCGTTTAAACAGAGCACGTTGAAAAAACTAGAAGAGGATTTGTTGAAAGCCTTAAGGCTCCTAGCTTGATGAGGGTGGTGGAGGCTCCTCCTTAACCTCTCCTGCTTCCTTACCGAGTTCTTTCTCGATCTCTTCTATAGGCTTAGGCGGCGGTGTCGTGGCGAGCGTATATCCTATCCAGGCTAGTATGAAGAGAACGAAACCTACTGCAATGAAAGCAGTAAGCTGAAGAATAAGGTGTGCCCATGCTGATAAGAACAGAAGCCAGAAGTACAATATGACTCCTGCTACGGATCCTATTAAGAGTAACACTCCAATACCTTGATCCTTGTTCATTGCTTGACACGGTTTACATTCAAAGATATAAGTTTTACTACTATATAAAAATCATGATTACGCACAATCCAAAATGCAATACGGAAACTAGGTGGTTTAGACATAGCTAGAGGCTCAAGGAACCACCTCTTTTCTCATGTTAATCACAAACGGAGAACAACCGGTTATCAACCATCGTGTGGAGGAAGTGACGTGGGCAAGTAGATGGGCTCCCTTTTAAACGAGTAATACAAAAACTTAAAAACCTACATTAAAATCGATATAAAACAGAATTGCATATCGATAAAACAACAGTAGACCAGAAGTTTTCGCATCAGGACTTGGTTAAGATAAGGCTGAAGGCCTATAGGAATGGAAACTGGAGGAGGCTGACAATGGTTGAGAGAGCTTTATTCAAAGCTAGTATCGAGCTTGCTAAGCTGAGAGGCACTATAGTAAGCCCATCACTCATAAGTCGGTTGAAAACCATCGCTTTAAAGCTCTTGCAGACCACTGCCACAAAAATCCTCCAGTTGGGTAAGAATTACGCAAACCGTCTGCACGAACTCTACAGTAGGAACAGGGTGGTAAAATGGTTTCCCCGCATCAGGTCTCTGCTAAGAGACCCTGACTACCTGCTGTGGCTTGGTGTTAAGCAGACGGCGATGAGGAGCATCGGCATATGTATCGATTAAGCACGTGTCTCGCGGCAGGAACAGGAGACTTTCAAAAACCTCAAGTAGAACCTCCATCTCATTACTCACAATAAGGGCTTGGCGTCGAAAGACATAGTCATAAACATTAAAATAGGGTGGCCGCAAGTCACCTTATTCCTAGCCTTAATCATACTCTTCTTCTACGTTATTCCGTTTATTGTTGACAGCTATGTTTACAAGATAGGATTCGAATTGAATCCTGAAGTCATCAACAATCCAGACCAGGATATCGAGTTAACTGGTTTCGTGAAAAGAGGATGGATATTCTCCAAGTATAACATACAGGGGCTTGACGTAGAAATATGGCTTAAGACCAATAAAGATAGAATATTAATAGGATGGGAGAAGACGAGTGAGAACGGGAATTTCAGCCGCGTCTTCAAAATCCCTCCTGGGTCGCTTCCCAAAGAATATACCGTAGAGGTAATGCTCGTGATGGATGAAAACGTTAAAGCGGCGAAGACGCTGCTTTTCGTTCAAACTGGTCCTGGTTGAAGATTCAAAGCTACTTTAAAAAAGACATGTCTTCTGTAGCCAAGTTTATTCTAGCGGTCACCAGCACCGTGCTTCTCATACTGTGCATTCTCTCTACATTAAACTCCTTAAGAATTCAATATTATGCCCCAGGAGCATGCAAGCCTCAACTGTTTCGTATCAACCTTATATCACCTGAAGTTCATTCAACCATTCTAACAGAACTGTTTGTAATAGTGGTTTTTCTAAGCATCTTAATAGAGCCGAGGTTCACGGTGTCGAAGAAGGCTTGTTACTTAACGGTCACATTAATAGCATTGGTGTTGCTGCTTTTCATACTAAGCTTAGAGTGGCTTGCACTCAGCCTATTCTTTATTTCTCTGGTTGCTGCAACAATATTTCTAGTGGCACGAATAGGTCTTTTGAGAAAGACTCTTAAGCTAGTACTCGTTCCCTTTTTTCTCTTGGAGCTCCTCGTCTTCGTCTCTTGGAGCTTCCACCCTTTTTTCGGCCAGCCCGAAATAATGGAATGTCTTAGGCTTATACAATCAAAGTTTTCTTCTGTCGGAGAGGTGCTGAATCCCCTCATTATTATTCTCCTAATGTTTTCTTGGGTGCTTCTCTCACTTAAGCTGGAAAAAGTGAATCGGTTAATCAACGCAATAAGGGTGAAACTGGCTTTCCCTAAAATACTATCCTTCTCAAAGGAAAACGGAAGCCTTAATATTCCGCTTCCCTACACACAGGTAATACTGGTTTTCTCTGTTCTACTATCGGTTTTTCTTGTAGTGTACCCATATTCGCCTAGGCTCAATCCAACTGGCCGGCCTCTAAGTGTGGACGTAGCGTCATATGTGAATATAATGGTTGACATGACTAGTCTTCCAACGCCAATTGCTTCAATAGATTGGGCCTTCAGAAAACAGGAGAGGTCCATCTACCTTGTTTCCCTCTACCTGCTCGATATGGTTTTCAAAGCTGAGATGGAAAGCATCGTTAAGTATTCGCCGGTTTTCCTCTCTCCGATGCTTGTTCTAAGCGTCTACCTGTTCGTAAAGCAGGGTACTGGAGACCGGGTAGCTGCCTCCCTCTCAGCTTTCTTCACAGCATGCTCCATAAACACTGTAGCAGGGATGGTTGCCGGCTTCTTCGCAAACTGGCTAGCCCTAGGAGTAGCTTACTTAGCACTCATGTTCCTGCTTAGGTTCTTTGATAAAAGGAGGCTTACTTATTTCCTATTATCTACTATCATGTTCATCTTAGTATTATTCACGCACTCTTGGACTTGGGTGCTCCTAATGGGGGTTCTTATGGCTCACATAGTTATTACATTTCTCAGAACATTTTTTCTGAAGGAGAATCATGACGTGAAAGTGGAGGCTTTTCCACTAGCATCAATGGCGTTAATCAACTTTTTATTCGACGTCTTCAGGTCCTTAATACTGGATAGGACTAGTGGAGCAAGCATAGGTTATAATGCTGCCAACTATGGCGTTAGCTTTTACAACCTACTGATCCTAAACCAGAATCTGTCGTATGCTCTGAGACACTATATCATGGGCTTTTCAAATAGTTTCCCAATATTCATACTAGCATTCATCGGGGCATTGATGCTTGCTCCTAGGAAAGACCTGTTCAGCAGGCTATTAGTATCCTGGGTAATGGCAGTGTCCTTTGTCTTCATTATTTCAGGCAGCGAGTTGCAGAGCCGGCTTCTCTACGATCTTCCAATACAGATTCTGGCAACATTCGGCTCAATCGGAGTCTTCAAAAAGTTCTCCAAGCTTTCCTCTAAAACAGGGTATTTGACACTGGGGTTAGCAGCCCTGTCTGCTGCCAACTACGCTTACATGTCTATGGCACGTTTAGCTGCTTAAGAAATCGGCTGAACCTGGCTAGATAGATGGCTATTATAATCAACATCAGGATCAAGCTTCTACCCCGGGAATACGTGGTCACCATAAACTCTGCTGAAGTCAACAGGAAGATTAAGGCAGGCTTAACCCGGACACGCATGTCAATAGAGTCCTCACTCAACACTATTCCAGTAATCGGGACCTCCCTGAAAAACATGTTTATAACTATGCTTAAACATCTGCCCACGGTTAACGTAACAGTCTTCAAATTCAACCAGGAGTACGTAATACTCGTCAACACGGATAAGAAGCTAGCCCCATATGTGAGTGATGTGAAAACATTGATTTCAACGTATTCAGAGAAGGTTGAAGGATTGAGAAGCATCATAGTGTTGCCAGCATACGAGATTGAGGAAAACCCAGAAGCCGAATTAAAAATCATACTGATCCCTGAGAAGGACGAATACTCTGAGAAAACGGAAATCTCTTCAACCGGAAGACCGGTTAAAATAGTTATTGCAGGTAAAAACAGGGTTAAGACCGTTTTTCCAAACCTGAACCCTGATACCCTATTATCTAAAGGATTAGTGCTGTATGGAGACGAGTATCTGAAGGGATGGGTATCTGAGAAAAACGAACCCCAGGAGCAGTTTCACAATTAAGCCGATTTACTTACGGCGAAAAAACAGTTCTTTAAGCAGTTTGCGGATAAAATCTTATATAGCTGTTTTATTACCGTTTGAAGCAAGACCCTTGAGCACACCTTGTAAAGAGCCCTTAGCTGAAAACTCGGAATCGTTAAGCCTTTCAGACTCTGCATCCTACGAGGAGCTTAGAGCAGCGTTAGAGAAATCATATAGAAACGGTAATTGGCGTAGGCTTAATCGTTTAGAGAGGGCTCTTTACCGGGCTGGCCTAGAGCTGGCGAAGCTCAGGGGCAGGATTCTAAATCCCTCTCTGCTCAAAGCCCTGAAGAAAATAATGGGCAAGATGCTTAGAGGCTTTACAGACATGGCTCTGGAGCTTGGGCGGAGGAAAGCAAGCGAGATTAAGAAGATCTATCGGGAGAACGGCGTCTTTTCATGGCTCCCCTCCCTTGAAAAGCTACTGGAGGAGAAGAACTACTTGCTTTGGCTAGGTAGCAGAGAACTGTTGCTAAAACCCTTTGGACTTTAAGCATTTCATAGTTGCCTGCATCCCTGCGTTCAACGAGGAAAGAACAATAGCG
>JAWCNV010000022.1:0-20795 GCA_038848185.1 Thermoproteota archaeon | reverse complement strand
GTTATTTCGAAGTTAAATGGTGTATTGTATCAAATGCGGTTATAAGAATATGGATGAAGCGAAGGTTTGTGCTCAGTGTGGAGCACCATTATACTCAACTCCGCCCCAAGAGATTAGGGAGTACAGGAGGCATGAGGATGAGTGTTTCGGCATCCCGAGGTTTGGGCAGATCATGGCTCTGATCTTCGGTATTCTTCTAATCCTTATGGGAGTGAACCTTCTTCTACCAGCACCATACCGTGTAGAATGGGGCCCTCTTTTCCTAATACTGTTCGGTGCACTAATACTGATAGGGGCTCTCCAAAGTAGACGTAGATAGAAGCCGAGTTTTAAGTAGCTTAAAGCCTAATTACAGGGATTTCTGCATTTAGAGCATGTTTTAGAATGGTTCCAAGAAGAAACCATGATCCGTGTTAATATCCAGAAGACTATCAGCGCGTTCAGGAAAACATCGAGAAACATGTTTTCAAAAAGCCCGTCAACCCCGATTAAAACAAGCATGCTTCCGATTGGGAAAAACAGGTTCAGCAGCAAGCGTGTGAAACCCTTAGCCATCTGTCCCAAGAAGACGATTATGACTCCTAGAGCACCAGTTAAGACTAGTAGAAGAGCAGTCTCCCCTAGGCTAAAGAAACCTGTAAAATACGCCGTTGAAAGAAACATGGCAGAAACCCCTCCGGCGAGTAAACCGGTGCACGCTGCACAGAGCGTATGCCCTCTTATCCTTACAACATGCGTAGAAAACGCTTCGCAGTTAGGATGATGCCCCTTAACCTCGCGTTGAGAAGACGCGGCGTTCCCCTTCCCTTTAAAAAAGATCTTAGAGCACTTCCTTGGAAAAAGAGCGGCGAAAACACCCGTTATGCAAATTGCGTTGAACAAGGCTCCGATCAATATTTTCCTGAATGGAAAGCCGTTACTCATAGGAGGCTGATTTAACACCATCAGTAAAACTACTGATAGACCTATTATTGAAAAAGCAACGCATAGAGCAGGAGTGAAGCCTTCAACTGGTTGCTGCATAAGACTCACTTCGAAAAAGATCTCGGATTTGCCTTACGATGCCTCTGAAAGCCATGTAAAGGAATATTCTCCTTTTAAAACTGTTCGCGGAGAACAATCCTTTAAGCCTCCTGCCCCAAGAGCCGTAGAAATACCTATAGCACTCGTATAATTCTTCCTGAACCTCTTTCCTAGAGAGTGTTTCCGTAGGCATTATTGCATGCACCATGTCGTAGTGAGACCAGTTATAGTCCTCTATCCAACCGTTTCTACTAGCTTCTTCAAAAAGAACAGTTCCGGGGAAGGGTGTAAGTATGCCGAATATCACGAAGTCTGGGTCAAGCTCATCCGTGAAAAGCCTTAGGTTTTCAATAGATTTAGCAGTATCCTTGCGTGAACCTATTATGAACATTGCCTGCGTGAAAATATCGTTTTTCTTCAAAAGTTTCACAGCCTCCTTAGCTTCTCTAGGAGTAATTCCTTTCCTAAAGGATTCGAGCGTAGCAGGGTCAGGGTTCTCTACACCTAAGAGGACCCAGCGGAGCCCCGATTTCCTAAGCCTTGGTAAAGCATCCTTGTTCCTAACCACATCGTCACATCTTGCTTGAGTGAACCACATTATTTCCTCAGATATTCCTCGGCCGATAATTTCTTCAGCTAGAACACTTGCTCTTTCGCCAAAGTTAAAATTGTCATCGGTCAGCCAGATGAACCTGCTTCCATAGTTCCTGTAGCAGAACTCCATCTCGTCAGCAATCCGTTTAGGCGACTTGGCCCGCCACCTCCTATGCCAGTGCTTCCATTGGGAGCAGAAAGTACAGTCATGCTGGCATCCTCTTGAACCCTCGATCAACGCGTAAGGCACATCTTGGCCAGCCATCGCCGCGAAATGATACTTGCGAACAAAATCTTTGACGAAATGGTAACCAGGGTAGGGGAGGCTGTCCAAATCTTCAATCAGAGGCCGGGGAGGAGTATGCATAATCCCACCGTCATGCTTGAAGGAGAGACCCTTTATGTTGGGGAATTTGGAGGCATCATCAATGTTTCTAACGAGTTCTGCAAGTGTCTGCTCACCCTCATCCCGAACGATGAAGTCTATAACCGGGTATGTTTCTAAGCTTTCCTGAGCCAATGCTGTGAAGTGCTGGCCTCCTGTAACAGTCGATATGTTCGGGTTGACTTTTTTTGCTGTTTCAAGGGTTCTGACGACGACGTAAGCGTTGCATGTGGCGGAGCCGCTTGAAGCCACGATGTCAGGGCTGAATGATTCTATCTGCTTCTCCAATTCTCTCCAGCCTATTTGCTGCGCGTTGCAGTCCAAAACCTTAACCTCAATATCTTTAACCTCTCTCTCAAGGTAAGCAGCTAGCTGGATTATCCCGTATGGCGGAGCTAGGTAGTCACCCATTACAAACCAGATGCCTTTAGGAGGCTCTATGAAAAGAACCTTTCTTTTCACCATTCTTTCCACGATTGCAGACATGTTCTTTATAAGTTTAATTCATTGTAAACAATGTTTTTATAATAGGGCAGGAGTGTTCTCTAACGTTAATAGATGAGTATGACGGCTGAAAGAACGAGAGATACGGGGTGGATAGGTATCCTTTCCTTCGGGATGTTCATAGTGCTCCTCGGAGTAACATGGGCATTGAACCCCAATCTGCATGAGGAGATCATGAGCTTCTTCAGAGATTTTCGAATGGCAGAATTCTCAGGAAACATACTCCTACCCGCCCCTGCAAGCAACCATCCTGTTCTCTACAGCGCTGCTGCACAGTTCGCATTGGTTTTTGGTGCTCTTCAGATCATTATTCTTGGTTTAAAATTCGTATTCCGAGACTCTTTGCAGAGCAAGATTGACACTATCTCAGGAATGGTTTTCTGGCTTGCCCTAAGCCTCTTCTTAAACATGCTGGCAAACGGGACTATTGGCTGGTTCAGCTTTATAGGAGGATTCCTAATCTGCATAGGGCTCTCCATTATCACAAGCATCGGGCTTAAGTTGCTTAAGAAGTAACCTGCATAAAGAAAAACATCTTGGTCCAGTGGTTTCACTAGCCCCTTGTGAAGCTTGACAATTGTTTCTGAAGATTATTATCTTTGGTAAAGCCTGAAACCTTCACCCCAACTCTTCGCACTTCGAGATCCGACTCTTTCAGAAGCTTTTCGAAAAGCTCCTTCACACTCTTCTTAAGGACATCCAGATCGTTTGTAGGCTTCTCAAGGGTTCTTGACCTGCTACGGACACTAATGTCCTTCATGACGGCGATTACCCCAACCTGCTTGAAGCGCCATTTCTGTTGAGCAAGCTCAGCATGGATTTCTCCACACAGCTCGTTAATTTTTTTGACGATCGGTTCCAAGTCACGCGTGTCCTCTTTCAGCGTCGAAATCCTGCTTAGAGAAGCAGTTTCCCTATACTCTTTAACCGGACTGTCATCTATTCCGCGGGAAGCATTATGAAAATAAGCTCCCAGCTTTACACCGAAAAACCGGATAAGCTCTTGAACATCATACCTCGCTAGGTCCCCTATTGTTTCAACACCTAAACTTTTCATTATACTCTCGGTTTTTACTCCGATCCCAATTAGCCTGTTAACAGGCAGTGGAGAAAGAAATTCTTCAACCTTCTCAGGCTTGACCAAGGTTAAACCGTCAGGCTTTTTAAAATCAGCCGCAATCTTAGCAACAAGCTTATTCGGCCCTACACCTATAGAACAAGTGATTTTCTGGCTGGCCTTTAAATCCTCCTTTATTCTTTGAGCTAGTTCCCTAGCCTTATCGAAGTCTTTTTCAACCCGCATACTCACATCAAGATAGGCCTCGTCTATCCCAGCCTGCTCGAAGACATCAGCGTAATTCTTAAGGATCTTCATCACTTTACCCGAAACCGTATCGTAATAATCGTGGTCAACCGGGAGAAATACGGCACCCGTGTTCCCTAGCTTCTTCTTCGCCACGGAGATTGGAATACCTGATTTAACACCATATTTCCTAGCCACATAGTTTGCAGTGCTTACAACCCCGCTTTCTTCACTTCGACCAGAATATACGCATACAACCACAGGCTTGTTTTTAAATGAAGGATTCCTCACCTCTTCGCATTGGGCGAAGAAATAGTCTAGGTCAACCAGCATGATAACCCTTGGCTGCGAAGCCTGTTTCCCAGCAGGGGTCTTCCAGAAATCCATTCCTCTATTGGGGGAATACTGGTTCAAGACCATTACTCCATTCAACTAGTTTATTTTTCTCCTCTTCTGACAATGGCTTAAACTGGTCAGCGATATCGCATGCCCACCAGAGGAGTTCAACTCTGCTTGGGCTCACGGCAGCAGTCACGGGGAGGGAAAGGGTGAACCGCAAGGCGATAGACGCTTCTTCAAAGCTTTCAACGGTAGCGTACCATCTTGGCCACTCATACTTATCCTTCTCCTCAGGCCTCCACTTTCTTTTAGCCAAGGCCTTGATCGCAAGTATGCCAATACCCTTTTCAACAGCTTCCTCTAAAACCCTTGAACCGAAGTTCGCCTGATGCCAAGAGACCCAGTTGAATGGGAAAAGCATGGTGTCGAAATCGAAACGGTTGAGCAATGCTAACGCAGCCTCCTCGGAATGTGATGTAAAACCTATGTATCTTGCGAGACCCTGTTTTCTAGCATCTATCAGAGTTTCGATAGCTCCTCCTGGACCCATGACTTGCTCAACATCCTTCAGAGTATCCACTGAGTGAAGCTGGTAGAGGTCGAAGTGATCAGTCCTAAGGAGTTTAAGAGACCTTTCTAAAGCAGCCTTAGCCTCCTCTCTAGTGCGTTTCTCAGTCTTACATGCAAGGAAAACCTTGTCGCGGTATGGTTCAAGTGCAGGACCAAGCACCTCCTCAGAGTTCCCGTAGCTTGGTGCAACATCGAAATAGTTGATGCCTCTCTCAACAGCTTTAGTAACTATGCTACTTGCAGATGAGTGATCCATATTCATAACAATGATTCCGCCGAAGCCGATTATTGAAAGCCATTCGCCAGTCCCACCTAGTCTGCGCTTATTCATTTACCAGAGCCTCCGATGAAAAATACTTGGGAAAGTAATTAATCTTGCTTTCCCCTCGCTTTCACATTTGTGTACTCTTTTTATTCAAGCTTTTCAAGTCTAACAGGCAAGTTTGAGCATGGTCCTTTGGTTTAACATTTCTGTAAATCTTCTTTATTCTTCCTTCTTCATCAATCAAAAATGTTGTTCTCTCCACCCCCATGAAAGCCTTACCGTAAAGAACCTTCTTTTTCCATACACCGTATTTTTTAAGAACCTTTGCTTCAGGATCGCTTAGAAGTGTAAAAGGCAAGTTGTTTTCCTTCTTAAACTTCTTATGTGATTCAACATTATCCTTACTGATCCCTATAATCACTGCATCCTCCTTATCAAATTGCTCAGCCAAGTCTCTGAACTCCCTTGCCTCTTGGGTGCAACCTGAAGTCCCATCCTTCGGATAAAAATAGAGTACAATCTTTTTGCCAAGATAATCTTTTAAAGAAACCTCTTTATCCTCATCTGATGTAAGAGTAAAATCCGGTGCATTATCACCTTCTTTCAAAACAATCACCTATTCTTATTTCCCTCTGGTAATTAATAAACGTGATACGAAATAATAAGCTAAGGTAACCAATCTTTAGGAAGATTGAATCTAGCGACAACAGGTGCATGGTCAGATTCAGGAAACTTTTCAGTAGTTGCAAATGCCACACTCTTATCTGGCAGAAGTTCATTAAACACTGCGGTTTCAACCCAGTACGGGTAGAGGGCTTGAGAAACTATGATATGATCTATCATTTCTCCTCTCCCATGATAGATAAGCGAGTAACGTTGATCCTGAGACACATTATACTCGCACGGCACCATTACCGTAGATCTGAGTTCCGGGTTATTAGTATCCTCTACACTGCCCACAATAGTCTTAAAGGGAACATCGCCAGCATCCGCGTTAAAATCTCCGCTTACTACGATAAAAGCTTGAAAGTCTTGTTTAAAGAGTTTTTCAAGAAGCCTTCGCGCTTCAAGAGCTTGCCCAACACGTTTCACGGAGGAGAGGAAGTAGCCCTCCGCCCAGCCTTCATGTGTAAGCCAAGTGTAAGGGCCGCTTTTCTGGCCAGTAATGTCCGTCGGATTCTTTGATTTTAAGTGAAGGTTAATTGCATGCAGAATACGGTTGCCAGCTAGAGCTATCTCACAATGAAGTATAGGTCTCTCCCATTCAACTCTCTGAGCTTCCGGTATGGGAGGCTGCGCAGTAGTCATACGCCACATTGGTGCTGGAGTGAACTCGTGAAAATACTGATGTTTCTCTTGGATCTGGTAACGGCTGAGAATAACAAGGTTTCGCCGAGCATAGGGAGCACCATCTGGCTTCGTAGTGTATGCCCGCTCATATTCCTCATATACTGTTCCTTTGACAAGGTCATCCAATGCTAAAAGGCTGTTAACCTCCTGCAAAAACAAGAGTGAAGCATTCATGCGTAGCAACATCGACTGCAACACATTTCGACGCACTGGCCAAAGATCACTGGAGTCATCAAGGTTCTCTAGGTTGAAGGTTCCGATAATGAAATCCTTAGCCGACATGGTTTTCCTACCCTATCCTACCTGTTGCATTGACGCTTCAGGCGGCTTCTCTTCGAAAGTAAGATTCTTATGCTCATTTATCTTAAACATAGCTATATAGAAGAACACATCGCTATATTTATGATTTGCTGGAGGAGTATGAAAAAGAGTTTAAATCGGAATTTTGTCCCATGGCGAATTTAAAATAGATAGATCTGTATTCAGAGTGATGAAAATAAGTCTAGGTTTTCCCAATCCGTTCCCTATAAAGTTTCTTCTCCAAATCTATAGTTTTCCTAGGAAGAGGCTTAGGCTTCCCTAGGAGTTTTGAAAGCAGTATTATCTTAGCCTCCCTCTCAACGCAAAGCAGAATATCCACAGTCTCGTCCAGATCCTTCCCGCAGGCTACTGCCCCATGATTCATTAGAAGCACAGCCCTCCTGTCTCCAAGAGCCCTTAAAACATTCTTAGCAAGCTCCTCTGTCCCAAAAAGCGCGTACTTAGCAACCTTAACCTCCCCCCCAGTGTAGAAAATCATTTCCTCAGTTACGGGAACAATATCTACCCCTGTAGTCGCGAAGACAGTTGAATATACAGGATGAGCATGAACAATCGCTTTAACATCCCTCCTATTCCGGTAGATTGCAAGGTGCATGGGTGTTTCAACAGAGGGTTTTCTATTTCCCTCTATTACACTACCATCAGAATCTACGAGTAAGATATCCTCGGGGTTTAGCCTAGCTTTCTTCAATCCGCTGGGGGTTATCAGGAAAAGTCCCTCCTCCGGAGCCCTAGCACTAATATTTCCCGAGAAGCCGAATGTTAGACTAGTTTCATTCAACACACGAAACGTCTCGACTATCTTACTCCTCAATTCAGGGAAAAACATGTCTTAGCGTAGCGTAAAGTTGATTATAAATCTTAAGTTTAATAAATCAAAATGGCTGGCTTACTTTTTCTGAAACATTGAAACATTTTTAATAGCTAACTCCTAAAAAATAGGAGGAGCCCTGCATCCAAAATAGCATTTAACGCTTACATACACACAGTTAAGCCATCCATTTTTAAACATGGTTTCCACTAGATTAGAAGAGAACCCGGTTAGCAGGCATTCAGGCATGTAGAACGAATAAAACTTACTTCAGCGATTCCCCGAGTTGAAACATTCTTTCAAGAATTTCAGGTTGTTCTCTTACCTCAGCCTTTTCATATGCTTTAGCCAAGACTTTATCGATTAGGTTTATCTCTAAATATTGGAATGATAGTTCAAACATTCCAACTAGGTGACCACATGCACTAGGTCCCTCTTCAGAGGGAGTAACTAGGATGGCTTTCTTACCTTTCAGTTTCTTTGAAGCTATGAATGGACGAAGCCTATCGACCACGAGTTTCATCTTTCCAGTAGGCCCATACCAATATAGGGGGGTACCAAAGATAATCACATCAGCATCTTTAAGTTTAGGGTAAAGTATCTGCATATCATCATTAATTGCACATTGGAAGCTGCCCTTCTTGCATCTTCTGCAATCAACACAGGGGGAGATGTTCAACTCATATAAATACAGTTTTTCAGTCAGATGATTGCTTGCACTAGCACCATCCAGTATTCTGCTCACCAGTAAATCAGTATTACTGTTTTTCCTAGGGCTTCCAATTAAACCAAGAACCTTCATTTTGTCATCTCCAGAATTTTACCCTCATGGTTTTTGCTTCCATACGGACTCTGGGAAAACTGAGAATTATAAACCTTGTTACAAATAGAAAAAGGTTTGAGAAAGCAGAGACAAAATAAGATAAAAACAAATTTTGAGTGGTGCGGGGGGTGGGATTTGAACCCACGAACCCCTTCGGGATGAGGTCCTAAGCCTCACGCCTTTGACCAGGCTTGGCGACCCCCGCCCTCTAGGTTTCTTTTACAAGTCTCTGATATAAGGATTTTTTTAGTGTCCTCCGGAGAATTTAATTCCTGCCTCATATATTTTTAAGCTTGATGAGAAGCATATTCTTCAGGAGAGGAGTTCTTTACGCAATAGATTCATCTGGGCTTCCCCGCAGGGAGAATTGGCTGAGGCTCAAGAACGCGTCGCAAGTAGCTTCTGCGATAAAGAGGATGCGTATCAGGGGTGCACCTCTAATCGGGGTTGCTGCAGCTTACGGGCTTGCGTTAGAAGCCCTGAACTACAGGGGAGGCAATGTTAAGAAACTTAGGAGGAGGATAATCAAGACCTCAGAAGAGTTGAGAAGCGTTAGACCAACTGGGAGAAACCTCAGTTGGGCAATCGACAGGTGTCTCAAGGCTATGGAGGAGGAGACCATTGAAGGAGTAAGGAGGAGGCTGCTTGAAGAGGCAGATAAGATTGCCGAGGAAGATGTTGAAACTAATCTTAGGATTGCGAGGAACGGTTTAGAAATAGTGAGTAACGGTGACAGTATTCTGACGCATTGCAACACTGGAGGACTAGGTACTGTTGAATATGGTACAGCACTCGGAATAATCAGGGTCGCATGGGAGGAGGGGAGAAAGATATCAGTTATAGCTACTGAAACAAGGCCTCTACTTCAAGGTGCAAGGCTCACCGCCTGGGAACTCAAGAAATACGGGGTCCCATTTAAGCTGATCTGCGACTCCATGGCCGGATACGTCATGTCTAGAGGCATGGTTGACAAGATTCTTGTAGGTGCTGACAGGATACTTGTGACCGGGCATGTTGCGAACAAGATTGGAACCCTGACGCTGGCAGTCCTAGCGAAGCACTACAGCATACCATTCTATGTTGCAGCGCCTTTTTCAACTTTCGACCTTACGACGAAGCCTGAGGATATTCCGATTGAAGAACGAGACCGTAAGGAGGTTACTCATATTTTCGACATGCCTATCACTGTTAAAGGTGTGGAGGTTATGAATCCCGCGTTCGATATTACTCCACCTAGCCTAA
Source organism: Thermoproteota archaeon (assembly GCA_038848185.1). GTDB lineage: Archaea > Thermoproteota > EX4484-205 > EX4484-205 > JAAOZP01 > JAAOZP01. The sequence goes on along the minus strand of JAWCNV010000022.1, from coordinate 11,265 downwards.
TATCCGGAATAGTTACGGAAGCAGGAATCATACGGCCGCCTTATGACAAGAACATACTGGAAGTATTTCATCCATAGGCTTAGGAACATTATGGAATCATCATCATAAAAACAGCGACGCCAACGCATCTTTACAAGCATTGTTCGTATCATCTTTCAGAATTGTTTCAATATTCTAATATTAACAGCTGAATCGATATCCCTGAAAATGGGCCGAGCCAGATTCGAACTGGCGACCTCCTGCGTTTGCTGTGTTTTTCACATGTCAGGCAGGCGTCCTAACCAGGCTAGACGATCGGCCCAGTCGTCTTTCTTAAACAGTGGATTATTCAGAACAGCCTTATTTTAAAGTTTTTTCCCATAAGTATTATGAGGTTTTTAAGGTGAGGATCGTTGAAAGCTGTGGGAGAATTTACGTCTTATTCGAAGAGGGCCCCAAGCCCAGCCATTTCCTCGGCGGGCTTCTCCTCCTTCTTCTCCTCCTTCTCAGCCGGAGCCTGCTGGGCTGCTGGTGCGGCGGATGTTGCTGGCCCTATTGCTAGTGGTGTGGACAATGCTTCATCTATGTTCACTTTTGACAGTGAGGAAACCAGCACCTTTATCCTTGCTTCGTCCGGCTGTATGCCTGCCGCCTTCATTATTGCTTTTATCTTGTCCTCTGTGATCTCCTGTTTCGCGGAGTGCAGGAGCAGGGCCGCGTGAATATATTCTGACATCAGCGTTCACCTCAGAATTTTCTGAGCATTTCTATACGGGGTGTTTTTAAGCTTTTTCAAGCATTGCCTCCAGCCGGCTTGCCGAGGCTTTAGCAGTCTGCAATAGCAGTTTAACCGTTTTTTCATCGTAGTATTGTGTTTTGAACCCTAGTGTAACGGCTTTGGAAAAGGCTTCTCTAAGCATTATGCTGAGGCTTTCAGGCGTTGGGAAGAATATTGCGAGAGAAGTTTTCAAAGCGTTTTCAAACCCTTTGTAAACCTCTCTCATAATGTCCTCAGGCGTTTTCAAGAGAAGCTCCTCTGTGAAGACAAGTCCATTATGGATAGCAGCGTAGGATTTTATGAATGCTTCAACTGGTCTTATGTTAAGCTTTGAAAGGACTGAAGCCAGTTGAGGCGTCACCTTGTCACCAGGCTTCGCAATGACTGTGTCCCGAGTTATCCATATGCTTCCTGTTTCGATCCTAGTGGGTAAACCAACCTCGTTTAACGAAGAGATTACTGGACCTGCTGGAAGACCCGTGTTCCCAGCTGGCACAACTATCTCCCTGTCGACAGTGTCACCAGCACTTAAAGGCAGCCTTATCGAGTATTTTCTCAAATCCTGTTGAAGCTCATATGGGTCATTGTCCGAAAGAATCAGCATCACGGAGCCTTTTGAAGCATGCTTGTTAAGAAAGCTTTTCAACTCCTGGATTCTTGTTTTCTCCGCAGCCTTCTGGAGGAGTGTGGTTTTAACGTGTTTTAAAACAGCTCTTCCCCTGAGCCTCCTCCTAGCCTCGTTTATGGTTGAAGCCTTAACCCGGTAAACGTTCACCAGCATCACAGTCTTACTTGACTCTATAAGATGCAGCAGCTCGTCAATAACCTTCATCTTAAGAACCTGTTGGCTCAAGCCTTAGCCCCCCTTAGATGTTTTAACTATCCTACCCATAGTTGTCTTGAACCCTACGAACCTTATAGCTGCTGAACGAGGAAGCTTCCTCTCAACCGCAGACATCACAGCGTTCGCATTGTCTGAAAGCTGCTGGAGAGGCATTTCCTCATGTCCTATTTTACATGAAACTGCTAAGCTTGATTTAAGCACGAGCCTAACGCTTCTCCTAAGCCGTTCTACGAGAGGGGAGATTGATGAGGCAGGTGGAACTGGCAGAGGCATCTTGTTCTTAGGCCCTAGAAACTGGCCGAGCACTCTGCCGACCAGAGGCATGAGCGGCGCCTCTGAAATAAAGAATTCGTATGACTGAGCTATTTTCCTACAGTTCTTCTTTTTGCCAGCCATCGCGTTTAAAGAGTCTCTCGTAAGAAAATCCAGCCCCAAGTTCTTAGCCTCAGTTGTCAGCGAGCCTTCTGTGAAAACACATATCTTCGGCGGATTCCTATAGGGGGCGTGGGGGAGCTCAACGAGCTCGGTGAACCTTTGATCCGGCTTAGAAAGATCGATGCCGGACATTGATAAAACCATTTCAACACTCTGCTTAAACTTCCTAGCCTTATTATACTCGTTCGACAAGGCTTTCTTCAAAGCATCCTCCAAAGAACCCCTGCTGACCGACATTGATGTTGACATAGTTAAGCACCCTCCCTGCTTAAAGCATCATCGTACTCTCCCTTCTCAAGAGCGTTTAAAACCTCCTTAGGAGGCTTGGAGTCAATAGTTACACCCATGCTTTGGCAGGTTCCAAGAACTGCCTTCACAACTCCTTTCAGCGACTTGGAGTACGAGTCATTCATCTTCATCTTGGCTATCTTGACAACAGTCTGGAAACTCAGGTTACCCTTAGCCTCTTTACCAGGTGTTCCGGAACCCTTGTCTAAGCCAGCCTCCTTAGCGATCAACGCGGAGGTTGTAGGAGTCTTAAGACTCACGGTGAACTGCTTAGTATCCGTATCAACCTCCAGCTCCACAGGAACCTTCATGCCTTTAAACTCCTTAGTGGCCTCGTTTATCCTAGCCACTACAGCCCCCACGTTAACACCCAGCGGACCCAGGGCTGGGCCTAGGGGGGGTCCTGGTGAAGCGTTTCCACCCTCAACTATGAGGCTAAGAGTCTTCTTTGCCAGTCTAACACACCTCTTTACGTGAGGCTTTTTGTAAAGCCTTAAAAATATTTCCTAAAAATCCGTTTTCCAAGATTCCAGCCTGTTAAACACGTTTTAAAGCTTCCCAGAGGACCCTTCAACAACCCTCACGCTGTCCATTTTCAGGGTTATTGGGAATGGGGCTATTGCACCGTCAAGCTCAACAGTAACCTCGTTCCTATCGGGGTTAACCTCCACCACTCTCGCACGGTTCTTCTTAAGCAGTCCTCCGACAATCTCAACAATATCCCCAACCTTAACCTCAGCTATCACAGGTTTCTCCTCAAAGTATTTCCTAAGATCGTTTATGCTTAGGCTTCCTTGAACCCTCCTCTTGATGTACTTTATATCTCTTACCGCCTCCTCAACAGGGAAGGGTGAGTCCGCCTCAATGTATATGTAGCCTTTTAACCCGGGTAGGACGACAACCGAGTGTATCGGAAGACCCTCGGTTTCACGCCTGCTCTTAATGAGGAGGGCGGAGGTCATCTCCTGACCTATTGAGGTTCTGACTAGGAAAAATTTCGGTTCGATTATCTTTCCCTCTTCCATTTTCAAACCCTCAATCCTCGTCAACCGAATTTTACGCCGGTCAGTTGGAGAAATGAAGCGATGAGATGGATTACGAAGGCGATTCCTCCCACCAGTAGGAGACCTATAAGGAACACTTTCAGAGACAGCATGAAGCCTGTCCTATCCGGCTTCTCGCTTAGCTTAAGGACTCTGACCATTGTTTTCACTTTTTCCGTAAGCCACATTACTTGGCTTTCTGCATAAGACAGGAATATATCTTTTTCCTCATGTTTTTAAATAGCTGAGAGAAGGCTACTGACATGCTTCTCAGGGTTAAACCTCTCCAGATCAGCGTAGTTCTGCCCTGTTCCCACGTATATAACCGGCTTCCTAGAAACATAGGATACTGATAATGCTGCCCCCCCTTTCACGTCAGCGTCGAACTTAGCCAGTATAATGGCGTCGAAGCCCACGTGGCTGTTGAAATCGGAAGCCTGGTTCCAAGCATCGTTCCCAGTTAAAGCATCCACAACTAGTATTGTGTAGGAAGGCTCGACAACCCTCTTTATCTTCTTAAGTTCATCCATAAGATTGACGTCGGTATGCATTCTTCCAGCAGTATCTATAAGAACGACATCGATTCCGCTTCTAGAAGCATAGCTGACGGCTTCAAAGCCTACACTCGCAGGGTCTGAACCGTAATCCTTAGAAATCATGGGAAGACCCAGCATCTTGGCATGCTGGCTCAACTGTTCAACAGCCCCTGCTCTGAAAGTATCGCTGCAGGCTAAAACCACACTTAAACCGTTTTTCTTAAGCATGTGAGCAACCTTCGCTATCGTCGTAGTCTTCCCAACCCCGTTAACACCTATGAACAGGATTTTGAAGGGTTTCGTAGACTTCTTAGCTTCCTCAACGAGATTGATCTCACCCTGATCCAGGGTTTTGAGGAGGAACCTGTTCAACTCTTGCTCAACAAGAGTCTTAACAGCATCCCTGTTGAAAATAGGGGTTCTCTGACCCTCCAGGGTTTCAACAAGCCTTGTCTTCAACTCGTCTATTAGCGTGAGAGCCACATCGCAGGAAACGAGTTTAATCCCATACTCGTCTAAAACCTCCTCAAGCTTATCTCTGCTTAACGGTCTGGTTGAAACAGCTTCAACAAGCGACTTGAATAACTCGCTTATCCTCATGAATAACACTATTTCCTAAGCTTCTCATACAAAAGCTGAACCCTACTCCGGCTCTCCTCTATCTTAGCCTGTAGAGTGCTAATCTGCGATTCCACGGATCCCCGTGCATTATTCAGGTCGTTCAGCCTCTTCTCTACCAGTTTAAACGCGTCCTCAAGGCTTCTTTCAATCAGTATTCCTGAACCGGCGTTAACGAGAAGCCTGTTAGTGTCTTTTAAAACAGCCTTACCATATACTCCTCCACCTATGTCGATGAAAAGCTCAACGCCTTCACCCGCTTTAGAAATATCTTCTAAAGCAGACTTTGAAACCTGAAGATCGTTTATTGAAGCAATGATTATCTGGTATCTTGACCTAAGCTCCTCCATAAGGCTTTCGAATGACCTTAGCTCCGTTATGGCCTTCCTTAGCTCTTCTTCACTCATCGGGTTTCGGGCTTAACCTTCTCTAAGCTGAGTATTTTAATATTCTCCCTTCTAACCCTATGCCTGCTTCCTATGAGCGAGTAGGCTTTCTCTAAAGCAATCTTCTCGGAAGACGCTTCCACCTCCATCGAGAAACTCGTCTCCCTCAAAGGCTTCCTGAATACGCCTGACACTTTGAACACAGCCATACTCATCTCCTCTAAACTAGTGTTTAAAAAACTTCCTTTACGCTTAGGAGACTGCCAGGGAGATGCTCATAAGTTCTGCTCCTGTCGTCGAGTCGCCGACTAGTATTCCATAGGGGCTTACGAGCATTCCTAGCCGTATAAACATGAGCCCGTCGTTAACCGTAACCGTGTGAACCCTAAGTTTCAACAAGTCTTCAAGAAGCCTTTTTTCTCTCTCCGTAAGCAGTTTCGAAACGAAGCACAGTTCTTCACCAGGTACTGCAAGAGCCCCTATAGCCACATAGTTTGCGAGGGCAGCGAAATCATGATCAATGCCGAGAGAGTCGACTATTTTCTCCGCCTCCTCCCTAGGCACTCTTGAGGAGAATAACACGCCTTTGTCTGAAAGAATCATCATGTTTCCCCATGCCTTAATCTTGCTTTCAACGACCAAAATCTCCCTCCCAAGAGAACCCAATTCTTTCAGCTCCTCATCCTCAACAGTATCTGGGACAATTATGAAGTTAGAGTTTGCAGCCATCATCGACGATACTGCATGAACACCACTTATGTTTGTGACTGCGACCGATTTAACTCTTAGAAAACTTCTGATCCGCTTCAAGAACCCTAGGGGCGTATTTTTATTGACTACAGCATTAACTCCGAAAACGCTTGAGTAAGCACCTATGTAAGGGGTCTTCCAGATAGAAGCCTTGGCAACCTCCATGACTTATCGTAGCTCTTGTTCCGGAAGCTTCAAAACTACCTCATCCTCGCCGACGACCGCCATGATTTTTAGACGACCCTTCATGATCCTTACAGGGTTAGAGTGAATATATTCATTCAAATCATTGCTTATGATGACTGTTTTACCCTTGAAGGTTTTAGACGCTTTCTCCCTTATTTTCCTAATCGCAACTTCACGCCTGTCTGGGACAGGAGCATTCTTAACCCTCGTCAAGTTAAGAGAGATTAAAACTTCCTTATCCTTCTCGCTCATTCAGATATCCCCCTACAGCTTGATCTTACTCCTTCTCCAGTTTCTCCATCTGTGTGTAAACCTGACTTTTCCACGTGTCTTAGCTATAACCCATGTTGGTACAGAATAGGCTCTCTTCAACTCGGCTTGCATACGAAGCTTCTTGCCCACTGTCTTGTTCCTAGCCAATCCTTATCACCCCATCTTTCTCCTAGTTGATAAATATACTTTCTCCAGAATCTCCTTTAACTGAGCGTCTTCAACCGGTATTTTAAGCTTGCCCTGCTGTGCCAAGGCTATGAGGTATTTTTCAACCTGGTCTGCAAGCTGAGGCTTAACGAGTCTAAGATTGTTTAAACGGCTCCTAGCCTCAGGTGTGAAGACAATTCTACTCAAAGTTTTTACGACCCGTTGCTCCTCCTGTTTACGCCTATCTTCCTCTAGCGCTCTCTCCATCTCCCTCTGTCTCTGCTCGATGATTCTTGCAAGCTCCTCGTCCTCACCCATGTCTCCTAACTACCCTTCCCCTTAGCTATCTCCAGAGACAGTTTATCCAGAAGCGACACGCCTTTAGGCGTAAGCCATCTTCCCCTGTTGGACTTGGCTACTAATCCAGCTGCCTCAAGCTGTTGAAGTATGCGTCGCGTTATGGCTCCCCCAGCCTTCACCTTGTGCGCTCTCCTCATAGGGTATTTCTTCCTTCCACCGTAGATTTTCCTAAGCTTGGAAACACCTATCGGACCCTTGACGTATAGTTTTCTGAGCATTGATGCAGCTCTCAAATGCCACCAGTCTAATCGGTCAGGTGGCCTCTGCTTATGGCTGCCTGTTTTAACGAACAGAGCCCATTGGGGAGCCTCAACCTCCTTAACGTTCTCCCTAAGGTATTCTGCCAGCCTCTCTATCAACTCGTCCGCGGGAACTGCTTTAACGTGCACGGTCTCCAACAGTATTCAAGTCTTCGTTTAGAAACAAAGGTTTTATAAGGTTTAGCATGGGGCGAGACTCATGAAATACTTGGTGTGTTTTTTCGACTCGAGCATGGAGTTGGTTCCCCAAGAACTGGTTTCCCACCCTCAGGTGGTTAAGAATGCGTCTAGAAGGGGTAAAAAACCCTGGGAAACCATGCTTGAGAGAAGCAGACACCATAAGGCTATTCTAAGGCTTAAAAACAGTGAGAAAAGAGGTCGGCCAGATATTCTGCACACCTGTCTCAAAATAGTTTCTGATTCACCTGTTTACAGAAGTGGGTTTCTGGAAGTATTGGTGCACACGGTAGGAGAAAAATGGATCATCTTTAGGGATAGGATAAGGATCCCAGTAACCTATGATAACTTCATAGGCTTGATGGAGAAGCTGCTTTCAACAGGAAGAATCCTTGATTCAAACGGCAGGGTTTTAATCGAGACGGTTTCGAAGAAAGATGCTTTGCAATTTCTCGCAGGCTTCCCCCGCAAAACTCTTCTTACGCATCGGGGGGAAAGAGTTGAAACAGGTGATTACATTAGGAGGGTTTCAGCAGCCGGGGAACCTGTGTGCTTCCTGATAGGAGCATATCCAAGGGGCAGGCCCTCGGAGGAAATATGGAGAATGGCTGAGGAGAAGGTTTCGGTTTACGATGATGTTTTGGCAGCTTGGACTGTGACAGCATGGTTAACCTATGAACTGTTCAGGTGCAAATTACTGTATAAAGATTCGTGAAGCAATAACTCTGTTGTAAACCTCGTCAGTCTCTCTGACTTCAGAGAATAAGCCGGAGAGCTCAGCTATTTTCTGAGCAAGCAGGTGGTAGCACGCATAGGCTTCTCCCGTCATAACGTAGAAGAAGAAATCCTTGCAGCTACAATACTTTACTAGGGGGATTATAAGATACTCCTCCTCTCTCCCTACAATTATCCATCTAACTCTATTAGATGGCGACAACACGTATTTCTTAACCCTTTTAGAAACCACTGTTTTAAGTGCTTTCCTACCCCTTTCCCCAAAGGCTTGGAAAAGCTTCTCCTCGCATTCACTTGTAACACCCTGATCCTTAAGCAAACTAGCAATCTCATCCGGTATTCTGTCAGCGCTATCCTTATCTCTAATCATACGTACTTATTCTCTGAAGATTTGAACAGAGCATCTGGATATAAGCTTGTTAAAGGAGAGCCGGCGCTCCTCGTCGGAGAAACTCTCGTAGTAACTGATACCCACATAGGGTATGAGGGCGAGATAAGGCTCAAGGGAATTAAGCTTCCAAGCCTTACCCAAATAATCCTAGCACGCGTCTTAGGTCTGGCTGAGAAGACTTCCGCTAGAAGACTGTTAATCCTCGGAGATTTGAAGCATACTGTCTACGGCCCGAGGGGGTTGGAGTGGAGAGATGTTCCATCCTTCATGAACAGGATAATCGAGAAATTTGAGTGGGTTGGCGTCATACCTGGGAACCATGATGGGGACCTGTATGCGGTTCTACCTGACAGGGTTGAGCTTATTGATCCTGATGGGGTTGTGTTAAACGGGATTCTTTTCACACATGGGCATAAGAGGCTTGACACTATTCTGGAGAAGAAGAGTAGGGAGAGAAATACTGTTAATACAGTTGTAGTGGGTCATTTTCATCCTGCTGTTGAGCTTGTCGACGACCTTGGCTACAGGTATATTCTCCCGGTTTGGGTCAGGGGTTTGCTAGGCGAGAAAAAAGAAATACTTCTAATGCCGGCTTTCAACGAGAATATTGGGAAGCTTATTGTTAACAATCCTGGAAAGATATCTGAGGATTTAAGAGGGTTTTTGAAAACCGGCTCAATGAATCTTCAGGAGTCAGAGGCCTACAGCCTAGACCTAGTTTTTCTTGGAAAGATTAGTGAGTTACAGGTTTAGCCTAAGTCTCTCCGATATAACGTGGCCAACGTAGAGGCCTGAGGCCGCGGCCTGCGACAAGCCTCTTGTGATGCCGGCACCATCTCCAACGGCAAACAGGTTTTTCACAGGAGTCTCGCCCTGATTATTCACCTCAACTCTTGAAGAATAGAACTTGGCTTCAACCCCGTAGAGTAGAGTATCCTGCTTTGAGAATATGCCGGGTATCAGCTTATCCATCACCTTAAGCATCTCAACGATGTTTGAGAGAATCCTGTATGGCAGGATGAAGCTAAGGTCGCCTGGTGTTGCATCCGGTAGGGTTGGGGAAATCAGGCTTCTGCTGAGACGCTCGTGCGTGGATCTTCTGCCTTGAAGAAGATCTCCCAGTCTTTGAATAACCACGCCGTTTGAAATAAGATTTGCAAGCTTAGCTATAGACATTCCGTATTCAATTGGCTCCTTGAAGGGCTCTGTGAAATCTGTTGAAACCAGGATAGCGAAATTAGTGTTGTCAGTCCTATAACTGTTGTAGCTGTGACCGTTTACAGTCACTATGCCCTCATAAAACTCTGTCAAAACCTCTCCATGAGGATTTACACAGAAGGTCCTAACATTGTCATCAAACCTTTTAGAAACATATTTCAGCTTAGGCTCGTAAAGGTCGCGGGTTACATCCTCCATTATCTCTGCAGGAACCTCGACCCTGACACCTAGGTCAACAGGATTACGCTTCATAGGTATGTTCAGCCGGGTGAACTCCCTTCTCAACCAGCCTGCTCCAGACCGGCCTGGAGCCACTACCACAAACCTTCCTGAGAAGCTTACCCCGTCCCTGGTTTTAACACCTTCTACAACACCATTGTTAACGATGAAGCTCTCAACCTCAGTCGCAACCTTAACTTCAACAATCCTTGTAAGATTATCCTTCATTCGGCTAAGTATTTTGAAAGATAGATCTGACCCCATGTGCCTAACAGGGTTCTTCTGAAGCTTCATGCCTGCGAGACTAGATTTCCTCCTCCACTCTTCGAAAGCATCCGGATCATCCCCGTAAACATTCTTTGGAGCACCGTACTCTAGAAAAACATCGTCCACCCTCTTTATGTATTGGCGCGTTTTATCGGCGGATAAAACTTCTGGAAGCCACCCCCCGACCTCCGGGTCAAGTGTTATCTTTCCGTCTGAGAAGGCTCCCGCCCCGCCCCAGCCACTATAAATGTTGCAGACCCCGCATCTAACGCAAAGCTTGTTGAGCTTCCTTGCAGGACATGTTCTTTCAGATATGTCGCGCCCCTTTTCAAGTATTAGCACTGAAGCACTAGGATGCTTTTCGAGCACGCCTAGAGCGCAAAATATTCCCGCTGGCCCCCCACCCACTATTATTAAATCATGCAATACTGCTTCCTTTTTCAACATCACTTCACCTGATATTTTTAAGTATAGCGGTTAGTTGAAACTCATTGATGTCTAAGAAGGTAGGAATAATAGGTGCAGGGAAAGTAGGGTGTTCCGCAGCCTCCTTTCTGCTGCCTAATGTGGATGAAATAGTGCTCTACGACATAGTTCCTAAACTGCCAGTGGGCGAGGCTCTTGACCTTCAGAACGCTGCTGAGATACTTGGGTTGAACACCGAGGTGAAGGGCACCAATGATATTTCCTTCCTACATGGCTTAGATGTTGTGGTGATAACAGCAGGCTTTGGAAGAACCCCGGGGATGAGTAGAATGGATCTTTTAAGCAGAAACCTACCTATAATAGAGAATACGGCTGCAGAATATGCTGGAAAGGGGAATAGAACAGTTTTCATAATTGTGTCAAACCCGGTTGATGTGATGACATACGTTTTCTGGAGGAAGAGCGGGGTGGATAGGCATAGGGTGGCAGGGTTAAGCGGTCTCCTTGATTCAGGCCGTTTGAAAACAGTGATGAGGCTGAATATGAATATTAGGATTAAGGGTTTAAGCTCATTCGTCTTAGGAGAGCATGGTGAGAATATGGTAATCCTGAGAGACAGAATGCGCGAGGAATATGGGTTGGGTGATACTGATTTAGACCATGTTCAAAACGAGACTGTGAAGGCAGCTGCCAACATAATAAGCATGAAGGGGGCAACGGTCCATGGGCCGGGTGCGGCAATAGCTCGAATGGTTGAAGCAGTACTATCAGACAGGGGAGAAGTCCTGCCGGCGTCAGCCATCTTAGACGGGGAGTACGGGATGAAGGATGTTTGCCTAGGAGTACCCGTTAAAGCTGGGAGAGAAGGCTTCAAAGTGGTTCAGGAAAAGCTGAGTGAGAACGAGGTGAACATGTTGAAGAAGGCTGCTGAAAGCATCATAATAGCGTT
>JAWCNV010000021.1:3609-24338 GCA_038848185.1 Thermoproteota archaeon | reverse complement strand
GATTAATTACTTTATTGTTCCGCGTAACCCATCGTGGTTAACAGGTCTTGACGTTTTTATCATTGAGCCTATTCTTTACGCTGGAAGAATATGTTTTTATAATATGGGAGAAAATAGAAGAGGCGGGTGAATATGGCTAGGCTCGCATTAAAAGGAGGTAAACCAGTCAGGGACAAACCCTTCCCTAAATGGCCTGTCTTCGACGAAAGGGAGCTTGATGCTTTAAAAAGGGTTTTGGAAAGTGGAGTATGGGGAGCGGGAGGACAAAATGTAAAACGATTTGAAGAGAGGTTTGCAGCATACCAGGATGCTAAGTACGGGGTTGCGGTAACAAGTGGGACAACCGCTATTGAAATAGCTCTGAGAGCATGCGGCATAGGTTGTGGCGATGAGGTGATAACAACCCCGTATACATTCATGGCTACAGCAACATCCGTACTCTACGTTAATGCTATACCGGTCTTTGTCGATATTGAGCCGGATACTTATAATATCGATCCTGAGAAAATCGAGGAGGCTATCACTGATAAGACAAAAGCCATTCTTCCTGTCCACATAGGTGGCAGACCTGCTAACATGAGTGCGATTATGAAGGTGGCAGAGAAGCATGGTCTCCATGTCATAGAAGATGCTTGCCAAGCTTGGGGCTCCGAATGGATGGGAAGGAGAGTTGGGAGCTTCGGAGACTTCGGATGCTTCAGCTTCTACTCGAGTAAGAATATAACAAGTGGTGAGGGAGGAGTAATCGTCGCAAAGGATCATGAATTATACGTCAAGGCTTGGAGCCTACATAATTGCGGGCGTCTTCCTGAGAAGGCTTGGTATGAGCATTATCTTCCGGGAACAAACTATCGTATGACTGAGTTTCAAGCAGCGATACTTCTAGTTCAGCTTGAAAGGTTCGACGAGCATACCAAGAAACGTGTTGAAAATGCAGAGTACTTGAATCGTAAGCTTTCTAATATAGATGGTTTAAGGCCTTTGAAGACAGATGATAGAATTACCAGACATGCTTGGCACCTCTACATATTCCGTTATGATCCAGAGGCTTTTGGAGGACTGTCGAAAGCTGATTTCGCGAACGCTATGAAAGCCGAGGGCATACCTGTCAGCGTAGGATATTCGAAACCAGTCTATAAGGAGCCTTATCTCAATTATTTTAAGAAATGCCCGTTATCGTGTCCCAGCTACGGCAGGGTTATGGATTACTCGAAAATTAATCTTCCTGTGGCGGAGAAGGTGTGCTATATTGAAGGTCTATGGCTTCCCCAGAACGTTTTACTGGGCTCAAAGGAGGATATGGATGACATAATAACTGCCCTGGAGAAGATAAAGAGTAATGTGGATGAACTTAAACAGGTTTAGCTCTAACGCTCTCCACTAATACTGCAAATCATATGAGTCTTGCGAGCAGCGTTCAGTAATTTCCCAATCGATCATGTAAATCCTGCTTGTGTCTAGGAGCATGGAGGCCAACTATCTAAACTCCATTCCTTAAGTATATGGGTTATATCGCCCTATTATCAATGGTTTTCATGTTCCTCTTGTCTTCTCTAGGTTTTTCTTATCCTCTATAAAACGCTTTATCTTCCTCAGTCATGTTGGTGAGGGAAAATATGCGAAAGTTAATATACTACCTTACATTGTTTTCTAGCTACAATGAGTGGTAAAGGTATTCCACAATCTAAACTAGTAGGTATGCAAGTCTATGACCCCGACTGCCTTTTCATCGGAACTGTGAAGGAGTTTGGCATAGTTCCGGGTGAGGGAGGAATAACCCTTTATGTTTCAACGAAAGTTGGCAGCATTGTTGAGATAAGTTGGAACGATGTAAAGACCATAGGAGACATAATCCTCCTATCTAAGAAGGTTGAGATACCTCAGCCAGCTATAACTGTTTCTCAGCAACCAGTTCAAGCAGCTCAGCCAGCAGTACCTGTTTGTCCTAAGTGTGGTAAGCCTGGAACATGGGTACCCCAGTATAAAAGATACTACTGCTACACATGTAAGCAGTATCTCTAAACAGAACCTTTTTTTTAAATTTTTTCTTCTTCTTTTAAGGAATTAGAGATACGCGTTCTTAAAGTAGTCGTTTATCAACTATTTAAGCATAAAAGAGCCTACTGCTTGCTTCAATACTCTATAGCTGAAGACGAGGTTTTCTATAGAGATCCTCTCATTGTCTCCATGTATCATCCTAGACCAGTCGTAATAACTTCCCTCAACCATCAGAGGTTGAAACCCGTACGCTGGTATCCCTAGCTTTCTGAAGTATCTCGAGTCTGTTCCACCAGTCTTAGTGCTAGGCTTAAGTATAGCTCCAGGAACATTTTTCAAAAGGGACTCCTCAATAGCCTTATACAATAACGTGTCTACTGGCGAAGCGGTTGGCTCTGATTCTTGGATAAACACCATATCGTATTCAAGACCTTGGAATAGTCTGCGAATAATCCTGCTTACATCATCCTTAGAGTAGCCAGGGGGAACTCTACAGTCTACTGTTAACTCGCATTCATAAGGTACAATATTCTCCTTTACGCCACCTTGGATCATTGTGGGCGTCATTGTAACTCTTAACATGGCTTTAGCTGCCTCGCCTAACCCCTTATCGACCTCAACCAGCCGCTCCAGCATGTTCTCAAAATCATCCGTGTCAACATCATCCTCTGAAAGATTCATCATCCTAAGCAGCGATTCAACATATCTCCAAGACGGATCAACCTTCTCTATATTTCCCCGGAACATTGAGAGTCTATCCAGAAGCAGACGCATTCTCTCTATAGCATTTACTCCAAGCCCAGGTACTGAGCCATGTGCCGGAGACCCCTTTGTATAAACACGATACCAGAAAACCCCCCGCTCAGCTGTCTGAATGTCGAAAAGCCACCCCTTCTTTGTCAATATTCCTTCTCCACCCCCCTCGTTTATAACGTGGTCTGCAACAATGTTTTCCTTATTCTTTTCCAGTAGGAATTTTACACCAGACCCGCCTTTCTCCTCGTCAGCAGTCACTGCGAGAGCAAGATCGCCACTTAACTCCTCATCTGCCATCTCGCTGAAAATCATGGTTTCAACTGCCACCATGCTTTTCATGTCTAGTGCGCCTCTCCCCCAAACATAGCCATCTTTAACAATTCCCGAAAAGGGCGGAAGCTTCCACCTAACAGGGTCTGCTGAGACAACATCGGCATGCGAAAGCAGAAGCAAGGACGGTCCTTCAGAGCCTTTTATTCTGGAAACTAGGTTACCTCTACCTTTCTCATATTCTATAATTTCAGATTTTATTCCTCTCTCCCACAACCACTCTTTAAGGAAGGCTGCAGCTTCGCTTTCGTTGCCAGGAGGATTGCTTGTATTGATCTGTATCAGGTTTGAAAGTAATTTTACAAGGTCATCGGTATTACTCATATCACTTAATAATGATCAGCAGTATAAAATCTTTCTTTCTAAGTATTTGGAAGCTAAAGTGCTTATTTTTACAAGTATGGCTTAAGGCAGAATAGCAAAGAAAAAATGATGCGGAGAATTTTTCCTTCAGGAGAAAACCTTACTTAAAGCAATTATTCCTCACAAAGAATAGCCTTAAATTTCCTAACCGTTATCTTTCAGGCATGAAATACATTAGATTCGGTTTGGCTGGAACTGGAACAGGAGCCGAACTCGTTGCTAAGGGCTTCAAGACATTAAGTACAGAGAGGGTAGCAGAGTTATCAGCTGTCTTCAGCAGGAATATGAGGCGTGCTGAAGCCTTCGCCTCAAAATACGGGGTTGCTCGCAGTTATAATGATTACGATGAGATGATTAGGAATGCAGAAATAGATGCGGTGGCTATATGTACTCCACATTATCTTCATCATTCGATGGGGACTAAGGCGATTGAAAGAGGCTTGCATGTTTTAATCGACAAGCCGCTAGCTGTTAACCTTAAGGAATCGGATGAGCTAATAAGCTCAGCTGAGAAGAAAGGGGTCAAGTTAGGTGTAATTCTACAGAACAGATTTGATGATTCTGTCATGCTAGTTAAGAAGACTGTGGACGAAGGCTCGTTTGGCAGATTACTTTTGGGTACTGCAACCATAAACTGGTTTAGAAACGAGGAGTATTATTCTGGAAGCATGTGGAGAGGAAAATGGGCTACTGAGGGAGGAGGAGTCTTGATAAACCAGGCAATTCATACAATAGATCTTTTAGTTTGGATAATGGGAGATGTTGAAGGAGTCTGGGGTAATACAGATACGCTTTTTCACAGAATCGAGGTTGAGGATATTGCAGTAGCCTGCTTAAAGATGAAGAATGGAGCGTTGGGCATGATAAGTGCTAGCACTGCTATGTATCCTGGGTTTCCAACTAGGTTGGAGATTTATGGCACGGATGGTTGCGCTCTTTTCGAAGGTTTTTCACTGAAGTATTTTATGGTTAACAGGAGGGAGCAATTGGTTAAGCCCGTTCAAACAGATTTAGCAAGCTGGTCTAGGCCAGAGGCTGTTCCGGCAATAAACCACTCCCGATTGGTTAAGGACTTTGCTCAAGCAATAATCGAGAATAGAAAACCAAGGGTTGACGGTAGGGAAGGCCGTAAATCGCTCGAAGTGGTTATGGCAATATACGAGTCCAGTAGAACAGGAAGAAAAGTATTTTTGAAAAAGGTTTAAACTTTCAGCAATGCGTAGAAGATAACAATTCAACCCATCCTACTTAAATCTTTTAGAACCCCATCGTATAATCTAGGATCTAATGGAAACTCGATTGGTCTTTTCAGATACCATGATGCTATGAAAGCGTTTACTATCTCCAACGATTTCCTAGCCTCTTCTCCAGACACAAAGGGCTCCCTATCTTGGGCTATGGATTCAAAGAAGTCCCTATATACAGCCTCGTGGAACTCGTCCCATTTCTCCTCTGCTCCTAAAGCTTCCCATTCAATGCTAGGTGTCTCCCATGCTCCCTTAAACTCTCCCTTAACGGACGGACTATTATAGAATATTTTAAGAGTGTTTTCATCTACCTCGGCATACCCCCTCTCCCCCCTGATCTCCATTCTGCTGATCGAGGGATGATCGATTGTAGACATTTGGATGGCTGCCTGAACACCTCCTTCAAATAATATTGTTGCTGTAGCAATGTCTTCAACCTCAATGTCATGTGCAAGTGTGTCGAGCACTCCAAATATCATTTTTGGTCTCTTATCTATGATCCACTGGAATATATCTATAAAATGAATCCCCTGGTTTATCAAGACTCCTCCTCCCTCAGTAGCCCATTTTCCTCTCCACTCGGCGCTTCTGTAATAGGATTTATTTCTAAAAGTATTGTATTGGAGAAGAGCCCTCATAAGGGTTCCGAGTTTATTATCCTCAACCATCTTTTTCAACCTTGAGAACGTTTTTCTATACCTGTTTTGAAACACAACCCCAAATTTAATCTTGTTCTTCTTAGATTCGCTAATCATCAAATCGGCCTCCCCAATACTTATCGCAATAGGTTTTTCCAAGAGTATATTCACACCCATACGAGCCGCTTCACAAACTGCCTTGCAATGCAAGAAATGGGGCAGACATATACTAACTACATCTAGCCCCTCTTTCTGTATCATTTCACAATAATCAGTATACCACTTTAAACCATACTCCGTTGCAACTGATTTAGCCAAATCGGCAGCTATATCTGCAACAGCAATTGTCTCAGCTACATCAATCTTTTTAAGAGTCTTCAAATGAGTTTTACCTACTCCACCTACTCCGATAACGCCTACTCGATACTTCATCATTCATAGAAGACTTCTGAACATAAATAACCTTTACTATCTTTCAGAAAGCTTATTCCATTGCGATTGATACTTTGGGGGGCACCACGTAATCCAAATATTTCTCAGAAACCATCCCATCTTGGGCATCTCCATTGTGTACATAGATCCTATAACAAAAGCCTAAAGTTTTCTCATTCTGGAGCAGCAATCCCCCCTTCTCATAATCGCTACCGTTAAATTCAGTTACTCCAAATACGTTAGCTGCCATTAGACCATAGTCACGAACATGCCAGTAGGACGGGTGTCTAGGGTTAGACGGATGATCAAATATAGCGATACCCTGCCAAAATCCGTCAACTGGACCAGAGTAGTCACACCAGTTTGCCTTCCTCCCCCAAGTCTCCGCCTCATTAATACCTCCCCACGAGTTCTCGATCCTGCCCCCGTTTTCAACCTCCATCGACTCCCTGACCCTTATAGAGATCATTCCCGCCTCTTTCGTGTCTCCGAACAAAACATCTCCGTAATTTGCTGTTAGGAAGGTGGAATAATCTATTAGCCATTGTCTATCAGGAATGTTCCAAAGCCTTATGATTCGGTCCTCGTCAACCAGCTTTTTTCCAGAAGAACCCTGCCAAGTCATTTTCAACTTTATCTCTGAGAACACATATCCCGCCTGCCTAGAGATATTGTCAACAACCATTTTTCCCCGATCTAGACCCTCGAGCCACAGGTCTTCACCATTAACCATGCCGTGAGCTGTCCAGAAAGATCTGTGATGCGCATGATCAGGTGGGCTGTTCCAAGTAAGCGGGGTCCCCTCAGGCCCTTTAAGAGGGTATATGAAGGGTTTGCTTAACTCCTTTGAATGTCTGCAACTCATAACCGTTTGCGAATCAAAGAGAAATACAGTTTGCTCCTCTCGCTCCTTTAACTCTAGACGAGTATTTTCCACACCTGGAAACGATTCTTCCTTAATCAGCGAGAAGTTTTTAGATTCAAAACGCCCAAGAAAATCTATTATCCAGCATAATTCAACTTCTTCACCGAATTTTAAAATCTGAACTGGAATCTCCCCTCCTTTTTCATTAACCAGAACGAAGGGGCCGGAATTTGGGAAGCCTCCCTTTAGCTTCATTCTTATTGGCGTATTAATCCTCCTATGAGGGCCTGCTTCGACTCTAATCTTCAGCACAAACTTAAAAATGGCTTAAGAGTATTAAGGCTTTCCTCAGCTATGGAAACGGGGTCTTTAAATCTGTCGAATACCTCGACTGAAACATAACCATCATATCCGATTCTTCCCAATGCCCTGAAGATGGCGTGGTAATCCGCATTCCCATGTCCCGGGCCTCTCCCATTAGTATCATTAGCGTGAAAATGACCAAGGAGGCTACCCGCACTAGTTATTATACAATCAAGAGGTTTAGCTTCGTCGCTCATGCTATATACATCCAATGTTATTTTCAGACTCTTGCTCCCCACTTCCTTAACCATTCTTATTGCTTCATCAGCCGTGTTTATGAAATTCGTCTGGCTTCTGGAAAGCGGCTCTATACATATGTGGACGTCAAGTCTTTCTGCTAGATTACAGCAATCCGTTAAGGCTTCTTTTGCAAGCCTCCAAGCCTCGTCCCCGCTTACTCCGTCCAAGATACTTCTCTGCTTAGGAGACCCCAGCACAACTATTTTCCCATTAATGTTTGCAGTAAACCTCACAACCTCCATAAGGTATTCTTTAGTACGCCTTCTAATTACTACGTCTGGATGTGTTAAATGCAATCCGGGTGGGGAGACCAAGATCCAGTGTGTTCCAACGATCTCCATTCCATTAGATGCTGCAAGATTTCTTAGGAAAGACGCATCACCATCTGTAAATTTTCTCACATCATCTATCAGGGTGAAGGGTGCGATTTCAACACCTTTATAACCAATTTTGCTAGCTATCTTGAAGGTTTCCTCAATGGGGCTAAGGAACAGCTCATTACATATTGAAGGTTTCATCATATTAGCCATTTTTCGGATGGTTTACTCTTATTTATTCGTTATGGAATGGTGAAGAATGTTTTTAAAATTCTAATTAATCCTGATTTTCAAGCTCCTTCTGAACTTCAAGTATTATGTGCTGGAGGTTTTGTATGCATATCGTTGAAGCATATTCACCCATTTCGGAGAATTTCTGTCCAAAAAGGTCGAACACCTCTTTTGGAAGATCCACGGGTCTCCAATGAGTCTCAAGTGAGACATAACCGTTATAATTATCTGATGCCAACATCTTTAGCTGTCCCTTTATATCAACTTCTCCTTCTCCTATTGGTTTGAACTCTGCCTCACCATTCTTCCTGACCCCGTCTTTTAGATGGACATGAATAATTTCATCCTTTAGCAAGGCATAACCTGTGCGAGGGTTCTCGTTTTCAGGATCCATGAGCTCGTTACCCGGATCCCAAACTGCTCTTACATATTTATGTTTCAAATTATTGATCACCCATAGTAGGGTTCTTCCGTTTGTAATGAAGGTTGAGGGCTCATTCTCTATCGCTAGAATTATCTGATTCTCCCTAATAATATCCAGAGGCTCTTCAAACCTTCTGAGCAACTCCTCTTTATAGTTCGCAAAATCCCCTTTTCTCCAGAAGGCAAATCCCCTTATTATATTGCATTCAAGATCCTTTGCCATATCGATGGCTTTACGCAGGAGTTTCAAATGTTTTTTATACTCTTCCTCGTCACCAAGATTCGCCTTAAAAAAGGGTGATGCTAAGGCAGGTACCTCTAAGCCAAATTCCTTCATTACACTTTTCACCTCATCTGTCTTGTCTACGAGTTCAAAAAAACTGTGGCCCCACGCACTTCTTATCTCGATTCCGCTTAAACCGTGTTTTCTAGCGAATTTAGCAACCGTCCTAAGATCTTGTGAAACCTCATCTGATATCACCGAGAGCTTAAACATCTTCATACTCATTGCTGAAACAAAGATCACTAACTATCCTATTAAAGTCTTAACTATTTTGGTCCACACTTCAGCAATATTATTAAGATTATAACCTCCTCCGCCTAGCACGATCAATGGACCTGTGATGGATTTAAATGACAGTTCTTTAAGAAAGGAGAGCATGGAAAGATGAGCATAGGCGCTAAGATTCAGGTGCGTAATCGGGTCTCCAGCTATACTGTCAACCCCAGCTTGGAGGATCGTTAATTCAAAACTTTTCTGAGATATGAATTGCTTAGCTTTCTCCATTCTATCTTTGAACTCCCCATCTGATGCCCCAGGCTTTAAAATAAGGTTCAACTTAGTTCCAGCAGCAGCTCCCCCACCCGTTTCACCCTCGAACCCGGTTCCGGGATAAAGATACCTCCCATTCTCATGAAAATCAACTATGTATAGGTCAGGGTCATTATAGTAATCGTACATTACTCCATCACCGTGATGAGCATCAAGATCAACATAGAGTATTCTCCTCAAACCATATGTTCTCCTGGCCTTCTCAATCAAAACACCGATATCGTTAAAAACGCAGAAGCCGGCAGCCCTGCCGCGTCTCGCATGATGCAGTCCTCCCATAGGGTTCATAGAGTAGTTAACTTTGTGCTCTATAACCGCCTCAAAGGCTGCAAGCGTAGAGCCTACTGCATAAGATGCCGCTTCGAAAACACCTGGAAAGGCAGGAGTGTCTCCGTGATCAAGTAGACCAGTGCCCTCTATAGACATCTCTTTAACGAAGTCGATATACTTTTTATCATGGTATAGTGCTATATCTTCTACAGATGCCATCCTAGGCTTGAGCAGGATAATTCTATCGTCAGAATAGAGACCGGAAGATTCTAAGGCTTTGAAAAAAGCCTGCAACCTCTTAGAATTCATTACATGATCAGGGCCAAAATCATAGGATAACAATTCCTTACCATAAACTAGGCCGAGGATCTTACGAGCTTCGTCTGAAGTCATGTTGTGAAAATGAGCCTCCAGAGTATTAAGTTTTTACGACTAGCCAAGGTACGATTTGAAAAATGCTCTATTTTCCTTTTCTAATTCCAGCTGGTTCAAGGTTTACAGATATCGTTTTCAGAACAGTCATCTCATCTATACTGTACCCAAGCCCCTCTCTACCCATTCCCGAATCCTTGACCCCGCCAAATGGAAAGTTCCCGACGCCGTGTGCAGGAGCATCATTTACACTTACTGTGCCCACTTGCAGTGCCTTTGCAATCCTCCACATCCTATAGAAGGAATTTGTGAAAACCGCTGAATCTAGCCCTAGATTGGACCTGTTCGAGACTTCGATCGCCTCCTCCTCATCTCTGACCCTTATAACTGGCAGCACCGGGCCGAAAGTTTCTTCCCACGCAATCCTTGCTTCCAGTGAGACATAGTCAATAAGCGTCGGCTCATAGATTAAGCCTTGAGACTTCCCACCTATCCTTAGGACCGCCTTCTTGCTTAACGCATCCTCAACAAGTTCGGCAACGTGGTTCAGAGCCCTCTCGTTTATTAAGGGGCCTACTTGGATGTTTTCCTCCCAAGGATAACCAAATCTAACTTGTCTAAACCTGTCTTCAAGCTTCCCAACTAACTCGTCAGCAACCTCCTTCACTACCAACGCTCTACTTATAGCATCACAACGCTGACCCGAATTCTTCACAACCCCAATAGTAATTTTTTCAGCAGCCAAGTCAAGATCAGCATCTTCAAGCACTATTGCAGCAGCCTTCCCCCCGAGTTCCAAGTGAAGCTTCTTCATTCCTGCTTTAGAGGGTATCTTAGAGCCTACCTCAGTGCTTCCAGTAAAACTTACTGCCCCGATTCTTTGATCTGAAATGAAAGTGTCTCCAACCTCGCCTCCAGGTCCAGTTACAACGTTCAGCACGCCCTCTGGAAGACCAGCGGTCTGCAGTATCTTGGCTAAGACAAGAGAGACAAGGGGAGTATCACTGGCAGGCTTATGAACCACGCAGTTTCCTGAGACCAGTGCTGGAGCAATTTTCGCAACGGGAGAAAAAAGAGGATAGTTGAAAGGAGTGATAGTGGCAACGATCCCGACAGGCTGCCTCAGGACTATTGCAAACTTATTCCTAGTGTCATCAACCCAGTCTCCAGGAATATACTCTCCATATATTTTCCTAGCTTCTTCTAAGGTAAGCCTCATCCGCTCCTTAGCAGCTTTAACCTCTCCTCTAGCATATGCTAAAGGTTTCCCCGCCTCGGCTACAAGTAAATTAACCAGATGCTCTTCGTATCTCGTTATCAGCTTTGACGCCTCTTCAAGCATCTCTATCCTATCTATGGCTGCAAGGTTTCTTATCCTGTTTTGAGAAGAAAAAGCTTCTGAAACCGCTTGTAGAGCCTCATCTCTACTTCCCAGCGGGGCTTCTGCTAAAACTTTTCTGGTGGATGGAGATTTAATGCCAAAATATTTTCCGCTCTTCGGTTTAATCCATTTTCCACCTATGAAAAGCCTAAACCTCTTCAACCCGTCCTCCTCGTCACAAATATCTCTGAACTCGTCTGGTAGAGTTATCTCGTCAAACTTGGTGGAAACCATATTTAGGAGCATTAAGTTAATAACAGACTTATAAACTTTCTCCGTATAATTAAAAAATTTAATCAAAACGTAAGCCAGCAACTTAAACACTCAGTTCCTTTAATTGTGTAGTTAAGATGATTCGCCTATTATAACGATTAAATCAGACCATCTCATACCGTTCTTCTTAGCATATTCTAAAAACTTGTTCATTTCTCTTACATATTTTTCCTTTACAGACATTTTTCTCCATTCCTCAATGGTGCTTTGAACAATTTCCTCTAATACTCGTGGAATAATGTTTGTTGTTTGTTTTACCTTTTTTAGAACTATTACCCTAAAACCGCAATCTTCAACCAACCTTTTCCAATAGGAAGCAGGCTGATAATCTTCGAATTTGCCGATACTATGCATAGCTCTACGCCATAATTCTGCATAACGGTTATATGTTGAACAACCCTTAGGAGAGGGTTCGACAACCATAATTCCCGATGAAGCTTCACGCACTTTAGAAATAGCTTCTTTATGAATACGAGGATCTATTTCGTGGAGAGTGAAATAGAAAACAGCAAGACCTGCTATTCCACTACGAAACGGAAGATTAGCAATATTACAGTCTATTAATGATGTACCCAGACTTCTATACGTCTTTAGTTTTTCTAGGTCTCGGTCAACTACTATTACCTTTGCTCCTAAACCGGAAAGCTTTTTCGTCGATTCACCTACTCCAAAATCGATGACCAATAGATTTTTTACATCAACGAGTAACCAAATTTTTCTTTATCAAGGTTATAATCGTCATTCTGAGACTTGGTCAGGGTAAAATCTTACTCAAAACCATTTTATAAGTTTTGCCAGATAAACCGAAAAAGAATATATCTGGGTAAGACCTAAATAAATCGAGTTGAAATGAATCCTACAATAGTATTTCCAAGGCCTAAGAGTGTTGTTATAGAAGACAGGGAAATTCCTAAGGTTGAAGGAGATCGCGTTCTAATAAGAACCAAAAGAAGCCTAGTTAGCATAGGAACCGAGTTAACGATACTAAGCGGAGATTTTCCTCCTCAATCATACTGGGCAGGCTACGGCAAATATCCGTTTGTCCCAGGCTACGACAATATAGGCAAGGTCATCGAGGTTGGCCCGGATGCCGATAGAAATCTTATCGGTAAAACTGTTGCATCCTACTCTCCCCATGCAATGTATGTATCCGCTCCCCAGAACGAGGTTACTGTTATCCCTCAAGGAATATCTGAGGATGAAGCTTCATTATTCACCATTGCAGAAATCGTTATGAACGGTGTTAGGAGAAGCCAAATAACATTCGGAGAATCAGTTGTAATATACGGAGCAGGAATACTGGGGCAGTTAACTGCGAGAATCTGTAAGACGGCGGGGGCGATACCGGTTATTGTTGTCGACGTTTCAGACGATAGGCTTACACACTTGCCTGAGAACATTTTTAAGATAAATTCTTTGAAACAGGATGTCGTTTCAGAAGTCAAGAAGCTGACTAAAGACAGAATGGCTGACGTCGTCTTCGAAATTACAGGTAACCAGAATCTAATTCCAGAAGAGTTTAAATGCTTAAGAAAACTTGGCAGGTTTATCGTGTTAAGCAGTCCAAGAGGGCCTACATATCTTGACCTCCACGATTTCTGCAACGCGCCTAGCTTCACGATAATAGGTGCCCACTTAATGTCCCATCCGCCAACTGAAACCCTGAACAACCCTTGGAGCAGGAAAAGACATACAGAACTGTTCTTCGACATGCTGTTAAGCAGGGAGCTGGATGTTTCGAAAATGATAACTCACAGAGTATCATATAGGGATGCTCCTGATTTTTATAGGCAACTTTTGGAAGACAGGTCGAAAATGCTGGGAGTAATTATTAACTGGGAATAAGCTCTATCTATTGTAAGCAGAGAATATAGAGAGATGTTTAAAGATCCTAATACATAGTAACCTTTTTATAACCAAACGTATAATAGCCTGTCGATGAATGAGCTTATTGAACCACTGGTAACAATGCTTCTTTCCCTAGCTTTCTTGCTTTTAACAAGCCACATCGCCATTAAGAATACTGTTCGGCTTTCAGAAATAACTGGTTTAGGAAAGTCTCGAATAGGTTTCACCTTCGTAGCAACTTCAACTTCTCTTCCAGAGCTTGCCGTAGCCTTGTTTGCGGCAGCATCAGGAGAGGCAGCAGTATCTATTGGCAATGTCTTAGGGTCTAATATTGCTAATGTTTGCCTAATCATTGGGCTCGGTCTTATCTTATATTCTCTGAAACCGGGTTTGAAGAAACTTGCCGCCATTAGATTCAAACCTGAAGAGCTTGATCTAATATATCTCGGAATTTTTGTGGCATCTGTTATTCCCATTCTTTTGATAAGCTTTCTGCCGGCAAGTCAGATTGTTGGGCTGTTGCTGATTGCAATCTATACTTACCAAAATTTCAAGATAATTTCTAAGAGAGAATTGCCTTTAGGTGAAACCAATACATTAAACGACCAGATAGCAAACCGACGAAAAACTTTAATGTTTCACATGATTCTCGCGTTATTGGGAATAGTTGGGGTCATTGTGAGTGCAGATTTCCTTGTTGATTCAACGGTTAGGATCGCTCTCTTAGCTGGAATCCCCTCATCCGTAATATCGGCCACTATCATTGCTATCGGAACAAGTTTCCCTGAACTGACTTTAGATATTCAAGCAATGTTGAAGGAGCATGTGATGCTTGCATTCGGGGATGTTATCGGAAGCTGCTTCACAAATATTACACTTATACTTGGAGTTACACTCCTGTTTTCTCCCGTAAGGATTAATATCAAGGTTTTTTCCGACCTGATAACTTTTTCAACACTTGCAAACATGATTCTTTGGTATTTAATACACCGTGGGAACCTTAGTTCGAGAGAAGGCCTCTACCTTTTATTGCTCTATGCGTTATTCCTAATGTCTATCATGGGAATCCTCGTGTTTCCAGGAGAATTCTTTTAAAATCTCGTTCTAAATTTGCTTAATCTTTACTAAGGATTCCTTAACCATTAATACTCCACTCTTCCCTATCAGCCTTCTCATCATGCTTTGAACAGCTTTAAGGCTTCCCCTCACGAAGACCGTCAGCATACACCTCTCTTCATCTAGATGAATATGAATGTTTGAAATAATCAGGTTTATGAAATCATGTTGAATATCTGTCATTTCCTCCTCAAGCCCGTGCTCCTCATGATTGTAAACTATCATCAACGAGCCTGCAACCATGTCTTCCTCCTCGCGAGGAATAGTGAGAAAGTTTCTTATCGCTTGCTGAACAACCTTCGACCTGTCAGATTTAATCGAGCTTACAAAGCCATCTAGTTCTTTTAGTAAGCTGCCGGGTAAAGATAATGATGTCCTGACGATCCTCTCTTTCATGTTTAGAACTTGCACCACTGGGCATATAAATATATTTACTCGATCTACTTATTTTACGTTGAAAATAACAATCATCATCCTAAGCTGGAAATAACGCAGCAAATCAAGGGATCGGTAGAAGCTTGACAGTGTAAATAGAGGCTTTTTAAATATATCTAAAACATAAGGACTCTTATTTCGTTTAATCCGTTCCAAATACCGTAAGTCCTTTTCTTCCACGAAGAGCTTGCTCGTCCATGCCAAACACGTCAAGTATCCTCATGGCTGCTGGAATAATTTGGTTCTTCACATAATACTCGTAATCAATATCCTTCTTTTCAACCAGCTGGTATGGTTTAGCTCTCTCGCTGATTTTAGAAGTCCCCTTGACTATGATGTATCCAACCTTGTCTCCAACATCTATTCTCCAACCTCTTTTAGAGAGTTCGAGTGCAGCCAGAACATGTGGTGCTCTAACTTCGTATGCTTCAGGTGGTTTAGTCATTCTTTTCCATATTATCATTTTTTCCATACCAATTATTCCTTGCATCGTTTCTGATATGGTTTTTCTAACGTAGGATATCGCTTTATTAACGTCCATTGTTTCAAGCATTATTCTCAGAACTTCGAGTTGGGTTTCTTTAGCTATTTCAGCCCAATCTCCTCTCACGACCTCGAGACCAACGGCCTCTAGACTGCCGTTTTCCAAAAGACCTCCGTATCTTTTCTTAGCTTCTGTGAAGAGTATTCTCTTGTATTTTTTCTCAATTTTTGTCTCCATCCCAAGCTCATCTTCTATCCATTTCGACAATTTGTTGAGCTTCTCCCCATCTATGACGAAGAGGCTGTCAGTATCTCCATAGATTATCTTCATCCCCATCTGCCTAGCTTTTTCAATGGCCATTCTTATCGTGTATCTTCCCCATTCAGCCGCTGATTCAGCAACCTCTCTCAGATACCAGCGTGCACCAACCCAGCCAGCATAACCATAAAGAGTGTTCGCAAGTATTTTCAAGGCTTTCTGCCTAGCGTCGAGAACCCTGTACTGCATGCTACCCTCCTTAACCGATTTAAGCTCTTCTCTTACAGCTCTTCTCGAGGCAAGAAGTTTTTGCAGCATGCTTGTATAGACTCCTCTATAATCCTTCCTAAACCTGTGTTTAGACTCGGGTGAAACAAAGCAGTCTTCACACTTTTCACCACTTGGAACATAGGTGTCTGGGGAAATATTGTATTTCAGCATCAGGTTGGGATACATTGACGAGAAATCTAGCACGCTGACGTTTTCATACACTCCTTTCTCGGGCTGGAGAACGAGTCCTCCTATGTAGGAAACATACGGCTTCTCAACTCTCTGGGGAATCAATTCTCCTATTGAATAAGCCTCCCTGATCAAATAAGTCTCAGCTCTGTGGCCAGAAGATGCTGCAAAAACGTGATCCATTGGGAGACCAGTGATCTGGGAAAGCTGGATTGCAAAATCGCTTAGAATCGTCCAAATCCTGTATATGAGCTTGGCGTATTCTTCTGATTGTTTGAAAAGCTTTTCGGCTTCTGAAGGATTTGACAGATACTCGTAATATTTTTGCTCCGGGATCTGGGGAGAAACATCTAAGCCAATCGACCTAGCATACTCGTCAAGCGTGTATTCTGTCAACTGAGGGTTTTCACGAGCATTATGGAGAAGATCCATATTGATCCTGCCTGTTACTGAAACATGGCCGAAAACACTTGTATGTGGCTTAGTATAGTTTCTCCCAACCTCCAGTTGCACATTAACCCTTTTACACCTTTCAGCCAGATACCCCCAATCTTCCGTTATACCATATCCAACTATAACATCCGGGTCAAGCTTCTTCACATGGTTTACGAACTCTTCAATTAAAGCTGCATCTGATTTTCCTTCATATCTGAACTGTTTCACTGTTTTCCCATCATAGATTGTTATTGCCACAATAGGGTCATATTCCGGCTTGGGGGAACCCTTCTCGCTGACCTTTAGAACATGCATAGCTATTACATGAAGCTCTGGAGCCATTTCATTTTCTAACGGTTTAACAGTTTTCACCCTAAAAACATCAATGTTTGGAAAAGATGGGAGAGCAGACTCTTTCTCAACCTCTGCTTCAAACCATGAGGATGGTGTTAAATTCTTCTCTAACAGGTATCTTGTCGAAGGCCTGAGATCAGTCTCATAAGACTCTTTAAATATTTTAAGCTTCTCAAGTTTCCCAACGACCTTCTCGATGTTTGCAGATCTGTCGACATATACTTTGATCACTTTAACACTTTTGCCCAAAAGTTTCTTTTCACAAACTTCCATCTTAACAGTTCCGTATCTCTCGCCCTCAGGTAGAGCCTTCCCAATTACCTCATTAGGATCAATATCATCTGTAGGATTCAGGAAGAAAAAGTTTTCAATAGTATCATCTACAAGCAAAACTCTCCTCCCGTCATCTGAAATTCCCCAGAGGAAAACGGTGTCTCTTCCTGAAATAAGCTCCGTATTCAGATCTAGCAGCCAGAGTCTGATCCTCAACCCTGAATATTATGTTAACCAAGATTTTTAATCTTTACAAAATGCTTCCAATACCATTATTCTAACTCTATTCCGTATTCTCACTAGGGTTTCAGCTCTTTTTTAGATTTAATCATCTTTAAAGCTGATGCTGCACCAAGCCTAACATAGTTAGATTCGTCCTGTAGGGCTTGAATTAGTGGTTCCACTGCCCTTGTGTCACCTATCTTGCCAAGGGCGATTGCAGCATCATGCCGAACATACGGATTTTCATCTTTAAGAGCCTGGATCAGTGGTTCTACTGCTGCAGCGTCACCTATTTTCCCAAGCGTTTCTATAATGACTCTACGGACTTCCCATCTTTCAGCCTTCAATGCCTCAATTACCGGATCGACTGCAGGTTTTTCCAGCAGTATTAACTCATCCCAGCTTCTTTTTGCAGTTAAATAGTAGCTTCTTTCTAAATCATTTTGAGGAACCCAACCTAATTTTTCAAGCGCCCACGCTGCTCTCCATTGGTCAATCAATTCTCTGCCTTGCAGAACTTGGAAGAGAATCTTTATTGCAGACTCTCTAGTTTTTTCAAGTGCGGCTATCGCTGCTTTCCGAGTCTCCTCTAAATCGTCGTCAAGTAGCTTAATTAACGGTTCTACTGCCCGTGGGTCTCCTAGTTTTGCAAAGAGTTTCGCTGCATTCAACCGCATCAGTAAATCTTTGTCGCTTAGAGCCTGCATAAGTGGTTCTATAGCTCT
Organism: Thermoproteota archaeon; assembly: GCA_038848185.1. Classification (GTDB taxonomy): domain Archaea; phylum Thermoproteota; class EX4484-205; order EX4484-205; family JAAOZP01; genus JAAOZP01. The sequence continues at coordinate 6,398 of JAWCNV010000021.1, read as the reverse complement.
TGCATCACCAATTTTTGCAAGGGCTTCTGCCGCCTTCCTTCTGACAGGCATGTCTTTCTCAAGGGCTCGGATTAATGGTTCCACTGCTCGCGTATCGCCTATTTCACCTAATGCCTCTGCCGCATCCTCTCCAACCTGAGCATCTTCATTCTCCAGAAGCCTGATTAATGGTTCTACTGCTTTTTTCTCCTTCATCTCCCCGAGAATCCTTGCTACAATCCTCTTAGTATCTACGTCACCAGTATCTAAGAGCTTTATTAGACTATTAACATCCCTACTCCTCTTCATTTCTTCAATACGTAGCTTAAACAGGGCTGACATAGCCCTCGTAAATTATTAACTGTCCGCTCCTAAATATGTTTTGTCGTAAATAAGGGGATTACGTTCCCAGTAACTTCTCAGGAATATCACTTATTCCCATCTCTTGAAAAACTTTTTAAAGAACGGCGACTTCCACGTATTAGCATGGTTAAAGAGGTCATTAGATTTGTTAAGTATCAGTTTACAGCTTAAAATATTTCATATGAAGGTTGGCCACATATGTGCTTAATTTCTGTCCATAAACTATGCCCACCCTGTTGGGCTAAGGCATTTTCTCTAATTCTTCTCATCATGTTTTTGACTCCTACAGCTAATAGCGTATTAGGAAAAGTAATTGAATACTGGACTGCGGATGAGGATTTGGAAAACGTTGCTATTTCAGCAGACGGTCGCTATATAGTTGCTTCCAGCCGTGAAAATACTTATCTCCTAGATTCGTCTGGCGATCTTGTCTGGAGAAAAGAGGTTTCTGGAGCTGTTTCAATCTCGTCAGACGGTAATTTAATCGTTGTAGCATCCAGTCACTGGCTTAAATTATTTGATAGAAGCGGTAATCTTTTGTTAAACAAGGACTTAGGGATTGATTACATTATCCGGGATGCAGCCAGTTCATCCAGTGGAAGTTACATTGCTATTGTAATTTCCGAGCTTGGGTCTGAGACCAGGACTAAAATATGCTTGCTGGATCAGAATGGGGTGGAGCTATGGTCCTACCCTCTCGATGAAGATGCATATACTGTTGCTATTTCTTCTAACGGAGACTATGTGGCTGCTGGCTCCTTCGACCAGCAGATCTATTTTCTGGATGAAAGCGGGAAACTTCTCTGGAAATATAAAACAGGGTCAATAGTGAGTTCAGTCTCCATCTCTCCTGACGGAGGATATGTGACAGCCTGCGCCTACTCTCTTTACTTCCTAAACAAAGATGGCACCCTATTGTGGGGAGGCGAAGAAATGAGAGAAACCTGGGGGTCGCGTGACGCCTCAGTTTCGAGCGAAGGCACTTATACAGCGGTTAGCGATGGGTCGGATATTAAACTATATGATAAAGAGGGGAGAGTAATATGGAGTTTTCGTGTCGCGGAGGATAAAGATTTACAGGACGTAGCAATCTCAGCTAATGGAAAACTGATCGCTGCCACAACTCGCGCACTTGTTTCTGGCAGCCTTGGGCTGATATATGTTTTAGAAAATCCTCCTGGTAGTGAGGTCGTCAAGAAACCTTCGACAAGACCCAGTGTTACTAGGTGTTGGGTTTCTCCATCCTCGACTTTAATAGGTAAGATGGTCAACGTATCAGGATCGATTGAGCCTCCTCATACGGGGGTCGAGGTCAAGCTCATATACGAGAAGCCGGACGGCACTTTAGTGAATAGGACGGTCTTAACAGATAATGAAGGGTTTTATCATGATGCGTTCATCCCTGACCAGTTAGGCTCTTGGCAAGTGAATGCTTCATGGAGCGGAAGTGGGGAGTACTTGGGTTCAGAAACATCGTCATGGTTCGATGTGGAGACTGTTGAAGCGAGGAGGGAACCTCAAACGCTTAGACCTGGCGACAGGATTACGATGGAGGCCGGGGAAAAGTGCGTGTTCTACACTTATAGATCAGGTAATATGTGGTATGATTACAAGGTTGATAAATGTCCAAGCTTCATTAAATACAGTGGTTCTTTCACTTATATGCTGATGGGTGGGGAAGACTACATAACGTCTACAATCAAGATCATGCCTTATGCTGAAATCGGTGTTCATAGGGTCGTTGTAAGATACGGTTGGAGTGGCGGTCCAATCGGGAGTGTGGATTACACGTATGAATTGGCTTTCGATATAGATGTAGTTCCGCCTACCAGCAAATATGATACCCGCATCAACATTTCAGCCGCAGATAAGACCGCGATGATTAACGTTACTGGAACCGCCTTCATCATGATAAATGAGTATCCGACACCTTTCCCCAATTTAGAGGTGACGCTTCGATATAAAAAGCCTGATGGCACTGAATTCACAAGAACAAGTATCACCGGTGGAGATGGAGCATTCAGCGACACCTTCTCAGCAGATGTAGAAGGTCTTTGGAGTGTAACAGCAGAGTGGGGTGGCGACGCTGCCCGTAAGGAAGCTAGTAGTTCTACAATTTCCTTCACTACTATCAGCATACCCTTCCCAATTCACTACGTTGGTATTGCCATCTTGGCGGTAGTAATAATTTCAGTAATATTTCTCCTGAGAAAGAAACGTAAACCAAGTTAGTACCATAGAACGATAAAGCATTTACGTGTGTTTTATAGCGGATAGTAGATCTCGTATACATTGAATAGGCTTAAGGTTAGTGTGCTAGCAGCTCTATTATAACGCCCAAGGGACTTTTTGGATCCGTATAAGCGTAGCAACCGCCTGTGAAATTCCCTTCCTGATCTATACCTATACCCATTCCTCTAAGGCTTTTCTTAACTGATTCCATGTCG
>JAWCNV010000021.1:0-3510 GCA_038848185.1 Thermoproteota archaeon | reverse complement strand
GCAGCTCTATTATAACGCCCAAGGGACTTTTTGGATCCGTATAAGCGTAGCAACCGCCTGTGAAATTCCCTTCCTGATCTATACCTATACCCATTCCTCTAAGGCTTTTCTTAACTGATTCCATGTCGCCCACATCAAAGGCAATATGGTGTATTCCTTCACCATGCTTCTCCAGAAAATCTCTCCAAGTGCTTGGTCCTCCAACAGGCTCTATCAACTCAATAGTTATGTTCTCAAGCTGGAGGAATGCTAGTTTGGCTCTTCCTTCTGCAGCCCTGCCCTTATACTTCATGCCTGTCTTCTCCAAGGACTCTGTCTCCACCATTCCTGAAGCCTTTATGCCAAGCAGTTTCTCCCAGGCCTCTATGCTTTTCTCAATGTTTTTCACAACAATCCCAATTTGTGTTGCTCTCCTGAATTCTTGAACTGTTTTCTTCATGGCTTTTCAACACATGCTGTTTTAAATACCTTTATAAAGCTTTTATTGGCTGGCTTTCAAATTCTCTCCGTCTAATGACTTAACTGGCTAACCTTTTCGGTGCAATCGTGTCTCCAATAACTGGATGTCTAGAAAAAAGAAGAGTGGGGGGAAGCACGTTAGGAAGGATGTGGCGATGTGGGTGGTGGCGTAACGTGTTTTCTTCTTTTTCTTAGAATTACTATTGAAACAAGTAGCAGAACAATCACTATGATCACTAAATATAATGTGGGCATCGTGTAATTTTGATTGAATATTGCAGTAACTGTTTTATCACCATCCATGAGTATAGTTGAAGAGGGATTGGTTGAAGTTGAGTCTACAGACCATCCTGCGAACTCGTAGCAGCCTCCCAGGATTCCTAGGACACCATCCATCTCAACCCGCGTCGGAGTTACGCTGAACGTAGCGGTCTCGTTAACCAAGTACCAGCCTGAGCCACGTGTTTCTCCATGTGGCGACTCGACTTTCAGCTGGACGTAGGGGGCAATGATGAAGGGGCTGGAGACATTCTCAGCACTGTAGAAGCCGTCTGAAACAATCACCTTAACAACATAGTTTTCAGAAGCATCGTAAACACTCGGATCCCATGTAATAGAACTCGTGGTTAAACCAGTATCTATGGGCAACCAGCTTTCTCCCCCATTGGAGCTTATTAAAATAGTATAGTATAGAGTGTCACCATCAGCGTCCCTGCCCTCCCACGATATCGTGAAGTTCTTTCTTAGGCTTGACACTATTTCCTCTGCCCTGGGGGCGAGGACGCTTACTTGAGGCCAGTTAGCGGAAGAAACCCTCCTGTCTAGAACCCTGTTCTCCCAATTCCTAAGCTCTATAGTGTGAACACCCTTGCTGTAAGGAACGTAAAACATGAAGGAATACGTGTCTGTATACGTCTCGCCCCATAACGTGGCGTTTATACCAAACCTTGAAAGCTCATTTCCATTCGAGTCTAATAATATTATTGAGTAGTTTCCCGGAAGGCCTGGAGTTTCAATCCTGCTGGCATTACGTACTCTAAAAGGATCAAAACGGGCAGTTCCATTTCGGTATATGACTCCGCTTACACGTATTGCCATCGGGTCACTGTTTGAGCTAAACCATCCATAAATCAGCTGCTCGTACATTTCCTTCTTGATCCACCCTGGGCACGCCGACATGAAGTAGCATTGTCCCGCTTCGATATGTTCGCCCCTATTCACCCAGTAGCCCTCCGGACACTGATTAGGTGGTGGACAGGTATAGTCATCATATGTCATTGGGCCTAAGATATGGTATGTTTCATGAGCTAAAAGACAGTTGCTAGACCCGCAACCAACGTAGACACCCTTTGGAAGTGAAGAAAGCGCGCATCCGCGACTGCCTACAACTCGGATAGCTACCGCAAAGTCGTATCCCGCATCGTCAGCCATCTTTGCTAAACCATTTGGACCCCAGAGAAAATCAAAAACTACTTTACTATGACAATCGCACCAACCCTTACAAGCTGAGGCATGTTGCGTTTCATCGTATAGCGGAATACAGCCACAGGTGCTACTCGAAGGGCAGCTATGGTTAAGTGCTTTTTCATACTCGCTTGCACAAGTCTGATATAACCCTCTAACTCGTATCATTGGATCAATATCGTAAATTATTGTAGCTTCCGCTGCCGGGTAGACTCCTTGAAGATATTCAACCATCATTTTTACTTTCGGTCTTACTACGACACTTATGAAAGATATTTCTGTTCTTCCAGCTAGAGCCTTTTCCCTTTCCGTCACATTCTCAGCCCAAGGAAAGAAGAGGATTTTTAAACTCCTCGTTAGCACAACTGTTCTAGACGAGCTAAATTCATTATTATCTTCGTTTATTTCCATCACCATATTATGTACGTCTGCTTTAACCGTATAGGATGCGAAACTGGAACAGGCATTACAATATAATGGTCTCGGTATGGATCGTGGATAGGAAGCTGTCCAATATGAATCAACATATGAATGCACACTGGGAAGGTATATTGTAGCGCCACCTATATATTTACCGATTACGTAGGAGATATTTAGTTGCTTAGGGATGCTTACAGCAGCTTTAACCGATCCTGAAGTAGCGGTTCTAATGACAGGTAGTTCCCAATCCCATGTGGAAAATGGTAAAATAAGTTGTACGTCAAGTTCTATATCTCTGTTAATTCGTGGTTGCCTATTGCAAATGATCAACACATTGACTTTGAAGATGGTTGACTTGCCTGCTACAAGCTCTTCAACATCGTTTAACACTTGAATCGGAAATGCTGAAACCCGTAAATCGGCCTCTATCCCCTTAATTATTGTGATTATCGTACTATTGTGCTCTCCGATGTTCGTTACCCTTGTTCTAAGTATAAGCTGGAGATTACGCTCCTTACTAAAATAGGGATATCTATTGTCAATCCTGATGCTGATTATGCTTACAAACGCTTCGTCACCAACTAAGCCTGTCGAATTGGACATTGTTATTTTTATTCCCAGAGGTATTGTTTCCCCCGGCGGAACGATAAGATCCAGCTGGACGCTCTTACTCCCTATTCCAGAAATACGTTTAACCGTAACCTCAAAAATATCCTCCGTAATGGACTGCAACTGGGCCATAGCCTCTGTAATAATAGGCAACTTCGCCATAGCCTCTGTAATGATGGGCAGCTGGATTTCACGAGCAATCCGCTGAATCTTAGGATGAAATGACTGAGTCACCGTGTGAAAGAACGGAATCCAAGGGCGTGCACGCTGGCTGAAGACGAGGTCATCTATGTATACCACGGCCTGTACAGGGAGCATGCGCGGCACGCTTCCTTCCTCAGTCAGGCGCCTTATCTCGACGCTGAATTCCCACGGGATTTCTTTTATATTCAGAAGGTATGGTTTAGAGGCAGTTAATCCGCTACTATCGTTAACTTCGACTTCAACTGAGTAGTTCCCATGGCTGCCAATTGGCGGGGTTCCTGAAATAGTTATCCGGTCTGTCTGACCCGAAACCAGCTGCCAAGTCAAATTTGTTAGTTCAGTAGATAGGCCGGT
>JAWCNV010000020.1:0-27170 GCA_038848185.1 Thermoproteota archaeon | reverse complement strand
ACATGTTACAGTTTCCGGCAACAAACGCTTGAAACATCCCGCTTACCATTGGAAACTAATGTGCTCCTCCGAGTATGACCTTGTGTGCGAAGAGTGTAGGAGAAGGTTCAACAGGATTTTCAGCGTGAAGATAGAGTCTGCGGAGCAAGAAAGAAGGTTGCTCGCGAAATGGTTGAAATCGCTATGCGAGGACTGTAAAAGATTGTTGAAGGATGAAGGATTCATAGTTGAAGAGCGAGGTAATACTTGAGAGGAGAAAACAGGTTTTCCTAAACCTTAACGCCCCATGAGCCCCTAACCCTAACCAACAGTTTTTCCACCGTGTCTGGGTTCCTCAAGCTGTTCAAGCCTGCTCTAACGCTAACGTTAAGATCCTTCACAGCGATTTTATCTGTCTCCCACTTCTCCTCCTGCAGGATGAACAAGGGTTTAAAGAGTATCCTGAAGAGGTAGAGGGCTCGGCCGACCACGGATTCGTCATGCCACAATACTGTTTCCTCCTCAGCTCTGCCTTCAACGACACTAGTCCCCACTATGCCGCGCACAGGACTCGACACATAGAAGAGGATTACGTCGCCAGATTCAACCCTTCCTTAGGTCTTCCTTAAACGCTTGTTCACGCCCTACCTGCCCTTCTTGAAAGAGGTCTTAGCGTTCTGCACTGAGCCTGTTGCTACCTAGATCGCTACAAGGTTAAATCCCCCTTGCTCCGATATAAAAATCTAAGCCTTTAAAACCTAAAAGAGTTCTAATACTATTTCCTATAAAAAGTTTAAATTGAACACACTGCAATAAATTCTCCAGAAGATTGAGCATTAGCCTGAACACGCTTTTAGATCTCGTTGGGAAGCTGGACGACTCACCCGGTACTGATACACCAAGAGAAAGATTCCGTAAATTCCTTAGCGACAACGTTAAGAACCCTAGTATTGTTAGAGATTATATTGAAGAATGTTTAAGAAATTCTGGAGAACAGTATGAGCGCGCTTTTCAAGATCTGGTTAACCACCTTGGAATCCTCATGCATTTCAAGGTGGAATTCGGAAGATATCAAGGTGTTTCTGGCGAGATAGGCTTCGACGGGCTTTGGAAATCTTCGGATGATTTCAGCATAGTAGTTGAAGTTAAGAAGACCGATGTTTATACCATTAGGACTTCAACACTTTTTAGCTATATTAGTGAACTCGTTTCTGAGAAAAAAATCGCAAGCCTAGACAACGCCTTGGGTCTATATGTCATCGGAAAGATCGGACCCGGAACATCTCAATTGGAGAACACTATCATAGCTGAAAAAAGAACTGATCAATTACGAGTTATAAGCGTAGAGTCACTTCTCTCTCTAGCCGAGTTAATGAGCGAATACGATGTCAGCTATGAAGATATTCTCGCGATAATTAAGCCCTCTGGTCCTAAAATTGATCCTATTGTAGATATGATAACACGCTTAATAGCAGAAGAACCAATTGGGAAGGGAGAAGGGGAGGAAAAGCCCCCTATTCCGCCGCCTGAGGGAGAAGCGCAATACTGGCTTACGCCCGTCAAGGGCGATGAAAAACAGACTGCAGAAGAAGTCATCGAAACCCTACTCGGCAAAGCAGGCATTTACGCGTTTGGCGAGAGAACCCCGGGAAGGACTCATATAAAGCCCGGCGATTGGATATGTTTCTACGCCTGTGGAAAGGGTGTTGTAGCGCACTGCCAAGTAGCCTCGTTTCCAGAAAACAAACCTCATCCGAAAGTACGACACCCCGACAAATACCCTTGGACGTTTAAAGTTAGTAATGTGAAGCTCTATTTGGATAAACCTGTTGTCATAGACGCGGTGTTAAGAGCTAAACTCGATGCATTCTCAGACGCAGACCCGCAAAGACCTTGGGCTTGGTTCGTCCAATCAACGAGAAGTATAACCCAAAAAGATTTTGAGCTCCTAACGAGACAAAGAAATTATCTTCAAAATTAGAGCAATTTATGATAAATGACCAAGGACTATTGATTTCTTAACCTATAAGAATCTCGTTCTCTTTAATTAATATATGACACGAATTTACTCCGCTTTTTCTTATCTTTGACTCCAGCTCTTTTACATATTGGGAAAAAATGTTAAACGCGTTATTTGAACCTTCCATAAGGCCTATCCAATCAGGAAAGGATGGACCTTTAATAACGTATTCTGGCAAGGTAACTACAAGAAGTATGTTATTAATTGGAGATTTTGAAGCTTTAACTAAATATAAAATCTTAGATGCTGAAGTAGTAAAGTTAATCTTAATAGTTCTTTCTTTTCTCTTCAATTTGATAGTTTTCCCTTCGAGTTTTTCTTTAAGCTTCTCTGTAGGAAGTAATTGAGCCAACATATCAAGTGTAAATATTTCGGAGAGCCCCATCAATTCTTTCCCCTTCTCGCTAGTCTTATAAAAGGCCACATCAGTTCTGTAATACCGTTGTTGTTTTCTGCCTTCCAATTCATAATTTGTTGGCTTTTGTTCAATTTTGATTTCAGGTAGAGGCAGGAATCATACTTTTTCTCCTGATTTTATCAGTAAATACTGAATAATACTGTGAATGCATTTGCGATTTGCCTCTTCATGGTCAGCAATTGTTTTCCAACCAAGACCCATATATTTCATTATTCTCGGGAATTCTTCTAAGTTTTCTGCAATCTTTTTAAATTCACTCATAATCGAAATACCCTTAGGTTCTCAGTTTTATATCTTTCCGGTCAAAAATCTATTCTAAAAATGCTCAACTCACGTTCGGTTTTATGGGTCTTAAAGCTATACCTGAAGAATGCCATGACTTCACGATAACTCGAAGTATGCCGTCAGTATATTGCTCAAAGAGAGGGAAATAATAGTAGGCGAGCAATATAAGAACGTCATAAAAAAAGTTGCTTGGAGATAAGGAGAAAAGAATAGGATTCGATGTAACATTGGTAGAAAAGGCTGTTATTGAACTGAAATTTTACGTACTTCTAGTAAACTTTAAGTCAGATTGGAAAGTGAAATTTACTATACATAAATTGGCATAGCTATGGCTTTAATCCATCCGGCTTAATATGAGTTTTAGAAACATGTAAATGACAAATGCAACTGCTATGAATGACGCGAGACTAAGAAGCGGGTTTGCAATATCAAAACGATTCTGCATGCCAGTTATAACGTATAAAACTATTGCAAGTGCAGCAAGAGCAATTATACCATACCCAAAGAACTTAAGCAGTATTTCCAAACCCATCATTATCACCTCCAATTCTTTGTTAGTGTAATTGATGCCATTTAGCTCTATCCTTTAGAGAATATACTCTAGAACCTAGAGTCTTAATCTAAGGTGGAAGCTTTGGTGTAAAGTCTCTAAGAACTCTAAAGCAGAGTATTGAGGTCCATAGCAATATGATGGAAGATGATAGCAATATAGATAAGACAAAAAGAAAAGGAATACCTATACCAATAATAGCAATACAAAAGTAATATAATTGTAAAACACCTAACATAATTGAGAATAACGTGGCAATTTTAAGTGCGATAAGCAATTTAAATTCTCCTATTCCTTTTTTCGTAATTTTAATGAAATCATCTTTCTCTACTAGAAAACCTTTTTCTAGGAGGGTATTCCAATCGTAATAGAAATGCCCGTCTGATTCATAGCCAAAGAGCTTAGCTAGTTCGGATTTAATACCTGGAAACTCTCTTATCTTCCTCTTAACATAGAAATAGTAAAGTAATCTGTAACGTCTACTTTGAAATAATTCAACAAGGCTCGTTCTTGTCATTCGAAACCAAATATGGATAATCCCTTTTAAAGTTTTATTAAAAACAGAAACATAATAAAAATATTAGTGTTTAAAAATAGAAAACGAGAAATACTAAGAAACTAAGAATTTTACTCTTCGTCAGGGTTAGGCAAATCCCAGTCTGGATCAACCTTAACCTGGCCCAAAGCTTTCTCAAGCATAATCCTCTGCTCAATGGATGCAACAAGTTTCCTCGTGAAGACTGCAGCATCAGGATTGATCGAAACAGAATCGATACCTGCTCTCACAAGGAATTTGAATTCCATGTTTAGGGTCCTATGGCATAGAGATAGCGGTTACCCATGTATACTGTACCATCATTACCTATCGCAGGAGAGGATAGGATAGTTTTGTCCCCGATTTCGAACCTCCACTTCAAAGATCCGTCTGGATTTAGGGCATAAAGAAATCCATCACTGCTACCGAAGTATATTGCACCATCAGAGTCTATTGCGGGAGAAGAGAGAATAGCGCCATCAGTTTTAAACTTCCACTTTAAGGATCCGTCGGGGTTTATGGCATAAAAATATTTTTCACCTAAGCATATAGTGCCGTCTTCGCCTATTGCCGGAGACGAGTCAATGATGCCCTCAGTCTTAAACCTCCACTTCAAGATCCCGTTTGGGTTCACAGCGTAGAGACGATGATCGCTACTACCTATGTATACCGTGCCATCTCGACCTACTGCAGGAGACGACCGGAGGGGGTGTTCCCCAACCCTGAATTTCCATTTTAAAGTTCCATCTGGATTCACGGCGTAAAGGTGACCGTCGTAGTTGCCGAAGTATATTGTGCCGTCGAAACCTATTGCTGGTGAGGAGTGGTCGATTTCGTATTGGGCCTTGAACCTCCATTTTAAGGATCCGTCAGGGTTTATGGCATAAAGGTAATAATCCATATTACCTACATATATTGTGCCATCTTCACCTATTGTGGGGGAGGATTTACGTATCTCATCTCCAGCCTTAAACCTCCACTTCAGAGTTCCATCTGGGTTTACAGCATAGAGGTAGTAACTGGCACTCGCATACACTGTCCCATCAGAACCTACTGCGAAAGAAGAGAGAACTATGCCTTCTGCTTGGAACTTCCATTTGAGCACATCCTTTTGTGCCCCTCTATACTTAGACCTTCCCGTATGTTGGGGGTCGTGCCCGAACATTGGCCACGGTGCCTCAATACTCATGTTGTTACCACCCTACCCAATCCATTGTGCTGAATGAGAGCTTCCTCACATAAAATGTTATCTTATCCAGCCTATAAATTATTACGAAACCATAGCCGTATTCCGGAAGGGCTAATCCTTCACTCCTTGCCTTTTCATAATGCGTCTGAAGATCTTCTTTAACTCTCTTATCAAAGATACTCCAATCCATCCCTTCATTGGCCCATCTGGACTCAGATTCTCCAACGAATACAAGTCTTCCATCATCTTTCCTCATCATGTCGAATATATAGTCTCCGCGGTTGCTCCCAGTTATATCGACGGAAATGGAAAGGCCTTTCGGAATCCGAACCTTCCACAAACTTATTCTTTAAACATCTCTGGGAAGTCTTCTCTTAGGAACCCTATTTTCTCAAGCGGTATTGGCTTTAACCTCTGAAACTTCTTCTGCCTCCTATCTACCCAAAATTTGAACTTATATTCGTGGTCTATCCTGTATCCGATGATTCCATAGCCGTCGAGGGTGAAAAGGTGGGCTCCGTGATCTAAGTACCTGTATATGTGGTTCCGAATCACTTTCTCTCTTATTTTCCTGTCCTTAACCGGCCATTTGATTAGCCCCTCAACTCCTGTCGACCACCAATTCCCCTTTTTCAGCATTCGAGCAGTATATCCTATCTTCGTGTTCTCGTAGAAATGCTTTCTCTCCATCGATGGGAGCCATGCCCTGAACCTCTTTCTCCATTCGCTCATCACCTTAACCCTCCTTATGCAGTTCTCAACTATCTCCTCTTCCTTAATCCCCACAAGTGGGTGTTCCGACTTAACGCAGAAGTCCACCCATGGTTGGAAGAAAAATTTGAACCCAGATGTGTCAAATCCATTAGCGGTAGAAACTTCACTCATTGCTTTTAAAGCGATTTCCACATCTTTGATTACAGCAGGCATATATCTAGCCAGCTTCATTTTATCCTCCTTATTCACGTAAATGTCGCTCCTAGGTTCAAGAATTATTTCGCCTAGGCCATAGTATTTGTGTGCCATGAAATCCAGCATAAACTCTCCTGAAGTTCCTATGAGAACTTTATTAGGCCATACCTCAACGTAATCTATGAAAACCGGATTATCGTCCTTCCAGTCCTTTTCCCAATCTATCTCCTTATGAGGCCAGCCCCAGAGATTATAGTATTCGCCAAGTCCGATCGTACCCTTTTGTGAAAGCTTAAGGATTGTTGGAAGTGATTCAAGGTCATACTTCCTCAACAGCTTTTTATAGTTGACTTTTTTTTCGTCAACAATATCTTGTAATTCGAATTTGTAACCACTTTCGTCTTCAAGTGCTCGTTTTAATGCTTCGGCCAATTCCTCGAACACCTTCAGTCACCTAATTCCATGATTTCTGCTTTCGTAAACTTCTGCCATATTATATAAATTTCTCCGTCCTTGGTGAAGCCGATGGCAATGGCGTAATAATTGTTCTCAGGTAGCTTAACCTCCGTCTCAGAAACTATACTAAAGCGTTCTTTAAGTGATTCCCTCGCATCCTTAAGCTTTGCCTCTAGATTGAGAGATTCCTCGTCAATGGCGTAGGCTGATTTAACTTCGATCGCCGAGGTAAGCTCAGTTTCACTTTTCTTAGTGAACATATCAAAGTAGTTTTCACCTTTGTTATAGCCTTCTTTATCAATGATTCTCTGATCTCCGGAAAGGCTGAGCACCCTCCTCACCTCTCCATAATCCATGACTTTATTCAGTATCTCACAAGATAAAACTCCCTTAGCGTGCTCTTCGTAGCCATCCTTCACTTCTAAGAATAAACTCTTGTAATCCTCAATTGATGTTGCCAACAGCTTTATCTTGTTCCCATCGATCTGTTCTACACTATAGGAGAACTGGAGCGCTTTTCCAACTCCTCTGTTGAAGAATTCTGTACCCACAAGGATCTCGGCTTCATCAAAGCATTTAAGCTCAGGCTCCCATTTCATGTACTTGTTGCACCACACCGTTTCCTCTGCCGTCACCCTGAACTCATGGTATATTCTGAGGATGAGCCTCCCGTCGTTGTCCACATCCACTTCTAACTCCCTTACATCAAGCCAGTCACCCAGCTTAACGTCGTAAGAGAAGTCGAGCCTTGACTCCAGCTCCCCTGTTACTGGGTTGGCAACGATGCGAACGGTAAGGGCCCTTTCATTCTTGCCTCCAGGGTTAAGCACAAAGACTGCTTGAGTACCACCATGATGCTTCGCGTCCGCCGCTATCTTTCCTTCATATTCGAAGCCCCTGTCGCCGAACTCTTGGAAGCCAGTTAACCTAACCTTTCCCGTGTTCTCGTCGAATAACACCCATCCTTTCTCAACCAAAGGTCTTACAGCGTCTCCTAGCTCACCGTATCCTATCTTCCATGCCTTTATTTCGTAGACAGGAGTATAGCCTTCCTTTGAAACTTCATCCACATCGAACTCCAGTTTGCCACCTAGCTCAACCTTCCTCACATAGTAACTGGTTCCCTTTGGCTCGCTGTGGAAAACACCCATATCGTCCAAATAGCCGATTCTCCTGCAACTCGCTAGGTAAATGCCTTCTCCCCCCTTCTGGCTTATCCAGATTCCGTCAACGGAGTCCCATTTCTCTGAAAAATGATAGTCAACCCTTCCAGCACCAGAACGTAGAGCAGGGAAGAGACTTGCTTCCTCAATCTTTCCAGGGATAAGCTCAACGTACTCTCCTTTCATTAAACCCAAGTTTTCAAACATTTTTTCATGTGGAGTAACGTAGGTAGTGGCTTTCTGCATGCTTCCAGCAACCCAGTACTCCTCGCCTCCTCTCTTAATAATCACGGTGAAAGGCTCGCCTCCCTCAAATTCATAGGCCTGAGCCAAGTCTTCAGGAATCCTTGGGTAGACCCTGTCTCCCGAGCATCTGGCTGCAATCCATCCATTCTCGACGGCTGAACACCAAGCGCTAAGCGCTGGAGCATCGTCTTCCGCCACGTATCTCAGAAATACTTTCTTAACAGCCTCAGCCACACTCTTCTCATAATGTGCAGGTATATCGAAATACGCGTTGAACAGTTTAAACCCGTTTTCAAAACTGTCTCCAACCTTCGCTAATGCTTTCCCCATGTTTTCAAGCTCTCCCGCGCTTAGGCCGGTGAGCCTCGGAGTCACTTCTAGAACAGCCTGCTCGATTTTAATGGAGTCTTCAGCATTGTAAAGCCAGCTTAGAAGCTCGTCTGCAAACCTCCTGCTGTCCCCGCCTATATCCCGTATTTCTACGAGAAACTTGCTCCAGTCCTCCCCCTTTAGATCCTTGGCAGTGTTCCCGTATGCCCAGAGCAAGCCTAGGAAGGCCTTCTCGCTGAGGCCGAGCCTTCCCGAGAAATCTAGAGCATCGTCGAGGTACTTGCCGGTGAACTCCACTACCGAGTTCAGCGAGACCTCGTCCTCCCTAATCAGGTTCAAGTATTCTTTAAACCTCTGGTTCTGCTCAGAAAGTGTAAGCGAGGCCGCGACCTCCTTGACCGCGAACCTCCCCATTGTAACCCCGAAATCCCATAGGGGCGGGGTAACCCAGTTGTAAACCCCCCTCAGGAAGCTCTTTATCTTCCCCTGCCAGGAGAGTAGCTTCGGCCCCTCTGTGAAAAGCCTGTAGTAGGTGGATGCGTAGACCACGAAGGATAATGCTGCTCCCACAACCCTGCCGATTGCCTTACCCTTCTCGTACTCGGTTGCGTTCTCCCTGCCGAACGCGATGAACAGGTCCCTCACCGTAAGGTCGGCGAGCAGGTCTAAAGCCGTGTTTCCAACTATAAGGTTCTGGCTGTCCCTAACCTTGTTCCCAAGGCTTCTGAAGAAGGAGGAGGAGTTCCCGTAGCCATTGCCCATAGCTCTGCTCGAAAGGTTGTCAAGCACATTGGCCACCTTCCCCATCCTGTCGTAAGCCCAGTAGGCTTCAACTATCTCCATGATGTTCGCCGCCACGCCAACTGCCATGAGGGCAGGGATCAGGGTTGAGGTGAGGAACGCCTTGACCTCAGCCAAAAGAGAGCCTCCTCCACTCGGTATTGCAAGCACCACCAGTATCGCCGTCGTTAGGATTATCTTCCAAGCATTCTCCTTAATCCCATCCCAGAATCCTGTCCAGAACGGTGATGCCTCAGGGTGGAGGTCGAAGAAGGCTTCCGCAACAATGTTTACGCCGTAGAGGAGTTGAACACGGTACCCTGAGCCGGTGGGGGCGAGTGAGCCTGCTAGGAGGACATTGTCCCCGAGGCTCCTGACTTGGAAGATGCTGGTGGTGTTCTCCCACAGGGGTGGTTTGGGAGGCTGGCCCACGGGAGTCATGTAGCCGGAGACCTGGTACCCGGAGACCCTTAGGCGGTAGTTTGCATCAAGGCCAGCATAGTTCCTAACCTGGATAGACTTTAACGGGCCACTCCCCTTAACTGCTAACGGATGGTAGATCAGGATTAGGAAGCCTGTTTCGCCAGACGGCTCAGAGAGCCTTGTCGCGTTCGTAATCTTGTTCCAGCCTATTTTGAACTCGCCCTGCAAATTATTTTCCATTACGTAGTTGTTGACGGTCTGGTTGTAGATTGCGAACTGGGTTGTGTTCATAATGATGCTCTCGCTGAAAACCCAGGTTTCGCCGACTAGGCTTGTCCTGTAGCCTTCCGGAGCCTTATTGGCCTTAAGCATGCTTGGCTCAACGCCGAGCAACCCCGTGGCATTCTCCTCCTCGAAGACGCCTAGGTTCTCCCAGTATGGCTCCACATCCAGCATCACCATGCCGCCCTTATAGGCAGCCTCAGATTCGAAGCTTGAAGCGTTCAGCTCCGTGCCTGTGAAGGTCAGGTGTGAAACAAGGTTAAGCTCCACCCCGCTGTAGTGCCCGTTGACCGTGGGCAGGGGCGCGCAGGGACCTAGATCCTGATGGCTGAAGGTGAGCCAGTAGAACCTTACGTGGGTGTAGTATTCTGCGTCGGGTATGAAGACCATCCTGGTCTCCTCGTGCTCCGGAATAAAGACGGTGTACTCCTCGTAGTGTTCAGGCACCACGAAGAAATTGGTCCATACTGAGATGAGGGCTTCAGCAACATACTTGTTGCCCTCGTCGTCGAAATAGCTTACCCTTATGTTGAGGTATGAGGATGGTTTTGAAAGACCTATTGTGAACACTTCCCTCCTGGTTTCGCCCACATCAATATCGCCGACCATTCTGCTTACGGATTCCGCGTACTCCCCCCACATCTCCACAAGGACGTTTCTGGCAGCACTACCACCATTATTGCTGAGTTCAAGCGTGAGCCTCGCATGCTTCAGCAACGAGGGATCCAAAGCATGGGAGAAGGATACTGAGGGCGAGGTTGGGCCGACAACCTGGACCGTGTAAACAAGCTCCTGCTCCCCGGGCCAGAGGCTGAAGCACGCGTTCCCCTCGAGTTTCAGAGTAATGTTGTGAAGCCCCTGTTTAACAGCCTGAAGCTTGAAAAACCCGGAGAGATGATCATCGTCGAGAACCCTGACAGTACTGCTCAGAGGCTGGAAAGCGTCTGTCGCCTCAAGTGTGAGCGTGGCGTTAAGCGGCTCCTCACCACCATCCTCAAGGCTCTTAACCCCCATTGGTTCATAGGGCATGTACTCAGCCCGGTAGCCTATCTCCAGGGTCTCCCCGGTGTTCAGGCTTGTTGAAGAAATGTTCGTGTGAACCACCCAGGGCTTTTCTGAAGAAGGAGTGTAAACAGGGTCGTAGGCTGGGAAGAGAACCCTGTAGTTAACCTCCTGCTGCGGAACCACGACGCTAACCTCCTCATAGTGGCCTGGGACAGCTACAACCGGGTTACCCATGAAGTAGCCCCAGTCGCCCCAACTCTTCTTCACACGGAAAAACACGCATTTCTCGAGTTCAAACCCTGGGAACGTTCTGACCGCGAGCCTTGAAACAACGTCGAAGACAGTCCCGTACTCCAGGTCTTTGAAAACGTAGCGGTAGAACCCGGTGTACTTCTCAACCCTGTAATACTTGACGAGAGTCTCGTTCCATGTTTCATAGAGTATTCTGACGTTGGTCGAATTGAAGTAGGTGTAGTTGAGAGGCTTGTCGGAGATTACTGGTATCTTGGCTTTAACGCTTCCATCAGGAGGCTTCTCAACCCTCAGGCCGGTGAGGTTCAGCATGACCATGCCACCATCCGCTTCGACGGGGAGCGTAGTGTTTTGATAGATTTTTGTAAGGTTCTCTCTGATAGCCTGCTCTGAGTACCCTAGGCTTATGAACGGGGCTAAGTCTCTCCAAAGCCTCTCAGCCTCCGTGGGATTGAAGCCTTCTGGAGCAACGTACTCGCACTCCTCAATCGGCTCAGACTCTGGCGGGAGAGCATCCCTCAGATAGTTTTCAAGCCTGCCCAAGAAACCCTCATAGTCCTCCTGCTGGGCCAGAACCCTTGCAGTAAGCAGGTGGGGAGTGAAATCCATGCTTAAGGCTAGGAGAATTAGGAGTATGCCTGCAGCTTTCACCCTTAGTTTACTCATTTCCTCATCCTATGCTTTTTAACAGTCAGAATTGCGACGGGGACAGCTATTGCCACTATTAGAAGAGCGAGTAGAACAGTGTTCTCAAGCCTGAGCCTCTCAACACTCTCATTAAGCTCAGCTATCTGCTTTTCCTGCTTGGTAACGTTCTCCATGAGCCCCCAGACCTGGTTTTGAAGAGTGTCGATGGCGTAGCCGGAGTCCCTGACCGCTATCCTAAGCCTCTCGTTCTCCCCAGCCAGAGAATTAAGCAGCCTCCCCATCTCCTCAGCATTAGCCTTCAGAATAGTGTAGTTCGCTAAGAGAGCTTTGTAGATGCTTCTCAAACCCGTTTCAAGCCTCACGCTGGTTCCAACAATCTCCGAGCCAGGGGTAACTATGAAGACGTTAAGGGTTCCCTCATCCCTGACCCTGACTATGAGGGTTTGACCATCCCTCGTGACGTTCTCCTCAACGAAACCTCCGTCCCACTTAACCAGCCTAGCACCCACGCTCATAATCTCCCCGGGGTAGGTGAAGCAAACAGTAGTCTCATCCCCACCCACATCTATCGAACTTAACCTCAGCTCAGAAGGAGTTGCAGCAGGCTCACCCACAACCCTAACCATGAAGTCACCCGGCCTGCTACTGGTCGCATTAAGCGAGGTTAAGATAGTGTGAGTATCCATGTTGACGATGAAACTCATGTTGGCGACAGGAGCATCATCATCCACGCTTACCCATAGTTGCGAACCATCCAGAGTGAACATTGGAGCAATAACAACGTAGAACTCGCCGGTAACAACAACGTTGGGAAACTCGATTGTGTACCAGTCTAAGACACCATCTTTGAAAACACTGGCGAAGGAGAAGGACGAAGAGTATTTCATGTTGCCATTGCCATCCCAAATTTGAATGTAGAAACTTCCTGAACCCCTGAGGGAGCAGACGCCGTGAAGCCTTACGGATTTAATCCTCCAGCTTGGAGAAGGAGGAGAGAACCTCACCATAGCACCGCTAGGGTAGAAGTCTGACCAACCATAGTCGAAGTCACCGTCATCGTAAGCGAGCTCGAAAGCAGCTGGGGAAACTGGGGTTTGGTTGAGAGGGAACAGTAGGGTTGAGAAGGCTAGGAGCAGGAACACCGGTTTAAGCCTCTTCAAGACTCTCCCATATCGATGGGAAGAAATATAAAAATATTGCGTCGCAAAACGACACAACCAGACTCCAAACGCATATAGCAACATACTGAAACAATAGTTGAAAAACCCTATTTATACACCCATATTAACCACAACAGAATTAATCAATAGTGGAAACAGGTTAAAATATCGGCTTCCTGTAATCAAATACTGCTGAAAAATAGTTGTGGTGCTCAACATAGAGACCACTGGCTTAAACCCGTATAAGAACTAGGTTATACTCATTGGTTTCGGAACATGATTATCTTCCACTTGCAATCCTGGTGAGAGATGCAAGTTCAATTCAGCTACAGGAAATTGTTATTGTGTTGCTGACTCTACTTGTGGATCTCCTACTAACCCTTGCTCAGGCCAAGCAGACGGAACTTCCTGCTCTGTTGATGGGCAAAGTGGAATTTGCTGCAATCAAGACTGTAGGATTTGCGATTCAACCTATTGTGGAAGCTCGCTAAGCTGCGGAAGCACTTACTACTGTGTTTATGAGAACAACCAATGGAGATGGAAGACAAGCAAGCCGAGCAATTTCTGCTGCTCTGATGAAGATTGTAAAGATGCTAGCGGAAACTGGAGGTATGATCCTTCTTCACACACTAAAATAGTTTGTGATTGTCCTTCTGGAAGCTGTAGTTTAAAGAAAGATAATGATTATACTTGCAAACCTTTGCCTAAGTGTGATGTTAATGAGCAATGTGCTCCTGGTTGGTGCTGTGATAGAGATCTTGTATTACCCCCAGAATGTAAAGGTTCTGGTATTTGTGTTTCACAAGGCAATATGAGGTGTAATAATAAGTATCTTTGTGATCCTCCTGAATGGAATTCTGGAGAAGTTAGTAAAAAGAAAAGTTTGCTTGAATTAATTTTGAGCTTTAATCCCTTTTCATGAGGTAGACTCTTTTGTCACCAAGCCATTGGAAAACTTTGGTTATACCGTTTTCTATTGGCTTGTAAAGATCATCTATTCCCCTTTCTTTGATTAAACCATCTGCGCAAGAAAATAGACCGAAAGTATATCCAGGACCAAATAGAATGTTTGAATTCGGAAATTCTCTTTTCATCGCTTCAACCATGTGGGGAGGCAATGCTACAGCCCATTCAATACCACTAGCACCCAAAGGCGTAGGCGAAATAACCAGACAATAATTCGGAAATCCTGCCATCCTTAAAACAGCAGGCATGATGAAAGGTATGTCTTCTACTTCACTTGCAGCACGATTCCATCTCTCATAACCAATTATGAACTTAACCAAGTCCCAATACTTCCAGTTTCTTGTTAAGAATTGATCTAAGCCATTGTTGTCTTTAACTTCTCTAAGCCATTCGACCCAATTCTTCACTTTGTATATAAGATTCGGATCTATTCCTAGATAGTATGCTACAGTATTGCTAAGACCACTGGCTCCTCTATCTAGTAGCCACCCGTAGTAATAGTCTCTTGGATCTTCATTCCACTTTCCAATCTTCCCATTCGGATACAGTCTTGCTATTGTTTCATATTCTTCCATTGCTTCCCTCAAGCTTGTTTCAGCGGCTTTTACTCCGAAGACTCTTTTTCCTTCTTTCATGCTGTATGTTGTTTCAGGCAAGTAGAATAATTTGAACAATGCTACTCTAAGCTCATTCTTATCTGGATACGATGCTTTGAGCTGGGCTGAATCATACCATGGGAAGTCTCGATTGTAAAGCTTTTCGCTCCCGTTTAGCTGAGGAGCAAACTGTGAATACAAATCCCACTGGAGCATCATGGCGTTTAAAACCTCTTCATCAGTTATTTTTATCATTCTGTTGTTCATTTCCTTCTCCCTTGCTGCTACGCTGTAATATGGGCTATCGTTGAAGAAGCACCAAGCGTTCGCTATAACCTTTCCATTCAAACCCATAAACATTTCAGGATGCTTCTCTATTTCGAAGCCAGATTCTTTTATTCTCTTCAAAATTTCAACAGTAAGCCAAGTCTCCCTTGCAGGCTCAGGAATCAAGTAAGCGTTATTATCATCAACGCTTTTGAAAACGATTGGGCTAAAGTCTACAATATCTTTACTGAGCTGAGTGGCATTAGTTAAAAGCCAAATGCTTTCTTTGCTATGCTCAGGCAATTTAAGCTGCTTATAAGCTATTGTTAGATTGTTAAGGACTTGAACTGTTTGCAAGTAGAGATTCTTATCAATTAGATTAAGCTTTCCATAATTCTTCAAAGCCTCGAGGAACAGATAATTCTTATCCAAGCTTACCCTATCGTCTCTCAAGAACTGGTCGTAAGCAGTTTTAACAAGAGTTGAATTCTTAGAATAAGCAGGCAATACTTCGAGATAATTCTCTTTAAACTGGGGAAAATCTTTAAGGAAATTAACTCCATCATAGCCGTTAGATTCAGCGAAATTTACAAACTCGCTTGCTTTAGAGCCGTAAGCGTTTAAAGCAGAGCTTAAAAGCTGCTTATCATTGCTGAGGCTAAGGTACTCTAAAGTTTTATTCAAATCTTTAAAAGTTTGAAAAGTCAAATCCGCTAGGCTTTGGTCTTCAACCCAAGACTTAGCAAAGCTTACCCAAGTTGAATTCCCATTCTGCTGAGGATAGCTTTTAATGAAGCTATCAGCCTGCTCTTGAGTGAGGCCAGCCTCCTTGTAAGGCTTCCTAGCCTGCTCGGGAAGATAGACTAGAAAATAGTATGAGGCAGCGATAATCAAGATTGTTGAAAAAGCTAGGATAACGGCCTTAACCCTCACCCCAGAGGCGGCAGGCATCGCTGGAAAAAAGCACGGGTAGAAATAGTTAAGCCTTACGATTAGGAAAACAGAGAAAATAACGGAAACATTAGAGCCTTAAAAAGACTCTAACCCTCGTCAGGGTCAGGAAGATCCCAGTCGGGGTCGACCTTAACTTGACCTAAAGCTTTCTCAAGCATGATCCTCTGCTCAATGCTTGCAACAACTTTGCGTGTAAACACTGTGACATCGGGATTGATTGAAATAGAATCGATGCCTGCCCTAACCAAGAACTTAGTAGCATGCTTATTGGAACATTTCTGGAGAAAACTCATCTACTCCGTTTTCAACTTCTCTCGCAAGTAAAATAAGCGATGTTTATAATAGTTAGACTACCAGAACTAGTCTCTTTTTCTTCTAAAGTTTCTTTGGATATGATGAAAATCTGACTTATTTAAAACTAATTATTCTGGTTAGTTCTCAAAGAAACTTTTGGCGAGCTTTTCAAGCTTTTTCCTCTATCCTAATTTTACAAGATACAACTATAGCTATCTCTTCTGATTTTTAATGAGCTTTAATAAGATAATTCCTCTTATATCATGTTCTTCAGAAACAAATTTGCCGAAATCAGCATCAAGCGTTATTATAATCCTCTCTTGTCTTTTAGCTAAATTTATTACTTCCTTATCTGTTAAGCCAAACGAGATTTCTAAAGTTGAAACTATATCAAAACCCTTCTCTCTCAAAGCTTGTACAATTCTAATGAAGAAACTTTCATCAGAAAGAAATTTAAATATATGGAAAATCATATTATTTTTCAAGTACATATTCTAAAGCGGCCAGCACATCTTCCCTACTAAGTTGTGGATACTCTTTTAAAATTCTTTCTGCAGACCAGCCCAAATTCTTAGCAAGATTCTGAATCAGCTCTACAGAAATCCTTGTTCCTTTTATAACTGGTTTACCACGTAAGATCTTAGGATCATTTATTATCCTGTTATATTTTTTCGGATACGAAGGTTGCTTATCAAACTCAGTCTTAAAATTCGAATGAATCTTTACTATTCTTACACATCCACCATCAACATCTTTACATGCATCTGTTTCAATAACTTTTATTACCATGTCTTCCCATTCCTCCCAATCATTATGACCATGTCCCCCAAACCATCCTAGAAGATGCTTTCTGTAAGGATAAAGCAAAGCAATGAGAAGAGCATACTCGGCTTGAGAAAAGGAAGGAGGAGCAAAGCCTGAAAATTGCATACTTAAAGTAAGCAAGTGATGTGCAAAGATGATTGTAGGCTTATTTACTTTCGAAAGATGCTGTGAGAACCATTGATATGTTCCGCCAGGGAAATTATGGAGATTACTAGTGAAACCAATGCCAGGTGCACCAAGTGGAGCTCTCGAACGTGGGTTAAAATCCAGAACTATAAAATGAACATCACAATAATCGAATGCATAGTTAAGGAAGTAAGAGTTACGTTTAACCTCTGGATTCCATACTGGTGCTGGCGCTATTTCTAAATTAGCAAAACCAAAGTTTTTAAGTTTCTCAACATACGGCTTATATAATTTGTAAAAGTGAATGTCTGGAGGATCTGTCTCTTTTGCTTCTAGCCTCTTGTTAAAATCCGGATCGTTTTCCTTGAAAAGAGTATAGGATCCTTTAAAATTCTTATCAGAATAAAGAGCAACAACTGCACCGTTTACTATTCTTATCGAAGACGCTTCATCGTTCCCGATGTGGGTACCCTCTAGATCTGTGCAATCAACGCAAAAAAGTGAAAACTTACCCTTGTAATTGGCATCTTGGTAGAGATATATTCCTTTCGTGTTGCAATTATGCACACGCAGAGAAGAAACCCCTGGATTTAATCCTCCCCCCATATCAAAATTGGAAATATCTCCAACAGCATACATGTAGTAACCTTTAAAATCTGCATCTACATAGAATATTGCTTCACAGTCTCTCAACTTTGCTGAAGAAATCCAATCTCTACCGTTCTTCTTAGGAACATTGTTCACGCTTGAAGTATATTTCTCGAATTCTCCTTTGAAATTAGCGTCCTTGTAAACTGTCACGGAGGGGTTTGAATCCTTAGGAATGATTTTAATGGATGATATTTTATCGTTCATATCCAGATTAGAAGTTTCCTTCACATTCATGTAATAACCATTATAATTAGCATCGGAGTAAAGGGTTACCCAGCATCCGCCTTTAGCTTTTACCGATGAAGCCTTATCGTTTCCTATAAAGCTACCTTCAAGGTCTGGTACATCACCGATGAAAAACTCCTCTTTTCCACTAAAGTTTGCATGCTCATATAGATAAACCCCGTTCTCGAAGGGATTAGGACTTCGATTAACAAATCTGACTGAAGAAACATGGTCATTTAAGCGAAACCTAGGATTCTGAGCCTTATCATTGCAATATGGCCAAATATCGTGATTTCCGATAACAGGTATCCATGGGACAGATAACTTATTTAATATTGAAATTGTGATACCGTGCTCCGAAAGCTCGCCACTATCAGTCATATCGCCAAGATGTACTACAAACCTTATTTTCTCACTCTCTATGAGACTGTTTATCTTATTGACAGCACACTCTAGTCTTTCGGCGGGTTCTCCAATTCCATAGGGGAGGGATGTTAAATAATCGTCCCATCCTCTATAGCCATAGTCCCAGCCATCATCAGCCTCACCGACATGCGTATCTGCAATTATTGCAAAAGAGTATATGAAATCGCCAGTACCTATATTCGTGTAAGTAATTTTAGTCATTAATCATTTTGCGATTATTATTTTCTTTGCAGTCTCCACTAGCTTCTGAACTATTTCCAGCGACGGTGATTTATCTTTTAACACTTTCCTCAGGTTTTCATATAAATCTTTTGGATCTAATTGCGCCAGTTTCTCCTTCGAATCAACCCCCATTTTGATAAGCACTACCGCCACTTCATCACTAAGATCTTTTATCTCAGATAAATTTCTCTTGAGCACGGATATCGATGCATCTATCAGTTTTGAGGCTTTTTCTTGGGAAAAGCCTAGTTTAGTTAACTGTTCCGGAGACAAAGAAGCTAGGTCCCTAACTTTATTGATTCCTGCATTTCTCAATTTATCTGCAAGAACCGGCCCTACTTCTTCTATGCATTCAACAGGATGAGAACCCGTAACCGGCTCTACAACTGGAGGCTGTGGTACTGGTTTAAGAGTTATACTGATAATACTTATTTTATCTGGCTCTACCTCTTTAAGCTGGGGGAATGTAAACACAACTTCCTCGCCTTGATCGGTTTTCCGTTTGCTGACAATCGTTTTCAACTGTATGCTTACATCCGGAACTACATAAGTAGTAGGAAGCCTCTGGCTCAGAGCGAATTGATGGGCACGTAGTAACTCGGATTGAAAAGACTCCACTAAGGTTGCTGGTTTTATTTGAAGGTGTTCCGCCATGTATTCGCCTTTCCCCACTTTCAATTCTTCGATTTGCTTCTTAAGATGCTCATTTTCCTTTTTCAATTCTTCGATTTGCTTCTTAAGCTGGTCTATTTCAGTTGTCGGTCGAGAAGACGGGTTAAGAGTCGATGGAGTTAATCCAGTGGATTTTTTTGAAGAAGGTTTGATTTCCTTCTCTACTCCCATGAAACTCACCCAGGACTCGTTTTAAAAATCACCTTGATCAGATCGTCACATGGAACACCATAATAGTTTGATACAAAGGGGTTTGAAGGAACGACTTTAGGAGGTACCCCACCGATGATTGAACATTTCAATTCAAGACTCATTTCCTGGACGATGAAGACTATGGGTAAAGATAAATCTCTACATGTATCAACTGCTCCGCGTACTCCTTCATTAATCTCCTGTAGCAGTTCAATGAGTAGGTCACCGAGAGATACAGAAGCACTTAGATCGTAAAGCATTATCCTCACGGAATAGTAGGAGCCGTTTTTGATGCGATGTACTCTATAGCTCGCATAAGAGGTTGAGGTGGAGGAGCGGGTGCAACCTGAATCCGAACTAGGCTTGAACCCTCAACCTTATAAGAGTAAGTATTCTGATACTTTGCATCTACACTGGCTGAAAAAACTCTAAAACCCATTCTAGCCTTGACTCCAACCTGAAACTCCCTGGTTTGTTGCAATGTTATTGCCATCTTAATCTCAATTATTCCACTCTGTATTTGGAGAAGGGTTGGAAGTATTCCAAATGCTAATGCATTACCCGATATTTCTTTTTCTGTACTGTCTTCTTTATACTTTATTTTGACTTCTGTTCCTACCAAATCATTAATACCTTCAATAAAACTAGCATTCGCCTCGTTTTGGGCAGCAACCATAGCCAGAAGGATATTCTTTATCAGCTCATCATAAGGTACGCTTGCTAACTCTTGTCCAACAGTTACTGCTGACAATTCGTTAATTAAATAAGAAAATGTATTACTTAAATACTTTCTTTAAAACTTTAAATTAAATAGTAAAAAATATTGGTAAAAATATTGCGTCTCAAAACGACACAAACATTCTCTAAACGAATGCAGTACAATACTAAAACAATAGTTGAAAAACCATTTTTATACACCCATATTTGCTTAACAGAATTAGCCGATAGTGGAAACAGGGTTAAATATCAGCTTCCAATAATCAAATACTTACTGGAAATGGTTATAATGTTCGACATAGAGACCACTGGCCTAGACCCATATGAAAACCAAGTTATACTTATAGGTATGAAAGGAAGGAGGAAGATAAAGCGGTGGAATCTTTAGGAGACAGGTGATGATGAGAATTTATAGTAAGAAATGACTTGACTAGTATCTGAAGAATGACTATAGGAAGCCGAAAAGGAAGGAAAGACCGTGATGATCCTCATTGCGATGGGTAAAAGAAAGAACTATCATGCTATACTGTATAATTTTGGCTTTTATTAAGCAACAGCCAAGATTCTGGCCATAAAAGCTATTTTTATAGGCTTTAGAAGTCTTCTGGCAACCTATTTATAAATAAGCTGGCATTTTATTGCCAATATCTTTATAAAGAAGCTGTCAGCCCTTTCTCAATTAAGTTTGAGTAGAGGAGAATTATACGAATATAACCCTTGGTGGACTAATCCTCAGGCAATAAACCAAGACGTGTCGGTTAATGATTGGAATATTGCACGGTTTAAATGGCGACCAAGATTAGGGGAAACATTCCAGTGGGATGTGGATGTTATTTACGTGCTTCGGGGACCCAGGCAAGTTGGAAAGACGACTTTAATAAAGCTAAAAATTAAGGAACTAATCGACAGGGGAATCCAGCCGAGAAGCATATTTTATTGGGCCTGCGATCTTGTAGAGAAACCTGAAAGACTAGTAGAAATAATAAATGGATATCTCGCGTTCTCAAGAGACATTGAAGGAAGGCGCTACATTTTTCTAGATGAAATCTCTTCTGTTAAGGATTGGCAAAAGGGCATTAAATCTCTTCATGATAAAGGAAAATTGAGAAATTGTACCGTCGTATTGACAGGTTCTCACAGCATTGATCTTAGAAGAGCCACTGAAAGCCTAGCTAGACGAAGAGGCGACGTTCACAAGCTTAAAGACAAGCTCCCAGATAAAATACTTTTACCCATGAAATTCTCTGAATACGCTGAATCAAGGAGCCCAGAAATAAAAAGACTCGTGTCAGAACAAAACTTCATTAAAAGAGATAGAAGACATCAATTACTATCAGAACTATTTAACGGCAATCTTCCCAAAGAAATTGAGGAAGCACAATTATTATCTAAGGAATTAAACGAACTTTACCAGGAATATCTAATAACTGGCGGAATCCCTCGTTCTATAAACGCCTACATTTCTGACGGAACTATCACCAGAGATATTTATGAAGGATATGTTGAGCTACTGCTTAAAGATATTCGGAAATGGGAAGGCAATGAAGCGTTCATACGTCAAATAATTAAGAGGCTAGTTGAAACTTTATCGTCGCCTGTTGGTTTTAATGCTTTACGTGAAGATACGGAAATAGCATCGCACAACACTGTATCAGTTTACGTGAACTTTCTTAGGGATAATTTTGTTATCAGTATGGTCTGCGAGTTAGATCGGAATAGGGATGCTCCTGCATTTAGAAAGGAGAAAAAGTTTCACTTCGAAGACCCTTTTATTTTCCACGCTTTACGGTCATGGGCTCTAGGCAGAGAACCATATGATGAAACACTACAATATCTGAAAAAACAGGAGGAACTTGGAAAAATAACAGAATCGGTCGTAGCTAACCACCTAATTAGATTACTTTTCAGTTATTTCCCGTCTACACAATTCGACTATACTACTTTGCTATTTTATTGGCGAAGCCAAAAGAAACGAGAACTCGATTTCGTTCTTAGGATGAGTAACCTTTACGTACCGATAGAGGTTAAATACCAGTCGAAGATTAGTAGTGAAAATGGTTTTAGCATCATAGATTTTCAAAAAGGAGGCAAATCTTCTAAAGGCTTACTGCTAACTAAAGACTCGCTTGAAGCAAAGAGGAGTTATATCGAAGTACCAGTACCAATCTTCTTATTATTGATTTAAAGGCGAGATGGTAATTTAGCACGCTCTTATGACACCAGGTGTAACATGTTACAGTTTCCGACAACAAACGCTTAAAACATCCCACTTACCATTGGAAACTAATGTGCTACTCCGAGTATGACCTTGTGTGCGAAGAGTGCATGAAGAAGTTCGACAGGATTTTCAGCGTGAAGATTGAGAGCGCGGAGCAGGAGAGAAGGCTACTTGCGAAATGGTTGGAATCACTCTGCGAGGATTGTTGTTGAGGAGGAAGACTATGATTTCGACCATGATGAGATTGTTGAGAAGCTTGTTGAAATAGGTAATGGATTGGGCTTTGAGGCGAGTAGCGAGCAGCAGATAGCTAGGGGTGCTAGGGTTGATGTTCTCTGGCAGGCTAGGATAGCTAACCTCGGGGTTGTGAGTTATGTTTTCGAGGTTCAAAGGGGTGGGAGCACGACTCCCTCATACTCAACCTGCAGAGGGCGAAGAACAATCCTACTGTTCAGAAGCTCGTGGTAGTCGCTAACACTAGGGACCTGAGGAAGATAAGGGAGGAGGCGGAGTCTTTAAGCGAAGAGTTCGGAAAATCCCTAGCTTACCTGGAGGCGAAGGATGTTGGAAAGAGCCTCGGACCTGCTGGCTCAGTTAAACACGATAATAAGCAGGCTTGAGCTTGTGAAAGGCTTCTAGAAACTAATTGAACAAGCGTTAAGTACAGGGCCCTGCCAAGGTTTAATTTCAAGGCTGTTAGGTAGAAAGCTTAAATCTCGTACAAGCAATAAAAATACGGTAAAATGAAAGAAAACGTTCTTTTGTTTGAAGACTGGAAGGATTTTATAGCATTGCTTCCTGAGGAGAGGATTGTTCATGCGTATAGAGATGTTAACGCGCTGTATCATGTCAATGAGATCAGGGAGGCTAGAGAAGGGATGATTACTATCCGTCATGGGGATCTTGTTTTGACGGATAAAAGACTGGCTTACTTGGAGTATAAATATGGGAGCGTACCCCTCAGCTTCAAGATGAGGCTTATGAAGATGTTTGCTATCCTAATTATCATAGTTATTATCATAGCGGGAGTAGCTTCCTTAACAATCGTATTGTTACCATTAACGTTACCAATAATTTTCGTTTCATTATTCCTGTTATCAGTAATATCGAAGCATTCTCCTAAAGTACCACCGATAGGTTATGTAGGAATGGGTTTTGAAATACCTTTGGAAAAAATAGTTGAAACGAGACAGGATAGTTCTCTCAAGGATTTTCTAGAAATGGAGATTATGCATCGAAAAGGACCCATACTTGTACGATTTAGAAATATTCAGGAGACCAATGAGTTTAGAAGGATCCTTTCCCACCTCGTCTACGAGGCACAACATCTTCCTAAGGAGATTATCCAATATAGCATAGTTACGAAGTTTAATCTAGATGAAAATGGGACAGTATCGGTACAATGCCCCTATTGCGGAGCCTCAGCTCCCTTACAATCAAAGGAAACCGAGGTAACCTGTAAGTACTGCGGAAAACAATACATCATACCTAAGAAAATCCTAGACTTGATAAGATAAAAAAGAGGATGGTTTAGGTGAAATAGCATGAGGATTAGAGATGTACTTTATTTTTCTCCAAAATATAAGTTTTCTCAACTAAACTGGGATGATAAGATGCCTTAATTAAAGCGTTTGAAGATAGAGTGAAGGGATTTTATCTGGAGCCGGCTGAAAAGCTTAACGAAAATAAATGTGGGTTTGCAAGCGGGTTGCTCTGCGTTGTAACAATTGATTTCCTTGCAAGAATCGCTACGGGGAAAGAAAAGGTGAAAAGGGAAGATTTTGAAAAATGGTTGAAAGATAATATTGAAGAATTTAATGACCAACTAGCCACTAAATTTTACAAAGATTTTCGTTGCGGTCTTGTTCACGAAGGCCATATTAAGAACTGTGGGCAGTTTTCGTATGAAAGCAAGAATTTAGCTTGGTCAGAAGGCAAAGTAATGATAGTTAATCCAAGACTGCTTCTAGAAAGAATCGAGAAAGCCTTTGAAAGCTATATAAATAAAATACAAATAGAAGATAGTGCTTTTCAAAATTTCAAGAATGCTTTGAATAGAGATTTAAAAAATGATTTTGAACTTGCAAGAAAGAGTATACGGTGATGAAATGCCTAAAAAACTGACATCTAAGGAGGTTGAAAAATTAGCGGAAGAAGAGGCACAAATGATAATTAAACAAAAATACAGTTGGAGCTTTAAGGGGCGTGGGAAAGAGGGCTTTGACTTGTTGTTTGAAAATGCGGAAGGAAGTGAAAAATATGTGGAAGTGAAGGGGAAAAGAGCAGGTTTACCAATACGTTTGTTAATGGACCGTAATGGAAGTTCGCGAAGAAGAATAGTACCAATCATCTTTTCATATTCATAGTATTCGATGAAGAATGCAAGCGTAAATTTACAAGATTTTAAAATTTAAAAAGTTTAAAGAAATTAAGAAGGGTAAAAACATTAACTATCCTTATCAAGAAATTCTGACAATGCCTCCATAACTTTCTCTTCTCTAATCTTTTTAATCAGATTAGGTAACTCTATAGCCAAGAGACTGACTATTGTAGTTTTCCTCTTCATCACTCAATTCGTGCTTATTTTCCTCCAGAATTCGCATCTTTTGAGCCTGTCATTTATAAAAGTACAATTACGCATGCTATCAAGTGTCGCCAAAGCTAATAACTGTTTTCTCCGATTCTTTTATAAAATAGCTTCAACGCATCCTTGTAAACACTGCAGCGTCGGGATTAACTGAGATTGAGTCAATGCCTGCTCTCACAAGGAGTTCCGTGAACTCGGGGTAGACAGATGAAGCTCGACATCTACAAGAAATCTAAGTAATTTAAAGCTTCTTAATTCTGTATCTTCCCAACTCGAGTACTGTTATAGAATTAACCGGCTCGTTGACATCGCTCTCTTGGAAACTCCGAAAAGCTTTAAACCATTTCTAGCTTCCCTTTCGAAATAGAAACCTTAGCCAATGTTAAGATCGATCCAGATTATAATCTACCTAATCCCGGCGAAAAGTGAAAATTTAAAAACATAGTTATTTTGCCTTTCGTCTTCGACTTTTGATAACAATTATCAGAGTAAGTGATACTAGAAGCACTAGACCGATTCCAGATAAAGCATAAGCTAAGAAACTGATTTTCTTATCCCATATGGCAATAACTACTTTCGCTCTGTCCATGAGTATAGGATTTGACAGTAAATCAGTTCCTGTAGCATCGCCACTCCATCCAACGAAAACTGCTACATATGGAAATCCGATGTCCACTTCACGACTACCGATGGACGCATAAGCAATAGTGTTCTCATCGTACCAACCCGCACCATTTGGAACTCCATATTCTGAAAGTATTGTCAATTTATATTGCGTCTTATACAATGCGATATATGTCGAAGGTGCAGTCAGATAAATGCTTCTATTCGCTTCAAAGCTACCATCGCTCCATTGACTAAAAAAATATCTTTTTCCCGGTTGACTTTCAACTATAGATTGCACGCTAATAGCAACTGGCGTTTCTGCGTCATACCATCCTGAACCCTGTATAAATACTCCACTTATATTGGTCGTAACAGTTAGATAGTATTGCGTTTTAAAATAGGCTAGATAAGATCCATTATTAAATATACGAATGTTTCTGGTGTTTGAATTACTGCCATCACTCCATCTAAGGAAGACTAATCTCTTGCCCTCAGTAATAGGAATAGTAGGCATCGTACTGAATGTATGAAGAGAACCATGAGGCCATTTAAAACTTAAAGGTAGTTGCGATGGTAGATATGTAGATCCATCGACGACTAACGGACTAAGCCGAGGGTCTGTGTCAAATGTTATGTTATAATATGGGGTTCTGACTATTGCACGTATCATATAATCATCATTAGGATGCAATGTAGGAGGAGTTCCTGGAGGACCTCCAACGTAACTTTCGTTATAATTCGGTGGAGTTACATCGAATCCAAGCCAAGGTCCATTAGAACAATCAGATATCCATTCCCAACCGATATAAAAAGAACCATTAACTATAAGTTTGACATTGGATATATCGACTTCAAACCAACCTGGAGTTGGAACCACTTCACGACTAAATAAAATATTAAATTTAGAATCCAGAACTTCGATGCGAACTGCTTTCATCTCACCCCAACAAAAATATTTCAGTTTGAGTATTTGACGAGCTTCATATTCCGGTAGGACAAATCGCACGGCAGCGATCCCTCCTACCCACGCCACGAATCCATAATCAGCAACTCCCTTATCATAGTATAGTTCTTCCTCATTGTGAGGCTTCTCGTTGCTCTGCGCAGACACCGGAGAGGGTATTAAAAAATTCACAGAAATCAATAGAAGAAAAGATAGACTCCAAATATTCCTTTTATTCACCCCTTATTCACCCCCTACAGCTATGTAGTGGTATTATTTATAAGTTTTTCTATGAAAAAAGGGACACCGTCGCTTGAAAAGCCTATTCCACCGCCTCCAGCCCGGCGGCAGGAAGCCTTCTAGACGAGAATCTTTCATCTTTCTAAAGGTTTCGAGAAGCTGAACAGGATGATCCTCCTATACGTCTTTGGCTCCCCTGTCATCGGCGTCCTGGCCTTCATGTTGACCATTGGCTCAGCGACCCTCACGGGGCTTGGCATGCCTACGGAGCTTCTCGGAACGGTTTTAAGCCTCTGGCTCGCTGTTTACGGTCTAGGAGGCTTCGGAGCTATGTCGCTCTTCATGGCGGCAATATTCATGCTGGTACTGCTCGCTGTCGGAGGCGGTTTGATGGTGCTCGCCATAGAATACGGCAACCTCCTCCCAGCTTTCAAGTCTCTTAGAAGGTACGATGAGTCCTTCAGGAAACCCCTCGTACTGGTTGAAATCGGGTGTATCGGACCGGTGATGCTCCTGCTTGGCCTGGTGGCGATGGTGATGGAGGCTTCAACCGGGAGGCCTGTTTCAACAACCCCGTTGCTGTTCTGGATCGGGATAATGATGCCCGTCATCGGGCAGATAGGGCTGGCAGCAGGGCTCTTCAACCTGAGAAGAAAGCTAGGTGACTCAAGGTTCTCAACAGCAACAGTCATGTTCATAATCAACCTCCTGCTAAGCCTCGCCTTAAGCATGCTCGCAGTAATAGCTGGTCTCGCAGGATGGGCCCTAACATCCCTGGCAACCAGATCTGTGTTAAAGAAGAAAGTTCTTAAA
>JAWCNV010000019.1:0-28099 GCA_038848185.1 Thermoproteota archaeon | reverse complement strand
GCCGAGCTTCAGCCGGGTGAAAAGGTTTTCCTCCGCGGGCCATATGGAAACGGTTTCAACCTTAGTCTTCCAGGCAGATACCTACTGGTTGGCGGAGGCACTGGGGCGGCTTCGCTCACACCCTCATACCTGAAGCTTGTCGAGAAAAAAGTGGAGACACTATTCCTAGTGGGCGGGAGGAGCAGGGATAACCTTGTCTACGTCAGCAAGCTCAGGGAGCTTAAAGCCCGTTTTCAAGTGGCTACGGACGACGGGAGCGAGGGGTTTAAAGGAACACTGCCAGAGTTTTTCGAGAAAATAGTTTCCGAGAACCGTTTCGAAAACGTTCTCACAATAGGGCCTGAGAAGATGATGGTTAAGATCGCTGAGAAATGCCGTGAACACAATATACTTTGCCAAGTGTCGCTGGTTAGAATAGTTAAATGCGGGCTGGGGATATGCGGCTCCTGCGTTCTGGACCCTGTTGGGCTAAGGATCTGCGTAGACGGCCCGGTTTTCTACGGTGATAGGATTCTCGGGACTGACTTCGGGAGACGCATGAGGGATGAAGCAGGCAGGAAGACAGAGGTAGTCTTATGACGCATCTGGATAAGCTTTTAACAGGCAGAATCTACTATGATGGAGATTTCTTAGAGGCTTGCCTAGGAATAAGCGGAGAGGAAATAGTTTTCATCGGGAAGGAGGCTAACGCACCCCCATACGATGAGAAGATAGATTTCAAGAGCCTCTTCATAATACCAGGTTTAATAGATATTCACGCTCACCTCAGGGGGCTCAGGCTCAAGCATAAAGAGGATTTCGCAACCGGGACATGTGCAGCAGCCGCAGGAGGATTCACCCTAGTCATAGACATGCCTAACACTGATCCACCAACCAATACTTACGCCAGGATGATGGAGAAGACTGATGAAGCGGGTAGTGAAATCGTTGTGGATGTGGGATTCTACTTCGGAAAACCTACTGAAGGGAAGGAGCTTCCGAGGCTTCTCAGAACAGGAGCAGTAGGAATCAAGCTTTACCCCGAGGACTATTGTAGAGCAGGCAGCGAAACAGTTGAAACTTTGAAGAAAGTTGCAGAGTCTGGGAGGAAAATAGTTTTCCACCCTGAAGACCTTTCAATCATTACTGAGAACAGGAAGAGGTATCCCGAGCAGTTGAAGGGTGTTGAGAAGCATGGTTTCATAAGGCCTGTTGAAGCAGAGCTTTCAGCCCTAGACCTTTTCAGAAGGCTTTCAGGACCAGGGGCTCACGCAGCCCATTTAACCAGTTTGAGAAGCATTGAGAAAGCCAAGAGAAACGGCTTCACGTTTGACGTGAGCGTGAACCATTTGACTCTCACCGATGAAGACCTGACGTCAGTGGGAAGCGTATGTAAGGTTAACCCTCCTCTCAGAAGCCCTGAGGAGAGAAGCCTGCTCGCCAAGAGCCTCAATAATGGGGAGGTGCAAATAATTATTACTGACCATGCTCCCCACACCCTTGAGGAGAAGAACAACGTTCTCTACGACGATATTCCCTCAGGTATACCTGGTTTCGAAACAGCTTTCCCAGTGCTGCTGGACATGGTTAGCAGGGGAGGGTTAAACCTGCACAGGGTTATAGACGCTTTGACACTTGGACCTGCAGGATTCCTTGGGGACCGTAGGCGGGGAGTAATAAGAGAAGGGGGTCTTGCAAACCTGACGGTTTTCGACCCTAAGGAGGAGTGGAAGGTTAACCCTGAAGACTTCTACACCAAGGCTAAACACTCCCCGTTTAACGGCAGGGTTCTCAGGGGAAGGGTTAAGGCTACGGTTGTCAGGGGGGAGATTGTTTTCCAAGACAGGGAGATAACTGTTACCAGAGGCTTCGGAGAAATATATGGATTCAAACATTAACTTGTGAATTGCTGAAATAAGGTTGTTGAAGAATTTTTAATCATACTGGAAAACGGTTGAAAGAGCAGGTATGCCAAAGGTTAATAATGCTTCTAGACGGGTGAAAGCATATAGATATGGATGCGAGCATGAGGGTAGAGCTTGCAGGCTTGGTGCTCAGGTCGCCGTTAATAGTGGCTTCAGGCGTATTAGGGTCCTCAGGAAGCCTGATTAAAACCGTTTCAGAGAACCATAGTATAGGTGCAGTAGTTACGAAGACTTTGACATATAATCCTAGAACAGGATATGAGAACCCTACGGCAATCGACCTAGGCTTCGGGTTTCTGAACGCGATGGGTCTTCCAAACCCAGGGTACATAGATTACAGGGCTGAGCTTGAATCGATAAGAGGAGGCTTAGAGATTCCTTTGATAGTGAGCATCGGACCCTCAAATGAGGAGGAGGCGGGGAAAATGGTTGAAGCTCTGGACGATGTTGCTGACGGTTTTGAAGTAAACCTCTCCTGTCCCCATGTTGAGAACCTAGGTTTGGAAATAGGCTCCGACCCGCTCAAGGTAAAGAGCATCATGAAAGCTGTCTGCAGCTCCACCAGGAAAACTGTGCTTGCTAAAATAAGCCCTAACGTTACGGATTTCGTCGACTTAGCTAGGAGTGCTGTTGAAGCCGGTGCACATGCGATAACAGCGATAAACACGGTAAGGGGGATGGCTATAGACGTGAATGCTATGAAGCCTGTTCTCTCAAACGTTTATGGCGGGCTATCCGGAAAAGCAATACGCCCAATAGCAGTGAGAATAGTCTACGAACTCTATGAGAAGATTAAAGTGCCGATAGTCGGATGCGGTGGAGTTTACGATTGGAGAGATGCGGTTGAGCTTATTCTAGCAGGTGCAACAGCTGTTCAAGTAGGGTCAGCCATAGCGTACAGCCAGAAAGAGCTTAAGGTCTTCATGGATGTTTACAATGGTGTTAAAGAATACTTAGCTTCTAAGGGTTTTGAAAGAGTTAGCCAGATTACAGGGTTAGCGCATTAAACTGGCTCAAGCCAGTGCGAATACTTCCCGGATTCTCCCTTAACTATCCTGTAGAACTCTTCCTGTATTCTCCTAGTTATTGGTCCAGGCTTACCGTCTCCAATCTTATAATTATCCATCTCAACCACTGGAACCACTTCCGCAGCGGTGCCGGTCATAAAGGCCTCGTCAGCGTAGTAGAAGTCAACCCTAGTAAGGTCCCTCTCAACAAGCTTGAGACCCATATCTTCAGCTATTTGGAAAACTGTTTCCCTAGTTATTCCTTCAAGTATACCTGACGAGGTTGACGGAGTATATGCGGCACTGTTCCTAACCATGAAAATGTTTTCTCCACTGCCCTCTGAAACCATGCCGCGGGAGTCGAGCATGATTGCCTCATCGTAT
This sequence comes from Thermoproteota archaeon, assembly GCA_038848185.1. Lineage (GTDB taxonomy): Archaea > Thermoproteota > EX4484-205 > EX4484-205 > JAAOZP01 > JAAOZP01. The sequence continues at coordinate 24,804 of JAWCNV010000019.1, read as the reverse complement.
CCAGCCATCTTAGCCTCAACCTTTGCTAGGACACTGTTTATGTATTGTCCAGTAGCCTTAACCCCAGCAGGAATAGTGTTCACGTCAATTCTTCTGAACGAGGATGTTTTCACCCTTATTCCGTTTCTAATGCCCTCGTCGCCAAGGTATGTTCCCCAGGACCATGCTGCTACAGCAACATCCACCGGAGAGTTCAAGGGGTAGAGCCCCATTTCACCGTAGCCTCTGAAGGCTATAGGCCTTATGTAGGCGCTTCTAAGACCGTTCTCCCTCACCACAGCCTTACAGGCTTCTCTCAACTCGTCGAGCATGAAAGGTATCTCCATGAAGTAGATCTTGGCTGAACGGTAGAACCTCTTCAAATGGTCTGTAAGCCTGAATATTGCTGTACCATTCTTAGTCTCGTATGCCCTTATGCCTTCGAACACGCCTGTGCCATAGTGGAGGCCGTGTGTGAGAACATGTATCTTAGCATCCTTCCAGTCAATAAGCTTACCGTTGAACCATATTTTCTCAACTTCTTTTATCGGCATAGCTAATACACTGGCGGCAGTAGAGGTGTTTAGAAATCAGAATATAAACTTTCCTAAGAGAATGCTGAAAAATATTTAGGCTACGATTATCTCCTCCTTCCTCCGCAACGCGTATACCAGAACTATCACAACGATAATGCTGGCAGCGGATAATAATATTACAATTATGGTTAAACCGGTTTTCAATGGGGGAGTAGTTTCACCCGGCTTCACCGTGATGTTAACTGCTTTCCCAAGGGTCGGCTGGATTATTGAGTAGCTTAGGGCCTCGCTTCTATCACCAAGATTGCTTGCTATCGAATAGTCTACGTCAACAGTGATCTCAGAGTCCTTGGAGAACAGCAGGTTAACATCCTGTCCGCTCCAGATGGTTAAGACGTTACCCTTATCGTAGAATCTGAACGGCTCTATGATCACGCTTCCGCCTGAAACACGCATCCCTGTGAGAGAAGGATCGGAGAAATATCTGGAGCCGTTTAACACTATGCCTTCGAAGGAACCAGTGTAACCTATTTTAACCGACCTGACTCCAATCCTAGTATCGTTGCTGAAGACTAAGGCGTTAAGCTTGAGAAGACCCCCCTCATCGGTTAATACTGGTTGGAAGAAGATGCTTCCCCCGTTTTGAAGTTCAGGAGCCAGCAGCCTGGTCCTGTTCTCCTTGTACTCCATAAGCATTAGGAACATGGATAGCTCGTCGTAAGCCTTCCTGAGTGAAGTCATGTTCTCATTCAAACTGGCCTGAACGTTTTCTAAGCCTGAAGTAGCGTTTTCAAGCATCGGGATAATGCTCGTCACGTTTTCCCCCATCATAATATTTGCCTCCCCGATAAGCTTTAACGCGGAGCTAAGATCGTATAGGGCGGAAGACACTTGGGATAGTGCTGAAACACCTGCACTCAAGCCTGAGCCCATCGCTAAGATGCTTAAACGGTATTCCTCAAGCGTGTTTAGGAGGAGTATTAGGCTTTCAAACACGGGGTCCAGCTGGGAACTGGCTGACTCAAGCTGGCTTTCAACATATTTCAGACGGCTGTAGAGAAGGTTTACTCTGGCGATAGCACTGTCGACGAGCGCTATTTGGTCAGGATCCGTTAAACCGTTTCTGAGAGTTGTCAATGTATTGTTGATCTCAAGGAGGTCGTTCTCCGATTCGATAACAATGCCGTATGTCCAGTCTAAGATTTCTTCTGCTGTCTGTCTAAACGATGCAAGCTCCTGCTGCAGCTGGCTGAAATTCACTTGGGAAAGGTTCCCCGTGATTGACGAGAGAAGTGAAGCTGCTTTGGAGAGCTGAGATACTGCTGAGCCCAGCCCAGAGCTTATTGCTCTAAGAGCATCACTCATCACGACAGTCTGGTTTCCCGTTGTCTTTAACCCGTAGCTAAGGTTGCCCAGCATATCCTTCATTAAGCTGATTAACCCGGTAAGGTTGCTGAGGGGGGACAGTATCATATTCATCATAACCATAGACATGTTGAGCGAAACCATTTGGGAACGCATCGACTCCATCACTGACTCCTCCATCGGAGAGAACGAGATTGTGATAGGCGTCAAAGGTATGGTGCCCCAGTCGTCGAAACCTTTTACAACAGCCTTCACGTTTATCTCAGCATCCTCTTGGAGAATGAACAGCCATGAGGCAGAGTCCTTTTCAAAAGGGCTAGTCATGTTCACAGGAGGAGTGAAAACAATTTTCTCAAAGTATTTCTCGGGCAGGGTTATTGAGACTGAGATGAATAGAGGAGGCTTAGAGGAGGTGTTCGTTGAAGGGTTGAGTAGAACAGGATTATTGTTTCTAAGCCTTATCGCCCACTCTACAGCATCCCCCTCCTTAGAGCTTATGAAGAAAGCCCCGTATGCTGAAGTATAGTTGGGCTTAGCCCCGTTAACCCTTAGGCTCGCGTTGAACACGATGGGAAGGAAGAGAGGTCTGCCACTAACCTCGAATATCTTAGTGCCAGGGTTGGCTTGAACAAGCCATTCAACAAGACAAATATCCTCAGAAACTTGCATTAGCCTTGCCTCCCTTGGAAGAACCAGAGTTGAAGCATTAACTCCAGTAATTCTCTGAGTGAAACGGTGTTCAACCCTAGACTGCCCCTCGTTCCTAACGGTTATAGTAGACTTGTATTCAACTGTTGAGCTGCCTGTCAACGGGTTTACGTCAACAAGATAGGTGACGGTTTCGCTTACTGAGACTAAGGGTTCACCATAAGACGTTAAGCCTACTTGAGGAACCGTCAGAACCAGAATCATAAGCAGAGCAAGGATGCGTCTCACTGCTTAACTCTCTCCTCCTTCTCCTCTATCGATTTCAACGCCTTCTCATATGTTTCGCTGGAGATTGCCCTGTTTTTGAAAAGCCTTTCAATATTCTCTTTTTCAAGCTTCAAGAGATCAAGCTGAATCTTCTTCTTCAGAAGGGTTGACTCATCCTCCATTGGGGTAGAGTCTAGGAAGCTTCTCGGCGCCTCCTCATATATGTGGCCATCATTCATGAAGAGGACGCGGTTAGTGACCTTGGTTAATTCAACGTTATGCGTAACGATGATTATCGTGTTCCCGAAACCGTTTAAGAGCCTTAGGATAGTCACGATCTCCGCTGAGGACGAGACATCAAGGTTTCCAGTCGGCTCGTCAGCCAGTATGTACGCAGGGTTATTGGCGAGGGCTCTGGCGATAGCAACCTTCTGCTGCTGGCCCCCGCTGAGCCTGTTCGGAGTATTCTTCAACCTGTCCTCCTGGAAGCCAACTAGCCTAAGCAGGTAGAGAGCCTTCAACCGGGCTTCTTTAACAGTGTATCTTTTCGAGAGAAGCATGGGAAGCATCACGTTGTCTATGGCTGAAAGATTTGTGAGAAGGTTAAAGAACTGGAATACGAAGCCTATCTTGTTCTTCCTGAGGACAGAGAGCTGGCTCTCGCTGAGCCCAGTCACATCCACCCCGTCGATCAAAACTTTTCCGGAAGTAGGCTTATCCAGTGTTCCCGCTATGTGGAGCAGGGTTGACTTCCCGGAGCCGGAGGGCCCGATGATGGATACGAAATCACCCTTCTCAATCCTGAGCGAAACGTTTTTCAAAGCCTTAACCTCTATTTCCCTACCCATCAAGTATGTTTTCGAAACATCTCTACACTCTAAGGCGGGGCTACTCATATCTCAGAGCCTCCACAGGTCTGATTTTAGAAGCGTTCAACGAGGGTAGAAGACTGCTAACGAAGCTGGCGGTAACCGCGATTAGAAGCCCGTTGAGAAACGGCTCGTAGCTCACTATGAAAGGCAGGCTTATCTGGAACCTGAACATGTTTGGGAGAACGTGAACAACAGTAACGTACCCTAGTGCGGTGCCGAGAGCAACACCAAGTAATCCTCCTAGGAGGCCGAGTATAAAGCCTTCTGCGAGAAAAATGTAGAGAACCTGCAGCGGGGAGGCGCCTATTGATTTCAAAACCCCAATCTCTCTTATCTTCTCCCTTATGCTCATCGTTATCGAGTTCATCGTCCCAACGCCAGCCACCACTATGCTTATAGCACTTATCGTGAATATTACAGCGTCTATCGTGTTAAGTATAGACTGAGCCTGATTCAAAACATCCTCCTCAGTTGAAACCGAGAGACTAGGGTAGGTTGCCCTTATGGCGTTGACAACACTGCCCATGACGCTCGAATTATAGACCCTTATCAGAATCATGTCTGCAAGACCCCTCTTGTTCAGAATCTTCTCGCCTTGCTCGAGGCTGACCGCGACAACCGACGCAGGCCCTGCTAGAGCTGCTTGGAAGAGTCCGCCTACCTCTGAGAAGCCCACAACCTTAAGCGACACGCCTTCCTGCTTGTAGGATGTTACAACCCTGACCGTTGAGTTAACTGAAATACCTATCCTCCGGGCAGACTCCTCAGGCATTATGCACTCAGGAGCATTTGGGGAGGAGATGGTTGAGCCGCTCAAAATCTTCTGGAAAGCCTGTATCTCCTCGATTGGAGTAGCAAGTATGAACGCGTTGCTCGACTCAACCAAGCCTGAGCCAATTATTACTGGCACAGCCCGCTCCACACCGGGAATACTGTTCAAAAGATGGACAACGTATATCGACATGGGTTCACTGTTCTTGGTTCTAACTATTATTGAGGAGCCGAGGAGCGTGTTCACCTCGCTCTCAACCCTAGTCCGCATGCCTAGTGAAACTATGAAGAGGGAGACTAGAGAGGCCACTCCTATGGAGATACCTAGCACAGTAAGGCCGGTCCTAATCTTCTTGCCGGCTAAATCCCTTAAGGCGTATCTTGTTAGGTAAAGCAGCGTAATCATCCAAATCCAGCCTTCTAAAGGTAGAGATAAACCTTAAACCGTTTTTTAAACACTCAGAATTATTTTACGGAAAGTAATAAACAGCGATGCTGAGCAGGCCTGCCAGCAGGCAGGAGAGGAAGTTCACAGCATTATTCCCGAAGTGTTTAAATCCTTTGATTAAAACGCATTCCCCGCCGCACTTACGCGGATCCTCGTAGAGCATGCCGTCAGCCTTAGAAACATATATTCCTTGAACAGTAGCCCCCAGTAGGCTGTCTATCAGCATCCCTATGAAGCCTCCTACTGAGCCTGCTAAAGCCAGACGATAGAAGTCGTTAACGTTCATAAGAACGCTGGGAACCCCTGTCAAGCATGTTGCTAAAGCCACTAGAGAAATACTTATTGAACCGATTAAGCCGGCAGCCGTGCCCAGCGGCGTAACTCCGCCTGAAAGCCCTCTCTCAACCGTTCTCCTCAGGTCCGTAATAAGCCTAGGCTTAGACCTGCTTAAAAGACCTATTTCAGTAGACAATGTGTCTGCCGCAGCTGAGCAGACTGCTGCCAAGAAGAAGACTGGGAAAGCCTCCATCCCATAGAAGGCTTCAAGCATAATAGGCATGGCAGCGGGCACACCGTTAGCGAAAACGTTAATCCATGTTCTGACACCACCCTTCTCCTGCGCCAGCGTGCCCGGAGCCTTCTCCCTATGCCGGTACTTCGTGAAAGCCACACCTAGGACTAGGAAAGCCAGCATTATTATGAAGCAGCCCCAGCCTCCGAGGAACAGTGTTATTACTCCGATAACCACGGATGCTAAGACTCCTGAAACGGTTAGAGACCGGGATACATGTATAGCTATTGAAAGGGCGATTATCGTAAGGGCTTTAGCAACCGCCTCGGCAGGTATCAAAACCGCCATTACGTTTTTAAAACGGTTATTTAACCTATTCGGCTTGGAGCCGTCTTAAGGATAAAAGCTGCTTAAGCCTACTGGCCTATGGTTGAGAGCCTCTCTATGAGTTCCTTAGTCGAACCCAGTTTCGACAAAGCCACAACTATCCCATCAACCTTAGCGATCTCAGCGGCAACAGGGTCAAGAGACTTAGGGCCGTGTAGCACAATCATCTTAGGCTTAAAAGGGAAAAGGTGTATTGCTACGAGCGGGCTCCTACCGTGCTGAACATTCGTGAAAACCAGGGCCCTTACATTCGTGTAGCCAAAGACGTTAACCATGTCGTACCATTTGAAGTAGAGCACTGTCTTAACACTGTCTAGAACAGTATGGCCGAAGACGAAGTCGCTGAGGAGATCTGGGAATGTTTCAGCCTTACCGTCTACTGCTTCAACAATCTTACGCATTGAAACAGGCTTAGAATACTCCTTGATGTCTAGGATTATGCCTTTCAGAATAGGCTCCATCTTCAGGAGCTCCATAATGTTTGCCCCACCCCGTTCAGCGTCATCCTCAACAAGACTCTGAACATAGGTCTTAAGAAAACTTATGCCAGGGTTCTTCCTCCTACCGGTCTCGTAGTCGCTTATAACTGATGCTGAAATCCCCATTCTTGTAGCAAGGTTTTTCTGAGATATCCCGAATTTTTCACGCCAGTTTCTTAAAGCTATGAAGGGCTCGTCGGCAAGCACCACGTCGCTGATGATTCTCTTCATAGAGGACTGTTTGGCTGCAGAGAGCAGTTCGCTGAGGTATGGCGTCAGCTCATCGCTCATAGACGAAACGAAAATAAACTATAGCCGATACTTAAGCCTTTTTTTAAAGCGGGAAAACTGGGTGAAAAATTCCATTAGTTTTTCTTCCTCAACCCAGTAGTGTAGACTTTCTCGGGGTCGAATCTTTTCCTCTCCGTTTCCCTCAAGCCGCCTTTAGCATCAAGCCTCCTGAAGAAGCATGTTCTGTAACCCATGTGGCATACGCCAGGCCCCTCCTGCTTAACCGTGAGGAGGAGAGAACTGTTTTCACAGTTCACCTTCACCTCAAGAACCCTCTGTCTGAAGCCTGATTCCTCACCCTTCATCCATATTCTCCTCCTGCTCCGTGAGTAGTAGTGTGCGAAGCCTGTCGTGAGAGTTTTCAAAAGAGCCCTCCTGCTCATGAACGCGGCCATGAGAACCCTTCCTCCAGAATCCCTTGTGACAACAGGTATTAGCCCCCTGTTGAAACTCAGCTTCGACACAAATCTCACGGCTTTCCCAGTACTCATCTTGAACACTCTTTTCAAATTCTTCACCTCCTGCAGAGGTTGACGAAGTTGCCGAGTATTCTTAACCCTGGTCGCCAACTCTTCTCAGGGTGAAACTGCGTGCCAAACAAGCTGTCTTTCTCGAAAACCACTGGGAACCTGTAGCCACCGTAGCTTGTAAAGCCAGTAGCCTCCTGACCATCATATTCCAGAGGAGCATAGGAGTGTATAAAGTAAGCATAAAAGCCGTTCTCCAAGCCTTCGAGAAGCCTTGAGCCTCCAACCATCTCCACCCTGTTCCACCCTATGTGTGGGAGACGCTTAACAGGAAGCTTTTTTACAAAGCCTTTGAAAAAGCCTAGTCCCTCCTCACCCGGCTCACCCTCCTCGCTCCCCCTGAACATAAGCTGCAGGCCTAGGCAGATTCCCAGTACTGGAGTACCTTCCTCAACAAGCTTTTTAATCCGGCTGCGCTCCTCGTCAATCCTTCTGAAGGCCGCGGAATAGCTTCCCACGCCAGGGATCACTATGCCGTCGAAATCGTCTTCAACCATCGTTGAGGAAACTACCTTAGGGGTTGCACCCGTCTTCCTCAGGGATGCGCTTATACTAGCCAGGTTACCCACTCCAGAATCCAGTATCAGCATCGTCTTCATCAGTGTCTACGCCTGTTTTCAAGCTCCCTGACAACGTCTTCAAGCTCCACTCCCGAGGCGGCGAGCACTATGAGGTAGTGGAAGAGAACGTCAGCTGCCTCAGAAACCTTGTCTCCTGAGCCGTATACTGCTGAAGCAAGCTCGAAAGCCTCCTCTCCGAATTTCCCCAGAACCCGATCCATACCGCTGTCAACAATGCTTGCAACGTAAGACCCCTTAGGCTTCTCACGCACCCTCTTCTTCACGACTTCGAAGAGCTCAGTCAAGTAACTTATTGTCAAAGCCTAACCTCAACCCCCTTCTCCCTCAGCCATTTCTTGATCTCCACCACACGGTACTGCTTGTAGTGGACGAGTGAGGCGATTAGGGCAGCGTCTGCCTCACCCCTCGTCAAAGCCTCGTAGACGTGTTGAAGAGAGCCTGCTCCGCCTGAAGCTATTATTGGAAGACTCGTAACCCTCCTAGCCGCCTGCAGAAGCTCAATATCGTAGCCGAGCCTAGTGCCGTCAGCATCTATGCTTGTCAACAGTATTTCTCCAGCACCCTCGTGCTCGCAAGTCTTAATCCATTCAAGCGCGTCCATCCCCGTCGGCTCCCTGCCAGCGTTAACATAAATCTCCCAACCGTCTCCAGTTCTCTTAGCGTCTACAGCGATCACTACGCACTGACTGCCGAATACGCTGCTGGCCCTTCTGATCAGGCTCCTATCTTTTACAGCAGCAGTGTTGACTGAAACCTTGTCTGCACCAGCCCTCAGAAGCCTGTCGAAATCCCCTATGCTTCTAACGCCTCCCCCGACAGTCAGCGGGATGAAAAGGTTTTCAGCCGTCCTCCTGACAACGTCAACCATGGTTTCCCTACCCTTCGGGGTTGCAGAGATGTCTAGGAAAACTATTTCGTCAGCGGATTGATTCATGTACTCTACTGCAAGCTCAGCCGGGTCGCCAACCTTCTGAAGGTTTGAGAACCTGACCCCCTTGACAACAACACCGTCATAGACATCCAAGCAGGGGATTATCCTCTTAGCCAGACTCATTTTTCTCACAGGACCCCTTTCTCACTCGGTATGGTTGAGCCCGTTACTGAAACAGCCTGCTTAAGAGCTAGGCCAACAGCCTTGAACACTGCTTCAGCAACATGGTGAGCGTCACCGTTCCGTAGCATAACCACGTGGAGCGTTAAGCCGGACGAGTTTGAAAGGCTTCTCAGGAAATGCGGAATCATGCTTGTACCAATGTTCCCGATAGTTGTCTGGTCGAACACCATGTTGTGAGAGAAGAATGGTCTCCCACTCAAGTCTAGTGAAACAGCTGTAAGCACCTCATCCATAGGCACCAAGCAGTACCCGAACCTGCCTATACCCTTCTTGTCTCCGAGAGCCCTGTTTAAAGCCTCACCTAAAGCGATTGCAACATCCTCAGTTAAATGGTGCTCGTCGCATTCAACCCTGTTCCTAGCGTTAAGCCTCAGGCTGAAGCCGGAGAACCTTACTAGGCTTCCGAGAAGATGGTTTAGAGCAGGGTATGGTGTCTCCAGCGTGTGCCCCCCGTCCCCGTCTAGATCAAGCTCCAGCTCAACAATTGTTTCAAGCGTCTCCCTGCGAACCTTAGAAACCCGGGTCAACCTTCAGCAACCCTCCTTAAATCGTTGAAGCTGAGCACACCGTTGTATAAAGCCTTTCCGACAACAATGCCGCTTAACCCTAGTCCCCTAAGGGTTGAAACGTCTTCGAGACAGGATATTCCTCCAGCGTACATCATCTCCAAGCCTGTCTCCATGAGCAGGGATAGAAAGCTAATCGTGTCTCCGCGAAGACCGCTCATAGAACCCTCTGTCCCAACGTCTGTCACGAGAACCCCCCGAAGACCTATTGAATCATCCAGTCTTGAAACCCATGAGGCAGCCTCCTGCTCGCTCACCCTGACACCGCTTCTACCGACGTCTCTCAAAACATTCTTCTCCAAGTAGTCTATCCCCAGAACAATATTGTCTAAGCCTTGGAAATCCTTCGCCACATCCGTTGAACAGGGCCTCGGCCTCACCACTATTCTTGAAGCGCCTGCGGAGAGAAGCTCTTCAGCCTGGCTCCTACTCCTGATTCCGCCGGCAACCTGCACAGGTATCTTGACGGAGGATATGGCTCTCTTAATAACATCCCTGTTACTCCTTCCAGTGTTTAAAGCGGCATCTATGTCAACCAAGTGTATCATGCGTGCACCAGCCTTCTCCCATGAGACAGCTATCTCAGAGGGATCGGCCTCAAACTTCTTCTCAACAATGTGGCTGACAACCTCAACCCTTTTAGAACCCATTACGTCTATGGCTGGAACCACCATCATCACATTATCACCTTATCTATGTTCAGAACCAGTATGTCTCTAGCACCCCTGTTCTTAACGTTGTAAACTACTTCGAAAACCTCGTTGGAATCCACTACCGTTATGACTTCCCACATAGCCTCTTTAGACTCAACCTTTGAAACCGTTGGGCCACTCATGCATGGCAGGCAGCCTAAAACATCCTTCAAACACTTCTCTGGAACGTTCATCATGAGAAGCTTCTTACCCTGAGCCAGCTGAGTAGCCTCAACAATAGATGTGACGTATCCTATCACAGACTGTTTCTCAACGTTTCTGAGACTATTCTTGTTCCCTATTAAAACTGCCTGCGAATCCATGACTGTCGCCAGAATCTTCAAGCCGTGGAGCATAAGCGTTGTTCCAGTGCTCATCACGGAGATAATGCAGTCTGACAAGCCTAGGTTCGGCATGCTTTCAGTAGTTCCTTCGACACCTATGATTTCAGCCTTGACATCAAGATCTTTAAAGAAGCCTCTAGTTATGTTCGGAAACTCTGTAGCAACCTTAAGACTACCAGCGCTGCGAACATCATCCATATCCTTAAACCTTGAAGCTGGGGCTGCGAGCACAAGCTTAGCGTGACCATAGTTAAGCTTTAGAAGCTCCTCGACATCAGCATTAGCCTCCCTGACAAGGTCTCTCCCAGTAATACCCAAGTCAACAACACCGTTTTCAACCATCCTAGGAATATCAGCTGCACGATTGAACACTATTCTGAGACCCTTCATGTTGGAGCAAGCCTGGTAGCTCCTGTCGTTGGAGAAGTAGCTTATCAAGCCTGCTGACGTAAGGAGGTCGAGCGAAGGCTGGAATAGTCTACCCTTGCTTGGAAGAGTCAGGAAAACCTGGTTACTGTTCAACTCTGCACAACCCTCCTTAAAGCACATAGGAAACAGTCCACCTCAATGAGAGTCCCGACAGTAACTCTTAAGAATTTTTCTTCAACACCACCCCATTCAGGCGTTACGAGGCGTACACGAATATTGTTCGCCAGAAGCTTTTCGAAAACACTCTGAGCATCATTAACCCGGAGGAGAATAAAGTTAGCCTTAGAATCGTAAGGCGTCACACCGTCAACCCGGCTTAGACCGTTAACCATCCTGCTCCGGTTGGCTAAGGTTGCTTCAACAACCGTCTTCAGCCACAACTCGTCTTCAAGAGCAGCCTTAGAAGCCTCAACCGCTGGAGCAGGAACGTCGAACGGGCCAGCATACTCCTCAGCCTTCCTGATGAGGCTCTGGTTTCCGGCAAGGTAGCCGGATCTCAAGCTTGCCAATCCGTAAGCCTTCGAAAACGTTCTGGCCAGAACTAGGTTTTCAAACTCGTTCAGCACCGGGGCAAGGGTTTCACCACAATACTCTGAGTATGCTTCGTCCACTATGACAACTCCAAACTCCTCTAGAAGCTTCTCAACGATCTTTTTCTCAACAGTCTCACCAGTAGGATTATTCGGCGAACCCAGGATTAGAACAGCATCCTTCCCGGAGCGTTTCAAAACATCATCCCAGCTTCGCCCCAGCCAGCAGGAAGCCTGCTCCACTTTTTTGAAGAAGGGTTTGGAGAACCTGAGGTACATGAGGAACCCTGGAGAAGGTATTACTAAACGATCATAGTTTTTCGACAAGCATTGAAGAAGAACCTGAATCCCCCTGTCGCTGCCAGGCGTTGGGAAAACCTGCTCAGGGCTGACGCCGATGCGGCTGGAGATTAGCCTCCGGTACCCAGCGTAATCCGGATACCTGTTTAGGAACCTAGCTGACCTTAAATAGGCAAGTATGGCCTTTGGAGAAGCCCCGTATGGGTTCTCGTTGGTGTCCAACCTCATTGGTGGGAACGTCATGGGAGCCATATCCCTTTTAGGACCCACATATTTATAAGCCTTTCCTAACCCTCTATACATGGGGATAAAAGATGCCCAAGACATATCTTCTCAAAATAGACGATAGGGGTAGAATACTGATTCCTCAGGCGGTTAGAGACATGATGGGTCTCAGACCACAGTCTGAAACCCTTGGAACCTATAATTCTGAGAAAAACGTTTTCACACTGATGCCTGTTAGGCAGGGGGGAAACTTCGTTAGAATAGTGTTCAAAATATCTGACCAGCCGGGCTCACTGGCTAAGGTAGCTAACTCGCTTGCTTCATCAGGAATAAACCTTATGGCGACAAGCTCCACGACCCTTGTGCCAGGTAAGCTTGCAGAGTGGGAGGTGATCGCTGACTTGAGCAGCGATTATCCTTTGAAGGATAAGCTTAACGAGATTTCTGAGAAACTGAAGGATATAGTTTACGAGTTTGAAACTGAGGAGGCGAGGGTGGAAACCTGATCCCCTGTTGTTTGGAAAAACGTGGAAACCAAAAAGGATTTAAGCATCCTTTACTATGCTTTTCCGAATAAGAATTAAATGGTAGGGATAGAGGAAGCGTTAGGAGAAAGAATAAAGCCATTTGACGAGAAGGAGGTTTTCGAGGAACTAAGCAAGGAAGGACAGATAATAACGATAAGGCTTGAAACCACAAGGTGGAATAAGCAGCTGACTATAATAGAAGGCATCGACCCTAAGGAGGTTGACATGGCTGGCCTAGCCAAGAAGCTTAAGACTTTCTGCGCTTGCGGGGGAACCGTTAAGAACAACGCTATAATGCTTCAGGGAGACCACAGGCAGAAGGTCTACGACTATCTTTCAAGAAACGGCTTCTCTAAAAGCAGCATAACAATAATATAGAGAAACACTTACGCTGCGGGACATGGGGAGGAGCATACGCCTTCCCTAGAACGTATTAGGAGCTGTTGTGTTTTTCTTAAAAAACTTATTTCCCAGGGGAGCACTCTGAGAGACAGTGTTGGACGTGTTAGAATGTATTTCTAGGAGAAGAAGCGTGAGAGCATACTCTGGGAAACAGGTTCCTAGGGAAGTATTGGAGAAGATTCTGGATGCAGCCCTCATGGCTCCTTCAGCCGGGGATATTCACCCCTACAGGATAATAGTTGTCACAGACAGCAGTAAGATAAGGAGGATTGCTGAAGCAGCTTTAAACCAGACCTTCATCTCTCAGGCCCCGGTGGTAATAGTTTACCTCGTCAACCTTGAGGAGGCAGCGGGATACGGGAGGAGAGGGGTTGAGCTCTACAGCCTGCTCGACGTCGGCGCATCCATGGAGAACCTTATGCTGGCTGCTGCAAGCCTAGGATTATCCACGTGCTGGGTGGGAGCATTCGACGAGAAGAGGGTTGAGGAAATAGTCAATGCCCCTAAGGGCTACAGGGCTGTTTCACTCACACCACTAGGATACTCCGAGGCAACGCCCCGAGGAATACCCCCGCCGCCTAAGAGCGGGAGAGTAGTTTACGAGGGGTTCAAGTAGATGGGGAGCAGGGGTTTCCAGAGGATTGTTGAAGCACTCAACAGGCTTGAACACGAGTCTGATAGGGATAAGGCTGTGCGGGAAATAGCTCTTCTGCTTAAAACGGTTGACGCTGAACAGGTTGAAAGCCTCGTGAAAATAATGAGGATGGATTTCGGGGAGGCTTCGAGAATAGTCGGGACGCATCTGGCTAGGAGAATAGTTTCAGAAGCATTAGCCAGCATAACTCCGTTGAAACACAGTGAGGTTGAAGACCTTCTGCAGACGGGGAAAATAGGTGAAGCCTTAAGCAGGAGAAGCACGGTTCTACTCGGGGAAGAACTTACTGTAGACCAAGCATACACCAGGATCCTCGACGCATGCAGCGTCAGCGGCAAGAGCAGCATCAGCGTGAAGGCTAAGAGTCTTGCAGGACTCTTGAACAAGTCTTCGAGCGAGGAGGCAGCCTTCATACTTAGCATAATGCTTGGGAAGCGTCGCCCAGTGGGTGACGAGCTGATTCTGAGGGCGGTGGGGGAAGCGTTCTACGGTTCAGCCGGCAACAGGTTTAGGATGATTAGCAGTAAGGCTTCTGGAGGAGACATTTATAAGGCGGTGAAGCAGGCGGTTGAAAATGCGGGACGAGGCTGAACCTGACAGGGGGGAGAACACTGAAAAGCTTGAGCAGGCAGTCAAGTGTGCGGAAGAATTATCCAGGAGGATTCAGGGCCTGAACACTGTGCTGGCGCGCGGAGACTTCGATGAGATTAAGGAAATCTTAAGCGAGATTAAGAGACTCGTAATGGATCTGGAGAATTATCTGAACATGCTGGACCCAGTTTAAAAAATCCTTAAGGATATAGGGAAATCCCAGTATCCACTGCATGCGTTAAACTATTAGGGTTCTAAAGACACGTATGCATACACGTTGTCAATATTCGTGTTAAACTTGAACGCCACCATATTATCGTAGCCATTAAGGTCTACAGTGTTCCAACCCGGTTTAAGATTTACATCGTTAAACTCAACGTATTCAACAGACCCCAATACGTAGTGGGCCACACGCATCACCGTCTCCTCAGCTACTTTCACCCGCAGCCTCTTACTCGCAAAACCTTTCAACGGAAACCCTCCCACCCAGCCGTTTAAACCCATTGAAACCCTGTAGGAACCGTGGAGAACCCCCATTCGAACCCCGGTTAAAGGCTTCCCTAAGACGGTTTCAGGCTCAAGCATGAATATGCTGCCCCTGTCCGTCCTCCAAGTCAGAACAGGCTCATGGTTAACGCGTGAAGCATAGAGATACAGGTGTTTGCCGTCAAAGGCCATTCCAGGCAAGTAGAAAACAGGCATGACTATTTGGGGAGAGGAAGAGTCGAACCGGGTGAGAACCGGAGTGTTTAAAGCATCATCCCCATAAGTCTCCTGAGTGTTAACCGGAAGCAGCACGGAGCTGCCTATGTTCACAGGCCTCTGGGCTCTCGCACCCGGCCTAGTCCACTTTCTGTCAAGACTGTAGCAGGCGAAGAACGGGAACGCCATGATCCTCCTGGAGGAGCCGACTCTCCAGTCCCAGACAGCAACTACAGCAGGCCCCTGAACAACGTATGGAACCCCACCGGCCCTGAAGGCAGCTCCCCCAAACGTGGCGGGCGGTATATCCCAGCTAGAGCCGTCGAACACTGGGAGGGAGGAAACCGATTCTTTCTGACTAGTCTGAGGATTATAAGCGTAGAGAGCCTTATCATGCCAACTGCTCATCAGAATCGCGTCGCGGTACATAACCATCTTATACGTGTTACCGAAAACAATGTTCTCCATTCTACCGCTGGAGGGATCAAACATGTAGAGGCCCTGGTCCCCACCCCAGTTAACATCCCCCCTCGCAACCCATAACAAGTCATTCCTAGGATCATAAAGAAGATCCGTCACCTCAGCATACCAGTAGTGAAGCTTTATCCTGTCATCCCATTTTTTAATCCATAGGAGCTCAACCTTACCGTCTTCACCTATAGCATGTATATGGCTAAACTTCCCACTCCTATCAGCAGCCTCAAACTCCTGAGTATCCGGGTTCCTCCTCGTCGGGGCTTCACCCCAGCCACCGATGAAAACCCTATCCTCCGAAACCTCTATGGCTCCATGAGTATCCCCGGCGGCACGAGGCTCTGGACCGCACTTCTCATACCTGTAGACGAGCCTACCGCCTACGTAAAGCTCCGCGCAAGTCCCGTCGTGGAACACGAGCTTCCTCAGCTTAGGATGTATAGCCAGATACCCGTGGCCGCTGGCAGCCGTTATAGCTACGCAGAGCCCAGGTAGAACCGGAGCCTGCTCAACCATGTTTTCACCGCTCAACCCGTATTCATCCATCGTCAGATAAGCGTAAAGGATGTTTGTAAACATTTCACATGTTTAGAACCATCGTAAGGAGAACCCTTAACGACTGGAAAACAGCCCTATGAAAAATAGCTTTATAAGGTTCGGCAGACTGGAAGCCGGGTGGTGCTTAATGTCGGAGCTTGATGGGAAGATTGACGAATCAATAGCTGAACTCAAGCAGTACGTGGTTTTTTCACCAGACATTAACAGCGCGATAAAAGGCTTAGAGCAGCTTAAACAAGCACTGAGAAACCTTAAGAAGGAGAATATTGACGAGGTTTTAAAAGGCGTGGATGAAGCCTACCGGAGCAGCTTCGAGTATTCAAGCTACATCCCTAAAACGGTTTCAACCTTGAAAACCGTGAAGGAATGGCTTGAGAACAAGAAGGCCTCCATGTAGCATGGAAGCCTTAAATACGTTGGTAGATTAATTGCTTACTGCAGGCGGTAATGGTGAAGGTTATTATCGTCTACGAGTCTAAATACGGGAACACTAAACACGTGGCTGAGACAATCATGGAAGGCATGAAGGAGATTCAGGGGGTGGAGACACGTCTCAGCGAGGTTAAGGATGTTAGCGTCGAGGAGGCTCAGGGCTTCGACACTATCCTAATCGGCTCCCCAAACCATATGGGTGGGCCAACAGGAGGCGTTAAAAACTTCATCGACAAGCTCGGCAGGCTAAGCCCTCAGGGGAAAATGTTCGCCGTCTTCGACACATACCTCGGCAATGATTTCGAGAAGGCAACGGGGAAAATGGAGAGGAGGATAAGAGAGAAGGCCCCGGGGTTGAGGCAGGTAGCCTCCGGATTATCGGTTAGAGTAAAAGCGATGAGGGGGCCAGTCTTGGAAAACGAGCTTTCCCGGTGCAGGGAATACGGGAGAAAAATAGCAGCCCAAATTAAAACAGGAGGGTAGGAACATGATGGGCAGGGAGAAACACTCAGGGGAAACTGGAGGCTTAATAATCATAGCTGCCCTATGGACTGTTCAATCCGTCGGCAGACTCTACTTCGCAGCAGTCGGCAAACCCGGGGGAATGGGCATGTTTCTAGATGTACCAGTGTCATACGAGGAGTCCCTAGTAATGTTCACAATGTTCCTACTCCTAGGCGTATCCGGAATCATCACGGTCATCGGGCTCCTGGCGAGGAGGAAATGGGGGTTCTGGATTACAGTCTTTACCAGTGTCGCGACAATAGTCTTCGACATATGGGGGGTAACAATACAGTATACAGCAGCCCTAGGATTCATCGTGCCAGCAGTATCATTAATCTACCTTACCCCTAGGAAAACACGGTTGCTAGCGAAAATGAAGTAAGGAAGATAGTTGAGCCTTGAAAAAGAAGTCTAGCTGCATTGGTGGTTTAATACGTTCTTGGAAAAATATTTTCCAGAATGGGTCTTGATGGAAAATGCAAGTATACTTCTAAATGCCTTTCCTACAGGAGAGACTCTTTCACCTGCAACAACAGGATAGACAGAAAGTATTGCGGCATATTCAGAGACTGGAAGTGTAGGAAAGGCGAACATGATTAAAGAAGCTTAAACAAGCTATTATCCTCTAAACCTAGCCCGAGGATCAGAAAGGTTTAGTCTTTAAATAATCAAGTTTTTTAAGGAAAACGATTCGGGCCGATTGCTTTTACTATGGAGGACTACGGTATTATTGTGGTTGTTGCTCTGTCTGTCGGAATATATTCTGGGTGGAGGGCGATTACGAAGGCTCCAAACGGTTTTTCAACCCACCAGTTTATCAATGGGGTGTGGGGTACACCTTTCGGGAAGATGAGAACCGACGGCTTGTCGAAGAAGTGTCTTTCACGTTCTTCACCCACATCCACCTCTACTAACGCCCCCAAATAGTTTATGTCATCCGGGTTTAAGCCAACGAAAACCAGTATTTCATCAAACGTGTGCATGTGTGCAGCTAAGGCATTGGAAGCATTAGACTTGCCCCATGCACCTGGTTTACTATACACGCCCCATGTTAAAGTTACGGATAATCCTTCCAAGTTTTTACTGTTCAAGTATACAACTTGATCCGGGCTTCCAGGCCCATGCCCAGCTGAGTCAGAAGACCAGTGTCTAATGCCTAAAGTTCTTAGAGGCTTAACCAAGTGACTGTATTTTGACCCTGTGCCTAATTCTCTTGAAAGATGCTCCGCCTGATATTCCGACGCTAAAAGCAGGTGGCCCATTTGAAAAGGCGTGTCGATGCGAAGCATGTTGAAAGGACCGTGCGCCAAACCCCTTGGAATAACAACTACTGAAGACTCAGTGATCTTATGCTCTTCCTCACCAATGCCTATAGCCACCTCAGCACCCAAGTAACGAATATCATCTGGATCTGTTCCAAGGAAAAATAAAATTTCATCATAAGGATGCTGGTGTGCACGCGTATCTCCACGTAGCAGCCCTGTTTTTCTAGGAAACCCGATGCCGAAATTAAGATTAACCCCCTCCAAATCCTTAGAGCCCATCAGAATCCTTGGAGAAGGGTCAGAGACGAGGGGAACGGGCTTAACCAAGTGTGAATACTTTCCAACCGACATTTCTACCACGGGTTTCCTACTAGGTGGCACATCATATAAATTTTAAGATCGACGAAATAAAGTGGGGAAACTGCTTTACTCTGTCAGAAAAAGTTTTAGGTGCTGTTGCCGTATTCTAAATACTTCACTACAGTAATCCTTCCGTCGGCTTCAGTTTTTTATCGGCTTCACTTCTTTCTTCTTCTCATTAAGACGACGACTACTACGACTATGACCACTACCACCACTATTATGATTATGTAGTTTGTCGGGATTGCTGCCCCCTCTCCTCCCAGTGGGCGCAGGGTGACGCTCGGCGTTACGCTAACAGTCTCCACGCTGGGAACCGGGACTGCGAACTCCGCTATTCCCTGGTTCGGAGGTATTAGCGGGTAGTGCAGTAGGAGGAGAACCAGGTTCTTGTTCGACCTGATTATGTGGGGTCCAGGAATGGTTAATGTGAATGGTTCATCGGGCCTAATGGTCATGGGTACGTCGTCGACCACAACACTAGCATCCTCACTGGTGAAGAGGTAAGCGTAGATGGTGGAGTTCGTCGGCAGCACGAACGGAGTATCCTCGTTAGGCCTAATACCCATGTAGGTGAAGCCTATGCCATAGGATACGCCGTAGGATCTGCTGATGCTGCCGCTGTGAAGGAATTGAACCGTTATCGGCTTATCACTGTCAAACGCTAAGCCGCCTCCAGTGGTTGCTGCTCCAACCATCAGTTTTCTTCCAACAGGCTCCCCTGCCTTGACATTAAGCTCTGTAAGAACCTTCTGGCTCGTCAAGTCCCAGACCGTGACCTTAGCGTCCTCCAAGGCAGATATTATAAACTCGTTCTCCTCCTTTGCGTCGAACGTGCGGAGGGTTCTAGAGTAGAACCTTTTACCTATGAAGCCTCCTTCAGCAGAAGGTATGAAGAAGCTTTTAACAATCTGAGACTCTACAGCTGAAGACGCTAAGAAACCGCTCTGAATCATTATGTTTCCGGTTGAGGTTATCCTGTAGGCTGTCAAAGGCTTAAGCTGCACCTCTCTGTACGTGTTGGCTTTAATCGTGTAGGACTGCGTAGACCCGTCTTCAGCAGTCAACGTTACCTCAGCATCCTCCACGGCAAACATTATGTAACCGAGCCCTAAGAGCCCCTGCGAAGCATCTATCACAAACTCCTTGCCTACGTATGCTCCGTCTACAGAAAGATGGAAGCCTGTTGCCATAGTGCTCTCCGTAGCGTCAACTCCTGGGACGCCTCCCTTGGGTGGTTGAGACATTAGGAGGACTGAAACAAGCTTGCTTGAGACAACCTTGAACATGGTTCCGTTCGGCAGAGGAACGTAACGCTTCCCCATAGCGTTAAGCGAGAACTCTGAGACAAGCCTCTTATCAGGCAGAGTGTAGACCCTCACCTGAGTACCGTCTTGTGAAGCAAGAATAGAAATGTAGCCGGTTGTGCCTATTGCCCCCGGGTTTATATACCAGCCTTGCGACAGGTCTGTTTGCTCCACTGGGAAATACTGGTAGATCCTTGCCGGGACAACACCATAGTAAACATACTCGTTTTGTGGCGTAACAAGCAGGATGCTCATAGATGTTACGAGCATGACTGCAATGAGAAAGCTTTCCACACGGTTAGGTAAGTATTTCATGACGGGAAAAAGGAGAGAGCCTTACTTATAAGTTTTACCGGATTCACTAAACCTATTGAGAGAACCTTAATCATATTTATTCATTCAGGTTATAATCAGCAACTCCGCATATAAATACGCGTTACACTTCTAAGATATATTCTAACGCGTCTCCAAGTATTTTAAGACGTTTCAGTCAAATACAGGCGTGTCGTGCAGGAAATTGCATTAGAAACATTAAAGCTTAAAATTCGACGTGAAAAACAATTATTGTGCGTGCTGACGGTAATGAGTGGAATGAAGTGGTATGAGAAGAGTTATCGTCGTAATCTCGTTGATATGCATATAGAGGATTGGGATGAAAGATTTCTATCTCGATTAGACCCTGAAAATTATGTTAGGATGCTGAAGCTTGCAGGCGTCAAGTCTGCCATGGTCTACGCGAATTCTCACGTAGGTTACTGTTACTGGCCCACTAGGACTGGGCGTACGCATAGAGGAATTAAGGGAAGAGACGTTCTAGGTGAAATCATTGATCTATGTCATAAAGAAGAGATTGACGTAATCATCTATTACAGCCTGATTTTCAACAACTGGGCTTACGAGCAGCATCCAGAGTGGCGAATCGTAAAAGTGGATGGGAAACCGTCAAGGGTTTGGGGTGGACGTTACGGCGTCTGCTGCCCAAACTCCCCAGGATATAGGAGATTCGTCCTAGACCAGATTGAAGAGCTTTGCCGAAACTATGATTTTGAAGGAGTATTCTTCGACATGACGTTTTGGCCAACAGTATGCTACTGTCCAGATTGCAGAGAGAGGTATAGGGAGGAAACTGGAGAAGACCCGCCTACTGTCATTAACTGGGATAACCCGTCCTGGATAAGGTTCCAGAGGAAGAGGGAGGAATGGCTAGCTGAATTCGCTTCAGTAGTTACATCTGCTGTCAAGAAGCATAAGCCGGAGGCCTCCGTCGAACACCAGTATTCTACAGTACCGGCTTCATGGGTACTGGGCGTAACTTCATCATTATCAAAATGGTGCGACTATGTGGGTGGCGACTTTTACGGAGGCGTTTTACAGCAGTCTTTCATCTGTAAGCTGTACTACAATCTTACGCCGAATATGCCGTTCGAGTTTATGACATCCATCTGCTACCCGGGATTGGGAGAGCATACTACAGTAAAGTCTAAGGAATTGAATGAAGCGCAAGCCTTCCTAACGATAGCTCACAACGGTGCCTTTCTAATAATTGACGCTATAGACCCCATTGGGACTCTGGACGAAAGAAGATACCGTATGGTAGGCGACACGTACAGGGAACTGGGCAAATATGAGAAATACCTTGGAGGAGAACTCTGTCAGGATGTAGCAATATACTTCAGCCTCAACTCAAAGTTCGACTTCGCTGAGAATGGTAAAAAGGTATCTGAAGCATCTGGTTTTGGTGAAAGAATACCGCATTTAGACGCTGCATTGGGTGCCGCAGAGTCTTTGAGAACCAGCCACATCCCGTTCGGCGTTATAACAGACCTAAAGAAGCTGCCCCGCTTCCAAGTCGTGGTTTTACCGAATGTTCTAATGCTATCTGATGAAGAGGTTGAAGCGATAAGGAAATATGTCGCTGCTGGTGGAAGCGTATATGCGAGCAAGTTTACTCTAAAGTCAAAGCTTTCAGAAATATTGGGGGTTACGCACATGGAGGAGACGCCAGAAAAGTCCACTTACGTCGCCCCAACTGAAGAGGGGAAGAAGCTATTGCCCGGAGTTGCAAAGGAATACCCTTTGTCAATACCTGATTCGCAAATCAAGGCTGAATTCTCATCGAAAGAAGGCATGATGGCGACTATAGCTCTACCCTATACTAAGCCAGACGACCCGTCAAAGTTTGCATCCATCCATTCTAATCCTCCAGGAATATACACGGATTATCCTGCAATAGTCTGTAAAAATTTCGGTAAAGGGAGAATCTTATGGTCATCTGCCTCCATAGAAACATACGCCGTACGATATATGAGGCATAGATCAATATTTGCACACATCGTAAAATATTTGGCGCAGAAACCCTTCTCATTCGAAGCCAACGCTCCAGAATGCGTAGAGATCACCCAAGTTCATAAACCAGAAGAGAAAAAGTACTTGATTAACATCGTTAACTTCCAATCTGAAATCGGGCTACCAAACATTCCGGTACACGACATCCTATTAAGATTGAAGATCGAGGGCACTCCTCGCAGAGTCATATCTTTACCGGATGAGGCTTCAATCCCATTCGAATATAGAGAAGGATATGCACACATAAAGATACCTGTAGTAGAGACATTCCGGATGCTAGCATTAGAATATGAGAATAATTCTTTAAACGTCACCTTTTGAGTTAATACGAGTTTTAAAAGAATCTACTCTTCTTCATCAGGATCAGACCGGCCCCAGTTGGGGGTCAACCTTAACCTGACCCAACGCCTTCTCAAGCATAATCCGTTGTTCAATGCTAGCAACGAGCTTACGGGTGAACACTGCAGCGTCAGGATTAATCGAAACAGAGTCGATGCCTGCTCTAAAAAGGAATTCTGTGAACTCAGGGTAGACTGAAGGAGCCTTAAACTAATTGAACAAAGCCTAATTCTCCTTAAGCAATCTATAAGTTATCCCCTACGGAGTAAAGCTTAAGAATGCGGAGACGGCTATTAAAGCTATATGAAAAAAATTATTCAAGTAAGGATTTACAGGGGGGAGAAATTTTATGTTGCAGAGTGTGTTGACCTGCCGGTTGTCAGTCAAGGTAAAACTTTGGATGAGGCCGTGGAGAACATAAGGGAAGCAATAAGCCTCCATCTGGAAGGGGAGGATTTGAGCGAATGGGATATTCTTCCAGACTTTTCCATACTAGTCAGCATGGAAGTCCCCTCCTATGCCGAGGCTTAAAGTATTAAGTGGGAGAGACGTAGTCAAAATATTGTCGAGATTTGGGTTTATGATAGTTTCTCAGAAAGGAAGCCATGTGAAACTAAGGAGAAACCTGCCAGACGGGAGTAAGCAAACCCTAACTATTCCTCTCCATGAAGAATTGGATAAGGGAACTTTGAAAGCTATCTACAGGCAAGTCCTAAGATTCATCCCTGAAGAAGAATTGAAACCCTATTTTTACGATTAACCCACAAAAACATTTCCCTAAAGATAAGATTTTCAAATTCTATAAGTTGCAGGAAAGAAGAGAAAAATAATCCTAGGAGAATCGGGCAAATCCCAGTCAGGGTCAACCCTAACTTGACCTAATGCCTTCTCAAGCATTATCCTCTGCTCAATACTTGCAACAAGCTTGCGAGTAAACACTGCGGCGTCAGGATTAACTGAGATAGAGTCGATACCAGTCCTCACCAAGAACTCTGTGAACTCAGGGTAGACTGGGGGGCCTATCTGAACATCCTTATTAAACTCGTTTGTTTAACTCCTCCAAAAACTCCTCAGGCCTGAGTATATTAATCACATGCTCCTTAAGCTTTAGCTTCTTAGCCTCATTCCCTAAATCGAGCAGATCCTTATCCAGTGTGATAATGCAGTTTGCCTTAGCCTCATAGGCAACATTGAGAAATTCGTCATCACCCGGGTCCCTGCAAAGCTTAAATTTCTCCTTCGGTGTAACTTTCAAAGAAACCCTGTAAAGTTTATCCAAGACGAGGTAGGTTCTGGAAACATCAATCCTATCGGAAACCCTGTCGAATTGGATGGCTTTCAAATACTCTTTAAAAATGCTATCTGAAATCACCGCAATAAGCTCGCCATTAAGTATCCTAATGAGAATACCCTTCGATGCTTTGCTTCCGATGATTCCAGCTATCAGTACAGAAGTGTCTAAAACTATTTTATCCTCGCCCACTTTTTAGCCTCCAAGGCCGTTTTCTCTTTTTCCTCCTCAGATAGATCCTTAAACTTCGCACTCATCCTTTCTAAGATACGAACATATTCAAGCTTCTCCACTATGTAAACATCGCCAACTCTTATGAAGACTAGCTCATCCTCAGGGTCGAACAATTCCTTAACCTTCGCTACAGTTACCTCAGCCAACTCCCTCCACTATTCTGAAGGCCGATTCGCCTTATAAACCTATGGTCATAAAAAAAGTCAAGGAATAAGGATACTGCTAAGGAAATCAAGATTGTGGAATTTGCAAAAATGTTAAGAAAACACGTTGAATTAAATACTATTCAAGGATGTCAGAGATTGGATTACTCCACGTCAGGATCAGGGGGATTCCAGTCAGGTCCCAGTCAGGATTCACCTTAACTTGTCCCAACGCCTTCTCAAGCATAATCCTTTGTTCAATGCTAGCAACGAGCTTTGAACACTGCAGCGTCAGGATTGATTGAAACAAAGTCAATACCAGCTCTAACGAGGAATTCCGTGAACTCAGAGTAGACTGAAGGAGCCTATTTGAAAATTTTAAGTCTTAACACGTGTTTTAAACCCTCCATTTCAATCGAAATATTTTTTCAGGTAATCCTTATATTCACCTTATCGTCGATAGTATGACGAAGGAGATGTCTGAGAGCACTTTAGAGGAGGTTTTGAAGGAAGTTAGGCTTATTCGCAGCAAGGTTGAGAGGCTGGAGGACCTTGTGGAGGAGAGGCTGATCGGCTCCGACGAGCCGTTAAAAGATGAGGCTGAAGCGATAAGAGAGTATTTAGAGGCTAAGGAAAAGGGAGACGTAGAATACATTCCTCTGGAAGAGATTGAGTAGGAGAGACAAACTAGTTGCAACAATACCGTGTTTTTCTTGAAAGAAGAGCATTTAAACAGCTTGAAAGAATTAAGGGAGAAATGCATGAGAGAATTGTTAAAACGCTACATATTCTTAGGGACGAAGGGTTTTCGA
>JAWCNV010000018.1:0-30090 GCA_038848185.1 Thermoproteota archaeon | reverse complement strand
AAGCATCATCACCTTTTTTAAACCAGATGGAGAAGAAAGTGTAGGGCAGATTTTTACCCTTGCCTGGCCTGTTAAATATCTCCCAGTCCCTAAGGTTTCCTCTTCCTCCTAAAGAAACAGTCCCTGTGCCTATGCCTCCTATTGGAAAAGCGATTTGGGAGAGACTATTTTCCTCGAAGACTCTTACTTTTCTTTCGAACAGGTCTGGGTGATTGTAATAAGAGACCATTTTTATTCACCTATTTAAAGGCAAGAGTTTTAGCTCTTTCAGAAAGAGCTCTTTTCTTCCACTCGATATCTCTAGGAATAAAAACTGCTGCTGTGCTTAGAAGGATTATGCATACTGACCAAGTAATGTTTACTATAGTAATTATTCCTGGTTCCAAACCTATGCTGTCGGCAGCATACCCCGTGATAAGGGGTGCGAACGCTGATCCCACATTATAGAAGAAAAGCAGCATAGCCATAGCTGACCCCCTTACTTCTGGAAGAGCAACATCTTGTACTGATGAGGAGACACATGGGCCTGCCATAGGCATGAAGAAGGCAGTTATAGCACCTAATATTAGAAAGAGTTCTACTCCTCCTTTAATTAGAAATGCCATGTCAAAAAAGACTAGTCCTACGATGACTGTGAGTGCAGCAAAAATTATTCTCCCTCTTCTATTCCTTTTAAACGCCCAGTCGCCTATAATGCCGGCTGACACATTACCTATAACCATAGATATAAGTGCTGCCAGCATTACGAGTAATTGCGAACCCTCTTCAAACCCTCTCGCCTCCTTCATGTAGGTAAACAGCCAATAGGAAAGTATGTTCCATGGGAAGACTCCAAAGAAACCTTGAAGATAAAGGAACAAAACGGACCTTCTTTCCAAGAGCTTTTTAAGAGCCTTCGCTGAAAAAGTTTCCTTAAGCTTATCTCTGACACTTACAAGCTCAGGCTCAGTACCTCCGCGCGGAACATCTCTAACAGTCAGTAGGATAACTATGGCTAAGATGATTCCGGGTGCTGCTGTCAAAAGGAAGGCACTACGCCATCCGAAGATAATTCCTATACTGAGCCCTATAACCACGCCGATCAATGCTCCGAAGGTTTCCGCAGCCTGTAAGACTCCTAATGCTGTAGCCCTTTTTTCAGGTGGAAAATAGTCTCCTAGAAAAGACATTAAGCCACTAGTCGCCTGATTATCAATTCCCGTCATAGACCTAGTGAATAAGAGTTCGAAATAGTTCCTAGAGAATGTTGAGAGTATTGTTGTCCCACTCCAGATTACGCTGGCCAGAGTCACGAGACGTGGTCTAGTATACCTGTCGAAAAGATAGCCCCATAAAGGCATGAAAATCACCGCCACTAAAATGGCTCCAGTTTCAATAGCTCCTAACTCGGTATAGCTTAATTGGAATTCTTCTTTTATCAAAGGCAGAAGCGGGGATACGAGAAACTTATCCGCATAATGAAGCACTACGAAGATGAAGAAGACGAAAGTTACATACCATGCTCCTCTCAACACTCTGGAGCTACTTGACATATTTTTTGGAAAAGGAAAACCGATATATAAAATTTTTAACGATACTTTTGACCTCGAGTTTAGAAGGCTAAAAAAGGAAATAGAGGGATTGTGAATAATAGCTGACGAATCTGTAATGGTCTGGATATCTTTGGTCTTTGCGAAACCTTTATATGACTGAAGGCATTATTAAAAACTAAAGATGATTCCAGCATTCATGCTGAGGCAGCTCTATGAAAAAGGATCCTTGAAAAATATTTTAGATGCGAACGGAAATAGGATTGGCTTCAGCTTCTCCTTGCTAAATAGGCTTGGGTCCGGAACAATAGAGGGCGGTTTCACTCTGGCGGTTGATGGAGAGGAATTGCCTCCGGAAAAAATAACTATGGAGAAGGGTGGAATGGTTTCCAAGGCGGAGGAGTTCGCAAAGTCTCCGCTACGGTTTACTGTTGGCGATAGGATTATTTTCTCGATAGAGAAGCCCAATGGTCTCCAACCCGGTATTCACAAGATAATGGTTAGGGCAATCACAAGAGAATACGGTAAAATAGAATTCGACTTCTCTGATACTGTGTCTTAAAAGAGTTTTCATGGTTAACTCTAATCAAAAATCTTTTTCTTAAGAACCCAAATTTCTAATCAATTCAAAAAGTTCATCAGGTTTTGAACTGTAAAGCCTGATTCGCACAGGCTTATTCTCATCTTTACTAACTAGCTCCACGAATTTTCTTTCCGAGTCGAGCTTAATCTCATAGTTATCCATAGGGGGCTTTATGACTATTCCTTGCCCAACCAGCCCTGATTCGAAAATAGCATAGCTTCGGAGAATCTGAGCAAAGCTTTTCGCAGCCTTATTTTGCCTAACGCTTATCGCAAACATTATGAAATATGGAACCTCGTAGCCAATTAGGAAGATCAGGAACCTCAAAGGACCTGTTAAGGAGGGATCGTGCGCCAAGTTACCTGCAAAATTGAAATATAGGTAATACCAAGCTAGTGTGATGAAAATGGCGAACAAGCTTAGGAAAGATGATATTGCTAAAGGCTTCATCTCTTGGGTGAGCTGTGTATCCAATGCCATAAGTCTTAAAATCTCAGTGCTTTCTTCTTCATAGAGTTTTTTGCTTCTCCTTATCTCCTTAATCTGTTCAATAGACGATCCTCTGATTTGAGATCTCAGTCTTAAGAAAGACATAGCGAAAGAGATTAGTATGAAAACTATGAAGGTAACGCTCAAATATTGAGGATAGTAGGTGTTCAAGACAGCAAGTATTATTATCATTATCTGGCTATACAATTGGTATAATGCAAAGCTTCTTCTGTCTTGATATGCCATGAGAGCTTCGGTAGGCGGTAATTGATATAGTTTATGCAAACTATTTAAAAATACCTTCAGAAGACAAAAATATTAAATATCTTCTTATTACTTCCACAACCAATGGAAAAGGTAGATATTGCTGCTTTTGAATTTGCAAACCAAGCCATTCCAGTACTGAATAAACTGGGGCTTCTTCTAGTTTCTACTAGTGAGAAAACAGGTCCTAACGTTATGACTATTGGATGGGGTATTACAGGCGTCTTATGGGGGCGTCCTGTGTTTGTTGTTTTCGTGAGGTCATCCCGATATACGTATCAGGTCTTGGAGAACGCTAATGATTTTACATTAAATATCCCGTATAGAGACATGGAGAAGCAGGTTTCAATATGTGGAACCATTTCTGGTAGGACAATAAACAAGTTTAAGGAAGCCGGGCTTGACCTGTTGTCTCCTAGGAAAGTTAAGTCACCTATAATAAAGCAATGTGTTGCACACGCCGAGTGTTCAATTATTTACAGAACGCCTTTAGAGAAGGAAAGAATTCCTAACTCAGTTAAATTCTATTATTCGGGTGACGATTATCATGAAGCATACTTCGGAGAGATACTTGAGGCATATGCTGATAAAGACTATAAATTGAAGCTACCATAGACTCTGATAGTCACCAGCTTAAGTATAAGTAACTGCTAGCTTTACGCTTTCTGAGGGATATTCATCTATTCTTCTGTAGGCTTCAACTACTTGGTCAAACTTTACAATTGGATCAAGTATTCCCTGAACATCCAGCTTCTTTTTAACAAATAGTTCGATTACCGTAGAGTATACTCTTTTCCTGTCCCAAAGCGGATATTCCCTATACGGTTCGCTCTCCACCCGAGCTCCAGATATTAATGCTAGCCTATTGAAGTGGAATTCCTCGCCAAGATAGAGGCCGCGAGCCTCTCCGTGATACCATGAGACAGGTATTACGTTACCACCATATCTAGTTGCTCTAATCGCTTCATGCAAGGCTTTATAATTGCCGCTTGCTTCAAGTGAAATGTCGACACCATACCCATCTGTTAACTCTCTAATCTTCATACCTGCATCCATTGAAACCGGGTCAATCACATAGTCTGCTCCAAATTTCTCAGCGAGGCTCCGACGTTTTTCTACTGGGTCAACAGCAATAACGTATAGGCAACCCGATATTTTGCACATCTGCAGTGCTAAAAGACCTATTGCTCCCATTCCAAAAATTGCAACCTGGTCGCCCAGCCTTACATGGCCTTCTCTAACCGCCATGAGTGCAACAGTTGCGGGATCCACGCATACTAGTTCCTCATTACTTACGCCTTCTGGAGCAAGCATAACCTGTTCCTCTGAAACGATATGTGTTTCTCTAATCGGAAGATAACCGTAGACTCTGTCGCCTACTTTAAATTTTGAAATATCTGGAGAAACTTCCTCTACAATGCCGACTGTCATGTTGCCAAGTGGAAACGGGAAGTCGGATGCTTCTTCTGTTCTGCTCACAAAAATTTTACGCTCTTGATCATAATACTTGCTTGGAAATGGGGATTCCCCTCTGTAAAATACTAAGGCTGTGCCATGTTTTTCTGCCGAGAAGATGCTTCTTATTCGTAGCTCTTTTTCTTTTAAAGGTCTTTCAGCATATTCTAAAAGTGCTGGTTCCCTGGGTCCTATTGCAACTAGCTCTTTCGGCATAATTTCTTAGTGTGCACGTAGAGTTTTAAATATTTTCGAAGAGCTTAAAGCTTAAGTAATTCTCTAAGTTGCTTCAAACAGATCCTGCATGGAGGAAAGTTATTTCAGTAAAAGATATTATCAAGAATACCTTCATAAAGTTGAAAGGGAACCTATTTTCGATAAGTCGCGTTGGGAATACTATTATGCTTCGCACGTAGATTCGTGGACTGTTCAAGATGATAAGCTTAATCTAGTAGTTGAAACCGAGCCTAAAAGTAACCCGCTACAAGTAGAGGTTTCTTTTCTGGGAGAAAAAGCTTTAATGTTGAGAGCTGGTTTAGGTGAGCTTCCAAATCTGGAACTGGAGCCGCTTATGATAAAGAGAATTTTGGAGCCTGTTAAACCCGAGGTTAAAGAATTCGAAGATGTTTTAACGTTTTTTTCAAGTGGAATTAATTGCCAAATAGTGAAAAAACCTTGGTGCATTAAATTATCGGATAGAAATGGGAAGGTTTTTTTCGAAGAGTATACTTCGGGCATTCTCCGCAGCTGGTTTCCGGTATATCCTCTCGGCTATAAGATTGAAGATGGAGACACGCGATTCTTTGAAAGTGTATATTTGAGGCCTAGCGAATCGGTTTACGGTTTCGGCGAAAGATTTGGGCCTTTTGATAAGCGCGGACAGACACTTTTTCTCTGGAATTCGGATACTACTTTAACTTCCTCTGATAGAAGCTATAAGAATATCCCTTTCTATGTTACGAGTGAAGGCTACGGTTTATTTGTTAAAACGGGGAGCAAAATCATATTCGAAGTAGGCTCTGAGTATTGCTATAATTCTATTTCATTTGAAGTTTGGAAAAATTATTTAGAATATATAGTGTTCTACGGTCCTGACTTAAAGCATATTTTGAAAATGTATACTGAACTCACAGGACGTCCTAGTCTACCTCCCTTATGGTCCTTCGGACTATGGATGTCTCGATGTGCGTATCAAAACAGGAGGGAAGTTGAAGAGGTTGCTCAAAAATTAAGAGACCGGCAAATACCATGCGATGTACTGCATATAGACCCGTCTTGGATGAAATCTAAACACTGTTGCGATTTCGAATGGAACGAGGAGGCTTTTCCAGATCTTGAGGATATGGCTAAAAAACTTAGAAACTTAGGCTTCAGAATATGCTTATGGGAGCAACCCTATGTTCCGAAAGGTACTTCCATGTATGAAGAAGGAGTTAAGAACGGGTTCTTTCTGAAAGATAATGAGGGTAAAATTATCCATATACCTGACTTTGAGTTATGTGAGGTAGCTATAGTTGATTTTACGAATCCGAAGGCTAGAGAATGGTATAAAAGAAAACACCTAGATCTTTTCAAAAAGGGTATTTCCGTCTTTAAATGCGATATGGGTGAGGCTGTCCCGGAGAAAGCGGTTTTCTACAATGGGAAGACCGGCGCCCAAATGCATAATCTTTATTCGCTCTATTACCAAGGAACTGTTTTTGAAGCCGCTGAAGAGTTTTTTGGAAAGGGTAATGGTCTAGTCTGGGGGCGTTCTGGATGTGCTGGGATACAGCGGTACCCTGTTCAATGGAGCGGCGACAGTCACACTACTTTCGGGGACATGGCGTGCGTACTGCGCGGTGGGCTTAGCTACTCGATGTCCGGTGTACCTTTCTGGAGCCATGATATCGGTGGGTTTCAAGGACCTAAGCCGAGCCAAGCTCTCTACGTTAGGTGGTCCCAATGGGGCCTTTTAAGTTCGCACTCAAGATGCCACGGAACCACGCCAAGAGAACCATGGGAGTATGGTGAGGAAGCCGTTAGGATATTCAGAGATTTTGCCTGCCTAAGGTACAGTCTCCTTCCCTATATTTATTCTCATGCCTATGAGGCATGTGTAACAGGCATCCCTCTAGTGAGACCATTAGTATTGGAGTATCAGGATGATCCAAATGTTAGGAGAATTGATCTAGAATACTTATTTGGTCCGAGCTTACTTGTAGTACCTATTCTAAACGAGGAGGGGGATGCAGAATATTATTTGCCGCAAGGAAAATGGTTAAACTGGTGGAGTAGGAAGCCTGTTCAAGGAGGGTGTTGGAATAGGGAGAAGTTGCCGTTGCACCGGATACCATTATTCGTCAGAGAGAACTCATTGATACCTAGAATGCCTCCTGTGGAACATGCTGGTGAAAAGCCTGAAGAAATGATGCTTGAAGTCTTTGTGAAGGATAAGGCTTTTTTGAACTACTTTTTCGACGAGGTTTTCACTATGGAGGCACTTAGAGAAAACGGTAGCTTAAGACTTAAGATGGGCCCCTCCGAGAAAACATGGAGAATAATGCTCTATGGTGAAAACAGACCGTTGAAAGTTAACTGCATAGGCGGAGACCTCGTCTCCTATAGATATGACGATGAATTAAACACTGTAGATTTGAAGATGGTTCAGAAAAACAAGGAGTGCCTGATAGAGATAAAGGAATAGGTTCATTTTTAATTATCGGCCTTGGGGCTAGAATGAAAATCTGCTTCATCAACCAATATGTTTGGGCGATGTATAGCAAGATAATCAAAGAACTGGAATCGGAAAAACATTTAAGGCAGCATCTTTCTACGCGATAACCTTTTATTTCTCAAAGACAAACTATTTCTTCATGAATCTTCCCAGGAGATGGATTGCAGAAGAAAAACTAGAGAGACTGAGGGAATTAAGTAGGCTTGCAAGAGGCGACATAATTAAGATGACGACGCTAGCCTCCTCAGGGCATCCCGGCGGGTCGATATCTAGCGTAGACATGTATTTAGTCCTCTTCTCGTTCGCAAGGGTTAAGCCGGAGGATCCCTGCTGGGCGGCTAGGGATCGTGTAGTCGTCAGCCACGGCCATACTGCACCAGGGGTATACGCTGCTTTAGGCAGGCTTGGGTTCTTCAATATTGAGGAGGCAATAGCCACCTTCAGATTAGCCGGTAGCCGTTTCGAGGGTCATGTAGAGAAGAGTGCTCCGGGTGTGGAGTGGAGTACTGGGAACCTTGGCCAAGGTCTTTCAGCGGGATGCGGCTTCGCTGTTGCAGGGAGAGTGAGGGGGGAGGACTACCATGTTTTCGTTGCCATGAGTGATGCTGAGCAGGCTAAGGGGCAGGTTGCTGAATCAAGAAGGTTTGCAAAGAAATACGCTTTTTCAAACATCACAGTGATAGTAGATTACAATAATAAGCAGATATCTGGTAGAGCTAGTGACGTAATGCCAGTCAATATAAAGGGGAATTATGTTTCTGACGGCTGGAAAGTTATCGAAATAGACGGGCATGATTTTAAGGCTCTTCATAATGCTCTAGTGGAGGCTGTTGAAGACGGAGAGCCGACCGCGATAATAGCTAGGACCATTATGGGCAAAGGTGTTTCCTTCATGGAAGATCAGGAGAAGTATCACGGTATGCCGCTTAAAATAGACGAGTATAAGAAGGCGATGCAGGAGCTTGGTCTCGAAGACGACCTTGAAAAATATAGGGTTCTTAGAGAGAAATATGCCTCTGAGTTTAAGACGCGACGCTTTTCTAGAGACGAAGACAAAGCATCCTGCTCCAACATTATCCGGCTTAAGCCTGGTGTACCCAGAACATATAAGGCTGGTTCCTCAATGGAAACAAGACAGGCTTTCGGCAACGCGCTGGTTGATCTAGGCGAGGCCCAAGGGGGAAGCAATGTTCCCATAGCCGTGTTCGACTGTGACTTAGCGGAATCCGTTAGGACAACCGAATTCGCTAAAAAGTTTCCTGAAAACTTTTTTGAAGTGGGTGTTCAGGAACACACGACTGCGACTATTGCTGGAGCTGCTTCAATACAGGGAGTCGTATCCTTCTTTGTGGATTTCGGAGTTTTCGGCGTTGACGAGACTTATAACCAGCATAGGCTTAACGACATAAATTCCACTAACCTTAAGGTTGTTGTCACGCATTGCGGGCTTAACGTTGGGGAAGACGGGAAAACTCATCATTGCATAGATTATGTGGGTGTTCCAAGAAACCTGTTCGGTTTTAAGGTTATAGTGCCTGCAGACGCTAACCAGACGGATAGGGCAACTAGATATATTGCTTCAACCTCTGGGAACTTCCTGCTGGCTGTCGGCAGGTCTAAGATACCTGTAATCTCCGATGAAAATGGTGGAGAAGCTTTTGCAGGAAGCTACGAGTTCGAATACGGGAAGGCAGAGATCCTGAGGCGTGGAAAGGATGCTGCAATACTCGCCATGGGGTCACTCGTACACAAGGCGGTTGCCGCATGGGAGAAATTAAGGGATCTAGGTTTCAGCGTCACGGTGGTAAATGTTCCTTGCCCACTAGAGGTTGACTGGAAGATACTGGACGAGGCTGCTGGAACAGGCAGAATTGTGACCTATGAAGATCACAACATCAATACTGGCCTGGGAGCCTCTGTATTACAGGCTGTAGCGGAGCGAGGTTACAGGGTTAAGGTAAAGAGATTGGGCGTTAGTGGATATGAAGTTTCTGGAGCATTTGAGGATCTTTATAAAAGGGCGGAGCTGGATGAGGAGTCGTTAACCGATGCTGTAGTTCGATTGATCCATGAGGGTTGATTTAATCATATTTAGTTATTATTAGTGTCGCCATTAAAGTTATAAGTCGAGTAAACATGTAGAAAGATGTGAAAGCCAACAGAGCCATTAATATCATATTTCTGTCTTTACTGATTGTCTTTATTCTGGCTTGAGCCCCTTGGTTAGATGATAAGGAAGTTCACGATAAAGTATTCTTGGAAAAAGCGCATAAAGATGGAATTATGGGTTGGGTGATATGGCCTAATGGAACAAGATTATACAGCCTCATCTGCGACTATGAAGTATCGTGGTTTCCTTTCGGAAGGTGGGTTGCAAGCTGCGAAGGCGGATACTACGTTACTTTTTGGGGAGAAACATTACCATAGGTTTCAATGGCTGAATGTCGCCAAGGTTTTTATGCTAATCCTCGGACAGGTTGAGTTCTTTAACTATTTGCCTAGCCTTCTCTTCACCGATGACCCGCTTCAACTCCTCCATGGATTTTCCGCCACTCCAAGAGTTCACGATGTTTTGAACAAGCTCCCTGACCCCGGGATTAAGATCCCTAGCTGCGGCTTCTATGCGTCTCCTCCTATTGAGAATATCATCTGGCCCGTGAACTACCCCCATTCTACCTTTTATTCTTCGCTTAACGATATAAAGCTTTAAAGCATTATTACTGGTGTCTGCCCAAAAAACTTGAGTTTAACGGTTTCACCAGGTTCTCCAGGTGCAAAGAGCATTCTTACTCCAATAGTCTTTCCTTTTACCCTGTTTATTTCAAACAGGTCTTTGAAAACCCCTCTCACAATGTTTCCCGGTGTTTCATCCGGCAGCACCACCATGTCAACGCCTGCTACGCATGCTGAAGTTAGGTGCACAAGGTCCCTTAGCCTAACATCACCTGCAGCAGCCCTTTCCTTCAGAACATTGTCCTCCGCAACCGGGAGCATAATCTCATTATATCCTGTAGCCTTTACTCCAGATGTTTTCACAGCGTTTTCTATCAGACTGTTTATTTCTCTTATCGTGCTGTATGTTCCTGGAAGCGGCATTTTAGAGCCTGAGGTGAATTCCACGATCTCGGCGACACTCTCCTCCATCCATGGTGATAGGGATACGTCGATCCCATGATACTTTATTCCTAGACTATCAGAAAGCTTCAATCCAACTCTCTCAGTGGAGGCGTAGACTTCTGCGAGAATATCTTGAAACTGGCTTAGAAGCTTGTTTCTAAGTAGGCTTGGGTACAAAAGGGATATTGCGAGGCCTTCTTCACCATGCAGGTTGCAGGCTGATGGGAAGTAGGGAGTAACTATGTTCTCACCTACGTTAATCGATATTCGGCTCCCGTTAGAAGGGTCTTCCTCACACGTCTTCCTTAAAACATTCTCAACCATGCTAATGTTGTTGATACTCCTGAGGTTTATCGAGGTGAATACGCCGTTCTCAGCAACATCAGCAACCTCCTTTAAAGCAGGATGAGTGTCTTCAACCTGTCCTATTGAAACATAGTTTACAATGTCTAAGTCAAGAAGCTGTGAAGCCCTCTTCATAGGGGATTCCTGCCCTCCTAGAGGTGGAAGTGCAGCCCTAGTGCTCCACACGCTTTCTGAGAGAAACATGGATTCTATGCTGAGTGAAAGCTTAGATCCTAATTCGACGATACGCTCGCTAAAGCCTTGGGTTTCTCCTGATGTGATGAAAAGCGTCACGGACCGTATCTTCATCTAGGCTAAGAGAATAATGCTTTTTAAAAAGGTTTACCCTACCTAGATATCTCGGCTTTTCTCAAGGCTTCGTATAGTGCTCTGGCTCTACTGTTCTCCTCGAAATGTCTCCTTATAGGGTCAACCAGCCTGTCTATCGCATCTGCCACAGCGTTTTTCAGGTCTAGCGGGTGGAGGAGGCCTTTAACATAGGCTGCCTCCAGCTCCTCATACGAGTGAAACTCCAGTGGGCCACCGTATTTAGAGGGTCTTTCAACTTTAAGGCTTCCGAACTTTCTGAAGATTATGTGTTTAGTCCAATCTAGTACGGGATTATTCTCTGCAACCTTCTCTGGACAGTATGCTGATAAAACCTTCTTAAATATTATTTCTCTGGAGTCGTGAACGAACACGCTTGATTCCGGCTTACTCTTACTCATCTTAGAGCTTATTAAGACATCTATACGCTTATCCTCGTCGAAGCCCTCCGGCTCCTTGACTCCTTGAAGACCCATAAGCATGTGGTGGCTTACTACAACAGGCTTCCAGTAGCCGAGCTTTGGCCCGATTTCTCTGGCGAGCATGTTAGCCCTCCTCTGGTCCAAGCCTAGTTGACAAATGTCTGCACCGAGCATAAATATGTCAGTAACCTGCATCATCGGGTAAAAGTATTGGGCGACTTCCTTCAACTCGCCCTTCTTCCTGCCCATTATCGTCAAAGCTCTTTCTGCACGTGAGACTGTCGTCAGCTTAGCAATCTGAACAACGTTCTTCCAGTATTCGCTTGAATTAACAAGGTCGCTTGCCCAGACTACTTCAACACTGTTAAAGTCGACGCCTGCCGCCTTCCATACCTCCATGAAGTATTCTCCACAGAGTCGGATCTTCTCGAGGTCGCCTTCCAGCTTCCTGTTTATCCAAGCGAACCAATCTGCCAAGTAGAGTTTGAAACGTATTCCTGCCTTTATTAACGACTCCAGCAGTAAAGGTCTGAAGACTCCGAACGCTATATGAGAAAGACCCGAAGGCTCAAAACCATCATACGCCACCGGATGATCCTTAGTTTCTAGAAGTGTCTTGAGCTCTTCAAGCGTTATTATCTCTTCCCCAACGCTTTTCACCAGCCCGATCTTCTCCTCTACATCCAAACTGAACTCGAATTTCACGCTCTTCCTAACTTAAATCTTTAACCTGTAAGCGTTGACAATTACTAGTCTCCACTCCAGGAAGATTCAAAGAATATTTAAAAACAAGACTTATTTAGAGTATTTAAGATGCGTCTAATCACAACCGTTATCGGAAGCTTCCCAAGGCTTAACGAGGATCTTAAAACGGCGATCCGGCTTGCTGTCAACCTTCAGGTTGAAACAGGCATCTCCATAGTCTCCGACGGGGAGCAGCGGACAGACATGGTTTCATACCTCTCCAACTCTATGCGGGGAGTTAAAGCCGAGGACACTACTATCCACATAGTGGACCTGATAAGACCCTTGGAGAATGCTGAAGAATCATTTAAAGTCATGGATTTTCTTGAAGCGATGAGCCACATTAAGAAAATGGGGTACACTAACATGATTAAGGTGGGGGTAACCGGCCCCATAACATTCGGGTTCTCGGCTGCACTGGCTGGTGCAGGCCCCTACAGGAGTATAAGAAACGTCGAGCTGTATTCTGATGCCGCATTCGCTATAAACAAGATTTTGAAGCATATACAATCCTACGAGGGTTTGACTCAAATAGATGAGCCAGGTATTAGCGCAGGATTCCTAGACCCTCGGTTAGCCCACGACCTTCTAAACATTGCTACGGATGGGCTGGATCCTAAGCTTACAAGCATACATGTATGTGGAAGATTAAGTCTTGAAGCAATAAGATCTCTTAATAGAGTGAATAATGTAGAGACGCTTAGCCTAGAGTTTGCAGGTTCACCGAAAAATATTGATCTCCTATTAAGTGTTTGCGGAGAGCTTTCTAAGAAGATTGGAGTAGGATGTATGAGGGTTAACATTGCGTCTGAAAGCGATTTAACAACCATAAGTGATGCGGCTGAAAAAATTAGGAGCATTATGTCTAAAACCGGAATCGAGAGGATTGCTTACATACATCCAGACTGCGGATTAAGAGAGACAAGCAAAGATTTAGCTTTAAGAATACTCCGGAACCTTGTTGAAGTCTCAAGCCTAGATGCCTGAACTAAACACTAGAAACGTATTTTGGATAATAAAGAGAAATAAATTCACTTTTCAAATTGTATTCTCAATATGTTTCTGGAAGCACGGTTATCAAAAAGGATATAGCCAGCTTATCAACCACTTTTAGACATGCCGCTGACGAGCAGTGATCTAGAAAACCTTCTTAGGAGGCTGGGTGTTGAATACAGGATACTCTTTCATGGTGAAACATACTCGGCGAACAAGGCTAGTAAGGAGCTCGGGCTTAGCCTTAAGGATATTGCTAAGACAATCGTATTCGTAAATGAGAAGAAGGAACCACTCATGGTCATTATGTCTGGTGACCGTAAAGTTAACCAAGATAAGCTTGCCAAGATGCTGGGTTTCAAAAAGCTCAGGTTAGCTACTCGGGATGAGGTTTTAAACTTCACAGGGTATGAAGCAGGAGCTGTTCCTCCTGTTGGACACATAAAGCAAATACCTGCCATGGTTGACGAATCCCTGTTGTCAAACGAGAAAGTTTACGCTGGAGGAGGGGCTGTCAACGCTACTCTAGAAATATCTCCGGTAGACATTGTTAGAATTCTTAATGCTAAAGTTATGAGTATCCCGAGTTCGTCACAGAACACCTGAAATTAACCCTAGCGTATTTCTATGAGGAATCGTCTGATTCCGGTATTGATCTGAGCCAAATATTCATAGGGCTTGGTTTACGGTTAGCCCAAGCATAATACGGTATTGCTAAAAACTCAACTTTCCTAGCTTTAGTTCTTGAATCAACTTGGTATAGGCTATCCTGCATCCAATTGGAATCTGCGGCATACCCCTCCCCTCTTATGACCATTACCCCGTCGAGTAAGGATTGCATCCATTCTGCTCTAAGCGGTGCATCATTGGGTATTAAAGCGTCCCAAACATCGAACCCAGTATTGTCGACTCCTTCTAAACAATATATAAGAGGACCCCTGGCTAACGTTGCTCTACCTAAGTTTTCATAGATGAAAGGATTACATGATATTCTTCTAATCATCATTTGAAAAGATATGACTACTCTATCACTATCTTTCCAAGTTTTACATAGTTTGAAATAGGATCCGGGTCTAACAGCCTCCTCTACCTTAGATCCGTTTAAACTGATTTCTGTTTTCTCACTCCAGCCTGGTATTCTAAGATTCAAAATGAAATCTAAGTCGCGTTTCAGGTTTAGAACTATTTCAACGTCCCCGTTCCAAGGATAATCGGTGTTTTGGGTTACAGTAATGATTTCATCGTTAAGCTTTAGATGTGCAACGCCTCGATCATACATGTTTACCCATATCTCTTTCCCGGAAACACTGTAGAAGTATCCGGGAAGACTTGCAAGAAGCCTTGCTATGTTAGGTGGGCAGCATGCACATTCAAACCATTTTTGCCGCCTATGGTCGCCACGGTTTGCAAGCGGGTTCACGTAGAAATACTCACTACCATCCACCGAAATCCCAGATAAAATCCCATTGTACAATACTAGTTCCATCAGGTCTGCGAATCTCGCTTCTCCACTCGCAAGCAGCATTCTCCAGTTCCACATGAAGCTTGCTATCGCTGCACAGGTTTCAGCATAGGCTTGAACATTGGGTAGTTCATAGTTGAAGCCGAAAGCCTCTCCCTCATAGCGAGAACCAACACCACCAGTTACATACATCTTACACCTAGTCATGTTGTTCCAAAGCCTTTCTAAAGCGTCCCAAAGATTCTTTTCCCCTGTCTCCATATAGAGGTCGGTCGCTCCAGAGTTAAGGTACAGCGACCTAACAGCATGCCCGATAATCTCGTCAAGCTCCCTGAACGGCTTATGGTCTATAAAATAAGTGCCTCCACCCAAAAGGCCTTTACCACGATTATCTATGAAGATTTTAGCCATCTCTAGGTATCTCGCGTCCCCCGTCTCCCTGTAGAGCTCAATCATCGCCATCTCTATTTCAGGATGCCCTGGAACTCCTTTTCTCCCACCTGGTCCGAATTCCTTCACTATATGGTTTGCAAAACGTATTGCTGTGTTGAAGAGCTTCTGGTCACCTGTCGCTCTGCGTAAGGCAATGGCTGCCTGAATAAGATGTCCAGCGCAATAGAGTTCATGCATATCCCTCAGATTTGTCCAGCGCTGATTCCTTTTATCGACGGAAAAGAAAGTGTCAAGGTAACCATCCTCATCCTGAGCAGCACATATATCATCCACTACTTTATTAACTAAGCCTCGAATCTTCTCATCGAAAGAGTTTGCAAGCAGGAATGCGGCTGCCTCAACCCACTTATAGACGTCTGAATCGTTGAAGCATAAGCCTTGAAAATCCCCTTTCTCCCTTCCAGAGGCTCTCCGGAAATTATAAATCCTACCGGTGCCCTCAAGGAGCTCGTATTGGGAAGGGATGGTTACGTTTCTAAGTCTCTCTATACGCTTAGCCCAGAAACCCTCCTTCAATTCTACTTCTTCTACTGATACTGGACGTAGCTTAGCATAAGGGCTGTCCGATGTATCTACTACATGAGTCGGCAAAGCTATTTTTCAGAGGCCTATCTTTTTTTAAAAGCTTTCTGGCTGGAGATTAAAACGAACTGTAAACATCCTATAGCTTTAAGAAGACATTATTAGTCTTAAAAATCTAAGGTGATTAAATTGAATGTGTATGAGGCTGCTGTGAGCCGTAGGACAATACGCCGATTTCTTCAGAAACCTATCCCCACGCAGATTCTAAAGAAGCTTCTGAATGCTGCTAGGCTTGCACCATCCAGTGGAAACATCCAGCCATGCGAATATGTTTTAGTAACTGAAAAAACTCTGCTCGACAAAGTTTTTAACACTCTCAAATGGGCTATGTACATTGCTCCAGAAGGTACTCCTAAAGAAGGTGAAAAACCAGTAGCATACATTATTGTTTTAGTTAACACGAGGAAGAAGGCTGAGGGTGGAGAGGTTGATTGTGCTGCTGCGATAGAAAACATGATTCTAGTGGCGTGGGAAGAGGGGATTGGAGCATGCTGGATGGCTTCAATAGACCGAGAGAAACTCAGGAAGCTTATCTCGATACCTGAGTATTGCAAAATCTGTTTTGTAGTAGCACTTGGCTACAGAGCTGAGACCCCTGTTGCGGAGGACATGAAGGAGGATGATGTGAAATATTGGAAGGATGAGAATAAGGTTCTGCATGTTCCTAAACGAAGGCTTGAGGACATTGTTTTTCTTAACAACTATGGTAGTAAAGCAGGATTGTAACGCTGTTCTTCCTGTTAATACGCATGATCTTGGAATTCTCTTCGCTCAGCCATATACAGGATCATCAGCCTTGTTGCAGACTGTTTAACTCTAACAGTCTCTCTTAAGCAGCTTGCAACAGGATCCAAAAGCATTTATGTTAGAAATACCTCCCCCACCAGAAGCAATGCGTCCTCTGCCTTAAAAACCTGTTTTCTCATCAGTCTTTTTACTTCTTAAACCTCTTGGTTATTTTCCAGTAGGCCATCAATTTATATTTAGGCTTCAACACTATTTGCGACGGATTGAGGGAAGAAGTGTTCAGAGCATATGACATAAGAGGAGTATACGGAAGAGACTTGGTTGAAGATGATGCTAGACTGATAGGCTCAGCCTTTGCCACCTATCTCGGTGGCGAAGGAAGAAACATCGCTGTGGGATGGGATGTTAGAAATAGCAGCAACAGTCTGGCACTAGCCTTGATGGATGGTATTGCTTCAACTGGTGCAAACGTTCTAAGCTTAGGGCTCGTGCCCACTCCAATAGTGTATTTTGCTGTCGTCCACCGCAACCTAGATGGCGGTGTAATAGTGACGGCAAGCCATAATCCTCCCGAGTGGAACGGCTTTAAGCTGTGCAGGGAGAAAGCCCGATTATGCGGCATGGGAACCGGTTTAGAGGAGGTTAAAAGAATAATTGACGAAAAAGCATTCCGACACGCAGCTTATAAAAGCGGGGTAAAAAACCTGAGGGAAAAAGTCCTAGAGGAGTATGAGGATTACCTGATTGAAAAATTTGAGGGTAAGTTGGCCGGGTTGAAAGTTTTGATAGATCCTGGAAACGGTTCCTGCTCAATCCTAGGTAAAAAGGTTCTTCAAAGATCAGGGTTGAGGGTTGACTCAATAAACGATTGCCCTGATGGAGCATTTCCCTCTCGGTCACCTGAGCCAACTGAAGAGTCCCTTAGAGTTCTAAGGGGTATGGTTAGAGACGACAATTATGATTTCGGAGTTGGGTATGATGGCGACTGCGACCGGGCTCTTTTCGTCGACGACGAGGGCAATGTTATCCGTGGAGACATAATTCTAACACTGTTCGTGAAACACTTTCTCAGGAATAAGCCTGGTGAGAAAATAGTTTACGAGGTCAGCTGCTCAAAGCTGGTTGAGGAGGTTTGTAGGGAAAACGGCGTTATACCTGTGATGAGCAGGGTTGGACACACGTTCATACTTGAAAAAATGCTTTCTGAGAAGGCTTACTTCGGCGGAGAAATATCAAGCCACCTTTACTTTGGAGAAATGTATGGTTTAGACGATGCTGTTTTCGCAACGCTTAAAATAGCCGAGCTCTTAACTTCAACAGGAAGGAAGCTCTCACAGTTGATAGGGGCTCTGCCTAAATACGAGTCTTTCAAAAAGGATTATGATGTTCCGGATAAAGTTAAGTTCCAAGCAATTGAAGACCTGATACAGCTCTTCAAGAAGGAGGGTCGTAAGACTGTAACATTGGACGGTGTTAGGGTTGAGCTTGAAGAAGGCTGGTTTGTTCTAAGGGCTTCAAACACGCTTCCGCAAATAAAGCTGACAGCAGAGGCGAGGAGCAGACAGACCTTGGAGAAAATGGTCTCATACGCGGAGAGAATGCTTAAGGAGACGCTTAAGAAATACGAATAAAATCGTTAAAGGCTTTTATCTCCGCTTGCACCTGACCTTTTTAGAAGGCTGAGACTTGGTGTTCATAACTTCATTCGACCCGTGGCATAGCAGGATGTGTACATGCCCAGAAAAATATAGTTTCTCCCCGTACACGGGCTGTGGACATAGGTGTACCTA
Source organism: Thermoproteota archaeon (assembly GCA_038848185.1). Classification (GTDB taxonomy): domain Archaea; phylum Thermoproteota; class EX4484-205; order EX4484-205; family JAAOZP01; genus JAAOZP01. Next base: position 12,072 of record JAWCNV010000018.1, on the reverse strand, counting down.
CTGCTACATAACGTCATATGTGCCAAGGGCATTCCAGCCTAGGGTTAAGAATATCTCTCTTCCTAGGTTTGAGAGAGAGCTGGAGAGACTAGACAGAAGTAAACCCGTATCTATGGCTAACAGCTCCGATCCATATACTCCTGAGGAGGCTCAAAACCTTCAGATGAGGAAGATGCTACCCCTCCTAATTAATAACGGCTTCAAACTACTCATCGTTACGAAATCCGATTTAGTAATGAGAGACATAGATATTCTTTCCAAGGGAAGGGTTTGCGTAAGCATGACGGTTACGACCTTAAACGAGCGTGTTGCGAAGAAGCTTGAACCCTTTGCACCGCATCCAGTTAAGAGGCTGAGGGCTCTTGAAGCTTTAAGCAGAGCCGGGATCCCGACGATGATTAGGCTAGACCCGTTGATTCCAGGGGTTAACGATGATGCCTGCTCAATCAGTATTCTTCTAAAGGCAGCTTCTGAAGCAGGAGTTAGACAAGTTACAACCTCTACTTACAAGGTTAAGCCGGATAATTTCTCAAGGGTCTTATCTGCCTTCCCGGATCTGGAGGCGAAGCTTAAGGATGTTTACGCATGCGGTGAACGCGTAGGCAGGTCAACTTACATGCCGAGAAAGCTTAGGAGAGACCTCGTTCTAAAGGTTAGGGAGGCTTCTGAAGGGCTTTCAATAGGTTTCGCATCCTGCAGAGAAGGCTTTCCGGAGCTGAATACTGTAGAGACATGCGACGGCTCACATATGCTTAATCCTTAAACCTCGCTTGAAGAACTTAGGTAGTCGAGAAATCCCTATAGGTTTTCTCAAAATATTCTTGACTTAGAGACGAGTAAATTAACCTGAGGCTGTAATACTGGTATAGGGTTAAAAAAGGTCTAAGATATTTAAAAAACCTAAATCCAGCCTATATGTAGTAAGGCTGATGAAGATAAGGTCAAGCTACCACACTCTGTCAGGCGTACCTTTAGGGGGAATAGGCACAGGGTCCTTTGAAGTCAGGGGTGACGGACGGTTTTACGAGTGGCATATTTTCAACAACGGGGAATGGGCTTTGAGAACAGCTGACAGAGAGTTGGAGTACATGGATAAGAATGATTTCTTCATAGCCCTAAGGATTAAGCCTAAGGATGGGGAACCTATCATAAGGCTTCTTGGTGCACATGCAAGTGAAACTGAACATGACCCAAATTTCTTAGCCTTCCCCCATATGCCAGTGCGGTATGGTCTTGGAGGAAACCCGTATTCCGCCCCATGGATCAGGCCGGTTGACGAGGTTGAGATGAAGGGGGAGCCTCCGCTGACCGTCTTAAGCTACAGGGATAAGGATGTGCCGCTGAATGTTGAAGTCGAATTCCTCTCCCCATTTATACCGGGCGACTCTAAAAACTCAGCTATTCCTGCTGTCATCGTTAAGGTTAGGCTCGCCAATAAGATGGATCAGGCCTTGGAAGCATCTGTAATAGTTGGGTTGAAAAATCCTTTAGCTTTCAAGTTTAAGGGAACCAAGGCCAAGAGCAGGATTGTAGATGTTGAAAACGTGGGTTCAGCAATAGATTATTCTGCTGAAGAAATGCTCTCCACATGCCCGCTGCACGGGGGGTCTATGAGTCTTCTCGCCACTGGTCCGAGAGACGAGTTTACGTTTAGGACGGGGGTTCCAAAGAATAATTCGAGCTTGGTTAGGCTCTGGGTTGACGTTAGGAATGACGGTGCGGTTGAAGGATCGAGGGAGAGCGTAGATACTTGTGAGGCTTACAGCGTTATGTGTAGACGGCTTAATGTTAAGGATGAGGCTGAAGCCACGTTCATACTATCTTGGTTTTTCCCAGGGTTCTATGATTCGCAGGGGGAGCGGCTTGGCCATGCTTACGAAAATTGGTTTAATAATTCTCTTGAAGTAGCAACATACGTCGCTAAGAACATGGATTACATTTATGGGTATACTCGGCGTTTCCACGACCTGCTGTATAATACGAGCCTAGAGGACTGGTTGATTGACCTGATAGCTTCTCAGGTCACTACACTGGTGAAATCAACCCACTATACAAAAGACATGATGTTCGGCATATGGGAGGGTTATGGTTGCTGCGGCTTGAACACTACTGACGTAGCTTTCTACGGCTCCTACATGATTCTACAATTGTTCCCTGACCTTGAGAAGAAGTGGCTGTCCTATCATGCAGGTTGGCAGCTTAAATCTGGTTTATATCCATACTATGAGATCTATGCTTTAGCCTACCCGGAGAACATGACTAGGTTTAAGGAGAAGGTTAAGAACGATGCGTCAATACTCACAGACCCCAGCAAGTTTTCTGAGAACATTGCTGCAATCGTGGCAGAGACTGGTAAAGACCCTAAAGGCAGGATCCCGCATTTCTTCACAGGCTCGTTCAAAACTCCTGACGCATACCACATGATTGACGTAATGCCTAAATTTATACTGATGGTTTTCAGAGATGCCCTGTGGGCAGGCGACCCTGACCTAGTTAGGAAGCTATGGGCTAATCTTAAGGATGCAGCTGAGTGCACGCTCAGAAACGACCCACTAGGGCTACTTCTCCCCTACCATACTACTCCATCAGGCTTTGAAAACTTCTGGAGTCTTCCCCTCTTAAAGGGGCTGCCTGAAACGTTTGCAAGAACCATAGCATCGTTGCTTCATGGCTACACTAACCTGCCCCTCGGCTTCCAGACCTTTGATGCTTGGAGTTTCCTAGGAGTCTCAGCATACGTTAGCCTGATATGGGTTACGGCTCTCGAGGCTCTTGAGGATGCAGCAGGGCTCATTGGTGATGAACAGTATAGGGCTGAGTTAGCAGGTATCAGTAAGGAGGCGGCGGGAAACATTGTGAAACTGTTGTGGAACGGGGAGTATTTCGACCTTTGGTTTGACCCTGTAAGCGGCATGCGTGATAAAGCCTGTTTATCAACTCAACTCATGGGATTATGGTACTCGCAGCTTTGCAGCCTACCGTATCCAATAGACAGAGATATGGCTAAGAAGACTTTGAGAAACGTTTTCAAAAACTGTTTTAAGCCAGGTGAAGGCTTGATCAACGGGGCTTACCCTAGAGGAAAGAGACCCTCCTGTTATGGCGACCTGAAATACGATAATGAAACAGGGTTACCCTACCGGGTTGAATGCCAGATGGATACTCCCTGGTCAGGGATGGAGTTTGCAGTAGCTTCTCAAATGATACATGAGGGAATGTTAAGCGAAGCCATGACTATACTTAGGGAGCTGCATGAAAGGTATTGCAGATACGGCTTATACTGGAACCACTTGGAGTGCGGTGGACACTACTACAGGTCCATGGCATCATGGAGCGTCCTTACTGCTCTAGAAGGATTAACCTACGACGGCTTCAACCTTAAGCTGGGGTTCAAGCCGAGAGTGAGTAAAGAGGGTTTCAAAGGGCTTTTCACAGTAGCAGGCTCGTGGGGAATGATTACGCAAACCGTGGAAAACAATCATCAGAAGATAAGAGTCGAAACAGCAAAAAACGATCTGAGAATCAGGAAAATAGTTTTGGAGAAGCTGAGGAACAAGGTTCGTTCTGTAGAAGCATACTTCGATGGTTCAAAAGTTGAATGTAGACCTTTAGGTAGTGAAGACGAGGTTGAAATAACGTTTGAAAGAGAATTATCGCTAACTGGGGGTAGTTTTCTGAGCATAGATATAAGTTACGAATAGTAGTTTCGATCTTTCTTAATAGGGTGTTTCAACTTTGGGAGGCACAAGATTAATAGGCAAGCCATAGAGGGTTCTTCTAAAGGTGATTTTAAGTGAGCCAGTGGGGCAGGCTACTCCTCAAAGAGATTGAGGAGACTAGCGTACCGGAAGACTCTATAGTGCTCTGGAGCCTTGGGGGAGCAGGCTTAGCCGTAAAGACACACTCATCAACCCTTTTCATAGACCCCTACTTTGGTGCAAGCGCCTCAAGCGACTGGTTGAGAATGATAGCTGTACCACTGGATCCACGGGAGATTGTGGATTGCGACATCTTACTCTCTACCCATGAGCACGAGGATCATTGTGAGAAATCAACAGTTCAAGCAATTGCTGAAAGGACTAGGGCAAGATTCATTGGGCCTGAATCCTCGTGTAGAAGATTTCTAGCATGGGGAATCGAGAACAACAGAATTACCAGTCTTAAACCCGGTGAATCGTTTACTCTTAGGGATATTGTGGTTAATGCTTGGTTTGCGAATGATCCTGATGCCGAGTCGGCAATCTCCTACATAATAAGGTCCGGTAATCTTGCTATTTTCCACGGGGGTGACAGCAAGTTTTCTGAAAGTTTTTCCAAAATCGGGGAGCAGGGAGGCATTGACGTAGCGATTCTAGCGCTAGGCAGGAACCCGAGGGGACATAAGTATTACATGAATGCCTGCGATGTAGTTGAGGCCGCTAGGGATCTGGGTGCCAGTAAACTGATACCTGTGCACTGGGACATATGGCGGAGAACCCGTGAGGAACCTGAGCTTGTGAAAGATATTGCTCAACGTTGGGGTCTGCTTCTGGAGGTCGTTATTCTGCGGCTTGGAGACAAGTATGTTTATAAGAAGCGGTGAATAAGAACGACTGGAGGCTCATTTCCCGGATTCAAATATTTTGTTGAATAGCTGCATACTTTTCTCATGTGCCTCAACAGCGTTCTTTAAACCCTCCTCCAGCTTGCCAAGCCTTAGTTCGGCTTCAGCCTTATCCACCATGATCGCAAGCTCCGTAGTTTGCTCTGCTAGACCCCTCCTAGAGATGGCATCGATCGCAGACCTAGCTAAATAAAGTATCTCGTCTACAACCGTATAACTCATGTAAGGCAGTCTTTCAAACTTTAAAAGCCCGTTGTACAGGCTGGCTCGACACCCTGCGCCAGAAGTTTTCACAGTTAGCATTCTGCCCCAAGACTTAGCCCGATCCATAACTAGGTCTAAATTATATCTTGTAACGGGCTCAGCCACAACAGGGTGGAACCCGACCAGTATCATCCACCTGCAGACTTCTTGGAGTGCAGTTATGCAGCCTTTACCAGTACCTCCGGCCACAGCCACAGCTATGGAAGACCTAACTTCTCCATGATAGTTTCTCATCCTATCTATGAAATTTTTAGCAAGCCCGTTTACTGAAAGAAAGTATACTGGAGCCACAAATATTAAAGCATCACACTCGTTGAACAGCTTTCTTAGCTCTAGAGCATCATCCTCTATGCTACACTTCATACTGCTCCAGCATTCAGCCTTGTCGCAGGCTCTGCATGGCTGCAACTGTTTATTAGACAATTCCACTAGGTTTACATCTGCTCCCGCTTCCCTCGCTCCCTCGACTATTCTTGTTAAAACCTTCTTGCAAAAACCCTCCTTATGCGGAGACCCGTTGACGGCTAGAGCTTTCATGATTAATCCCTTTCAATCGCTTTATTAAACATGTGTTCTCTATAAAATTTATCGCCTCGTTTTTCTTAAAAAGCTAGAAACTACTTGTAATGACGTACAAATAACTGGAGACTCGGCATTGGGCTATACTTTCAGAGGAAAGACTCTTTTTTCAGATAATCGGTGAAAACTTAAAAAGAAGAATACTCCCGTTAGCTTAAAAATGCTATCTGGAAAACTCGTTGCAGGACTGGTTTTAACCATAATAGGAGTCGCTATGATGCTCTGGTCCTTCTCGATTCAGCCTCAATCTTTTCGCGATGTTGATTTAAACATCACTTTTAAAGAGGCTCGTATTGAGTATCTTGAAAGACATAGCTACACATATGTTTTAGAACAGAGCTTCCTCCTGAGAAACCCCTCTAATAATACTGTGGTAGATTTGGTTTACATGTGGCTCCCAGTTAATGCGAGCAACCAGTTTGTTAAACTGATCTGGACGAGCCTAACCCCTCTATATAGGAAGAGCAGTGAAGACGGTGTTGAGATACTGGTTTACAACATCAGCCTGCCTGCGGGTGGAGCCCTCTGGCTCAACGCTACGCTTCAATTGACTGTTGAGGAATACCGGCTTACCATGGATAACACTCCTTGGTTAAATTATTCGCAGGTCAGGGAGAACACTGGAGGAAAAAGATACTGGGCTGTTGAAAACCAGACTTACCTCTCAATAGCCAGAGAAATAGGTTTTGAAGCTAGGGATCCCGTCTCTGCATCTAGAAGGATTGGAGAATGGATACTTGATCATCTTGATTATCAGCCGATGTGGAGGAGAGGGGCTGAACAAGCATTGATAATTGAGAACGGTAGACTAACCGTTTTCGGAGACTGTGAGGAGGTTGCGGATGTCTTCGTAACCCTTGCGAGAATACTTGGAGTACGCTCCCGCGTTGCACACGGCATCTACCTTCTGGAAGACAAGGATGTTGTCACAATGTGGATGAGGAGAACTGATTCAGATTTCGAGCTATCGGACAACTGGGGTGGCCACGCATGGCCCCAGATATACGTGCCACATGTGGGATGGGTTGACGTTGAGCTTCTTGAAGGCAATACTGTTAAAATAGGAGACTTCTCCCAATACCATGTTAAATACGGTTTTGAGGAAAAGAACTTCCTAGGCTCAACAATGCTGTACTGTCAAGCAATGTATATTGAGACGGACGCTTACTACTTCATCTTCAGGAGGGTTCAGTCTTGAAGCTCAGGAAAATAATGATGTTGGTTCTACTAGTCTCAACACTGGCATCGCTAACACTCTCCACAAAGCCTCAGCTGAACTACTTGGTTGCTCTTAACATGGAGGCAGAGTTCATGAATAATGGGATTGTCAGAGTTACTTTAAAGCAGCATCCGTTCGACGCAAGCGGCAGAAGCCTGCTTTCAAACAGGGATGTTATCAGCGAGATTATGGATGAGGAGGATTCTACGGTAAGCTTGATGCTACTATTCTTTACCTCAGATCCTTCTAAAGCAGCATACCACATTGTTTCCCATTCGAAGCTAGACGAGGATGCACACGTTTTATGCAATACTGGTTTACCGGGTGTAATGGACCAGTTTGAGGGGGCAGTAACCTTAACAATCGAAATATTTCTCAACACTACCAGTAGTTTCGCAAGACTTGATAACGATGTTTATCAGATTGCTATAGTGGACTACTTCACACTCAGAGACCCGCGTAGCTGGATAGACGTGATAGACTTGAGGTTCAAAGGAGACGTTAAGCTTCTAAACTTCTCGGCAGACCCTTCATGGTCGAAACCACCCTCAGTTGCGAACAGCACTCGGTTGCAATGGCTGAATACGAATGAGGCTGACGCTCCAGACAACTATGTTCTAACGCTTGAAATTCCCGGGATTGTTTTCTCAAGTGTTGCTCGAAGGCTTAAGGCAGAAATACTTGGGGCAAGGTTCTCAAACGTAAGCTCCTCCCTTCTAGTAAATATTAGAAACACAGGGGATGAAAGAGGCTTCTTCATAGTTGTGCTCTCGGAAGCAGGCTACGAGCAGGCTAGGAAGATTAATCTTAATCCAGGTGAGAGTGCTTGGGTAAGGTTCCCGATTCATGTGGAGGAGGGTGAGGAGGTTACGGTAAGAGTCTTTGGAGATAAGGAGCAGCTGGGCGAGGACGTGTTAATCCTTAAAACTGAGGCACCTGTGGAATTTTTACCTATCAATACACTAGTGCTCCGTTCAATAGGTTTGATACTAGTAATGCTTGGAGTATTCATAATAATTCTATATCTCCAAGATATGCGTAAGGAGCAAATCCCCATTTCTGAAGCTCCACCACCAATGTGGAATCCTTCTTCATGAACAATGCTTAAATCTACGTGGCACAATCCTTTTTAGAGGGATGGAGCTTAATAGGCTTTTGGATAAGGCGAGAGGAATCAGGGACAGTCTTGAGAGGAAGATCTTCTTCACAGGGATTTTGGTTGAGGCTTTAAAGAGCGAGGGGGAGAAACCAATAATCGTAGGTGGGACTGCCGTCGAATTCTACACGCTTGGAGGATACTCTACTCTTGACTTAGACTTGGTTTATAAAGAGAGGGAAAAGCTGAGCATGCTGCTTGAGAAACTGGGTTTCAGGAAGCATGGAAGACACTGGTATAGCGAGGAGCTTGACCTTGCAGTGGAGGTTCCTGGCTTTGTGTTGAGTGGAAGCATAGAAAAGCTCACCAAGATAGAGATAGGGGGTCTAACAGCCTATGTGATCGGAATAGAAGACATTATTGCTGACAGATTGAGGGCATATGTTCACTGGAAATCTGATGATGATGGAAGGTGGGCTAAGAGGATGATGATTCTCCATAAGGATAAAATAGACTGGTCCTATCTCGAGGAGAAAAGTAGGAGCGATGGGACTCAGGAAGCACTTGAACAACTGAGGGTGGAGGTTGAGAAGAGTGGAAGTTGAGTACCGGCGATACGTTAGGGAAAACAAGGCGAGGTTTATGATAGAGGTCTTGAGGCACGGAGACAGCAAGCGGCCTTCTCGGAGAAAGAGAAGTGAAGATGAGGAGAAAGTGTTAACGCAACTTGACGTGTTAAGATGGAGAAAGGCGGTGGAAAAAGGGAAGGTCGTCTACTTGGGTGAGGGGAAATATAGGCTTAGCATCGAAACATCCGATTAAGCTCTTTAACCAGTTTTGCATACTTGCAAACCCGCTCTGAACAAGGATAGACTTATAATGCGACCTGTAAGTATCTAATCCGAGTAAAGATGAAATTTAGCGAGGGGCTTTGGCGAATGCGCCCAAGCGTTATACCATACTATCCTGTGCAGGTGCATGAGGTTGAGGCTGCGCCAGACTCATTAACGGTTTATGCTGCAACCCGACGCCTAACCCATCGCGCTGACACTATAGGCCTACCCCTTTTAACCATCCGTTTCTCATCTCCGATGCCTAACGTTATCCGCGTGCAGATCTACCACCACAAGGGTAAGAAACCATTAAAACCCGTGTTCCAGATAAACACTGACCCGACGACAAGAGTCCAGGTTCATGAGGATGCGCATGCAGCAACATTAACCAGCGGGCGTTTAACTGTTCGCGTTGAAAAAGAAGGGGGCTGGCGGGTAACGTTCAAGGATGGTGACAGAGTAATCACTAGCAGCAGTTGGAGAGCCATGGGCATCATGGATACTGCTGAGGGGAGGTATGTGAGGGAGCAGCTTTCCTTGGGTGTGGGAGAGTGTGTCTACGGGTTAGGCGAGCGGTTCACAAGCTTCGTCAAGAACGGTCAAGTGGTGAATATGTGGAACGAGGATGCTGGAACCATCAGCGAATACGCGTACAAGAATATTCCGTTCTACATGACTAACAGGGGTTACGGCGTTTTCGTCAACCACCCTGAACCAGTCTCCTTTGAAATAGCCTCGGAAAACGTTGAAAGAGTCCAGTTCAGCGTGCCAGGGGAATACTTAGAGTATTTCCTAATCTACGGGCCATCGCCGAAGGAGGTTCTAACCCGGTACACTGCTTTAACAGGGAGGCCTGCCATGCCGCCAGCATGGTCCTTCGGCCTATGGTTAACCACCTCGTTCACCACCGACTACGATGAGAAAACAATAACCAGCTTCATCCAGGGGATGGCTGACCGAGACATACCTCTGCACGTTTTCCACTTCGACTGCTTCTGGATGAAAGAGTTCCACTGGTGCAACCTGAAGTGGGATAACCGGGTCTTTCCTGATCCACGCGAGATGCTTAAGAGGCTGAAGTCCCGTGGACTACATGTTTGCGTCTGGATCAACCCGTACATTGCTCAAAGGTCAGAGCTTTTCGACGAGGCGGTGAAGCACGGATACCTGCTTAAGAAGCCCAGTGGCGATGTGTGGCAAACAGACGATTGGCAGGCTGGGATGGGAATAATTGACTTCACGAACCCTGAAGCGTGCAGCTGGTTCAGCAGTAAGTTACGTGAGCTGGTGGATATGGGTGTGGACTGCTTTAAAACCGATTTCGGAGAACGTATCCCCACAGATGTTGTCTACCACGATGGTTCAGACCCTGTTAAGATGCACAACTATTATACTTACCTCTACAACAAGACTGTGCATGAAGCCTTGAAGGAAAAGCTGGGGGAAGGAGAGGTTGTTCTATTCGCACGCTCAGCCACCGCTGGGTGCCAAAGGTTCCCAGTCCACTGGGGTGGAGACTCAACCTCCACCTACGAGTCTATGGCTGAGAGCCTGCGAGGAGGCCTCTCCCTATGCCTATCGGGATTCGGCTTCTGGAGCCATGACATCGGGGGATTCGAGCAAACCCCTTCTGCAGACCTGTACAAGCGTTGGTGCGCGTTCGGCCTACTGTCTTCGCACAGCCGTTTACACGGCAACAGTACCTACCGGGTTCCATGGGTTTTTGACGAGGAGGCGGTTGAGGTTCTCCGCTTCTTCACAAAGCTCAAGTGCAGGCTAATGCCCTATATTTTCAACGCAGCATGCGAAGCACATGAGAAAGGTATACCCGTGATGAGAGCTATGATGCTTGAGTTTCCAGACGACCCTGCCTGCGACTATCTTGACCGCCAGTACATGCTGGGTGACTCGCTTCTAGTGGCACCAGTCTTCTCACCCGACGGTACTGTTGACTACTACCTGCCCGAAGGAAGGTGGACAAACTTCATAACAGGAAGCGTGGTTGAAGGCCCCGGGTGGGTCCGTGAGAAGCATGGTTACCTAAGCCTACCACTGATGGCTAGGCCAAACACAGTTATTCCTGTTGGCGCAAACGACAAGAGGCCTGACTACGATTACGCTGACGGAGTAACCTTCCACGTCTTCGAGCTACAGGGTGGCTCTAAGGCTTCGGCACGCGTGCCAACCGTCAAGGGTGATACAGCTATGGTTATTGAGGTGAGTAGGGCAGGAAAAAGCATTCAGGTTAAGACGAAGGGCGTATCTAAACCATGGTCAATCTTGCTGAGGAGCGTCAAAGGGGTTCAGTCGGCTGAAGGAGGAACCGTCAAAGCTGATGCATTGGGCACATTAATAGTCCCGGTAAAAGGCGTAGACTCTCTAACCATCAACCTCTAGAAATCTTAAATCTTCAATAATCTACCGTCTTCTAGTTAGCCCATGCTTCTTTTTCTCCTTAAGGTAGTTAAGTACCTCCCCCTTAGCCTTGTCTTCCGAGCTATTCCTTATCCGAATCACCCTCATCTCCCTAACAGGCCCAAGTGATGCTTAACAGCTTCACGTATGAACTCGCTCCTAGACCGGGAATTATTCCTATCTAATAATATTTTCGATATTTTTCGAAAGCTTTATAAATAAATATTCTTGAGATAGAAACATGAGAAAGGAGCGTGTCTACAGAGAAATTCTGTACGGTGTGCTTGAAAAAAGTAACAGATTCTTTAAGCAGCTTGAACTTAAAGAGGCTTGCAAAATATCTTTGAGTACTGTGAATTATGCCTTAAGACCTTTAGAGCAAATGAATGCGATAGAGAAAAAGAGGTTTGGTTTCAATCTGTTGGATCCAAAGAAGGTTCTGCTATATTGGGCATCCATCAGAAGGCTGGAAAAAGATATTGTTTACCAAACTTACGTGGATGACTCTGTTGAGAAAATCGAAAGCGAGGTTCCTGCAAACTCTGTTTTCACCGCATACTCGGCTTTCAAATTCAGATTTAAAAGAGTTCCCTCTGATTATAGCGAGGTCGTTGTCTATGGTATGCCACGCGACTTTGAAAGAAGATTTGGAAAAGAGAGCACGCAACTAAAGCCGAACCTGATAGTTTTAAACCTCGACGAGCACCTTACGAAATTCAAGATTGCTCCGATTGCTCAAATCTTCGTAGACCTGTGGAACCTAAGGTCTTGGTACGCTAAGGATTTCCTTAAGGAAATGGAGGAGATTATAGATGGAGTTCTGGAATGATATAGCAATAGATAGAAGCTTCAAAATACTGCAAGAGCTTAGAAGAGAGTTCGACTTCGTTTTAATAGGCGGGTGGGCCGTCTACTTTTTGACAAAAGCAATAAAGTCAAAGGATATAGACATCATAATTGACTTCAAGGATTTAACTAGGCTTAAGATTAAGATGAATATTCAAAAGAACGACTTCCTGAAAAAATACGAGGGGGAGGTTGAGGGAGTATCAATAGACATCTA
>JAWCNV010000017.1:18303-30301 GCA_038848185.1 Thermoproteota archaeon | reverse complement strand
AGATGGTATACGTTTGATATTTCTCTTCCCAACCCTGAATTCTGGGCTCCATGGGACAGAGGAGCGTCAAACGTTTATACTGTTAACATCAGCCTATACCAGAATGATGCTTATGCAGGCTCGATTCAAACATTCTTCGGATTAAGGTCTTTAGAAGCTTCTTTCTCATGGCCTCGTCCTTATTTAAAGATAAATGAAGTAAACACTTTCCTGAGGGGCGGTGCCTATTTTACAAAATACTATCCTTTAACTAATTTCTACCCAGAAATAAATGAAACGTTAAACATTCTTAAGGACGGTAATATTAATTTCCTGAGGGCTTTTGCTCATGTCGCCCCCAAGGAATTTTACGAATTAACTTCTATAGAAGGCGTTATAGTTCAGGCTGATTTTCCTCTTCTAGGCTCTTATCCGTCTCTGGATTATTCACAACGCTATTCTGAACTAGTTAAGAAACAGCTTATTGAGTTCTTGCTACTCACTTATAATTATCCGTCAGTCATAATAATTCGTCCCCACACGCTTCCCGGCTGGATGAATGAGAAGTCGATGTATTATGATTCAAGAGTGAACTATTACTTGGATTCTGAATTAGAAAGGCTGGCGAGAACAGTTAAGACGGATATTGTACTCTTGCCATATTCCGGAAATTATGAAACGTATTTTGATTATGGTTGGGGGACAGATGGCTGGACTCGCTATACTTATTACAGAGGGATCTTTCCGAATATAATTGTTCCAACGAGCCTGCCTAGTTTAAACTCGTGTTTTTGGAATTCGACTCAAGCCTCATCCTATGAACAGACTCTACAATTGCTTAGGGAGAAGGGTCTTGATTTGCAACTGGCGAACGCGTATTGGTTAAGCATGTCTAATAACGTATCTAGCTTAGTTGAGCTAAGTCAAAACTATCAATCTTTAGTACTCAGATGTGCAATAGACAGGACCAGGATACTTAAGAATAGCGTTTCCATTGGCATAAGCCTGCTGCCGCTCACCGATTATCTGCCGAACGTCACCGGGTCAATCGTAGACTATTATGGTTTCGTTAAACAGTCTTATTACGAGGTTAAAAACGCTTTTAACCCTATACATACTGTGATAATGGTCGACGGCGACTATCAGAATAGTGTTACTTCGTTATGCTTCCTCGCCGGTTCCACAACAAGAATAAATCTTTGGGTTGTAAACGATGCTTTTCAAGAAGAGTTAGATGCAGTGTTATACTGGAGTTTGATAGACCGGTCCTTGAATGAAGTAATATCTGATGAAAGGATCGAGCTTAAGCTTCCTTCCTCATCATCTGGCGCAACCTTAGTGAGAAGACATGTTTTTGAGGCACCACACTATGATGATGCAGAACATCTCTTTGAAGTTTCAACGGAATTATATTTAAAAAATGGAACTAAATTGGACGCGAATTCTCAGCGCTTCGTTATTAAACCGTTACTTCCGTTAAAGATCTCGTTATATCCCAAGCCATCTAAACCACAATACTTTTTGATTTTGATGAATGATCATTATAGAATTGTTAAAATTTTAAACGAAACGGTTATAACAGTTCCATCTGACACGGAGGTAACTATCATAGGGCCTTCCTTGAACAGAGCCGATTTATATGTGCCTAAAATGGTCTCATTGGGAAGACTTTATGGCGGTAGAGAAAGAGAGGTGACAATATCGTTATGCCCCGGTGCTCTTGTAAAGGTTTTGACAAAGATCCCTTCCTTTAATGCCTCAGTAGTTACGACGCAAGAACTCTATGTTAATTTAATTGGTGAAAAAATCGACGATTTACTATTGAATTATACGTTGCAGAGAACGCATATTTTGAATCTTCTTAATATTACAGGAAACATGATTATAGTTCCTGCAGAGAAAAACTTGTCAATAGGTATTTCAGCATCTTCAAAATTAGGAGTGATCACTGTTAAAATTGGAGATGAAGATAATCCTATTAACCTGCATAGTGGTTCTGAAATTTATTTTGATCAGCCAGCCATGATTCAAGCTAAATTGAATCAACCGGCTGTAGATAGAGCTCTTGCTTCCGCCGAAAACCTGGTAGAAGACGCCAGAAATATGGGTTTTTACATGGGGCTTGAAGCGTATAGGTTGAATCAGCTTAAAGAGCTGAACTCATTGATTATAAACAGTTCAGACCCGCTTGAGATTCTTATCTATCAACAGGAGATCATTACGTCTAGCAAAACAATAACTGAGAGCGTGCAGAATATGGTGAATGAGGCAGGTTTAAACCAAGTCTTAATCTTTGTGGTTATCATCCCCCTCGCGTTTGCAATCGGCTCATTGTTCGTTGAAAAGAAAAAGTATTTTGCAACAGCTACTGCAATCAGCTTTATAGTACTAGCGATAATAACATATTTGGTTTTCCCAGTTTTCTCAATGGCTTCTCCTCTGGGTTTACTAGGTGGAGCCTGTACAATTCTAATTTTTGCGATTATGTTTCTCGCCCCTCGTTTCGTAGGGGAGGGTAAAAGTGAGCGAGGAGTTTCGATTTTACCTGCAATAATAATCGCTATTTCTTATTCAATCAGGAACTTGAAGAAGAGAAGGTCCAGGGCCCTCTTAACACTATCTTCCATGACAATGATGGTTCTAGCCTTAGCAACCTTAACTTCAATGAGAGCTGATTTCGGAATAAACTCCCTTTTACTAGTAAAGACGTGGCCTGCCGATAAACCTTCCTACTCAATCATATCTAGACCTCAAGGATATTTGACTTACGAGGACTTAAGTTTCATAAATGCTCAAAAAGAGGTTTTGAAGCTGGGCTACAGGATGGTGTCCCCAACTACGTCTCGTGCACTAGGTTTTATAGAGGGAATACCGGTCTACGGTGTTTTAGGAATTTCTGGAGACAGTCCTTCTTTCGAACAGTTGAATAATATTATAAGTGAGGAAGGGGTGATGGAGAAGTTGTTTACTGAAAGCGATTCAGTCCTTATAAGCCGATACTTAGCTGATGCTGCAAATATAGATGTGGGTACAGTTATGTTTTTCAGAGGGGTGAAACTGAAGGTTGTGGGAATCTTTGATGGTGATGCAGTTTCAAACTTGAAGGAGCCTGTTGATATTGATTTTCTGCCCCTCTATTTTCCAAGTATGATGGCCAGTGCTACGCCTGTTCCCGGCAATTACTTGTTGATAACAAACGCCTATGTTGCAGAGAAACTGGGCTGTCGTATTTCTGCAGTTTATTGCACTTTTAAGGACAATGCCCAGGCTAAGGAGGCTTCCGAACGCTTGTCGCGTCTCGGAAACTACTTCGTCGTTACGATGCCAAGTTCAGAGGGAATAAGATACTATTTTACCGGGATTTATGTAGAGGTTTTTGGCTCTACGGTAGTTATTCCAATTATTATCACAATGCTAAATATAGCGGTAGTTTTTTACATGTTAGTTTATGAAAGAGAGAAAGAGATATTTACCTTGTCATCAATCGGTTTAAACCCTACCCATATTTCCTTCTTATTCTTAGCAGAATCCGCCGTAGTGGGATTTATAAGTTGTGGTATTGGATATATTTCAAGCATGCTGATTTTCAAAATATTAAACACATTCAATGTAATTGTCCCTGTTAATGTCAAGGCTTCTGTTTTTGACATGATTTACCTTATGTCGATTGCGGTAACAGCCGCCGTATTTTCCTCAATGATTCCGGCGTTAAGGGCTGCGAAAATAGCTACACCCTCGCTCTTAAGAAGATGGAAGATTGAGGAAAAGATAGTTAAAGGAGATACGTGGACAGTAAAGCTTCCACTGAAAATTTCGACAGAGAAAGTTGAAATGTTTGCAAAATATTTGTACGGGCAGCTGTCTAAAAGCAGCATGCTGTTAGAGTTAAAGATTTCAGAAGTGAGTCACGATGAGAATGTTGATGAAGCCGGAAATATTATTTACCACATAAGTTTCAAATATGGAAAAGGCGGAAACAGGCCGTTCAATGCCTATACTACAATTGAGGTTAAGAAAGACGGTGAGAATTATGTGGCGTATGTTCACGCAAAGATCGAGTCTCCCTATCAACGCATGGAACAAGAGAATGTTCATGAAGTCGTAACACACATTAGAAGGCTTATTCTCGAATGGTCTGCAACTGTAAACCAGTTCTATGAGAAAACGACTTAGCGTTAAGAGCTAAAACGATTAAATATAGTTCTAAACCTGTTTTAGAGCAATAGTTTAAGCTGGAAACTCGAAACTTTTATAAAAGACGCCTTGGTGAAAAGCATGCTTCAAATGAGATACTGGATAGTGATCCTCGTTTTTCCTATATCCTTGATTATCCAAAGCCTATTCTTTTCCGTTAACCCTTTAATAACCAATAATTCTTCTTTCTATGAAGCCTCGGAGACGAGAATCAGTGAAGTATTTCTTTTAGGTGTTGTTCAGGGAATAGCAGAATGGTTTCCGATTTCAAGCTCCGGGCATCTAGTTATCTTTCAAGAACTGCTTAAGATTAATGTTTCTGTTGCTTTCGATGTAATGCTTCACCTCGGGACACTTATTGGGGTAATCTGGTTTTTAAGAAGAGACTTACTGACTATTTTTAAGTCTGTGTTGAAACCTGATCTTTCAAGTAAAGAAGGCCGAATCTTCATATATGCTATAATCGGCACCATTCCTACTGCTCTAATAGGCTTCCTGTTGAAAGATTTTTTTGAAACAATGTTTTCAAACCTTTTCTCAACAGGAATAGCTATGCTGGTTAACGGCATTCTCCTGTATTCAACAAAATACTCTAAGCCTAGGAAAGACTTGAATGCTTTCAACTCGCTTATAGTAGGGTTTGCACAGGCGGCTGCAATTGCTCCCGGAATCTCAAGGACGGGGATAACTGTCTCAACAGCCCTATTAAGAGGAGTTGAAGGCAGTGAAGCCTACAGGTTTTCCCTACTCCTATCCATTTTAAGCATAATAGGGGGAAGTATCGTCAAGCTTGGCGACGTTAACTTCGAGAAAGAATCTTTCACGATTATTCTGGGGATCTTGGTTACTGCAATTGTAGGTTATCTTGCCTTGGGAATTGTTAAAAAATACGTGGTTAAGCAGAGCTTCCATAAGTTTGCATACTACTGTCTGCTGGTCGGAGCCTTCATCCTTTTTCTGAGCATTATTAAAACCCTTAATATTTAAATTGTGGCCCATATCTTTCGACACATGATACTGCGGGTAGTTGAATTCCTTGTCGCATGGGGAATCTCGACAATCGTAATATACCTTGCAGTAATGACATATCCTCGCAAACGTGAAAAGAGTGATCTAGTTAATTCTGTTGTTACTGCGTTACTTGGTGCAATTGTTTTCGAAGTATTTGCGTATTTGGGAATACCGCTAGGGGGCTTGCTAGCTTTAATAGTATGGCTCTTTATTCTTAAAAAGATGTTCAAAGTAGGATGGATCGGTGCGGTGGTAATAGCTCTGATAATCTGGGTTTTAAACATTATAATCAGCATGCTTGGAATACCGAGCCTCCTGTAGCTTACTAAGTATCGACTTGAGTGGTGAACTCTACTTTTCTTAAGTTTAAAAGGTGTCTACAAAATAGTTTAAATAATGCATCTCAAGGCTTTAACAACGCTGTGAAGCAGAGGGAACCATGGCTTGAGCTTTGAATATGAGGAGGGTAGAAAAATACTCTTCCAATTCATAGAGGATCATCCGGAATACACTATATTGAGCGACCCGGATCTTGACGGGATTTTCGCCGCCTCCTTGACAGCTAGAGCTTTGGGTTCAGACACTTTAAGAATCCAATATCCTAAACCTAGCGAGATAGATTCTCTTAAGGTTACGAAAAGCATACTTATAGAGCTTCCATTAAGCAAAGGGTTAACATACGTGGGGCGGAATGTTCTGATAGACCATCATCATTCAACCCCCTTCATAGCACTTTACAATAGTTCGGATAAGGTAAGGGAAGTTTTATTTGACAGTGGCTTAAGAAGTGTTTCAAGACTTATGTTTGAGATTTTAAGAGAATCTCTCGAAATTGATGAGAATGGCTTAAGGATATTGGAGGCAGTAGACCAGATAGATTCTGGCAAAATAGAGACAGAGTTAGCAGATAAAATAAACAAGGCATTTCTCTTAAACAGCATGAAGGAAGATGCCAGGAAAGATCTTACCTTTACTATATATAGCATGGATTGGAATCGTTTTCTAGAATGGGTTGAGAAAGAGCAGGGCAAATGGGATATCGTGGAGGATAAGATTAAGAAACTGAATGGCTTCGTAAAGAGAATAGACGGTAGCATTGTATATTTCACTTATGATGTTTCAGATCAGCTTGAGGCTGCAGCTAGAAGAATGCTCATGTTTAAACTTGAGGAAGATTACGAAGGCATAATTCTCTGCATAGGTTTAAGGAAAGGAAAACCGGTTTCTGCAACCATTGCTACGCGGGGAGGATTAGACTTAAACAAGGTCTATTTAGAGTTGAAGAAAAACGAGGGAGTCAGAGCTGGCGGTAGGAAGAATATCGGGGGAATCCAGTTTAAACGGGAAATTGGCCTCGACGATGCTTTAACCATGATTCAGAATGCTATTGAACAATCCTTAAGAAACTAGTTTCCTCTATTTCTTGAAATTGCCTAACTTACCTAAAAGGTAGGCCTCGGCCTCTATTCTATGTTCCATTTTCCCGATGTCTCTCCAGAAAACTTCTTCAGGTATCTTATAGGCAATCACTTTTTTACCGTCTTTAATCATAAGTCTTATCGTATCAGTTATCCAATATTCTCCAGAGGGAGAGGCCTCGGTTCTCCTTATATAGTCGAAAACCTCCTTTTTAAAAAGTATTGGACCGGAGTTAACAGCAAACATGTTGTTAACTTTAGCTTCCTCAACCTCCTCCTTTGCAGCTTTCTCAAGAATATCTACAACTCTGTTACCACTCACCCGTACAACACCGTAATCCTTATGATCCTTTATCATGTAAATTCCCATAGTCACATCAGCCTTCTCTTTTGAATGTGTCGCAATCTCATCCTTTAGAAACTCATATGGGTGGAAGAAGGAGTCTCCATAGATCACTATGAAATCATCCTCTATCCATTTTTCAGCAGACTGTATTGCTTTAGCAGTACCCTTATTCTCCTCTTTCTCACCAATATCTTGGTAAATATATGAGAGAGCTATGTTAAACCGGCTTCCATCCCGTAGATATTCCAATACTTGCCATTTGCCTTCTCCAAGAACTATGAAGGCTGTCTTTACCCCAGCATTTGCAAGCGCTCTCACATTATACTCTATGACAGGGCTTTCACCGATAAGCGACATCTCCTTATTAATTGCATTAGAATAAGGACGCATCCTAGTACCTTTGCCAGCAGCCAAGATTAATCCAATCATTTTCAATCGAAAAACGATAGTTTATACTTAAGGATTTTGTGTTTAAAACCTTTTTTCCAACCAAGATTTCCTGTCGAAAACTGTCTCTGAAAATCTCTTTTTAGAAAAAGAACCCTGGGTTTCTTAGAAAAGTTAATTAGTAACATCTTCAAGTATGTTTTAATAATGACAGACAGTATTAATGAAGAAGAGCCAACCACTGGAGAGGCTAAAAAAGAGCTTCAAGGTTTTGAAAGGCTTTTCGAAGAGCTTAGCGAATATGGTTTGACGGCCAATGAAAGCAAGGTTTTCATACAGCTTTTAAAACTTGGACCGATAACTGCAAGTGAAATAGGCCGTTCCCTAGGGATTTCTAGGACAGAAGTATACAACATATTGACGAGTCTTCAAAACAAGGGGATTATAGAGGCAAGCCTAGACCGTCCATCTAAATTCTCTGCAGTAGGCTTCGAGAAAGCCTTGGAGATACTGATAGAGGCACAGAGGAGAAGAGTGATGTCGATGGAGAAAAGCAGGGAGGAGCTTATGGAAATATGGAAAACGGTGCAAGTGCCCTCTACACTGGAGGAGAGGGAGAAGCTCCAACTCTTGAAGGGGATGGAGCAGATATACGCTAGGTTCTCAGACATGCTGAACGAGGCTAAGGAGGAGGTTGACATCGTGGCTTTCGGAGCAGACCTTGTGAGGGCTTATAATGCTGGAGTATTGTACAAGCTTCGTGATTTAAACAGGAAGAACGTTCGCACGCAAATACTTACGCATGGTGTTTCACGAGCCTCCAGCATCATCTCTTACCTTAAGAAGTATGCAGAAATAATGGAGGTTAAGACAATGGGTTTATCTGCCCCATATTTCGTCATAGTGGATAACCGGCAACTCCTCCTATTCACTAAACCACCAGGAAGCAGCCGTATAGAGAGAAAAGAAGCTACTGCCCTGTGGACTAATAGTGGTGCTTTGATACAGGCTTTGAAAAAACTTTTCGACGGGATGATACAGCCTGAAGAAATAATAATCAGGCCCCTCTCCATAGAGCAGGAGGTAAAGAGAAGTGAGGAGGAGCGTAATGCCTTTAAGAAGCAAGTCATAGAATATCTTTCAATGATCGGTTTAAAGGTTGAGGAAAATGTAAAAATTTTAGGTAGATCCGGGATTATGCATGAGTTCGACTTAAGTGTTCTGACTGATGACAGACCGATTGTGTGCGACATTATTTTTGATATATCGAATATAACTGTAGCGCCAGTAGTAAGGTTTTATACTAAGCAGAATGATGTTGAAGAGATTATTAAAGACGCCACTCTAATAGTTAAGCCTAGGTTAACTAGTGATGCGAGAGAACTCGCCGAGTTTTATAAGATTAAGGTGGCGGAATTACAACCTGCTTCAGGAGGGTAGAAACCCTTGGCGACACCAGATGAAATAGATCTAAAAATACTTGCCGTATTGAACACGAATCCACGGTCTTCATACGAAGACATCGCTTATTCTGTCGGCATATCTAATGAAGAGGTTGATAAACGTATTAGAGAGATGATGGATAAGGGGGTAATTGTAAGCTACGGTGTGAAACTGAGGGAAGATGTTTTAAATCTTCTTCCTCCGAAGGAATCGTTAAGGGAGGTAGAGAAGAAAATTATCTTAAAGAAGTCTGATCTGATTGGATTAGCTCAGGAGGTTAACCGGGTTTTCGGAAGCGGTTCCGGCATAATTCTCAGTTACGCTGGCTTCGGTATTG
This sequence comes from Thermoproteota archaeon, assembly GCA_038848185.1. Classification (GTDB taxonomy): domain Archaea; phylum Thermoproteota; class EX4484-205; order EX4484-205; family JAAOZP01; genus JAAOZP01. The sequence continues at coordinate 21,186 of JAWCNV010000017.1, read as the reverse complement.
GCCAAAGCATTGCTGCAGAAGAGCCTGTTGAGAAAAAGGACGATGCTTTCAAGGTTTTTCAAAAAATTTTCGAAGAAAAAGGATTAGGAAAGGTTTCAATAGAGACAAACAACTCTTCTTCAGGGAAAATATCTTTTACTGAATCACCCCTTCCTAAAGAGAATCCGTTGCATGAGACTCTAGAAATGTTTCTCAGAGGAATCTTTCACGGCTTTCTGAATAAAGTCTTTAAATCAAACAAGATTTCCTTAATAAAAGAGCAATGTATTGCAAAGGGAGATAGTGTATGCGTTTTTTCCTTCAAGATTGAGGAAGAAAAATAAAAAGTACGGTGGCTTGCCTGAAAAAGGATTAAGGACTAGCACTTCCTATGTTTAAGGAAAGTATATTTCGGGGACTTACGAGAAGAGAGGCAGAAGACTTAATTAATGCTGTTAAACATGACAAATATTGGAAGATAGACCCTAAGAATAAGGATTTCATATGTGTGGTGGCATTATCTAGAGCAAGAATCAAGTCTAGGCGAGGCATGTATGCTAAGGCCACATACTTCAAGAGGATTGAGGTTTCAACGCCAGCAGCCAAGTTCTGTAGAAAATGGAGGATTCTTATGGTTGACATGAAGACGATGTCTGCAGTATCGGTTTTAACATGGAAAGCATTCAACAGGATTATTTCAAACGGGCTGGGTCCCATAGTTTATTCTATGCTGATTCATGGTGAACACAAGCCCTATTTCAACACTAACACAGTATCTAAGATTTTAAAGAGTATTAGCCCACCTAACGAATAAAACGCTAAAAACTTATTTCAATACCTTTCCCAAAAAATGCTTATATAGACTGACGATTTTATTCCAATCATAATTCATCGCATTCTCAAAACACCCGTTTCGCATATCTTTCTCCATGGCCATTAGGATGCTTTCCATAATTGCCTCTGCTGAGGGAAGACACAGGAATCCGTTCAAGTTGTCTGTTATTAAATCGCAAGAAGCATTCCTGAAATGCTTAACAGTGACAACGGGTAAACCGCATGCATTTGCTTCTAATACGACTATACCAAATCCTTCCCTTGTCGAAGGTAAGACAAATACTTTAGATGACTTCATGTAGGAGATGACTTCCTCATGATTCTCCAAAAATCCTTTGAAAACAATATTTGAGTTTAACCCCAAACCTGCTGAAAGTTTTTTCAATGCTTCTTTCTCCGGTCCGTCTCCTATTATTACACATTTAATGTCTGGGAAATGGTCTTTCAGAAGTTTTACCGCTCTTATAAGCAGATCTACGTTTTTCTCTCTTATCAGCCTGCCTGCAAAAATAACATCGGACTCCTCCTTGCTTTTATCGATACTTCTTATTCGTTCAAAATCTATTCCATTTGGAATAACTTCTGCATCCACACCTATCTTCTCTAAGCTTCTCTGCGTTGTTCTGGAGACAGCAATATGCCTGTTTGTGAGTTTGCATACCGCTCTCTCTACGGCCCATCCGACAAACCCTTTTGCACCTAAGTATTCAAACCAGTAATCACACCAGAATTCGTGCCAAGTTATTGCTAAAACAGATTTCTTAACTATCGAATTGATTTTAGATGAAAAGCAGGAGAAATAGGGGAACGCTTGAACATCTATAAAATCAAAACTGTCTTTAAAACCAGATAGTGTTTTTAACCCGAAGTATATTGCTTCCCATATAGAGCGTTTCCCATCAACATATAGTGTCTTCTTTTCTCCTACTCCCCGCAGGATAATCCCATCAAGCTCCATATCTTTGCCACTCCACCATTTTAAACCAAGCCAATAAACCTCGTGATTACGAGAAAGCCTCCTACCAATCTCGTATATTCTTCTTTCAACCCCTCCTTTAACCCACGGGTATACCGCATCATAAACAAAAGCGATTCTCATTTCGTGCCTCAGTTCTCCTTTAACCTGCTCAACTCTATATATTTAATGGATGCTGATTTAGGCTTTATACTTTCGCTTTCTATTGTAAAGAACATTGTTCATTAAACCCATTATTAATATATAACCGTTCTAAAGACAGTAATGACTGTTTAACACCTAATCTTTTCCAATACCTGTTCCTTGATGTAAATACCGTTTGCCTTCAGATAAAGAATTTGCTTGAGCCATGGCAATTCCTCTCGGTAGGTGATGAAACGCTTACTATTACTCTAACTATATTGGTTAAAGTTTTTAAACATCCCTGCAAGGCATTCTACCGAAAAATGACTATCAAAGTTGGTATAAACGGGTTTGGTCGAATAGGCAGGCTCTTCTACAGGGCGGCATTAGAAGATTCTGAATACGGTAAAAGTTTTGAAGTAGTAGCGGTAAATGATATCGCAGATACGCAAACAAATGCTCATCTCCTAAAATACGATTCTATTCATGGCCCATTAAAAAACAGGGTTGAAGTAGGTGAGAATGTGATAAAAGTCGATGGAAGGGCACTAAAGGTTCTTTCTCAGAAGGATCCTGCATTACTCCCATGGAAGGACATGGGTGTGGATATAGTTATTGAATCCACAGGCCTATTCACAGACAAGGAGAACGCAAGCAAGCATCTTCAAGCAGGAGCACGAAAAGTAATCATATCCGCACCAGCGAAAAATCCAGATATAACCATAGTCATTGGAGTCAACCATGAGAAATATGATCCTGATAAACACAATGTAGTTTCAATGGCTTCCTGCACCACCAACTCGCTTGCACCCATGCTTAAGGTTCTTCTGAAAAACTTTGGAGTAGTCAGGGGACTTATGACAACAATCCACGCTTATACTAACGATCAAAGAACACTTGACCTTGTCCATAAGGATTTGAGAAGAGCGAGAGCAGCAGCACTATCAATAATACCTACGACAACAGGCGCA
>JAWCNV010000017.1:1719-18208 GCA_038848185.1 Thermoproteota archaeon | reverse complement strand
CGCAGCTAAAGCGATAGGCGAGGTTATTCCAGAGCTTAAGGGCAAGATGGATGGTATCGCTCTAAGAGTGCCTGTGCCAGACGTCTCCCTGACAGATCTGACCTGCGAATTAGAAAAGGCGGTTACCATACAGGAAATTAACAATGCTTTCAAAGAGGCGTCTGAAACATACCTCAAGGGAATATTACAATACGTAGATGAGCCTCTAGTCTCAGTCGACTTCCTACATAATCCGCACTCATCAATATTCTCCGCACTGGATACAAGAGTCATACCGCCTGATGGAAAAGGAAACTTCGTGAAAACATTCTCCTGGTACGATAATGAGTGGGGTTTCAGCTGCAGGCTCGTAGACCTAGTGAAACTCATGGGTAAGCGTTAAACCAAGTAACTCTTTCTAAATAACGATTTTCCGCCTTCTGTTTTTTCAGCATAAGAGACTCTGGCCTGTCACTCATCAAAGCTGATTGGTCTCTAAGAAAAAGTCTGTTGCAAAAACATTTATTACCTTCTAAGCCAGATTTAAGACATACTCTCTATGAGCAGGATAAGAGTTGTTGGAGGAATATTGTGCGGAGGATATGGTAAAAGACTTTGGCCGTTGACAAACACTCTGCCTAAAGCCCTGCTGGAGATAAAGAAAAATTACACCATTCTAGATAGACAGTTGATTCAGATGAAGCGTGTGGAAATTACAGACATCTATCTTCTTGCAGGACATCTTCATGAAAAGATTAAAGAAAGATATGGAAATGAGTGGAATGGTTTGCAGATTCACTATTTAATTGAAGATGAACCAGGAGGAACCCTGTATGCAATAAATAACCTGCTTAAAAACGCTGAAGCAGATTTCTACCTAGTTATGAATGGGGATATTGTGACAGACATCAAAATTGAAAAAATGTTGAAGAATGCCGATGAGAACACTGTGAGCATGGCTATAACTAGACTGAAATCACCCTATGGTATTGTAAACCTGTCTGAAAACAAGATTATTGGTTTTGAGGAGAAGCCTGAGCTGCCTTATTACATAAATGCAGGAATCTACGTGATAAGTAAAAAACTTAAAGAAAGATTTCTCGAATTTGAGCGTGGAAATGTTGAGAAAACAGTTTTTCCAATTCTGGCTAGAGAAGGATTATTGAAATACTATTTCGAAAAAGATGTTCTCTGGTATTCTGTGGATTCTCAGAAGGATCTTGAAACCGTTAGATCAGAGTTTGCAAAAAGAGAGGACATGCTATAGGGATACGTGAAAACAAGTGCTCCCCACGCTTCTCCTGCTCTTAATAATATTAATTGTCTTATTAATAGGCAGATCACTCCAGTTGATCGGAGAGGTTAACTAACATAAGTATTTTCTATTTTCGAGTCGTAACTTGCTAAACATTAGCTTCTAGACGTCTTATCGCGTTCACTATTTCTCTCTTAACCTCTGGCCTAGGGTTTCTCCTTAGGGTTTTTTCCAGAGCAAGCTTGGCTTCTTGCCCTCCGATCTTCCCTAATGCCCATGCTGCATGCATCCTAACAATTATGCTCCGGTTACTTTCTAAAGTCTGAGATAATGCTGGAATATCTATCGGGTCACCGATGTTTCCGAAAGCTACTGCAGCATTTCTTTGAATGGCTCTGAAGCTGACCCATTGGTGTCCAATCTGATTTCTGTGAAAACGTCTGCGATACTCATCGTCTTTCATTCTCAAGATTTCCACTAACGAAAGACTCGGCCCAATGTATCCATAGCTTGGCCTCCAATCCTTTGGCTTTACTCTCCTGTTTATAGGGCAAGCTTCCTGACATGTCGTGCACCCGTACAACCTGTTACCCCAGAGTTCCCTCATATACTCCGGTATGACCATCTGATGGTTAGACACGTATTGCAGGCATTTCGACACATCCAAGATGTATGGTTTAACCAATGCCTTCGTCGGACAGGCTTCCACACATGCTTGGCAACCTCCACAAAGCCCCTTAATCGGCTCATCCTCCTCAAGCTTAACATTGGTGATAAGCTCCCCAAGAACAATCCATGACCCAAACCTCTCTGTTACAACTATTCCATGTTTTCCATACCAGCCCACGCCTGCTCTTTCAGCCATGGGCTTCTCAGCCAATGGTCCATTAGAGAAATATTTAAACCGGAAACCGGCTCCAACCTTCTTCTTCAAGAAGCGCGCGACAGTTTTAAGCTTCTTTTTAACATCATAGTAATAGTTGCTCCAAGTATATCTTGCAATCCTACCATGGGGATCACCGGGCTTACTGAGGTCAACAGGACCTGAGGCTAAATAACATTCTGCCACAACCAAGATTGATTTAGCATCAGGAAGAACGCTTCTCGGATTACAATACGCATCTATGTCTTCAACCCTTACCATAGGCTTAAAGCCCAGCCGAATTTGTTTCTTAATCCTATCCGCCGCCTCTGAAAAAGACTCGGCAGAAGTAACTCTGGCGATGTCAAAACCAACTTCCTCAGCAAAACTCTTCAACTCGGTTGTAAGCGACATCATGATTAGTGATTTTGAAAACTATAAAAATGTTTTTACACATGTTAAACTAATGTTCAAGTTTTAAAGCTTATTAGCCAGAATATTGGAAGAATAACCAGTGGAAGTTAAGTAGTTTGAAAGCCTGGCTCTGCCTTGTCAAGACGGACCCTCATGATCACTACCTGTATAGGATTAGGCTGGAGGAGCTTAAAGAATTGAGTAAAGCTGCTGGCTATGTTGTCGCAGGTTCAACAGTACAAGTGAATATAAAGGAGAATATTGCATTCATGGTTGGAAAAGGCAAGCTAGAGGAGATTAAACAACATGTTGCTGAAAACGGTGTTGACGCATTAATCTTCTATAATGTTCTGACCAGCAAGCAAAAATATAATCTCGAAAGAGTATTAGGCATAGAGATACTGGATAGGTATGACTTGACGCTTAAAATATTTGACATATCCTCCTCAGACAAGCTTTCCAAGCTTCAGATAAGGCTCGCCAGACTCTTTAAGGAAATACCCTATCAGAAGCTGCTTGCATCAATAAGATTCAAAACGGGTAGGGAGCATCCTGGCCCTAGGAGCCTCGGCGAATACGCTTACCATGAGACTGTGGCAAGCCTTTTGAGAAGAAGGTCAGCGCTCAAAGCAGAAATTGAAAAGAGGAGGATGGAGAAGAACACTCAGCTTGAAAGGAGAAGAAAACTCGGCATACCTACAATATGTATCACAGGATATTACAATGCTGGCAAGACATCACTCTTCAACGCCTTAACAAACCTTAGCAAGCCTGTTAGCCCAAGACCCTTCACAACGCTCAGCAGCAAGTATTACCTGCTTCCCAGTAGGAACCTTAAGGTTTTCCTTGTTGACACTATAGGATTTGTAATGGATTTGGACCCGAGGCTTATAGCATCGTTCAGCATAACTCTCGATGACATAAGGGCCTCAGACCTTGTAATCCTCGCCGTAGATGTAAATGACCCTCTGGACTTAATGCTTCCAAAAATAGAGACTTGCCTAAATATTCTCAGGAGTCTTAGAATTAAAGATAAAAGAATACTGATTGTGTTTAACAAATGTGACCTTTTAAAGAGTGTTGAAGAGATTAGGTTGAAGATCAGCAGAGTTTATCCTTTAATCAAAGATCTGGCTTATTGCATAGTCTCAGCAAAATCTCGGAAAGGTTTGGACGAGCTCACGAATCTAATAGCTTCACAACTTAAAAATGCCGAGCCGGTTTCCAAACGCTTTTAAAATATTTTTACCATTAAGTTTGTAAAAGCTCCTTCAGTTTTTCCTCTATACCCATCAAGTCTTCCTCCAGTTCACTGCTAAGCGTCAGGTATGCCTCTTCTGTGATTTCTCCGGATTCTCTCAACTGCTGCAGTCTTTTAAGCTTCCTCATTATCGCGCCCCTTCTCCCTCTCAGCCTCTTAGCTTCACGGAGCACTTCTGGAGGAGGGCCTCCAAACCGTTGCCTTCTGAAGAACGGCTTCTTCACCAGCTCCAGCAAAACGAAATAAGATAAGAGGATTGACACGATTATCATCAGAAGATATGGCGATGGTACTGAAAACTTGAATGCTTCACCCATAGGAGAGTAGACGATTGACAGTACCAGTAGTAGAATAATTTCTGTAGTGCCTATCAGCCAGCCGCTTGGCTTAGAACGGAAAAAGGACAGATGCGTCCTTATCGAAAAAGTCACGAACATTTCCGAGAACACGGATTCAAGGAACCAGCCTGTTCTGAACAGGATTTCGAAATTCGGATCTTGCTGTAATAGTATTCGAAGAGCCTGCATAGTTAGAAGGTCGAACATGGTGCTTATTAGACCGAAGAATAGCATTGCCTCTGAGAGAAACCTTATGTTCCATCTTTTCGGAGACTTTAAATACTCCTTATCAACGTTATCTGTTGATATCATTAGTAGAGGAGCGTCAGAAAGAAGGTTCAGAAGAAGAACTTGAGTTGGAAGTAACGGAATAAAAGGGAGGAAGACTGATGCAAAAGCTACGGTAAGCATGTTGCCGAAGTTTGCGCTTAAAGTATTTAGAATATACTTAATAGTGTTACCAAATGTTTTTCTACCTTCAATCACACCTTTCGCTATGACGCCAAGCCTCTTCTGCAGAAGAATAATGTCAGCCGCCTCCTTAGCTACATCAACAGCAGTATCTACTGATATTCCTACGTCTGAAACTCTTAATGCAGGTGCATCGTTAACACCATCTCCTAGAAACCCGACTACATGACCATTTTCTCTAAGTGCCTTTATTATCTCAACTTTCTGTTCAGGCGTAACACGTGCAAAAACATTGTGTTTTTCAACCACTTCGCTTAATTGTTCCGCATCCATTCCCTCAAGCTCGCTTCCTGTAATCACCCTCCCCCCTTCTATCGGGATCCCAACAGACCTACATATTTCTGCAGTCACATTCGGCTCATCACCGCTAACTATCTTCAGGTCGATTTTCAGCCTCTTGAACGTTGATATTGCCTTAACAGCATCCTTTTTCGGAGGGTCGAGAAAAGTTACGAAGCCGATGAAGGTTAAACCATCTTCGTCTGATGGTGAAAATTTCCTACCAGACTTTATGTCCTCCTCCGTCAACTCTTTGACTGCAACCCCTATAACCCTATAGCCAGACCTGCTCCAAGTCATATATATTTCCTTAATACTCTCTTCGAGGTTTGAAATCGGCTCATTCAAATCTGAAACATGTACGTCTTTACATGCTGCAATTACTGATTCGGGAGCTCCCTTACAAACCAATAGGTATTTCCCTTCCTTCTCGACTACAACACTTATTCTCCTTCTCGAAAAGTCGAATGGGATCAATTGTAAGCGTTTATACGTAGCAACCCTACTCTGCCCCAGCTTCTTGAAAACATAGTTGCAGATCGCAGAGTCTATTGGATTACCCACTGCCTTTCCCCTTTGAATAGTTATATCGCATGCTACTGCTGCAAGTTCAATAACTGCTTCAGAAGGTTTGTTATCGACAGTGAAATAGCTTTCGACTGTAACCACATTCTCTGTAAGCGTCCCAGTTTTATCGGTACACAGTACATCCATATTCCCGATGTCCTCAATAGAATCCAGTCTTTTGACAATAACTTTCTTCCTAGCCATTTTAAGCGAACCCATTGAAAGGCTTACTGTTATTACGAAGGGAAGTGCTTCGGGAGTAATTCCTACTGCAAGAGCCAGCGCGAAAAGCAAAGAATCTATCAAAGGTCTTTCAAGAAGCGCGTTAGCGGCGAAGACGAAGATAGTCATGACTACAACTATCTCAACCAGAAACCTGCTGAACCTTGAAACACTCTTGGAAAACTCTGTTTCACCAACACCCTCGGCAAGATACTTTGCAGCCCTTCCAAAAAACGTCTGCCTTCCAGTGGAGACAACGACACCTGTTGCTAAACCAGAAATAACGCTTGTACCCATAAAGACAAAGTTAGAAAGCTCCTGCGGTATCGGCTTAGCCTTAATCGGTTCACAGGTTTTTTCCACAGGCAGAGATTCTCCTGTTAACGCGGATTCATTTGTAGTGAGGTTTTCACATGAGATCAGCCTTATGTCTGCTGGAACTATATCGCCTACCGTAAGTTCAACAAGGTCTCCGGGAACAAGCTGAGTTGAGTCTATCATAATTTTCTTACCATCTCTAATAACCTTCACGTTATACCTTACGTATTTCCTTAGTTTTTCCAGAGCTTTTCCAGACCTCCTCTCCAGTATAAAGCCTATCGTGGAATTCGCTATAACGATGAAAAGAATTATGAGAGCGTCAGTTAACTCTCCAGCTAGTGCGGCGATGAGAGTTGCAGCTATCAGTATGTAGATGAGAGGGCTTCTGAACTGGGATGAGAAAAGAATTAGCGAGGATAATTTTTTACCAGTCATAACCTCGTTTAAACCAAATTCCCTAAGCCTCTTATCCGCTTCCTCTTTGCTAATCCCTCGAGGAGTTGTTTTCAGTTCAGACAGTACTTCCTCGGGGGGGAGCTCCCAGACATTCCTCTGCATCCAAAGGGCAACCTAAAATCACCTATATAGGCTTTATTGACCGAATAAGCTCTATAGGGTTAACCTATTCTAAACCGTTATGACCCCCTACTGCATTAGGAAGCTTAAAGTATATTAAATCTGTTTCCTAATATTCATCCGGCTTGAGCCTGAGGGAAGCAGCATCAATAGGCTGGGGGATGATTAATGAGGGTTAAGATCGCGCCCTCCATCCTTTCTGCAGATTTCGCTAGGCTGGCTGAAGATATTAAGAAGGCAGAGTCCGCTGGTGTTGATTTGATCCATATTGATATAATGGATGCCCACTTTGTGCCTAATATGACTATAGGACCGCCGGTGGTCAAATGTATCAGGAAGGAGACAAAGTTGCCTTTAGAGGCACATCTGATGGTTGATAAGCCTGAATGGTTTATTGAGGAAATGGCTAAGGTGGGTGTGGACATGATAACGATACACGTGGAATCAACTCCACATCCTTTAACCCTAATAGAAAGGATAAGAGAGCTGGGTTTAAAACCAGGAGTTTCACTTAACCCTGCTACTAAGGTTGATGCTGTCATTAACCTGCTCGATAGTGTAAGCATAGTGCTTGTTATGACTGTTAACCCTGGTTTCGGTGCTCAGGAGTTCATGCCTGAGACACTTCCCAAAATCTCTGCATTAAGAAGAGCTCTATATTCTAAAGGGTTAAGCAAGGTTGAAGTTGCCGTAGACGGCGGGATAAACAGGGAGACGGCTCCACTCGCTGTAAAAGCCGGGGCAACAATGCTGGTGGCAGGTTACGCAATATACGGGTCTATGAATGTTGCAAAAGCAGTTGAAGAGTTGAGAAAGTGTGTTGAAGGGGTTGCTTGGATGCCTTGAAGCCAGCATTATTCTATGATAATATGACATGCGATGAAGTCGGAATAAAGTTGGCTGCTGAAAAGAGAGGAATACAGTTGGAAATAGTGAATTTCCCCACAATGGTGAACATTCTGGAAGAAGTTAGTCAATATTCTCCTGTTATTAATCGATGTCAATCAAAATCTAGGAGGGAAAGAGCTTCCTTCTTAGTAGAGGAGCAAGGTGGTTGCGTTATTAACACTTTTGAAACAGAATTAATCTGTAACAGTAAAATATTCACGACAACAAGGTTTGCTAAATCTGGTGTTAGGACGGTTAAAACTGCATACGTTCCCTTCGCCGTTGAAAAAGAAGGCGAGAAGCCTCTATATCGAGCGGATGTTGTTAAGAGCGTTGTTGAAAATATAGAAAGCCTATTTAAATATCCTTTTGTCGCTAAGCCTGAGAGAGGTAGTAGAGGAAGAAACATCGTGAGGATTGAGGAAAGAAGCCAGCTTGAAAATCTTCTTAAAAGATGGGTTAGAAGCCTAGATAGCCCTGCAGGTCTTCTCATTCAAGAGTGTGTGAATAAGGCCTTCGATCTGAGAATAGTGGTTTCTTTATGTACTGATGAAAAACATGCCTGTCTAGCTTCTCTTGCGAGAGTACCCTCCTCCAAGGAGTCTTTTGCTACGAACACTGCTCTTGGTGCTATACCGGTTGGCGTCGAGCTTCCTGAGAAAGCGGTGGAGGAGGCGATTAGGGCAGCTATAGCTGTTTCGAAAAGGATAGGGGTACTCGGCGTTGATGCGATACCTGAAGCAGACGAAGATATGGTTGAAAAGGTTGTTGCTTGCGCTGAGAAAGTTACTCCTATCCATAGCGGAGTTAAAAGGCTTAAGGAAGAGTTTTCAAACAGCGTCAGATTACCTTTAGAAAAATTTCTTAAGGCTAAAGAAAAAATGGACGGAGCATTCAAGGAGATGCTAGATACGCCAGAATATAATGAGCTTAAAAAAGTTTTAGAGAAAATCTTAGAGAGTTCCGAGCTTTACTTTATAGAAGTTAACTCCCGCCCAGACTTCTATATTAACACTAGGAACTGTACTGGAGTAGATGTTTCAGAAAACTATGTAAAATGTATTGAGAAAATACTTTAACTTGGCTCGCAGTTTTCATAGTTTTGAATTTGGAAAGAAGAGTAAAATACGTAAATCTGTAAAAAAGTGAATTATAGCGCGAAACCTGTAAGAAGGTACTTAGCAACGACATATATAATTATGAGAATTAGAGCTTTAATCCAGCTGATTTCATGGATGATTTTAAAAGCTGCCGCAAAAAGAATAACCTGCCATATTGTCACAACTATGAGTAGAACCTGCATTGCAACATTAAACCCTGTGCTTAAGACATCGTTCAAAGATCTTGGATCAGGGTACTGTTTTACTTCCGTGTAGAAACTCGACTTAATTTCGTGGCTTTTCACTCCCATATCAGGACTAAAAACCTTCAAAGTTATAATGTATGGTATAGACATATTTTCCTGAACTGGAAGAATATATGTGTTATTTAAAAATAGGGTCAGGTCAACAGTGAACGTTCTTCCATAGTTAGCTAATACGTATTCGCTACTGTTAAATATATTCTTCATCGTTATTGGTTTATTATAGTCGAGGATAACATCATTTAGCGGGATTATTTTCACAGTTCTATTCGTGCCAGTAGAGGTTGTTGCAATATACGTAATATTAATTTCACTGTAGAAACCACTAATCTCACCCGAAAGTATCTTAGTTGCTCCGATTATTGTACCGTTATCAGCCATGGTTGCGTTTAATGGAATGCTATAGTGTGCCCGTACTACTATCGTTAAATTCGATTCATCTCCAACATAATTCTTCAAGTCCAAGACTATATTATCTTTGAGCGGTTCTGTTACTGGATAGCCCACAAAAGTAAGCACACTTGTCTGAACCGTGGGAAGAGATAGAATCAGCAGAATAGCAACTATTAGACCCAATATATTAGGGACATGAGCATAACCTGTTATGGATAAACCCTGTTTAAAATCTCCTTGACCTTTCAACCATCGCCCAACCATAAAAATACTCCACGCTAGAGATATGCCGAACAACATGTAGAACGCATACTGTATTAGCCGAATTTGAATCATGCTGTTTATAAAAGAATCAATCTGATTAGTATAGAGTGGTGCTGGAACATTCATTTTCAGCCTATATATAGCGTAATACTGGAGAAATGTCAAGCCTACAATAATCAGCGGTATAATCACTATAGCGAGTATATCAGGCGAATCCTTGATTTGGAGAAATGCTCCTTTAGGGTTCTTAATGGTTAATACTGTTCTTTTAAAGAAGCGGATCAGTAAAGATTCGTGCCTTTCTTTCAAAGTTTCCTCTGTAGGATACAACTCTGCTGAGCCTTTAGAACAGATGTTATTAAACTTTGGGGTAAATAACGCTATTTTCTTACCTAAGTATTTATTCCAAAGGAATTTGGAGACGGAAAGCGTGAATAATTATTCCATCAAGTTTTCAACGCCTTTCATACTAAGAAAAAGTTTATCTTCAAAATCAGGATTTAGCCAGACGGCCATTGAGAGTTAATAATCCCAACAGTACCCGCTCATGGGTATCGGATTATTATTCAAACCCCAAGGTTGTAGAGGAGCTCTTCAAATATGGAAGAGACAGGTGGATAGCTATCGAAGGCGTCTCAAAGGAACGGGTTTTCGTAAGATATGACAAGAAAAAGGCACCTCTGAGATTCAAAGAGGCAAATGACATTAGCATGATTCTTAAAGACTTCTGGTTTATTAATCCTAGGTCATTCTACGGTTCAGTTAATAAATATTTTAGACTTTTAAAAAGTAGCGATTTGGAAGATATTTCCAACATTATATCCTCAACACCCACTTGGGATGTGGATAATGCTGTTGAGAATTGGCGTGAAACACTTAGGGTTTGTAGGCTGATGACGGACGAGTTGGAGAAAGAGAAAATAGTGAAATCAGTATACCTCAAGTGGAGTGGGAGAGGATGTCACATCCATATTTCTGAGGAAGCCTTCTCTGAAAAGCTTCTTAAAACACACCATTCTCTCGATATTGCTTTTGCAGTAGTTGAATATATGATCAGGAAGATTAAGCCAAAGCTTACAGGTTTCGACAGTAATATCAAGATTGAGAATAAAATAGATCTGAAAAGAGTTTTTACACTGCCTCTCTCCCTTCACAGGATGCTGGCTTTATCATGTGTCTGTTTTAAGCCTGACGAGATTGAGAGCTTCGACCTTTCATGGGCAAACCCAGAAAGTTTCAGACATAAACCAGTTTACAAGGATTTTGAAACCGGAGAGGCTGATGAGCTTGCGGAAAAAGCTTTATCTACAGTTGGCAGCTATTTTAAACGGCTAGCTCCAATGCCTTCAGGCCGCGTAAAGAAGGAAGCGGAAGAAACACCTCGGCTCGGGAGGTTTCAGGTTATGGCTCTGCTACAGGCTGCACGCTGCTTTCTTCTAACAAGAGACATTGAGAAATCCAAGTCCTTCGGTTTAAACAGGGCAATATTCTACGCGTGGGCTAAACGCAGAGGAGCAGAGGTAAAAAAGCCTCCAAGCAGGAGAGAAGTTGTTAAGCCTCGTGAAAAACCTGTCGAGGAGGAGAAAAACATATTCTATTTAGGAAATGAAGCAGCCTATCTTTCTGAAGAAGGCTGGCTTACTATAGGAAACGCTAAGCAGACTCCACAAGATTATGATAATCAAATAGCTAGAAAGATAGGGGGAGTAATCCCATACGAAGAAGCTTGGAGAAGAACATTAGAATACCTTGGAAAATTCCCGCAGGAGGTTCTGCTTGACCAACAGAAGTTTTTCAACAAAGTTTACAAGCCTGTAAGAGACTCATTCATCGAAACAGTATATAAGAAGGAAACTGGAATCAGGAAACTGCATTGAGAAACTTAAACCAAATCATAATCCTAAGCATTCTTTTAGCAACTATTTATCCAGCCGTTTTTGTAAATCCAGAAGCATTTCTGGATTCGCCTTGGCCAATGTTCATGCATGATCCTAAACACACTGGAAAATCTCCTTACTCAGGTTCTCCTGTTGCAAGACTGAAATGGAGATATGCGACAGGAAACATGATTCTATCTTCACCTGCCATAAGTTCAAACGGTACAATATACTTCGGCAGCGATGATAATCATTTTTACGCCTTAAATCCTGATGGAAGCCTGAAATGGAAGTATGAGACTGGTGGCAAAATTCGGTCTTCGCCCGCCCTAAGCTCTGATGAAACAATATTTTTCGGCAGTTATGATGAGTTTCTATACGCACTGAAGCCTGATGGAAGCTTAAAATTCAAATTTAAAGCAAACGGTTCTATACACTCTTCTCCAACGATAAGTTTAGACGGAACTGTTTACTTTGGATGTTTAGACGGCTTCCTGTATGCTCTAACTCTAGACGGAACATTAAAGTGGAAATACGATGCGGACGGTAGGATTTTCTCATCTCCCGCTGTTGACGACAGTGGAATCATATACTTTGGAGATGACAAGGGGGTTCTTTATGCTTTGAACTCTAATGGAACTTTAAGATGGAAATACACGGTCGGAGGATGGATCGAGTCTTCTCCTGCTATTGGACCTGATAGATCAATATACTTCGGTTGCAGCGATACCTATCTTTATGCTCTAACTCCAGATGGAGGATTGAAGTGGAAGTATAGAACAGGAAACTGGGTTGTTTCTTCTCCCGCTGTAGCTTCCGGTGAAGCAATATATTTCAGTGGTGGCGACCACTGTCTCTATGCTTTAAACCCAGATGGAGTTTTAAAATGGAGGTTTGAAACGGATGCAGAAATACCCTCATCCCCCGCAGTCGACTCTGATGGAGTATTGTATTTTGGGAGCTATGACAATTTTCTTTACGCTCTAAATCCTGATGGAACCTTAAAGTGGAAATATGAAACAGAGTGGGCGATATCATCATCTCCTGCTATCGGCTCTGATAGAACAATATACGTAGGAAGCTGGGATTCTCATTTTTACGCTATCGGGAAAAATGACTCAAGCATAACGTGTCTTACTTCCGTTAGAAGAATAGAGGTAGGAGGAAGTGTTCAAGTATTCGGAAAAATATCGGTAAACGTTTCTTCAAAAGTAACACTATGGTTGTCTGCTGATGGAATAACTTGGAACTCTTTAGCCAACATAGATACGGATGGTGACGGTTCATATTTCTTCACATGGAATAATATTGAAGCTGGAAACTATTCTATTAGAGCCTCTTGGGAAGGAAATGCAGACTATTATGGAGCGAACAGCAGCATCGAGTATTTGACTGTTGAACCTTTAACTGAACCCTCTGTTGAAGATCGATTACCATTAATAAGCATAGTAGCGATTGTAATGGCTACCGCTTTTTTGCTTGTAATACTGAGAGGGAGAAGGCATTTAGGCTAACTGTATCAGCCTAAATCTTACTCTTCTGCTGTTGAGAAAATTGTTTTGTGATTTTCTTTAACGGATCTGTTTCCACGTATTTTATCAGAATTAGTAAGCAGGGAATTAATGCAATTGAGGACACGGGACCCCATAACAGTAACCCCATTGAATACGTCTGGCCCTCGACGGGCGGCAGGTCTGCCAGTAACCCCGATATATATCGGGCTGCGGCTTGCAGTATGTTCAAAGGTAGGCTGACTAAACCAACGTAGCTGCCTGCACGAGCCTCGCTTTTAGAGAGTTCGTCTTCTTGTGCCATGTCTGCCGTAATAGGATTCGGTAAAAGATACCAGCCTGAAATCCCTGCCCCAACTAATGAAACAAGCAGGATGGCTTGAAGCATTCTTGGAATGCAGTCCAGTATCGGCTGGCCGAAGACTAGTGTGAAAGGCAGGGAAGCTACGAGGACTAGAAGCGATGCCACCAAGGGTTTTTTCTTACCTGTTTTTCTTGATATCCTTGCCCAGACGAAGAAAAGCACTATTGTTAAGAGGAGCATGAGGCCTCCTGCCATTAAATATTCGATATCCCCTAGGCCCATAACCTTCTGCAAGTAGCTTATAACTAGGCTTGCGAGGACTGCTGTTGGAATGGACATGACTCCTTGGAGAGCAAGCCACGCCCGGTAATTCCTGTTACTCCAAAGTATGGCGATCTCTCTGCGAACATTGGGCTTCGGAATTGGCTTCTCTTCCTCCTTTATTGCCAGTATAGCGGGCATGTACAAAAATATCTCGAAGACCGCTAGACTCAGCAATAACCCTAGAAACAATGGATCACCAGTGCTCAAAAGAGAAGGAAGCAAGAAGCCAAGTGGTACTCCAATAATTTGAGCCATCATTGCAAAAACATTTTGATACGCTGAAACTGTCACCCGCTCCTCAGAGCTAACGATTTCCGCTAGCCATGCCATGTAAGGCGTGCTTAGGAGACCATAGCTCAGGTTAGCAAGACTGATGAAGAAAACAGCATATGTGAATAATTCTACTTCCTCAGTAACTGATATAAAGTAACTCGGCATAAATATCATGACGGTTGAAAAAGCTAAAAGTAAACTACCCGCCAAAACGTATTGCCTACGTCTTCCCCATTTCTTCGACACAGTTATGTCACTGAGATAACCGAAGTACCAGCCGAAAAAGGCGATCACAAGCTTCCCAACTGCAAAGGCAACCCCTGTTAAAAAACCGCTTAAACCCAGAAAATCCCAGTAAAACCAGAATGTTGCAAGATCTATCAATGATAACAAGGCGGATGAGCCAAGCCTCCCCATAGCATAGATCAACTTACCCTTCCCAGTTAACAAAACAAACTCCGCTATGACTTCCCACAGAATAATATAATTGTTTTGGTTAAAAATTCTTGCTTCAAATTTATTGAGTTTTGAAAGTCTTTTTAGGAAAGGGCTTTTGAGGCTCATATTTTGCGAGCTGACTTTAAATATGATAATTGCCTTCTCAACCCAATGCATTAAAGTATGATGACTGAGCCGAGGACAACGGCAGAAATAGATATTGTGGAAGAAGACCTCTTTGTTGGAAGGCATTCGACGATTAAGGCTAAACCCGGTGAAACCATTGTTGTAAAAGGAGATTTAGAGTTTGAAGGAGACTGCAATATTCTTTCCAACTTGCACGCTAATAATCTCATTTTCAAGAATGGAGGAAGGATTAATGTTAACGGTGATCTTACTGCAGAGAAATGCATCAGCCTAGAGAAATGGAGTTTTTAGATGTCTTCAGCAAGCTTGAAATCTTTCTCGAACAACTGTAAAGCAGAAGGCTTAAAATAACCCGTAATACAATATTATCTCTTAACATGGCAGACATAGAGCATAAGGATTTTGCAAAGATACCGGTGATCGATTGTCATATGCATATAACGAGCATCGAGGAAACAGCCAACGTACTTGAAATAGTTTCAAAAACAGGGTTCCACAGGGTTTCTCTTTTAAGCATGATAAACGAAAAAAGAATCAATTATAACCCGGATGTTCTCTTTATAAAGGCTCTACACCCCGAAATGTTCTATGCTTTCGGAAGCTTAGATTACTCGTTCATTTTCAGGAAAAAACCAGTTCAACCAATTCAAGACCAAGTGGATAGGCTTCTAAACATTGGTTTCGATGGCATTAAAATGGTTGAGGGAAAACCCACTTGCAGGAAGCTGTTGAAAATAGGATTCGACGAACCGTTCTACAAGGGTTATTTTAAACGCGTTGAAGAGACTAAGATGCCTCTCTTATTCCACGTTGCGGATCCTGAGGAGTTCTGGGATCCTGAGAAAGTCCCTGGTTGGGCTAAGGAACAAGGCTGGTTCTACGACCAGACGTATCCTCCGAAGGAGCAGTTTTACAGAGAAGTAGACAGAGTCTTGTGCAACCATCCGGATTTGAAGATCATATTCGCACACTTCTATTTTCTATCTGCCAACATTGAAGCCGCTTCAAACCTATTAGAGAACTATAAGAATGTTAATCTGGACCTGACTCCAGGAATAGAGATGTATTATAATTTCTCAACGAAAATAGAGGCATGGCGTGAATTTTTCGTAAAGTATCAAGATAGAATATTATTTGGCACAGATATATTCGGCGGTGAGAAGGTTGAAACCGCTTTAACTAAGGCGTGGCTAGTTAGGGAATTTCTAGAAACCGAGCAGGGGTTAAGCTTGCCGAGACACGTGCTCGAAAAAATATACTGTGGAAACTTCTATAGAATCGTAGGCTCTAGGCCAAGGAAGCTTCAAATCGATTTAGCTATAGAGGAGTGTAACAGGTTAGCCAAGGAAGAAGCCTCTTTAAGCTTTAAACCGTTGAAAAAAACTGCTGCAGAGATCGTTGCGGAAAGAATGAGGAATCTTATGTAATCTTTCAACTGTCTATCTTGCATTATAGTTTCCCTATTTAAAAATTGAAAAACAGCGATTTCTGAAGCAACAGTTTTAAGCAGAGCCATATTATAATCTAACATACAAGTTGAAAAAGGCTAGCGGAAGACAAGTGTCCGCCTTCATTCCCAATGCTTTAGTAAGCAGGATTGCTAACCTGTTAAAAACTATACCGGGCTTCGAAGAGGCTCCACTAACCAGCAGGTATGAAGTCATTAGAGGAAGAGTAGAGGATAAGACTGTAATAATATACTATTCGGGTAGTGTTGTTTACGACGAGTCTCTAGAAAGATTTAGAAGCATGTTGGAAGAGGTTTTATACGAGTATCGCAAGACTGATGGTATGGTTGTCGGGTCGGATGAGGCGGGGAAGGGTGAAGCCCTCGGGCCTCTCGTTATTGCAGCCACCGCGTTGACTCCTAGGCAGGCAGCATACCTTCAGTCTATAGGTGTTGCAGACAGCAAGATTGTTCCAGAGAACAGGATTCGAGAACTTGCCAAGAGGATTAAGCAGTTTTCACTTGGGTATAGTGTTTTAAGAATTGCCCCCTCTAAGCTCAACGAAATGTTTGAGATGAAGGAGAAGTATGGTAACTTGAACGATATTCTTGCCAAAGGACACTGTAAAGTTCTAAAGTCTGTCCTTTCAAAGGTTTCTGAGAAGCCTACTCGAATAATAATTGACAAATTTGATTCAAGTAAAACCAATAGGCG
>JAWCNV010000017.1:0-1620 GCA_038848185.1 Thermoproteota archaeon | reverse complement strand
AACAAGGATTATTGAGAATGCTCTTGGCGGTTTAACAGTTCAGGCTGTTGAAAAAGGAGAGGTTTTCCCAGCAGTAGCAGCAGCCAGCATATTAGCTAGAAACAACTATTTAGCATGGATACAGGATAATGTTAGTGAGGAAATGTTGAGGCAGATAAGAGAAGGAGACTACCATATGGTAGAGAGAAGCAAAACATCTTATTTCAAGACTTGCTATCTTAAACACTAGGGGAAAGATTAAAATCTGTCTGAATATTTACTTCTAATGCTTTGACTGAACTGCTTTACATGGACGACTCATACTTGAAGGTGTTTGAAGCTAGAGTTGTCGACATCTTAGGGGACAAGGTTATACTTGATAGAACAGCGTTTCATCCAAGGGGAGGAGGTCTTCCAGACGACATCGGGATACTTGAAAAAGAGGGAAGAGAGTTTAAGGTTGTCCAAGTGTTCAGCGAAGACAAGAAGATTCTGCATTCCGCGCCTAGTCACGGGTTAAACGTGGGCGATGTTGTGAAAGGTTTTCTGGATTGGGAGAGGAGATATTTAATTATGAGGATGCACACGGGTATTCATGCCTTAGCATCAGTCTTCAACAGGAGAACAGGGGCTTTAATAACAGGGAACCAAGTTAACGTGGATAAGTCTAGACTTGATCTGAATCTTGAGAAGATGGATAGGGCTTTAATAGATGATGTTTTCAACGAGACCAATAGGGAGCTTGCTTCAGGCCGAAACGTTAAAGTCTATTATCTGCAGAGGGAAGAAGCTTTCAAGATACCCGGGATAGTTAAGCTTGCTGAAGCAGCACCACCCAACGTTGAGAGGCTTAGAATAGTTGAGATCGAAAACCTAGATATTCAGGCTGACGGCGGGCCACACGTAGCTAACACGAGGGAAGTAGGAGAACTGGTTCTCCTGAAAATAGAGAATAAGGGGAAGAACAATAGAAGAGTCTATTTTACCTTAAAGTCCGGTTGATCCTCTGAGTTAAAGATTGTTGGCGCATGACAGTGTAAATCGGCGGAGTAATATTCCGCTCGATGTGGTTCGATTAAACCTTTTTAATAAGGCATCTTTATGCAAATTATAGTTGTCTGAGGGAAACAGGACGGGATTGAAGAAAAGCGTGTATGAAGCAATCTTATTATTCGGCATAGTAAGCCTAATGGGAGACATTATATACGAGGGTTCAAGAGGAATAGTGCCGGATTATCTGAAGTTTCTTGGTGCCTCTGCAGTTTTAGTTGGGCTTGTAAGCGGGCTTGGGGAGTTCATAGGCTACGCGGTGAGGATTTTAAGCGGATACCTTGCTGACGTGACTAAATCATACTGGTTGTTCACGTTCATAGGATACGGTCTTATAATAGTGGTGCCGCTCTTATCTTTAGGAAACATTTGGGTCATAGCCGTTATCCTTATTGTTCTTGAGAGGATTGGGAAAGCCATTAGAACACCAGCACGGGACACATTGTTATCTATAATTGGAAAAGGGTCTGAAACAGGGAAGGTTTTCGGGCTTCATGAGTTCTTCGACCAGATTGGAGCCATTATTGGCCCATTAATAATGTCGCTTGCAATGCTTTATACTTTGAACAATTATCAGTTGTCTTTCAGCCT
>JAWCNV010000016.1:31147-44059 GCA_038848185.1 Thermoproteota archaeon | reverse complement strand
AGCCTTTCCCGAAAGCCCTGAGCTCATTATACAGTATGAAGACCTTAGCCTCCTTATCATGCTCGATGATGAGCCTAGCCTCCTTCATGCTTGCTGCACAGCAGTAGTATGAGCATTCCGGGATACCTGGCCCCGACTCCCTGGAGCCAACGCACTGGATGAAGGCAACCCTCTTAGCAGGCTTACCGTCCCTCCTGAGAAAAACTCCGCCTGTGGGGCCGGAGGCACATATTATTCTCTCGAACTCCATGTTGCTTATAACGTTCTCATACTCACCGTAGTGGTACTCCGGCTTAAGCCTAGGGTCGAAAAGGTCTGAACCCACTGCGACCACTATTGCTCCAACATTCAGCTCAATCTTCTTAGGCTGATCCTCAAGGTTTATCGCAGCCCTAGAGCATGCTTTCATGCACAGCCCGCATTCAACACAGAGATCCTTGTTTATCACGTATTTCAGGGGAACGGCTTGGGCGAACGGGCAGTATATTGCTTTAACAGGCTTAAGGTTAACATCATACCTGTTAGGCTGGTAGACTGGGCAGACGTTAGCACACTCTCCGCATCCATTACACTCGTCGAAGTCAACGTAAGTTGGGTTAACCTTCACCGTAACCTTGAAGTCTCCAACCCTACCCTTAACATCAGTAACCTCAGCATTAGGAATAATCACAATATTCTTGTTCCTGCCTGCTTCAGAGAGAAGCGGTCCCTCGATGCATATAGAGCAGTCTAGAGTTGGAAATGTTTTATCGAGCTGAGCCATCACGCCCCCTATGCTCGGCTCCTTCTCAACCAGGTAGACCCGGTAGCCTGCGTCAGCAATATCGAGCGCACACCTAACCCCGGCTATGCCTCCCCCTATAACCAAGGCCTCCCTAACTATTTTCAAACCCTCGTCCCCATGAGGCTCTCTCATCCGCACAGCCTTATGCACGCCGCCGTTAAGCAAGCGGACCGCCTTTAGAGTAGCGTCCCCCTTGTTTTCACACGCCCATGCGCACTGCTCCCTTATGTTAATGAACTCCACTATGCTTGAACCCAACGCGTTTCTGAAAACAGCCTCCAGCAGCCTGCTTGAACAGGCAGCTACCACAATCCTTTCACCAGGGGTTAAACCAAGATTCTTTGGAGCGGTACTCCTGCAAAGCTCGTTAACCGTTTCCACCCTTCGAACAAGAGGATTCTTAGAAAGCTCCTCCCTAACCTTTTCGAAGTCAATTTTCTCCAAGAGTGTTGAGCCGCATGTGCACAGCAATACTGTTGCATGCCTCAACGCTTAACAATCCTCCTAACCAAGGTTTCAGGGATACCTATCTCTCCGGGGCTTAAGCCTATTGAAAGCGCTGAAAGCTGAGCAAGGTGGAGAACAGGTAACATGCTGACGGAGCGGAGTTGACGAATACAGTGGGAGCAGGTTGCAACGATGCAGTCTGCCCCAGACCTCTCCACAGCCTCAGCCTTCCTGCTGGCCAGTGTTCTACTCGCCTCCTCCTCGAAAACTAGGCCGCCGCAACAGTCAAGCTCACCCTCGTAGGACACTGGGAGATATCCAAGCATTTCGAGAATAGTCTTAACGATCCTAGGGTTCTCAGCATCATCCACACCTCTAGAAGGCCTTAAGAGATGACAGCTGTGTTGAACAGCACACCTTAATCCGGTGAAGCTGAACCTAAGCTTCATATCCCTCAGCCTTTCCAACAAGACGGTTTCGAAAGGCTTCACTTCAGGAGGATTCACCCCATTC
This sequence comes from Thermoproteota archaeon, assembly GCA_038848185.1. GTDB lineage: Archaea > Thermoproteota > EX4484-205 > EX4484-205 > JAAOZP01 > JAAOZP01. The sequence continues at coordinate 42,315 of JAWCNV010000016.1, read as the reverse complement.
TTCGCCGACAGGATCTTGAAGGCGTCGCTCAGGCTTGCGAAACAATCGTTGCAAGCGGTCACCACCGTGTTCTTGAAGAGACTCATGTTCCTCTCGTTAAGCCTGAGCCAAGCCTCCCGGCTGAGCGAGAAGAATTCGAACGGTGCGCAGCACGATGCCTCTAAAGGCTCCTCGAACTCAAAACCTATTCCCCGGAGGGTTTCTTTAACAGCCTTCTCAACTTCCGGGTACATTGTCCTTATGATGCAGCCTAAGTAGAGGGTTACGCTCACCCGAAACCAGCCTCCGAAAGAACCCTGCGAACCTCGCTTAAACCCTTGCCGCTGATCTTGGCCTCCGGCAACCCGAGGAGCCTCCTCCTATCACGAGCATCATCGTCCAGTGGGAACGCTAAGCCCGTCTTCCTGACTGATTCAACGATCTCAAGTATTTTCCCAGGAGCCTTATTCCCACTCCTGTAGAGGAGGCTTCGCGAAGCCATGATTATGCTCAGCGGGTTAACGGCTTGGGGACACCTGTCGACGCAGAGGGAGCATGTTGAACAGAGCCACAGGTTTTGGCTTGGAAGCCTGTTGAACCTAGCTACTGAGCCAACTATCCTACGCGGGTTAAAATCTGCGTTGACAGAGTTTACGATGCAGGCGGAGGTGCATGAACCACACTGAACGCATTTAAGAGGGTTCCCTGCACCCTTCTCTTTGAGAAGATTTATCAGGCTACTGCCTTCGCTTCCTCCACTCCCCAGCTTATTTCACCTCTCTTAAGTTTTTGAAGAGCCTCATGCATCTTCACTATCGTGTTCTGATACACGTTTCCCTCAGCAGCGGAAACATATATGAACCAGAGCCTCTCAGGGTTAACCCCCATCTTGCTAAGCCTCTTCTTAAGAGACTCAACCCTCCTCCTAGCCCACTCGTTGCCACTGATATAGTGGCAGTCAGCAGGATGACAAGGTGCGACGAGAACCATGCCTGCTCCCTTCTCGAAAGCCCTGATGATCATTTTCTCGCTGACCCTTCCTGAGCACATGACTCTGATTATCCTCACGCTAGAGGGATACTCGAATCTTGAGACACCAGCCATGTCAGCGCCCGCGTAACTACACCAGTTACAATTGAAGCTTATTATTTTGTCTTTGGGGTTTTCTTCAAGTGCTGCGTCGATTTGCGCGTATATTTGTTCGTCGGTGAAGTGGTGCTGGTTTAGGGCGTTGAAGGGGCAGCCTGCTGTGCATGTTCCGCATCCTGCACACATGGATTGCGTTACCTGGATTACTTTTCTCCCCTCTAATTCTACTGGTTTCAGTGCTTGGTAGGGGCACATTTTGGTGCAGGCTAGGCATCCTTTGCATCTCATGGGGTCGACGTAGCTGGTTATGGGTTCAAGCTCTATGAAGTCTCTGGAGAACAGCATCAGTGTTTTCGAGGCTGCCGCATGTCCCCGGGCTACAGTCATAGGGATGTCTGTTGGGCCTGCGCACGACCCAGCTAGGAATATTCCGTTGACGACTGTTTCAACAGGCTTGAGCTTTATGTGCGCCTCCATGAAGAACCCGTATTGGTCTCGGGGTACTCTCAGGATTTCCCCTATCTTGTCTGAGCCCTGAGAAGGCTGCATCCCCACTGCTAGGACAACGATGTCGAAGTGTTCTTCCACCTTCTCGCCGCTTAAAGTGTCTTCAGCTGAAACCGTGAGCATTCCTCTGTCTTCTTCAACGGAGCTTGGCCTGCCCCTGATGAACCGTATTCCCGCCTCCCTAGCCATTCTGAATATTGTCTCATACTCGTTTCCGCCTGCTCTAATATCGATGTAGAAGACGGTTACGTCAACCTCAGGATTATTCTTTTTAACTAGAAGGGCTTGCTTGAGAGTTATCATGCAGCAGATTCTTGAGCAGTAGATGTTGGTCTGCTCGTCTCTGCATCCGACGCACTGTATGAATGCTATTCTTCTAACGGGATTCATGTCTGAAGGCTTAACTAGTTTTCCACGGGTGGGGCCCTCCGGCGTAAGCATTCTTTCAAACTCCATGCTTGACAAAACGTTTCTAATCCTACCGTAGCCGTATTCAGGTTTCCTCAAGGGGTTGAAAAGGTCGAAGCCTGTTGCAATAATTATGGCGCCGACTTTGAAAAACTCCTCTACGCCAGGAGCCTTCAGGTCTATAGCTTCCACGGGGCATGCTTCAACACATTTCCCGCACTGTATGCAGTTCTTCTCGTCCACGACGGCTGTCCGAGGGCTTCCAACCAGTCCAGGCAGATGGAGAATCTTTTCAAAACCCTGTTCGCAACCAGCATTGCTTAAAACGTTTTCAACAAGATATATCGCCTTCCTTTTCGAGAGGCCGTGGGAGAAATCCTCCTCAACCTCAACAGGACACTTCTCGACACACCTACCGCATCCAACGCATTTCTCAGAAACCTTGGGGGAGCTTCTCCTGACTCTGGCGATGAAGTTGCCCACGTACCCGTCTACTCCAGCAACCTCTGAGAGCGTGAGAACCCTTATGCGGGGATGCGTGAGAACCCTGCTAACCATCTCGTTAACCAGGCACGCTGTGCAGTCAACCTTCGGGAAGGTTTTGCCTAGGAGGATTGTCTTCCCCCCGAGGCGTGGAGCCTTCTCTACAAGTATAACTTTGTACCCGGAGTCTGCAACATCCAGCGCAGCCCTCATTCCAGCTAGGCCTCCCCCGATAACCAGCACAGTCCTCTCAACGGGAACAATAATCGGCTCAAGAGGCTCCAGTAGGCGAGCTTTGGCGACAGCCATCTTAACAAGATCCATTGCTTTACTGGTTGCACCCTCAGGATCATTCATGTGGACCCATGAGCAGTGCTCCCTTATGTTAGCCATTTCAAACAGGTAAGGGTTTAAACCAGCTTCAGAGACGCATGCTCTGAAAGTCGGCTCATGCATCTTCGGGGAGCATGATGCTACGACAACCCTGTTCAACCCGTGTTCCTTTATCACCTTCTTTATCTCAGCTTGCCCCGCGTCGGAGCAAGTGTAAAGATTGTGAGAAGCGTAAACCACGTTTGGAAGAGCCCTAGCGTATTCAGTTACCTTAACAACGTCAACAACACCGCCAATATTCTTCCCGCAGTGGCATACGAAGACCCCTATCCTAGGTTCCTCAGCCATTAGAATCCAGCCTCCTCAGCCAGTTTTCTCATTCTCCTGTAGCCCTCAGCATCCAGCTCTCTTGCTAAAGGCTTCCCGCCTATGAGCTTCTCTAGGGCATTAGCCCAGACTGCTGAAAACCCTTCGCCGTGGAGAACCCTACGCCTGTTAACTGTTATCGCATGGTTCCTGCAGACATCCAGGTGGGTGCAGGCGTTGCACAGTATGCAGTATCGCTGATTGACGCTGATTCTACCCCCGTGTTTAGTAATCGCCTTCGTAGGACATATCTCCACACAAGCGTCACACTTCTCCTCGCACTTAGACTCGTCTATAGATATTGACCCTTCGAACATGTGGTTCACCCTTATTGCCTTCTCCGGGCAAGCTTCCTCGCACCAGGGGCATCGCAAACACTTATCCTCGTCAACCTTAACGTTATGGTTGCTGTCTATGGTTAAGGCTCCTAATGGGCATGCCTGGGAGCATTTGAAGCAGTCCGGCTTACATTTTGAGGAATCAACCTTCACCTTGGGCAGGGGCAACGGGAATCCTCCTGAAGAGACCAGCGTGTTTAAACGCTTCCCGTTTACTGTTAGAACTATTGCTCCCGAAGGGCATAGTGGTTCACATGCTCCGCAGAGGCTGCACTCCTCACCTATTTTCAAGACTAGTATCCCATCCTCTCTTCTCGCAAGCCTGATCGCGTTCTTAGGGCAAACCTTCATGCAGACGTCGCAGAAGATACACTTGCTCCTGTCAACGGTTAGCCGAACATAATCTGTGTAGAAACGCTTCTCCACGACGATCATCAGAGGGTTATCAGCCAGTCTCGTTGACAATTAGCTTATGGAAACGCTTCTTAAGTTATAGAAAAATCTTTCAGACCCAGCGTCCGCTGGAGGCATTTATCCGAGGGAAAAGTCTTATATAATCTTGAACCGATACTTTGAACCCGCCTTGAACGAGGTGGAGCTGGAGCTATTGGGAAAATTCCGCGAAATATTCAGCAGGAAGACTATTAAGATCCCTGTGGAGCCGGGGACTAGCCTCCTAAGCCTGCTGGGAGAGTTGAGCAGGATGGTTGAGGCTGATTTGCGTTCTGAATTCATAGGGCCTGACGGGGAGCCTATGGAGGAAGCCTCCCTGATAATAGTGAACGGAAGTGTTGTGGACCTCAGTAGAATCGGGAAGTACCGTGTTAACCCTGGGGACAAGGTTGTTCTCTCGCCCTCGGTGGCAGGGGGAGGATGAGTTTGAAAGGCTATGCGGGAAAGTGTTTGATGGTTGACTTAACAAGGGGGAAGACAACTGTTGGAAAGGTTGACGAGTCCTTAGCCCTCAACTACATAGGTGGCTACGGGTTTGGGGCAAGGATGCTATACGATATGCTGCCTAACCCTGCTCAGGTGGAGCCTCTCTCACCTGAGAACGTTTTAATCTGGTTTAACGGGCCGCTTGCAGGAACAATATCCACAGCCGGAAACAAGTACGCGGTCTTCGCCAAGTCTCCTTTAACAGGCATATTCGGCTTCGGGATATCAACAGGCTTATTCGCTTCAGAGTTTAAGAGCGCCGGGTGGGACGGCGTCGTGTTCACAGGCAGGTCTGAGAAACCAGTCTACCTAATGGTTGACGATGAGAATGTTGAGCTGAAGGATGCTTCAAGCCTCTGGGGTAGAACAACATGGGAGACGGAGGACATGGTTAAGGAGGAGCTTGGAGACGAGTCTTTCACAGTTGCCTCAATAGGACCAGCGGGAGAAAGGATGGTTAAGCTTGCAAACATTACGAATGAGAGAAACAGGCAGGTCGGGAGATGCGGCATGGGTGCGGTCATGGGTTCTAAGAACCTTAAGGCAGTTGCCTTCAGGGGTACAAGGGATGTTGAGGTTGCGGACATAGAGGGGCTTGTAAGATTCATAGCTGATTTAAACGAGCGCTGCCAGGGGCCTGCAACCGAGAAGTACAGGGTCTACGGTACACCTGCTAATATTCTCGTCCACAATAAGCTGGGGTGCCTCCCATCCTACAATTTCCAGAGGGGAACGTTCGAGTATGCTGAGGATGTTTCAGGGGAAACAATGAGTAAGACGTATGTTAAGAAGATAGTGGCGTGCGCAGGATGCCCGATAGCGTGCGACCATGTTAATCAAGCTAGGGAGTCAGGCTCAGTTTCAAGCGTTGACTATGAGAGCCTAGCCCTCCTCGGGCCAAACTGCGGCATCAGGAGCCTCGAGACCATAACCAAGGCTATTGAAATCTGCGACACGCTTGGGGTTGACACCATATCAGCTGGAAACGTAGTGGGCTGGGCGATGGAGTGCTATGAGAAGGGGATTCTCAGCAGCGAGGATACTGACGGGGTTGAGCTACGGTTTGGCAAAGATGAGGCGTTGATCGAAGCCCTTAGGAGGCTCTGCCTAAAGGAGGGGAGGCTTGGAAACCTGCTTGGCGAAGGTGTTAGAAGAGCCTCTCAAATAATTGGAAAAGGCTCCGAGAAGTTTGCAGTACATTGCAAGGGTTTGGAGTGGGCAGCATACGAGTTGAGGGCTCTCCAGACATCCACCTTAGGCTTCGCCGTCTCGAACAGGGGTGCAGACTACTTGAGGTCAGGCTCATACCAGGTTGACGTAAGGGGAAAGGTTGACAGGCTTAGGCTAGACAGGAGCAGGGGCAAAATAGTTTATGATGGCGAGAACCAGTATGCAGTGATAGACTCTCTCATAATATGCAAGTTCACCAGGGGAATCTTCAACTCCATGGATGAGATTGCAAGACTATACACTCTTGTAACAGGGCTAAGCATGACTGGCGAGCAGATTGTGGAGGCAGGAGAAAGAATCCATAACCTGGCAAGGTGCTTCAACGTTAAGTGTGGAATATCTAGGAAAGACGATTATCCGCCTCCCAGAGCGTTTGAAGAACCCATGATCGACGATGTGGTGAAGGGAGCAGTAATAAGGAGGAAGGAGTATGAGGAGGCTTTAGACGGCTACTATGAGTGCAGAGGCTGGAGCATGGATGGGATACCGTTGAAGAAGAAGCTTGTGGAACTGGGTTTGGCTAAGGAGGCTGAGGAGGTTGGAGTCGAGGCTTAGGAAAATAATAGTGTGTGACCCTGATAGGTGCAACGGGTGCAGAATATGCGAATACGTCTGCTCCTTCTCAAGCGAAGGCGTCCTAAACATAAAGAAGTCTAGGATAAGAGTTGTCAGGATAGAGCCTTTCGTAAACATTGCAGTAACCTGCAGGAAATGCGAGGACCCGCCCTGTGTTAAAGCATGCCCCAGGGACGCTTTGAAGCAGAAGCCTAATGGGATTATAGTGGTGGATGAAAACAAGTGTAACGGGTGCGGCTGGTGTATTGAAGTATGCCCCTTCGGAGTAGTAAGGCTCCACCTAGATAAGAGGAAGATTGTTATCTGCGACTATTGTGAGAAACACGGCTCACTCAAATGCGTCGAGTATTGTCCCAAGGATGCTTTGAAATATGTGACGCTTGACCAAGCGGGCAAGGAGCTTAGCAAGAAGGCTGTGAAAACTCTGCTTGAAGAGGTTACAGCAGAACGCAGAATGGTTTAATAAACTTAACTGTTTTTCAGATCGGGAAGAAGCACGCCATGAATAGTGTTGAAAGAAGAATTTTCTTCTGAAACCCATAGATCTTTCCGTTAAAAATATTTAGAAGGAGTTTAGAAGAGCCTCCGTTAGAGCCGTGCCTCCTCTAGTACCGGCGAGGCAACGTATTTATTATATCCTCTGTAAAACAGTAGTTCTATTCTCTGGCCTATTGCTCTCCTCCTAAGCTCCTTTATCAGTGACGCTGAGCTTTTAACAGGTTTACCATCCATGGATACTACTACATCGCCAGGTCTTAAGCCAACTCTTTCCGCAGGGCTTCTCGGCGAAACCTCAACTATCAGCGCACCGTATTCGACGCTTAAGGAATAGTAGTTTGCGATCTGCCTGTTGACATCTATCGACTTTACGCCTAGCCAAGGCTTAACAATCCTGCCATATTTCTTGAAGGACTCTATGAGGGGTTTAACGGCGCTTATGGGTATTGCGAAACTTATGCCCTGGGCGAAGGGGATTACGGCAGTGTTCACAGCCACAACCTCGCCCTTAAGATTCACCAAGGGTCCACCACTATTCCCGGGGTTTATGGCAGCGTCAGTCTGAATAAGCTCGGGAAAGAACAGTTCCCTCGAGACTATCTGCCTGTCTAGAGCGCTTACGACCCCCATCGTGACCGTTGGCTCACCCGCTAGACCCAGTGGGTTTCCTATGGCTAGAACCATTTCCCCCACCCTGAGCGAGTCTGAGTCACCGAGTTCAGCTGGCTTAAAGCTCGCCCCCTCAACCTTTATCAGAGCGATGTCTAGGCTCGGGTCGGCGCCCACAACCTGGCCCTCCGTCGTCAGGCCTTCGGAGAAGGAGGCGTGAATATGGTCTGAACCCCTTACAACATGGTAGTTAGTCAGGAACAGGCCGTCCTCATCCACAACTATGCCTGATCCGACGCCGTGAACCGGGAAAGCGTAGAAGAAGAATTCGTAAACCATTTTAACAGTGCTCACGTTCACAATGCTCGGCTTAACCTTTTCAACAGCCTTAACAACCTCTTCACTAAGCAAACAGCCTCGCAGACACTATGAAAACTAAGCTTATATCTGTTTCTAACAAGTTTATTTCTCGCCTTGCTATAATAGTCTACGGGTTGGAGGCGTTTGAAGCAAGTTTTAGAGAGGCTGTTGACGCCCTGAGGAAGAGAATTGGGGAAGCTGTTTTAATCCATCATGATGAGGCTGACGGAGTATGTTCAGCAGCAATAGTTAAGACCGCTCTTGAAGCAATGGGGTATAGTGTTAAGATGCTTTGCTTAGACAAGCTTTTCCCAGAGGTTCTTGAGAAAACGTTCTCCAAATATGGTGTGGTAGTGTTCGCCGACATAGGTTCTGCACACGTGAAGAGAATAGAGGAGAACCTTAGAGACGACGGCTTGGCAGTCATAATAGACCATCATGATACTCAGCCTACGAGGAGGAGTAACGTGTTTAACCTTAATCCTGAGCTGCATAGTTTTAAGGGGGAGAGCGACGCCTCAGCCTCAACAGTCGCCTACTTTTTCGCCAAGACGGTTGATAAAAGCCTTAGGAGGCTTGCCCACCTAGCGTTGATAGGCTCTGTTGAAATACCGGGGGAGGTTTCAGGGCTTAACAGGATTGTCTTAGAAGAGTCTTTGACAGAGAATTTGGTGAAACAGGCTGGCAGAGACTTCAAGATAGTTGCTGAGGGCTTCACGGTTTCAAGAGTTAAGGCTTCTCAGACTCTTACTATACTAGCTTCAGTAGGCTATTACCGGGGAGGTGTTGAAAAGGCTCTTGAAGCATGTGTTGAAGGCTTCACCCCTAAAACCTTAAGCTTCTCAGAATCCTTAGAGGAGGAGAGGAGGAGAGCTAACAAGGCGCTTTTAGCGTCGATAACCAGAAGGGGTATTGGAGAAATGAAGAGCCTTCAATGGTTTGACTCAGGAAACTTGTTCAAGGGGATGGGCAGCAAGGTCCTCGGAAGCTTCACCTCATACTTGAGCTACCAGAGGCTCGTGGACAGCAGGAAATACCTTGTCGGTTTCATGCGGATTCCGAGGGAGATACCTGGCTACGGTTCGCTTGAAAAAGATTACACGAAGGTTTCTGCGAGAGTTCCCCCAGACCTCAGGCTTATGATCGAGAACGGTTTGAAGCCGCCCTTGTCGAAGATTCTTCCAGAAGCCTGTTTTAAACACGGGGGTTTTGGAGACGGGCATAGTGTTGCAGCATCAGGAGCAATACCGGTTGGTGTAGAGGAAAAATTTCTCGGAACCTTTGACAGCTTAATCAGTTGAATGAAAATTAAAAAAAGTTAGACAAGGAATCTGTATCAAAATGTTAAAAAACAAAAAGTTTAAGTGTATGCTTGTATACTATTCTTTCTGAAAATGGCCGCTAAGAAGAAGGCTAAGAAGAAGGCTAAGAAGAAAAAGTAATTTTGACATAACCGTTTCCTCCTCTTTTTTCTTTTTTTATTTTTTTATTTTTAAACGCAACATTTGGGAGACTGTTGGCTGTTTCAAAAAACTAGTGAGCCAGCAGGTGTACGAGACTTGCAGCAAAGCTTGACAAGTGCACAAGAGGGAAACTTAATCCTCCCGCTCCCCTAGTCATCTTTCTCCTAATCATTAGACGCAGCTCCTCTAGACTGGATGCTTCTGCAAGAGTGTATGCTTGACCAACCTCGCGCAGAGTATGCGCGTCGCTGCCACCTACCTCAGTCTTCCCGAGCCTTCTAGCAAGCTCTAGAGCCTTCGCATTCTGTTTTCTAAGAAGGTTTCTAGCGTTCATGACCTCAACACCGTCTAGAAGGTTGAAAACCTTCTCATTAGCGCTTCCCCCCAGCCTCGGGAAGCCGAAGGGGTGTGCAGCTATCACAACACCTTCCTGCGCTCTAACCCTGTCGGAGACCTCAAACGGGTCCCTAGAGTGGACAGGCTCCTGTATGAAGAGCACTATCAGGTCTCCGGCAGTAGTCCTGATCTCCATCCCTGGTATAACTATCATTCCTCCGGGCTCAAGCTTCTCATGGGCTCCGAAGAAATCATGGTCGGTGACAGCGAAGCCGGCGAGCCCTCTTAAAGCAGCCTTCTTCGGAAGGAGCTTCGGGTCTATGAGCGAGTCCCTTGAGAAAAAAGTATGGATGTGGAGGTCGAACTTCTGGATTCCGCCTCCTTCTTCACCAGCCATTTTAAAGCAGTATTTTCTCGCCGCGCCTCGCGCTCTCTAAAGCGGCTTCAGTCAGCTCTATTACCCTTAGGCCGCATTCACCCGGTGACTCAGGGGTCTCAAGCCCAAGGATGCTCATCACGAAGTTTCTGTCAGGGTTATTAGGCTTGAAAGACGTTTTCAACGGGGTTTTCGAGAAGGTGCCCTCAGCATCAAGCACCCTAACCCTCCCGTTATCGTAGAGAATCGCCCCTTTAGTGCCGTAAATAGCATGGTATTCCTCGAAGCAGGGGGCGTCTCCAAGTATGCTTACACTTGCTAAAGCACCGTTTGAAAACCTTATGCTTAGAGAAGTGTTGATGTCGACCTTCCGATCCTTATAGTCCATCTGGGCAAAGACTTCTGAAGGCTTCAAGCCTGTTGACCAGAGTACGAAGTCCATTATGTGGCTCCCACTATCCATAAGCTGGCCGCCACCACTCAGCTCAGGATCCTGCCTCCAGGTTCCTTGGGTTCCCCTCATCCACTCTTGGGCGAGGAGTGAGGAGATGAACTGGATTTCCCCGATTTCCCCTGCTTCAATCCTAGTCTTTATGAACCTGAAGGGAGGCTCGTAATGCCTCTGGTAGGAGACCATTAGAACCCTGTTTTCCCCAGATGCTTTTTCAACGAGTTTCCTCGCGTGGTCAACCTTGGTGGAAAGAGGCTTCTCAACAAGGAGGTGCATCCCCATGTTTAAAGCATCCATAGCCTGGTTAAAATGAAGAGTATGAGGCGTTAAAATTACTGCGGCATCAGCCTCCACAGATTTGTACATGGTCTTGTAGTCGGAGAACTCCTCCACATTCTCCAATACTGGGAAAGCATCCTTAAGCCTCCTAACGTTCTCAGGATTCACATCGCAGAGACCAGTTATCCTAGCGTTCTTCAGCCGAATCAGGTTGTTAACATGCATGTACGCTATTCCACCGCATCCCACCAAACATAGTTTAACTTGTCCTGTGCTCATTTCAATATTATTTTAGGATCAGTGCACCTTATACGTTTTACCGGGCGGGGAAAACTTTATCTTAAACCTTTTTCGCAGTTTCTCTCTCAATAGTTAAAGAATGGAAGGATTCAGCTTCGTTCCAAGGGAAGTGTTCTTCACGAAGGGCGTCGGCATACACCGGGAGAGACTCGCCTCGTTTGAAATAGCTTTAAGGGATGCGGGCATAGCCCAGTTCAACCTTGTTCCGATTTCAAGCATAATACCGCCTGGCTGCACGATAATCAATA
>JAWCNV010000016.1:0-31050 GCA_038848185.1 Thermoproteota archaeon | reverse complement strand
CAGGGAGGAGGGTCTGAGCAAGCTTAAACCCGGCCAGATAATATTTGTGGTTCTAGCTAAGAACGATACTAATGAGCCTAACAGGCTTATAGCATCCTCAATAGGGATGGCTAAGCCTCTTGACGATGAGAGCTACGGCTATTTAAGTGAGCACCATTCCTTCGGCCAGACTGAGAAGAAGGCGGGGGACTACGCGGAGGATCTTGCAGCATTCATGCTTGCTTCAACGCTGGGAGTACCCTTCGACATAGATAAGAGCTGGGATGAGCAGAAGGAGATATGGAAGATAAGTGGCAGGAGGATTAAGACGATGAGCGTAACCCAGTCTGCCGTAGGCAACAAGGATGGTCTCTGGACAACAGTCGTGGCAGCAGCCGTCTTCATACCTTAAGCCTCCTCGGAACATTTTTTCCGCCACCTTCCTCTGGAAACACTGCTTACACTAGTTGTAAGGCAGGGGGATGAGGCTTCCGAAGAGAAGCGTAGCAACATATCCTAAAAATATGAATAAGGCCATTGGAACTGTTTGCTTAACGAACATTATTCTTCGACCCGTCTCCACATCGGGTTTCACCGCTTTAAGAAACAAAAGGTGAAGAATCTTCTCGCGAAGAATCTTCTCTCTGACTTCAGCTAAAGCCCCTGAATACAGGTTGTGAACTAGGTTTAAAACGATTATGGTAAGGGAGAACAGTTCAGCGTTCAGCAGGACTGTTAGGCTGAACTCTGGGAAAGGCAGTTGGAGGAGGCAACCCTGTGCGAGCGGCCGGGTGGTCGAGATATGTGTGAGCCCTATGCCAATCAATATAAGAGCGTCGCCAAGCTCATAGAGGCCTAGGAGAAAAAGCAGGCTTAAGGTTGAGAGAATCAGCGCGAGCCTTGGAAGAATAGTTTCCAACCTGGAGGAGACGAGCTCCATGATCAGCGTGGAGACGCCGATGAGAATGATTGGAGCCCATGCTGAGGATTCCAGCTCCCTATTCTTAACGTCTTGGACAGCGGCGTGGCAGAGAAGCAGTGCGGAGAAAACTGTTCTAAGGATTGAGAACGCTTGCAGACCGGGGTCGAAGCATGCTGCGGCTTCAAGCCTCATCCCGCTTTAAAACAGGTGTTCCGGTTTTTTAAGCAACCATAGTCTTCAGAGGAATCTTTATCTATTTCAAGCATTTCTGAAAGCTGAATTGGATGAGGCGAGACTATACCTGGTTGAAAACCCGTATTTCTTCTCGGGAATTGAACACAGCTACGAGGAATCGTTGTTCTCAATCATAGGCGTGCCCTTCGACGGCACAACATCGTTCAGACCCGGCTCAAGGTTTGGACCCGCCAGCCTAAGGCATTTCTCACTGGAGGCGGAAACCCTAAGCCTCGGTAGCGACCTAGATCTTGAGGAAATACCTGTTTCAGACCTGGGGGATGTCGCACTAACCCTCAGCGTCGACGAGGTTTTGAAGAGGGTTGAAACTGTTTCAAGAGAGGTTAAGGAGGATTCTAAGATTCCTGTGTTCCTAGGGGGAGAGCACACTATAACCCTTGGAGCAGCCAGAGGGCTTAAGCCTGACCTACTGGTTTCCTTCGACGCTCACTTCGACTATAGGGAAGAGTATCCCCAAGGCATGAGGATAAGCCATGCAACAGTCATGAGGAGGATTAGCGAGGAGGTTTGCAGAGTTATCCACGTGGGTGTAAGGGCCACCTGCAGGGAGGAGGCGGAGTATGCCCGTGGAAAAACGTATTTTACGTCAAGGCGAATCCTTCAGAACCCTTTGGAGGTAGCCGAGGCTTTAAGGAGCATTGTTGAAAAAGCAGGGAGCGTTTACCTGAGCATAGATCTTGATGCTCTTGACCCCGCCTACGCTCCTGGAGTAGCGAACCCTGAGGCATGCGGTCTCTCAACAAGCCTGTTGACAAGCCTCTTGGAAAACGCTGTAAGCGAGAAGATTATGGGGCTTGACTTGGTTGAGCTGAACCCTCTCCTAGACTACGCTGGTGCTTCTGCAGCCGCAGCGTCAAGAATAGTTTTTGAAGCCATATGCATATCTGCTAAAAAGAAGAGGAAACGGTAGTTTTTACTAAACCTGTTTCCTCTGGAGATACCAGCGTTCAGCACCATCCTTAACCTTCTTCTCAGCCTCATCTATCGTCGACGGGGGAGGAGTAACCATGGGTTCACCCGGCTCCCAGTTCGCAGGAGCCAGGAGGCCGGATTTTAAGCTTGTTTGAATAGCCTTCGCAACCCTAGTTAACTCCTTAATGTTCCTCCCAACCTCAGGAGGATGATGCAGCACAAACCTTACAATATTGCTGGGGTCTATAAGGAAGACGCTTCTTAGAACAGCGCCCTTGCCGTCTACAGCTCCATACGCACTTATAATCCTGTTATCAGGGTCAGCTACAACAGGCACAAGAATCTTCAAGCCGTACTTCTCCTCTACATCCCGGATCCAAGCTATATGGCTCTGCAGGCTTCCGGAGCATATTGAGAAGACCTCCACCCCCATCTTCCTGAACTCGTCAAGCCTCTGGGATAAGGCTATTATCTCGGTCGTGCAAACCGGGTTGAAGCCTGACGGATGCGTCAACAGGAGAATCCATTTCTCCTTAAGTTCTGAAGGCTTCACCCTGCCCCTCGTACTGGGGGCTTCGAAATCTGGCGCGGGGTCACCCACCTTAATACTCATTTTCCAACCATTTATTATAGTGAAACGGTTTTTAAATACTTTATTGTTTGAAAACCTTGTTATAGGAAGCCTTCGTATGCATTCCTATAGGCTTCTCCTAATGGTTCAGTATGTCAAACCTGTGTGCTCTCATATCTGTGTCATAATGTTACGTTCATGGAGTGTCTTAGAGAACAGCGTGCTAGTCAACATAGTCTTTTTTAAGAGGTAGGGACATAGTATCACTAGAGATGCATGTTGCGCATGGGCCTTTAAGATGTGGAAAGTCATGCCGCAAATGCAACTACTTTAAACTCGGGTTATGCACCGGATGTCGTCTTCCGAGGAGGAACCTATGCCTAGTTTACCAATGCGTCACGGGGGGCGTGAGAATTGCGGAGATAACCCTTAGATGTGAGACTTGTCTGCTCGCCACGGCTTGTATTAGGTCCGGCAGGTTCTTCCCTCCTAAGATAGATGCATACTATGAGTTAAACTCAATACTAGAGTCGTGGGGCCAAAGCCCTCCCGATGTCATGCTCCCCCGTTTGATCCCAGAGATACCGCTCGAGTATCCGGTGAAGCCGAGGAAGGATTTGGGGATAGACGGGGTCATTGTGTCGATCTCCAGGATCGATAGCGAGAACGTGAAGAGGGTTGAGGAGGATGGCATACATAATTTCCTCGATTTCGATGGCCAGGTTCTGCTATCCACCATAATGCCGGATAGGCTCCTAACTAAGGAAACATTTAATTTCACCGTAGGCTTTGCAAAGAAAGGGGGCTTCGATGGAGTGATCGGATGGGACATACCCGTCTATGTCGACTACCCTAAGGCTTTGAACCTATCCAATCTGATTAAAGCCACGCTCTTAACGATAAGATACGTCGAGGAAGGGATACCGACGATACCGTTGCTGAAGGGAGGAGATTCATCGGAGATAGCACTCCATGCGAAGTGGTTGAAGAAGCTGGGTTATAGGAGGGTTGGGCTCCATGCTACCGAATACATCTTGGCTAGGAGTCATGCTGGCGTTAAGGCCAAGGAGGACCTCGTTAAAATTGCCGGCGACCTTTACTCGTTGGGGCTATTGAAGATATACGAAATCGGGGCGAAACCCTTGATAGTGGGCGCCTTAAGCCCTAAGGGTCTCGCCGAATCTTACAGGTCGGATGCGGAAATCTCCCTAGCGGGCATGTCTGGGCTGATAGAGGCTAGGAATTGGCGTGCATACACGGGTACGCCCTCCGGCGTGGGCATCATAAACTTAGGAAGATACCTCATGGAGTGCAATTGCAAGGCATGTTCAGGCAAGTCCCCGAATCAGATTGTCGAAAACTCCGATGGCATAGCATGGCATAACTGGGTCCTGCTTAAGGAGTATGCAGAAAAGGGAAAACTCGCCGAGATACTGGCTTACGATATGATATTAGAGGAGGATGATACCTTGGCGATTGTAGGGGACCTACACATAGGGACTCCCCAATCCCTCTGGTTGCCATGCTTAAGGAGACTCATGAAAATCCATCCGACCCATCTAGCCTTTTTGGGCGACATGTTTGACTTCGTGAAGGGGAAGCCGAGGGCATCACATGTCGTAGGTTTCCTCAGGCTTCTAAAGAGTCTTGATGTTCACATGAGATATGTGTCAGGATGCTCGGACTCAAGCGTTTCTGGATTTTTGGAAACCCTAGGAAGGTTTGCATTCACAAAGGGGCCAGAAGAACCTCAGCTATACGATCCAAACCCAGTGCTAACAGAAGCCATGAGCGGTCTAACGATGCTTCGAAAATTTTCGAAGAAGAGGGTGAAGGTCAAGTTGGCGAATGGAAAGGTAATGATGCTGAGTCATGGTCACGAGCTCGGTTTTCAGAGGAATACGGATCCGGAGGAGATAATAGAAAGGCTCTTGAGTGATAAGGGCCCAAACGAGATCCGTGTAATAGGGCATTATCATAAATCGCTCTACAGACCTGAGAAAGGAGGAATAATGCTGGGCACTTGGCAAGCCACAACCCCCGAGGATAAGAAAATGGGCTTCTCGCCCGACATAGCTGACATGTTAATAATCAGGGGAGAGGGGTCGATGGATCTAGTAAAGGGCGCGTAGAGAATTGGGTCAGCTTAGCGCTGAGCTGAACTATGAGAGGAGGCTGGAGAGGTATGAGGAAGAGGTAGAGAACCATATCCTCAGCAGCGAGAACTGGAAGGAGGAACTGGAACGCTACTTGGAAGGGACTCTGGAGGAGGCGAAAGAGCAGGAGGAGAAAGAGGAGACTGAAAACGAAGCTAATGAAGAGTATGGAGATTACTCCGCAACGCTAATGGCAGCGAACTTGTTGGAGGATGAGAAACATGAGGAGGAGACGCATGGAGAAGAGGGGCACGAGATAGAAACATGCGGGGGACTCGTGTTACTAGAGAAGTCTAAGGAGAAAGGGGAGGAAGGGATCTTTCCAGCGTTCGAAATGGGAGACTATCTTCGGGATTTAGAGGTAGAAGGTATTGAGGTACCGGTTGAGGAACCTTCTGAAAAGGTTGAGAAGCTAGAGAACCTGACGGAGGAGGATATTGATAATGAACTAAGCAGGGAAGAGAGAAAGCAGGAGGAGCGGGGTAAGGAAGAGCTGTTTGAAGCTTCCGTAAGGGCGATTGAGACGGAATCGCAGGAACCTCTTGAAAGACTGCTTGAGGGATTGGCAGAGCCCAAGGAAATCGAGGAGCTAATTGAAAAGTCTTCTCAGGAGTTTAGAGAATATGATAAACCCATGGAGGAATATGGGCTTAGGGAGGAGCTGAGGGAGAATTTCGAGCTACAGGGAGAGGAATTTGTAGGGCATGAGAGAGTTATGGAAGAGTTCGAAAAGGAGGAGGGGCTAATTGAAGAATTGGCCGAAGAGGTTGGGGAGTATGGAGAGCTTGAAGGAGAGATTGTAGAGTATGAGAGGCCTGAGGAAAAGCTAGAGGAGGTAATAGAAGGATTTGAGGAATACGAGAGGGAACTTGAAGCACCCAGAGAATTTGAAGAGGTTGGAGAGTTAATCGAAGAAGCCGTGGAGGAGGTCGTAGAAGAAACCGGGGAAGAAGAGGTTGGCGAAGAAGGAGTTGAGGAGGAAGCACTCGAAGAGAGAGGAGAAGTTACTGAGGAGGTTAAAGAAGGGGAGCTAGTAGGAGAGGAAGTTGGCGAGGAGGTGGCGGAAGAGACCGAGGAATCAGAGGCTAGCAAGAAGGGTGTTGAGGAAGAAGTTAGGGAGGAGGCCCGAGAGCAAGGAGTTGAAGGAGGAGGCGAAGGCGGCGGAGAGCCACCGGAGGCAGTAGCCGCAGGGGAGGAGGGAAGACCGGAGAAGGAGTTTGAGCTAGAGGACTTTACTGCTGGGGAGGAAAAATTGAGTCTTCGGGGGAAGAGGCTGAAGCAGGGGTTCCACTGGGCACGCGCAGTCAGAGACGACGGGAAGGTGGTCGAGTGGACAATAAACGTAAAAAGAGAAGCGAGTAAGATCCGCGTACCTAAGGATTTAAAGGGCAAGAGAGTAAAGGAGCTAGCGATATACAAATATGACCGCGATCGATATTTTCCGAGATCCTTCGAGATATTGGGGCACAGCCTTTATTTTGACCCTGGAGCCAAGAAGCTTATACTTGATGGAAAAGAAATTGGTATAGAGAAAATCGAATGGGAACTGGAAAAGCTCAGCAAACGTAAAGAACATGGACCCTTTGTGACTGTAACAACATCGCTCAAATCCATAAAGGCACATGGTGGCCACCAGCTTCAGCTCAGGCTCTACCAAGATGGAACCGTTAACATAAGGGATCCTTCAGGCCAGACACGTGCGATTAGGAAAATGGGGATCGAAGGAAACCTGTTGAGGCTTAGGTATTATCGCTATGAGCCGGAGTTTCCACTGTATGCTAAGGAGTTGAAGGACAGGGTCAAATACGATATAAGGGCAAACGTAAAAGGAAGGACAGTGATATGCTTCGTCGAGAAGTTCAAGGAGAAGTTCGGGCAGGATAGCGTGAAGGAGATG
Source organism: Thermoproteota archaeon (assembly GCA_038848185.1). GTDB lineage: Archaea > Thermoproteota > EX4484-205 > EX4484-205 > JAAOZP01 > JAAOZP01. Next base: position 24,358 of record JAWCNV010000016.1, on the reverse strand, counting down.
CAGGACAGAATCGCAAAAGACGAAGCTGCCCTAGTGGCGTATTTCGATAAGGGGAAGTCATGCTGCCGAAATAAGGAGCTCGTGATTTCCATTCCCAAGCGTTCTGAAACATTGGAGCAGATAGAGGTTCTCCCAACAGAGTTCCTCTTAAAGCAAAAGGCTGCAGATCTATTATCGGACTATAAGGACAAAGTTGCAGAAGGAAATGTTGGCGAACTCTTAACGAAGGATGAGTATGGGGAGACCATATTGGAAGAAGCCTCAAAACTAATTGGAGTTCCCAAGAAAGAACTCGAAATGGAAGGACCAAATAAGATGGGCCCAGATTATCTGATAAAAGATAAAAATACTGAGGAAGTTCTTATAATATTAGACGTTAAGAGCACGATTAAGCCAGATGAGTTTGATAGTCCGATGACTGATAAGATGCTGGATAGAGCAGTAAATAAGCTTATGGGCTATATGAAGGAGGAAAAATACAAGAGCGCAAAGATCGCGCTGATTGCTAGGGATTACTATGATCCCTGGGAGGCACTTAGGACTGGAGGGGGAATTAAAAAGTTTAGGCTTATTAAGATGTCTAGAGATGGAGAGATGGAAACCATCTTCGAGGATGAAGAAGATGAATAAGATGAAACGCCTAAGTTTTCCGGAAATGGTTAAGGAGTATTTGAACGAGCACTTCCAAGGGAAGCCTTTCTACCAACCTTATGAAGTACATGTAGGAAAAATCTTGAAGGAGTCGCTGGAGAGAAAAGAACTTAAGTGGTCCGTCCAATCCCCTAGCCTTAGCTGCTACGCTGTCGAGGAGGACATAAAGGGACAGATATGGATCGTATCTGATGGTATCGAATCGATTGAGGGATGGTTTGAGGACTATCACATTGATTCCTCTCAGCTCGAATCTTTCCTTAAGGGTCTGCAGAACAAGAGGAATTGGAGAAAGTACAAGAAGTACAAAGGACTAATACCGAGACTTAAGTTTGAAGAGAAAATAGCCAAGCTTGCAACTAAAAAGACTGGGGTTAAAGTTGCTCTTTTTATCCCTCCTAGTCTCTACTTTAAATACTGTCATTTCTACTCAGTCTTCGATGCGAGCAATATGATGGACGACCAGAAGATGGAGGAGATAAAGAGGAGGGCAGAAGCAATATTCCTCGCTCATGAATTTTGGCGGAAGAGTAGGAGGAGGCTCTATAGGGAGAGAGTATATTAAAAGAGAAAAATATAGAATCTGTTTAACACATTTTACAAGCTGCTAAAACAAAAATGAGTACAACCGCTATGGATAGAACTGTTTTTAGTGCTTCAGTAAGTAATGCGATCTTTTTAAAATATCGAGTGGTCACTTCACAATTTATCCTAATGGTTCAGTGTACTAGTGTCTGCGGTCTTCATAACAGTATCCTCAGCTTAATCAAGGAAGCCCTCATATGTCTTTTTATACGTCTCTCCGGATGAGAGCTTCTTAACGTCCCTCTTATACTTCACCCTGTCTCCAACCGTGCCAGGCCTAAGCCTGCTCCACTCCTCAAGGCTTACTGAGAGCTTCTTCTGAACATTATCCCTGTAAAGCTCCGGGAGAACGTTAAAGGTGCAGAATGGGACGACGTTCGGCTCAGGTGTCACGTAGTGAACGCCACAATGCATAACCCTCTCAACATCATAGTTATATGGATCCATAAAGTGCATCATACCTAAATAATTAAATTTATAATGAAATATGCTTAATGCGCCGTAGCTTCTTCTAAGGATTATGTTGGTCAGTATTTTTCCTAAGTTGAGGTCTTTGGGCTGTTTATCCTTGTCTATGAAGCGGTTGAGCCTACGGACTAGTTCAAGCATCACCATGTACCTGCTTCTTCCCCTCTCCATTTCAACAGTCTTCTCCCTCAAGTATTCAGAGAGACCCTCTACGTCGACGAAGCTCGTTATCGGCACGAAGTGTATACCGTCCTTGGATCTATCAAGGTAAACGTAGGTAGCCATCCCGCAGGCAGGATGTATAGGCATATGCCACCTCTCCTTACCCTTAGTCAGCTTCTCCAGGAACGTTGTCAGCACGAGTGTGAAGGGGACAGGGTACCAAGCATCTCTACCAATCTCCCCATCAGTCTGCTCCTCCACCAGCTTTATTACGTCAGGTATGGTTATCCTATGCTTATCCCTCTCCTTCCTCGGCATTTGACCCACTAAGGAGACCGGTTGAAAGTTTACACCCCTAACAATATCCGCGTTGACAGCAGCGAACCTAACTATTTTCCCGAGCTCCCCCGTGTTCCAGCCGTTTATAACCGTTGGAACAAGGACGACGCTGGTCATTCCTCCTCTCCTAAAGTTCTCGAAGATGTAGGGGATCTCCCAATGGTTCTTCACGTTTATCTTCGGGTCGAGGCCGTCGAAGCTTAGGTACACTGTGTTCACCCCAGCCCTCCTAAGCTTCCTCGCAAGCTCCTCACCGCCATCAAGCGCAAAGAAGATCCCGTGAGTGTTGAGCTGAATATGGTTGAAGCCTTCCTCCCTAGTTATTCTCACGATGTCGACAATGTCATTCCTAACCAATGGTTCTCCACCAGTTAACTGAATCGCTTTAGCACCATACGGGTACTGTTTCCTCAGGTGCTTCATCATCATCCTGTACTGCTCTAAAGTAGGCTCGTACACATAGCCGGATTTCTCGGCGAAAAAGAAGCAGTACCAGCAACTTAGGTTGCATCTGTTCGTGACTACCACATTGGCTAGTGCAGTCTGAGTGGTGTGAATCGAGCATATCCCGCAAGAGAACGGGCAGGGGTTTTCAAGCTTCTTGTACGCGTACTTAACCTTCACCGGAGGAGCTTCATACGTCATTGCTCTCCGGTACATTTCGGCATCGCCCCAGTAAAGGTCCTCAACCTCCCCGTGCTCAGGACAGTCCTTCCTAATCCAGATCTTACCATCCTTCTCGTAAACCAGCGCCGGTAGAAGCCTGTAGCATTCTGGGCATACGGAAAGCGTGTTTCTAACGAGTATCGCTCTCTCCCTCAGCTCAGGCTTAGGACCACCTATGAATATTCTTCTCCCAGCAACCTCTATTGACCTTTCCTTAAGCTTCTCAGCGTCCTGCTGGCTTATACTCATTTAGTTCCATGAAACGGAGGAAACGCTTATTATAAAAGTTTCTGCGAAAAATATTCGCAAATCTGCGCCTACTAATATGCTCTGAGAAACAGGCTACAAAAGTTTGCTTAAAACAAGGCTTGGAAGACTATTCCTGTTCTCAAGGCTAACGGTGAAAGTTAATACTCCTTCTAGAGAAAGCAGTTTTCTGCAGAAAGTGTTCTGCGAAGCCCTGTAGTGTATTGTTGCGACAACCTTCTTAGGTGAGGAGAATGCTCTGGAGACTGCTGTTTTAAAAGCGTTCGAATAAAGCTCCATCGGACCTATCTCATCCACTATGATAACATCGTCTCTTTCGATAGCGTCTTCAACAGCCTTCGCACCCACCCGCTCTATCTCACCAATGTTCACACCGTATTTCCCAACCCTTGGCTCATACACTGTGTTTACGCTCGCCATGGTTGCTTTCAAACCAGTTTTCAAATCCTCGACGACGAAGCCTGTTCTAACCCCCTTCTCCCTAGACTCGTAGGTTATCATTCCCCCCACTGAAAAACCCTTCTCCCTCAATCCCTCAGCAATCTTAGACACGACTGTGGTCTTACCTACTCCAGGTCTACCTGTTATCAGGATCTTCACGCGCCTACACCTCCAGCACCATGCCCCTTGCCCCAGGGTTTACAACAATTGTTTCCCCAATCTTCTCGGATAATCCTGCTCTCTCATGAACATGGCCGCACAAGCATAACAGTGGAGAATCCTCCTCTATGAACCTCCTGAGCATCATTGAGCCAACATGCTCACCCGCATGAGTAAGGTCCAGCGTAGTGTTGAAAGGCGGGCTGTGTGAAAGCAGCACAAGGTTTTTCGAAGCCTTGAAGCCTGAGAGAATCTGTTTAAAACCTTCCTCATCCATTTCGAAAGGCGTATTGAAGGGTGTGCGGAGGCTTCCGCCGACACCTGCGAAAGTAAATCCTTTGAAAACAGTCTTCCTACCGTGGAGAAATATTAAGCCCTTCTCAACAGCCTTCTTCTCCAAAGCCTCCGGAGGCTCATTGTTGCCAGGTATGATCACCACATGCTCGTTTAAAGCCCTGAGCTTCTCCAAGGCAGCGTCCAACCCCTTGTTGAAAACCGTTACGTCGCCGAGGCAGACAGCAATATCAGCATCCCGAGAATCTCTCAAAGCCTCCTCCAGCAGGCTAAGCCTCAGGTGAATATCAGAGCACGCGAATATTCTTAAAGCCAAGGTTCTTGCCGGTCTTAAACAGTGTTTCACGTTTTAAATCTTAAATCGAGGGGCAACAGGGTCTCCGTAAACCATGTTTCTCAAGGAAGGTTTACACTCACCGTATAATCGGAACCGCTACTAGAGTGGAGAACTATGTTAACCGTGATGCCGCTTGTTAAGACGCCGCTGCCATAGGGGGTTCCGTCAGGTATCACCAGGTTCAGGTCAACATTAACCCCGGTTCTAAGGGGGAGTGGAAGCCCGTTTCCAGACTCGCCGTCCTCAACCATCCAAAACATGCTGACGCCCTCTAGATTACTCAGAGGAATACTGTTAACAAGTACATCGGTTATCCGTGTGGATGCTCCAGTGTTCTTCAGGCGGATTTGAACCCTGAAGACTTCTTCCTCAGCATCCAGGTAGCAGCTTGAGCCTGCAACCCCTATTTTCTCATAGCTCATGAAACCGCTGGTTAAACCGCTTATCCAAAGCATCACCGCAATAGCAACAACTATCCCGACAGCAGTGATCAAAACGGCTTCAATAACCGAGCTTATGCCTGCCTTGTCCTCCAAGAGGCTTAACAAACCTAAACTTATCTTCTTAAATAAAGTTTTTAAATCTTTTTAACATGAAGAAGACAAAAAGATTGATGTTTCTAACGTTAATTTTTAGAAACCTGTAAGCATAAGCCTGGCGAAGACTAGGGCCAGCAGCAGCAGGATATCGCCGTATAAGAGACGTATGATTAGGCCGATGAGCAGGAAAACTTGGAAAGGCATTAGGAAGCTTGCGAAAACGTAATCATCCTCTTCAAAACTCTGCTCACCCTCCCCCCCATCTATTTTCCTCGAGAACACTATCCTCCTCACGCCGCTCCTACTCCTCTTCTCAGCAAGCATGAACCTAACATTGTTTGAACGGTAGCTTGAAAACCTCACCTTCCTCAGCAGCAGCAGTGCAGCAAACCTCCTCAGAGCATTCTCCTTCTCCAAGCCTTGAAACAGTTTAACACCCTTCATCCTAACCGAAAGGTTCCAGAACAGGTTCACCGGGAGGTAGAGTATTGTCAGCGTAACAGCGTTGTCGAAAGTTGAGAAGGGGATGGGAAGCCTTCCAGTACTCAGGTCAGTTAGCAAATCCACCAAGGAGGAGGGGTACATGAGGCTGAGGCAGATCAGTGATTTAGCGTCAGCACCACCATACACACCAGCGTAGTAAAGAAGGAGGAACATGAGGGACTGGAGGCCTGCGAAGACAAGCCAGCCCACCGGCTCAACACTGCCTGTAAAAACCCCGAGAACGTTTAATGCGAGCGCAGCCATCAGAAAGACGAGCCAGACACGGTCATCTATCTCCCTGCTCCTAACATCCTGGACAGCGCCCACTGATAGTAAAGCCAGTGAAAATATGCTTCTCCAGTATTCCAGCCAGAGCGTATATGACAATTCACCTTATCTTCGAAATGACTTCAGCCCTCTTAACGTGGAACTCTGTCACAACCCTAGCAACATCCTTGAAGTGAGTAATATTGTTAGCCATCATCCACCTTATGACGCTCTCCCTGACTTGGAGCTCCCTCGTAAACCAGTCGGGGGGCATACCTGTCTTACGGCAGATGTTCGGGAGGTGGACAGACCGGCTGAAGTCAACTTCGAAAACGTCTTCAACAGGGTTCCAAGAGGCTATGTTTATCCTATTACCCTCAGGGTCGAGCTCCCAGACCTGCCTAACCCTCCTGCCGAAAGGCACTCCAGCCTTCTTAGGAAGCACAACCCTCTCAACGAGGCACGCAATATTCATGAGAGGAATATAGGATTCAGCAATGTTCATCGGAGGGCTCGTCATCCTCCTGATAGCGTACTCAATGTTCTCAGCGTGCACAGTACTGATACCGCCGTGGCCCGTAGCCATAGCCTGGAACAATACGAATGCTTCAGCACCCCTAATCTCGCCGACAATCAGGTAGTCAGGCCTGTACCTTAACGAGGTCTTAACAAGGTCGAACATGGTTATCTCACCTATCTTAGATGTCCCGAGACCGTAGCTCTCTCGGGTGACGAACTGAACCCAGTTGTCGTGGGGAACGTTAAGCTCAGCAGTCTCCTCAACAGTAACAATCTTCAGGCCGGGTTTAAACATGTTTGTTAAAGCGTTAAGGAAGCTTGTTTTACCAGCGCCCGTACCACCTATCACCATGACTGTAAGCCGGTTATCCAATACGAACCAGAAGTAGGCTGCGAGAGAAGGACTGAGGGAGCCCAGCTTAATCAGGTCGATGATGCTGAAAGGCTCCTCCCTGAACTTCCTAATGGTGAAGGTTGAGCCGAATGTTGAAACCTCATCACCATAGGTTGCGGCAAGCCTATGCCTACCGGGCAGCATCGCGTCAACAATCGGGAACGCTGCACTAATATGCTTCCCGGCGAAGTGCGCCAGCTTAATGATGAAGTCGTTGAAATACCCCTTATCCATTATCCTGAGGTTCGAGGGTAAGCTCTCATGCATCTTATGCCACACGTAGACAGGCTTATCGATGCCGTCGCAGGAGATATCCTCAATATTCCTATCCTCGATAATCGGGTTAACCGGGCCGTAGCCTATCAGGTCCCTCCTAATATAGTACTCAACCTTCCTAATGGACTCATCGTTCAAGGAGCCCAGCGCACCCCTATACTTCTTCATCAGCCTGCGAGCCTCCTCCAACACGTGCTGCCTAGCGTCGATCGACATGTCTTTCGGGGGAGCAAGCTCCCTGCTCAAAATATCCCTCAGCTTGTTGAAAGCATTCTTCTCAGCCTTGTTCAGAGTAACCTCGTCGATGAAATAACCCTTTTCACCACCCCTGCCAGGTATTGGGGCGACAACAATCCTTACGAAAGGCTCCTCAATCCAGTAGACGTCCACGGGAGTAGTGTTCAGGGGAAGAGGGTCGAAAACATACTCCACAACCTCCTCTTCCTCCTTCTTTTTCTTCTCCTTCTTGGGCGGAGGTGGTGGGGCAGACTTAGCCTCCTTCTTCTCTTCCTTAGGTGGTGCCTGTGGAGCAGGCTTAACCTCAACCTTAGCCTCGGCGACAGCAGGATTAGGCTTCTTCTCCTCAGCCTTCGCAGAACTCATTTAACAAGTGTGAAGAGGGGAAGAGTTTTATAAAGTTTGTTTACAGCCCGGAGTTGAAAAACATAGTTTACAGCCTTGAAACACTCTTCCATGCCAACAACCCTTTTAAACCATGTTTAAAAAGAGGCGAGTAAAAAATTTAAAACCAAAGCCTGACCTAAGAACTCAGACTATTGGATTGAAAGAAAAAATAGCGGGAACCTGCAGGCTGCTTATGGAAGGACTGCGCTCGTTGGATACTCCTTGCCGCTAGCTGAAACGAGCTTAACATCTAGGCTGACACTGTGCGTGAGAGTACCGCCGGGGTAAGTCATACCATTGTCAAATGTTAACGTTAGGTCAACCGTGTCCCCAACCTTAGCGTCTACAGGTAAATCGGTACCCGTAGTACCACCTCTCACCTGCCAATCCACAGTAAAGGTACCGCTCCAAGATCCAGAACTAATTGACAAGCCGTTTACACGTATGTCCTCTATCGTTGTTGGAGATGAACCAGTGTTCTTAAAAGTTAAGTATAGATTAAATTCGTCCTGTTGACTATCATACTCGGGGTACGCGGTTGTAATCTTTATTTCCTCATAGGTTGTGAACCTTCCTATCAGGCCTGACATCCATAGTGCTACTGCAATGGCTATGGTTATGCCTACTGCAACTATTATTACGGTTGTGATCACTGGGCTGATGCCTCTCCTATCTTTCAGAATTCTCAAACCATATTCACCTCTACGCGTGTTTTAGTAATGTTGAAAACAGTATTTAAATGTTTTTCACACATAAAAAATACTTACGGCTAAATATATGCTTTACTAAAACTTTCCTTTTTCGACAGAATGTCGCTTAAAGCAATCACTTATATTCGGATTTAAACATCTCTTCAATTAACTTTTCTCCTCAAACAGCCGAATATCTGGGCTTAACACGTTGAAAAACGTGGAGAACCTTATTGTGAAAAAACTTGGCTAGCGGTTTCAAGCATTTTGCCATGCAGGTGTCAATGATTATTGAAAAAGAATATAAGGAGTGAATGTGTTTCATATTGTTAAGCTTGTCGTTAACGGGTTTCGCAACTTGGATGTTCGGCTCGCTGGGGGATGCTGTGGCCAAGCTGTGCGGAGACCTTGAAGCATCTGGAATAAGGATTTATCCGAGGGCCTATGGTTCGCTTGTTCTTCTAGCAACCTTCATAACTGCTGTTGTCTCAGTAGCGTTGTCAAGCGTCTTCGTAGTAGGCTACAGCTTCTTCAGCATTAACCTTGGTTTCGGAGAAATATATTTGGTCCCGCTCATCCTCATGTCACTCCCCCTCCTCGTGTTTCTCGCAGGCATCTCTTGGCCGAGGGGGAAGATTTCAAGCATCAAATCCTCATTGTCCTCGGAGGTCCCTTATGCTGCAGCATACACGGCAGTAATGTCAACCGGGGGAATCTCCCCTTACGTGAGTATAATGCGACTTTCACGCGTCCCCCTGCTGCCAACGTTCTCGAAGACTGCGAAGCTTCTCGACTTAATGGTGAAGGGGCTTGGGTATGATCCTGTTACCGCGTTAGAAGAGAGTGGGAAGAAGCTTCCCTCTAAGGAGTTTAGGGAGTTATTGCTAGGATACGCTTCAACTCTTAAGACGGGCGGAGATGTTGTGCACTATCTTCTCCGCAGGACTGAACTGCTCTTTCAAGAGAGGCTTGAAAGCCTTAAGATTATTGGTGGGAGGCTTGGCCAGCTGATGGAGGTATATATAGTCTTCGCCATACTTTTCCTGCTCGGCATATACTCCATTTATGCTGTTCAAATGGCGGTGGAGGGTGCCATGGGTGGAGGAGGAGGAATGTTCGGAGATATTCAACTCTTCATGGTCTTCGGCTACGCTTTTCTTCCGTTCTTCTCAATCATATTCCTATGGTTGATAGATGTTACTCAGCCGAAGTATCCCATGGAGGATAATTCTTCCTATGTTGTTTTCGCCACTACGGCAATGCCCATCATAATGTTTCTTCTACCAGCGTTCTTCCTAGCATCTTTCCGCAACCTGTTCTCTATGCCGATACTGCTTGAATTTCTGCCTTTTAAAATTCTCAATGGCTTTGTGTCAGACATGGTTAAAAACTTCGGTTTGGAAAGAGGGTATGAGCCTTCAATTGGTCTTCTCCTAGTGTTAATCATAGCAACTATTCCTACGGTAGTATACAAGATGTATATCAATATAAAGGAGAGGGGCATGGATGTTGGTTTCTCAAACTTCCTCAGGGATCTTGTTGAAATAAGGAAGTCAGGCTTAAGCCCTGAGAAATGCATAATCAACCTCTCAGAGAGAAATTATGGAAGCCTTTCTAAGCACATAAAGACTATGGCTACCCAGATTTCATGGGGAGTAAGCCATTCAAACATATATAAAACGTTTTCAAAGAAGGTTAGGTCTTGGCTGACGAAGATAAGCATGTTCCTCCTGTTAGACGCTATTGAGGTTGGAGGCGGAACGCCTGAGACGCTTGAAACCCTAGCCCGGTTTAACGAGGCGATAATACTTATGGAGAAGGAGAAGAAGGCAGAGCTGAGGCCCCTGCTCATGATACCTTACATAGGGACCGGGGTGCTGGTTATAGTAGTTATAGTTCTGCTAACCTTCTTCAGAGGAATGCTTGTAATGGCTCGGCAATCTCTGAATTTTCCGAGGATGGCTGAACTACTGTTGCCTCCGATCATAATTCATGTCTATATGATGGGGCTTGTTGGCGGGAAGATAGCTTACGGGGAAGCAGCCTCAGGCTTTCTACACGCATTAGCACTCTCAGTCTTCACCCTGATCGTCCTAATCCTCTCTCCCTACTACTCGTTCAGCATGACCTTAACGTGAGGAGGCATGAAGAAAACCCTGAGGCTTGGGAGGAAAGGAATATCTGAAGCATTTTCACTTGTAATACTATCCTCAGTAGTACTTAGCACTATGCTTGCAGCAGTATACTTTGCTCAGCTTAACATCCAGATGCAGTCTGAGGTAACCGAGTTTGAGAATGCTAAGGAGAGCATGATAAACCTTGCTAGAATGATAGAAGGTTTAAGCGTGTCTGAGGGTTCAGCAGCCTACACGAGTTTCGCGATGAATTCGGGCGGCGTGATTCCTAAGATAGGGAGTGAAACCCTTACGGTAAAGGCTGATGATCAAATTATTCTCACTGACGTTGTTAACCAGATTATACTCCGAGGTGGAACAAGGGTTTCCTCTGAAGACTTTAAACTTCTGAGAGGCGCCAGTTACATGAGAGATGAAGAAGATGTTAAAAAATGCCTGATAATTGAGTCTGGAGATGCTGCACCCTTGGGATGTGTTTATTTGAAGCGTGAAAATCGACCTTTGGTCATCGTAGACTTCGGCAGAGTCAGGGTTGTCCCGTCCGGAGTAGTCCCTGTGACGAATGATGGGAGGAACTGGGATAAGATGAATACGGTTGAAATAACGTATTTCAAAATTGTCTTCGGGAGCTTCAGTGGAAGCAATGTTTACAATATTTGTGCAAGAATCAGGAACGTGACTACGTACGTTAAAGATTTGAAGCCCACAACAATCACGATCAGGGTTGAAAGAGGATCTCTTCAACCGGAGGAATACACCTCAGACCAAGGAGGCAATGGTACGCTTCTCTTCATAACTATCGTTGAGGTTGAGGTTCAGGTGATGGGTTAAATGGCTTCAGCGCCCTTTGAAACAGTGATTCTGACGGTGGCTCTCTACGGCATCCTGTTAATCGCGTTAACAATGTTCTCAACAGTATCCACAATCGTAACTAGAGATTCTTTTAAAATAAGGCTTCAGGAGGTTGCTAACCAAGTAGTTATGGAGATAACCACCGTATACTCCTTATGTCAACAGTCTACGGGGGATATAGGATTGTTCAAGCAGATCGAGGTTCCGACTTCAATCTATGAAAAAGGTTATGTTATAGAGGTTAAAAAAGAGACCGTGGAGGTTAGATTAGAGGGAGAGTTGAAGACCTTGGATATGTGGGTTGTTGAAGCACGCTTACAGGATAGCAGTGGTTTAAAATCCATCTCATTCATCTGGGATGGTAATGTTCCCATAAACGTTGAAACCAGCGATGGATATTTCCAGATTAACTCTAAGACAGGAATCTACAGTGTTAAGCATAGCAATATTCTTAGCTCCGGAGCGGACAATCTAGTTGTCTGGGCTAAAAAGAATGCTGGTGAAATAATCGTTGGGATAGGCACCGCTGAGAAGGTGGAGGGTGTTTGACAGATGAACGTCACTCTGGATAATATTTTCGCGTTCTTTGTTCTCATCTTAATACTTGTAACGTTCATAGGTTACATCATACCTTCCGCATACCTCTCGTTTAATACTGTTGAGGAACACCAGCTTGAGGAGGTTGCCCAAGCAATAATGGATAAGGCTGTTCTTAACCCAGGGTATCCCGAGGACTGGGGAAACATAACCGAGGTTAATTACGATAACAATCTCCTATCCTTCGGTCTTCAGAAGGCGGACGGAGAACCCTATGAGCTGGATGTAGACAAGGTTTTGAGAATAGTTAACGTTGGTGACCTCCAGCTTCCCTCAACAGTCAGAGTAAACTATTCAAGGATAGCTGAACTCCTTGGACTGAGCAACAAGTATGGCTTCAGCATAAGAATAAGACCGGCGCTCAATGTAAGCATTCTTCGTTCAGGAACCTCTAACTTCATGGGACAAACAGTCATCAGCACTGTTGACGTGTCCGTTAAGACTCCTGAAGGGAGACCGGCGATAGGTGCTAACGTAACTGGGCTCTACATCTTTATGAACGTCAGAAATAAAGGAGGGGGAAATGTTAGCTACGTGAACTATACCTACGAGGCGAGTGTTACTAATTGGGAGGGTAAAGCGACAATAGACTTCCAGAGATACCTTCAGGATCTCGCGAAGCAGATCAAAACTGGCGAGTTTAAGAAGGCTATTCCCTCCATAGTGGTATATGCTGAATACTATGGGATAAGGGCTATAAACTCAACAGTGTTGGGCGAGGAGAGTGATGTTTTAAAAGGCATGGCTGTAGGCAACTACCTTATAGTAGACTACGATATAGAAGATATCCTTGGTGCAGCACAACTGCAAAACGTAGCTGGTTTGGCAACTCCCCCCTACTACGTTTACCTAAGCCCACTTCTGAACGATACCGATGGGAAATCGGGCAGGGTGATTAACCCAGGAGCTAAGAACCACAGAGTATACAAGCTTTCCGGAAAAGTTGATGATGATGTGTCCTTCATGATTATGCCAGTTAAGCAACGGGGATGGCCTCATGCTAAGATAGTTGTTTTCTACAGACCTCCCTTCACAGCCATCTGTCAACGAGGCTGGGCTTCAGGAAACATTAAGACCAGTGTTTTAAAAAGGATGGTTAGGATGGGTTCCTTCCACTATATTTTTGAGGTCAGAGTCTGGAGGTCGGGAGAAACATGGGGAGAATAATGGATAATAGGGGGCAGATGAGGGTTGTGGAGGCTTTGCTGGCAAGCGGAATAATTGCTGCGGCGATGATAACGATGATGAACCTTACTAGAACACCTGATCCATACAGCACCAAGTCTAGGAACGAGCTTACAAGGTATTGCTACGACTTCCTGATGAACCTTGCCGAAGAGGAGGTTTTCGACAAGGTTATATTCGATTCCAACGGGACTAGGAACGAGTGGGAGGGATTGATGAAGAACATGTTGAACGCTCTTCTGCCTGCCAACATTCTTTACAACATGACTGTTTACAACATGACTTGGACGGTTTACAACATGACTGTCTACAACACTACTTGGACGGAGAATGTTTTTAGACCTGTGCCACTAGGTGTCAACATAACTAACGTTTCCCCCTATGAGTTCAGGCTTGCTGAAATAGCTACTGGTGCCGACATAACCTATACTACGAGGAGCAGGTGGGTCTTGAAGATACATCTTGAGCTTGCAAGGAGGTTGTGATAATGCTTAACCACCAGGGTTGTAGGAGGGGGCAGATAATACTTATAATGAGCGTAACGCTGATAGCGGTTATATTCGCAGTCTCCATGACAATCTACCTTACCTCAACGCAACACCTGTTCTTCAACTATAATCCGAGCAGAGAGATCATCCTGAGCATAGACTCAGATTTCGAGAGGGCTCTCACAAGGATTCTGGCGAACGCTACAAACTTCTACAATAAGACTGTTACCCAAGGCGGAACATACCTTTTCGAAATCGATAGAGCAAGAGAGATTGCGAACAAGACTTTCTCATACTGGGTTATGTCGACCCAGACGGTCTACGCTGGAAAAGGCTTGAGCATTGAAACTCAGTGGGCGAATGAGCCTTTGCAGAGGGAGAAGAACATATGGCTATGCGTCTACAACTTGACTAATAGCGGAGAGCCTGATAAGCCCAACTACTACAGTTTTAACTATCCTGAGAGAAAACTGGAGAAACTTTTCAAACTGTTCTGGTATAGACCAAACAGTATTTCAGTCATAGGGGCAGACATCAATGTTGACGCGACATCTCAAGGCATCATAGGATGGAGAAACAGGCACATCATCCTGCTGAACCTAACTATAACCTCAATAGTCCCCTATGAAAAAGGAGGTTTTCTCGAGGTCGGTGTGACCATCTTAAGGGAAAACGAGGCTCCCGTTAATGACCTTACTGCAGGAAACTTCGAGATATACTTGTTCGACCGCAATTCTCCACGGGGGGCATACCCGTGGAAAAGGGTTTCTATAGAATCAATAACCTACAACGGGGGAGGAAACTATACACTTATGACTAAAGAAATCCCTAGTAATCCTTATTTCTGGAGCTGGAGTTGGGATAGAAATAGGCATACGCCTGGAGACTACCGGTTCATAATAGTCAGGGTCAAGGATAACAGGGGCATAATTGTTGAAGCATACAGTTATCCTGGCGTAGAGTATGTTATTGAGGGGGTTGTCGGAACTCATCCGTTGAAAACCAAGGAGAAGTATGTTTTCGAACTCCTTTCTAACGGTACGATGTACTGGTATGGGGATAAGCTTGTGTATTCCAGCCCAATTCCTCCAATACCCTTTCCGCCTGTTAAACAGTTCTTGGTGGAGGTTACGAAGAACGGGTATACTGATACAGAGTTCGAGGAAGCAAACTATCAAATAGAGACCTGGGACGACAATTATAAGTGGCCTATTTCAAACGAGTTCCTCAATTACACTAGGAGGTTCATGAATGGTTCCAAGCTTGTCTTTGAAGTAAACTACCCACCTAATGTTGACAAGCAGAAGGTAAGGATAACTTGGCGCGAAGACTGTGACTTGGTGCCTACAGAATATAATGTAAAAATGGTGATAGAGCAGACTGAGGATGGGGAAGTTGGAAAGGTTGAGGGAGAGCGGTATACTCTGGAGGTTGTTGTCGAAAGAAGAAAAGCGGGGACGGTGCATGCTGACTGGTCGATATGCTTATGGAGCAAAGACAGCTCGTGGCATGTTGACTACATACTTCCAGCCTACGACTCTTATCTTTCAAACTCATATTACATACCAATTAAATTCCCAGATCCTAATTGGACGGTACTACCTAAACCCAAGCTGGAGCAGGGCAGGTTGATATCTAAGGCACCTGTCAGATTAGTTTTATACAATAAAACTAGCAAAGTGATAACGACTTCACCCGCCCCGTATGAAGAGTACTATGATGAACTGTACTGCGAGCAAATGCTGTACATACCCTACGACGTCTGGTATTTCCAATATTTCATAAACGCGAGCTGGAAGAAGGATGTCAATATAAGATACAGCTACCTCTTATTCATGGGTATGATAGGTGGCCGTATCGGCGACCTTGTTAGAGACACCTTAAGCCACTATAAGTGGGGCTCTTTGCAGACATCAAGCAACGTGGTTAACGGAACTTTTAACGATGTGGAAGAATACATTCTACATAGAGGATATGCGTTAGGAGCTACGGGAGGGAGCGGGGATTACTCCTACTGGGCAGCATTATACAATGAGACGTATGGTGCAAGTATCTTCGCATCAGACCAGCTTATAAAGCTTTTAGACAATTATGGGAAAGCATACAAGAAGGGAAATAGGGAGACGGATCAGCTATGGGTCTGGACCAGAAAGAGGGGTTCAAGCCGTTTCATGGAGTATGACGCGATAACTCTCGAAGCAGATAGAAGCCAATATCAAAATACGACAATAAAAACTAAGAATACTCCGAAGATAGAGTTTAAGGCAGCGGGGTTCCTTCTCGGAGGAGGAAAGGCAGCCGACTACTATCACGATGATAATGTATGGAATGATGGCGGAGGAACTTACGCACGACCTTTCCAAAGAGTAGACGACCCAGATACTGCGGTTCAAGATCTTGTTCTCGACAAGAGGAATGCTTTCTTCTGGGATGATTTCTCAACTGACCCGTTTGCAGAAGGAAGGCTCACCGCCACTAATGCTTGGAGCTGGAACCCTGCAGGATACATACAGGTTTCAGCCGACGGATCATCTGGAAGTCTTGGTGGAGCACACATCGCTTATTACCCTAGTATGATTAAGCCAGGGACGAGCACGGTGTATGTGCTTGTGAAAGAAAGACATAGCACGACGGCAAGCAACCAACATGTGGGTCTAGCAATGTTCAACTTAAACAACGCGCAGCTTTACACACTTGAGTTTTACCGTGACTCAAACAGACGGCTAGGAATATGGAGGTACATGGGATCATGGAGCTGGATTACTCGAACTACGTTAAGCCTAGCTGATAACACATGGTTCATCTTCCTCGGAAGCAGGAATATTAACACTGGGGTGATGACGCTTACGGTTTACAACAGTGGAGGCACACAGCAGGGAACTCAAAGCGCTACAGATACATCTATCGGCGCAAACCATGTTGGCCTCTTCATACGTGACGAGACTCTTGGCGGAGGCTCTTTAAGCGCAAGCTTTGACAACTTTGTCGTATGTGCTGACGCTGACCCGAGCATCATAACTGTGACTGGGCTTGCTCAGGGCTGGACTGTCCGAGTAGAAGACGATGTTGGTAATGGGCTTACGCAATGGTTTACAGCAGGCACTAATGGAGCAGCTAGCCTCAATGTGAGAACTAATCCCATATTTAGGAATGCATATCTACATATACGTGACAGAAATGGAGCAACTGTCATAAGGAAACAATTCCCAGAAATCATTGGAGGGGACGTGTATCGTCTTTTGCGTGAAGGCACTATGTTGAATGCCGTTGAAGAATGCAACTTGTACTACAAGATGTTTACAGGTGTTCATATACCAACCATAGTTGAAATTAGATTGGCATATGAGACTGGCAAGTAAATGAGAAGCATATTATGTTGAAAGTATTTAGATAACTCAAGTATTAAGTTGGTTTAGCCTTATCCAATTCAGCTCTTGGCCTAACGCCTCTTCAGCCACTGTATGTGCATCTGTAACCCCGCCTGCTTAAACATCTCCATCTGCTCCTTGGGTATGTGAAATGCTCTGTGGCATATATGGTATGCTTTGTTACGAAGAATTGAATCTGGGAGAGGATTGTAAAAGAATCCTTTTAGAGGCAGAGAGGGAGAGGCTTAAGGCATGTGCATCTATTCTAGTTTTGGTAGAGACAGTTAATGTCCTTAGAAAAATAAACAAAGTGATCGAGGAGAAAGGCAAAAAGCCTTTAGATATAAGGAGAAATATTGACGCAATCTTATCGCTTCCAATCGTTTGGTTTGGCTTAAACTTCTTGATTATTAAGAGGGCTTCGGAATACACGTATCCGATTACCGGTGTAGAGCATATTCATGTCGCAACGATGGAGATAAACCTTGTATGGGAGGTTATTTCGGCTGATAAAGAATTAGATAAAGTTAAATTTATCAGAAGAATAGAACCAAAGGAACATAGGTAGCTGCGAGAATTGAATAATGTAGATAAGGAAGATTATGACGGTGGTTCTCAATGGGTTTGAGAAGAAGACTGGAGACCGATTAAAGTAGTTTGAAGGGATTTCTTTAATAAGGGAAGTTATTACCATAATTCTCTTCGGCAGTTTTGCTAGAGGTGATTACGACGAGTATTCTGATTACGATCTGCTCGTAGTGTTCAGAAATAAGGAGAGTATGCAAAGGAAGTAGAATGAGCTTTTCCAGAAGGTTGTAGCCTTGACCTGCTGGTTCACTTGACAAGAGCCTCGACGAGTTCATCAATAGTGAACCAACATTCCTAGGCGAGGTTTTAAAGTATGGAAAACTGCTCCACTCAAAGCATCCGTTTCAATCCTCCCCAATGCCGTTGAACCTTCAACGCACAAAGCTCATCGTGTATGGTATGAGGAGTCCTGAAGCAAGAGGATAAGGTGAGGCTTATCTACAGGCTTTACGGTAAGAAGAGGATTGGAAATATTGGGCTCATTAAAAAGCATGGTGATTTAAAGATTGGCGAAGGTTGCATAATTATGCCGGAAGAGAAGGTTGGAGCAGTCTTGGAGGTGTTGAGGAAGGAGGGAGCTAGGGTGAAAACGTTTGACGTTTACGCCATAGGTGTGAATAATCTCATGAGGATTAGAGCCAAGATTCTGTTATCCTCCTTGGTGTGAGATCTCCCTTCCAGTTTAGGACCCATATGTTATGCTCCTTTGCCAAGTCTAGGGCACTTGTGACAGCATAATCAGTGTAGACAACTCTTATCATCTTGGGCTTAACCAACTCTGGTTTCGTTCTTTTCAAGACTTCTATTTTATCTTCCAGTTCTTGGATGACGCTTGTTCCGAGCCTTACTGTTGCTTCGCCGATTATGCATATGTCGCCGGTGGCACCGTAAATGTTTATTTCCCTTCCGTTGAAGAAAACTCTTTTTAGCTCAACGTCTAGCCCCAGCTCATTCCTCACCCTATGCTCGATAACATCCAGACCCTCCTCCTCAACTGTTACCGTTAATCTATCGAGGGTTGTTGCAAGTCTGTTTTGAGTTATGCGCAAGTCTCTAACCTCTTCCCAAAGCTTGTTCTGATTCTCCCACAGCCTGTTTTGACCTTCTTCCAGCCCATCCAGCCTTTTCAAAATCTCTGATAATCATAAATAACCAGCCACAGTATAGCGGAACTCTTTATCCTTATCGAGTAGTTCTAGAAACTCTTCTCTCAGCTTATTCATCCCTTGAAAGCTATTCCTGCGAGAAAGTATTTAAGCATACCCATGTTTTTCTAGCATCAAAATCTTTAATAAAAAACCTTAAAATCAATTGGGTAGCATAGGCTTTAGAATTGGCCTTTGCACAATAAATGAGACTAGATTTACTTTTCATTATGGCAGTATTGAAAGCATCTCGGATAATTCACTTACTATGAAATCTGGCTTAACTGCTTCAAGTTCAGCCTTAGGCCTCACACTCCTTAGTATGGCCACCGAGTATGTGCCTGCGAGCTTCCCTGCTTCAACATCCTCCGGTCTGTCTCCAACCATAACGGCTTCCACGGGTTTCACGTTTAATGCCTGAATTGCTTTTAAAACGGGTTCTGGCGATGGCTTGGGGCTTGTAACATCTCCTGAGGAGACTGCTACGCTGAAGAATTCTCCTATTTTGAAGCTGTTTAGGTAGTGGGGCAACTCCTCCTTGCTTGTGTTTGAAACGACCCCCAGTAAGTAGCCCCTCTCCCTTAATGCTCTGAGGACGTTCAGCGAATCAGGATATAGTTTGCCATGCTTAGGCATATAAGTGTAGACCCATTCCCTGAACATTATTCCTGAGAACTCCTCTAAGCTTACGTCTAATCCTGTTTCGTTAACAATGGTTTCAACTATTGTCTTCGATGGTTTTCCCACGAGCTTAACGTTTTCGCTGAAGCTTCTCTCAGGCTTGTTGAAGCTTTTCAACAGGCTGTTGACCATCAGGTGGAAGGCCTCCATGGTGTCGACCAGTGTACCATCAAGGTCGAACAATACTGCCTTAATGCCTTTGAGCAACATGGATACGGAGCCGATGGGCTTCGTTTTTAAAGTTATTTGAAAATCTATGCCTCTTGTTTCAACTTCTGTTAGGCTTGTAAAATACTTATATTCTGTCAGGCTGTTAAGAAGCTTGTGAGAGGAGAAGAGATCGAGAAGCTGTTGGGCAGGTTAAGGAAGTTTAGAGATGCTGCTGAATTCCACTTTTCGAGGGAGATTATGATCTGGCTGCGTTTAACATAGAGCAGTCTCTGAAACTCTTCCTGAAGACCATGTTGTTGCAAAAAGGTGTAGAATTTCCCAAGACTCATACTTTAAGAAACTTTTTCTTCTATTAGGAGAAGTGCTGGGAAAATAGAGGAGTTTAAAAGATTTGAAGGCGAAAAAGCCTTAGAGTTTGCGGGCCTCGAGGATGCGTATGTCACCGCTAGATATTTCCCGAGGGATTTGAGAAGGAGGAGGCTGAGAAACTTCTGGATTTCATCAAGGAGGTTGAGGATTTAGTTGGAAGAGCTTTTGATCAGAGAGGCGGCTAGAAGAATAGAGGTTTTTGAAAACCTGTTGAAGCTCTTGAAAAAGATGAAAGAACTGTTGAATGAAGCTGATAGAGAATCCAAGTTTTTCCTCTTCGGTTCTGTAGTGAAGAACAAATATGTTTTAACCAGCGATATCGACGTATTAATCTTAACAAAGTTGAAACCCAGTGAGGTTATTGCAAAGCTAAGAAAAGAAGGTTTCGATGAACCCTTTGAATTTCATGTAGTGGATGAGAAGATGTTCAAGTTTTACAGCAGGCTTATTAGAGAATTAAAAGAGATTTAATTTAGAGTGTAATAGCGCCTTTAAAATCAGATTCCAGCAAAACTCCTTTGGTTTTTAAGGATTTTTATGAAAAACGATGATGTCTATTTCTCTTTCCTAAAATATGTGCTTAAATACTTGCCGAATCAATTTCCTTTGAGTTGCTTAAGAAAAGGATTGTGATAAAAGGGGAGAGGGTACAAGATGTTGGCTACAGGCTTTTCCTGCTAGAGGCTGCTGAATCCTTTGGCCTGAAGGGTTTTCAAGCTAGGAATGTAGAGGATCACGTGGAGTTTCTGGTGGAGGGTGAGGACGGTCGTGTAGCGGAGTTTATGGATTTCGCTAAGAAGAATTATCCGGAGCTGGCGAGGGTTGAGAACGTGGTTGAGGAAGACTATGGAGGTAGCGTCATGTCGATAGAAGGTTTCTACAGGAGCCTAAGCCTAAACCAGCTGGTGAAGATCGTTAACATCGGGTCTAACATGCTGGGTAAACAGGATCAGACCCTCGGTAAGCAGGACCAGATGTTGGAAAGACAGGATAAGATGCTTGAAAAACAGGATTCGATGTTGCAGAAGCAGGATAAGATGTTAGAGAAGCAGGATAAGATGCTGGGAAAGATGGACCAGATGTTAGAGAAACAGGACCAGATGCTTGGGAAACAGGACTCGATGCTGGAGAAGCAAGACAAGATACTCTATAAGCAGGATTTAATGCTTGAAAAACAGGATAAGATGCTGGAGAAGCAGGATGTTTTAATAACGGAGGTTAAGAGTCTAAGGAGCGACCTTAAAAACTATATGGAGGAAAGGTTTCAAAAGATAGAGCTGGAGATAACCAAGATAAAGAAGAAGATCGGTATAAAATAGAGCTTTTAAAAATTGAGCCCTTGCTATTAGCTTAAAAATCGTGGTTCCGGCTTACGCTGACTTGAAACTGTCTTTCAGCATGCGTCAAGGCCTTGCATGCTGTTTATCCGGAGGAGCCGCTACATTCCCAGCAGAGATCCCTGTCCTCATTTGTCCAGAAAACCCTTCCGCATTTCCTGCACACAATTCTCCTCAAGCCTTCTGACCAAGACCTGTCTCCTCTCCTAGAACCGGGGTGCCTAGGGAACTCTATTGCTTTCCTCGGGCAGAGCGGCATGCAAGCTACACAGCCCTCAACACAGTTCTGCGGGTTTGCAACCACCGCTTTGCCTCCCATCAATGCGAAAACGGTGTGGGGGCAGAATTCTACGCATTTTGGCTTCTCTAATCCTTGGCAGCCGTCGCACCGGTCTGGAAAAACAATGGGGTACCAGCCTGTGGTCATTGACATTGAATTGCTAAGGTTTTTAAAAAGTTTTAGGTTTTAAGTGAACCAATTAACATTTATTAATGAGAGCTTAGGCAGTGAGATAGGCTGGTGAGAGAAATGAAACCTGTTTCAACAGTGTCAGGCGTGGGTAAAAACGTTAGGCTTAGGAGAATACTGAAGGACGGGAAGGCGGTTATTCTCGCGATGGATCATGGTATTGAGCACGGGCCGAAGGATTTCATTGAGCCTCATCTAGACCCGAACGTCATCATCGACAAGGTTGCTAAGGCGGGGGTTGACGCCATAATGCTTCCTAGAGGACTAGCCAGGTTAACATGGGAGTCCTGGGCGAACCGGATTCCCTTGATCGTGAAGGTCACGGGTAAAACCTCCTTGAGGCCTAAGGAGGGACAGTATACTCAGAACCTGATAGCTACTGTTGAGGATGCTGTCGCACTGGGTGCTGAGGCTGTTGCAGCAACCGTCTACTGGGGTGCTCCTGAGGAGGGGGCTATGATTGAACAGTTCACCGAGATCGCCGCGTCATGCGAGGTTTACGGTATGCCTCTGCTCAACCTTGCCTATCCCAGGGGGCCGCACATGGCTAATCAGAACGATGTTGAGATAGTTAGGTCTGCTGCAAGAGCTGCTGCCGAGGTTGGTGCTGACCTGATTAAGACTTACTGGACCGGCTCTGAAGAGACTTTTAGAATGGTTGTGAAGGCGACTCCAGTACCGGTTTTAATGTCGGGAGGTGCTAAGACTGAGGAGCCTAGGCAGTTCCTAGAGGTCACTAAGCAGGTTATGAACGCTGGTGGTAAGGGCGTTGTAGTGGGTAGGAACGTTTTCCAAAGGGAGAACGCAACCGAGATGGTTAAGGCAATAATGAAGGTTGTCCACGAGGATGCTTCAATAGACGAAGCCATGAAGCTGCTAAAGTAGAATCACTCCTAGAATAAACCAAACCTAATATTTTTAAAAAAGTTCTTTAGCTTTCTAGCTTCTTGAGAGAAGCACGACTCCGCTCGGCTCAAACTCCCCCTTCTTCACATACCCGGAGGCACCGGATATTTTTTCAGATAACGCAACTATGTCGCTCATCCAAGGCATCGCGTTCTTCGGAAGCCTCGACTGGCTTTCCCCAACCCATTCATACGCCTTCACCTCCACGTAGTCAGGGTTTGCAATACTCATCAGCTTAGCATAGCCCTCGGCGTCTGAATCATTAATGTTCTTAACAACAGTTATCCTTAGAACATGCCTAACCCCGGTTAGACTGGAGAGTAGCTCAAGGGATTTCACGAGCCTCTGCCAAGCATCCTTAACCAATGGCCGAGCAACTTTTTTGAAGACCTCCTCGTTAGAGCCCTGTAGACTTATGTAGAGCTGGTCTGGAAGGGGATTAAGATTCTCCAGAACCTCAGGCATGCTGCCGTTTGTAACAAGGTATGTCGCAATGCTTCTCCTACGCGCCTCTCCTATAAGCTCCCCAAGCCGTGGATACATGGTTGGCTCACCCGTCAAGCTGAACGTAACCATGGAGGGGTTGAGTGCTTCTTCGAAAACCTTCTGGTCAACCAAAGGGTTCGCTTTATAGCCTATTAGCAGGCTCCTCCTCAGCCTAACAGCCTCCTCAAGAATATGGGCAGGATCATCAAGTTCTGAGAGTTGAGCAGGATACTCCTGCCAAACATATTCAGGCCTGTCTCCCGAGTGGATTCTCCAGCAGTAGATGCACCTGTAGTTGCATCCTAGGAATGGGGTCATCTGCATACACCTGTGGCTCTGAACATTACCGTACCACAGCTCCTTGTAGCAGGATCTTCCATGGGTTAGCTTCTGCCTAGTCCAGTAGCACACCTTGACAGCGGAGTGCCTGCCGACTATCCTGTACTGCTGTTTCTCAAGCAGACTCTTAACATGTTTAGGAAGCACAAGAATCCTCTGCGTATTCCAATAAAAAAAGTTTACAGGAGAGAATACCCGATACCAGTATAATTTTGCGATAAGATAGATAAAAATAGGCAGAACAGCCTATTGAAGAAGGAATTATAAGGGTGTTCTAAAATAAAATTTAAATGCACGTATGTGTATTCACTATTAATGGGACATAGGACAATAACGATTTCGGATGAAGCGTATGAAGCACTGTCGCATCTTAAACGAGGCAAGGAATCGTTCACAGACGTAATACTAAGGCTAGCCAAGAGTAGAAGGGAGGGCACTCTTCTGGACTACGTAAGGTCGCTTGAGCCCGATGAGGAGTTCGCAGAGATAATGGGGAAGATACTCATGGAGAGGAAGAAAGTTACGTTGAGAACAACATAATTGTAGGTGTAACCCAATGGTCTGTCTAGATACGAGCTTCATAATCGCCCTTATAAGGCGTGACCCGAAAGCAGAGAGAAAGCTGGAGGAATATGTTAGTAGAGCAGCAAGGCTATCTACGACACCTATAACTGCGTTCGAGCTGTTTAAAGGAGCTTACAAGTCTGAGAAGAAAGATGCCGAGGTTAGGAAAGTCAGGGAGATACTCTCACGCTTAGAGATATTGGATTTCTCAGTTGATTCTTGCGAAAGATACGGTAAACTTGTAAACGATCTTGAACTTGCAGGAACACCGATCAGCGACCTAGACGCCATCATAGCAAGCCTTGCCCTAACCCACAGCGAAGCCGTTGTGACCGCTGACAAGCAACACTTTGAAAGGGTTTCAGGCCTCATAGTCGAAACGTGGTGAACCTTAAGTTATGTTAGCAGAGTCACTTTAGGCTTAATATTATGGAAGTGGCCTCATTAAGGCTTTTCACCGTAAACTCAGCGTTCTCGCAGTAGGTGTCTCTTCTTGAAACAAGTATGAATCTCATCCC
>JAWCNV010000015.1:0-48275 GCA_038848185.1 Thermoproteota archaeon | reverse complement strand
TGCTCCGGCCGGGATTTGAACCCGGGACCCCCGGCTTTCTTCAAGCTTAAATGTCCGAAAGGCCGGTATGCTTACCGGGCTACACCACCGGAGCATATCAGAACGAGGAAACGCTTCTTTAAAGGGGGAAATAAACCTTTTTCTTTTTTATGGGATAGCCTAAGTTCTTGAGAAACATTTATTCCAGGAGGCATGTTCTTCAGTAATCATATTAAAGTCATCGTTGTCTTCCAAGAAGGGTGATGGTCGAAGGGTTTACTTGACTATCCTTATGTATATTGTTTCACCCTCTATGTCGTAGTCTTTAACCCCTTCTTTTTCAATGGGGACACTGGTCTCAACTTCAACTATGTTGGCTCTAACTAGGCTAGCTAAATCTTTTAATAACGGTTTCAGTCTAGCGTATCCTTCTTCAGCAACCCCGTATACAATAACTTTGCTGAGTATGTCGGTGGGGTTTAAGCCAAGCTCTTTTCTATATGCTTGGATCCTCCTAGCCACGTCCCTCATGTATCCCTCAGCGATTAGCTCCATTGTCCTTGTAGTGTCAAGTATTGTGAAACCCGGTTTATCTGAAGTCATAACATGATTCTCAGGCGGCTCGTATTCGAACACTAGGTCCTCGCTCAGCAGCTCGAAGCTTTCACCGTCTGTTTTCAAAAGGTATTTACCCTCCGTATCAAGCGTCCTCTTTATTTCTGCCGTCTTCTCCATCACGAGGGCTGATATCCTACTAATCTTATCCTTGAATTTCGGCCCTGCAACGGAATAGTTTATTTTCACGCTTGTTTTAACCCCTGCTTCATCAAGGCTGCTTCTTAGAGAAACTTCCTTAACGTTCAGCATTTCTCTCAAGACATCGAGGTTTCTCTCGGCACTCTTCGAGTATTCTTCACTCAATACTAGCATTATTCTCTTTAAAGGCCATCTTCTTTTAACCCCTGCTTTCATCCTGGCCCAGTTCGCTAGGCTTATTATCTCGTTAATTCTTTCGAAATCCTTCTCCAACTCATCATTTACAAGCTTTTCATCTGGAGTAGGCCATTCTTCGAGGTTCACTGATTCCGGCGTATTTCTGCTGAACTTTCTAATGATCCCCTGGTGAACCGCTTCAGCTAAAAACGGTGTCATAGGGTTCATAAGCCTGTTTACTGTTCTAAGAACATGGAAGAGCGTTGCGTATATCGTCATCCTTCTTTTAAGCTCCTCAGGAGCATCGCTCCAGAGATCCTTCCTTACAAGAGGAACATACTGTCTGCTCAAAGTCTCAACTACAAACTTCTCTAAAGCCCTCGCGGACTCGTGTACCCTCATATTCTTGAAGCCTTCAGTCATGGTTGCTACAAGTTTCTGAAGGCATGAGAGTACCCATTTCTCAGAGTCTTTAACAACACCGTTTTTAAAAGCCCATTCTAGGCTGAACTTATCGTAGTCAAACCCATCATACTCCGCGTTCTGCTTAAGAAGCTTGCCAAGGTTGAAGAAGGTGTTTAAAACCTGGTAGGGTCTCTCCATCATTTCCCCGAAGCTGAAGCTTATGTTTTCCAACGGATTTGTCTTCCAGAGTAGGTAGAACCTACAAAGGTCTGCTGAATACTTTGTTATAACTTCCTCCGTATTTATAACGTTTCCAAGGCTCTTGCTCATCTTGTTTCCATTCTCATCCAGCACCTGCCCATAGAACAGGAACGCTCTGTAAGGTGCCTCAGCACTGTTCTTCAAAATAACGTTTTCAACCAGCAGTGTGAAAGCCCATCCCCTAGTCTGATCTATTGATTCAACCAGAAACTCCACTGGCACAAACTCCTCAAACTCCTCGTCAGTAAGACTCGCGTATGGTGCAGCCCCACTGTTATGCCAAGTGTCTAGAACATACGGCACCCGATGCATAACTCCTCCACAAGAGCATCTAACCTTCACACGGTCTATCCAAGGCTTATGGAGCTCAAAACCTTCTCCGTCTGGAAGGCTTACCGCTCTCTCAACGATCTCTTTTCTCGAGGTGAGCAGCTCCTCCCTACCACATTTTTCGCAGACAAATATGGGTAGCGGCGTCCCCCAGACTCTTTCCCTAGATATGCACCAGGGTTTCCCCTCCTTTATGAACGCTAGGAACCTGTTCTTAGGCGGATTATAGAAATACTCTACCTTGGATGCTGCATCAACAAGCTTGTCGACAATCCTATCAAGCCAGTAGAAGTACTCAGTCCTAGCAAGCCATACGAGCCTATGCTTAGACCTCCAACACAATGGGTACTCGTGAACTATCTTCTCAGCCTTAAGCAGAAGGCCTTTCTTTTCAAGCATGTCTAAGACAGTTTGATCCGCATCCCTTGCAAACACTTTGTCGAAGACACCTGCGTCACTAGTGAACTTTGCCTCCTCGTCGAAGGGTGAGAAAACCGGTATCTTAAGCTTCTGTGCTAGTTCAAAGTCTTCTTCACCGTTGGCAGGCGCTATGTGGACGATTCCTGTTCCAGTGGTTACGTCAACAAACTCTGCAGTAACTATCCGGTGTATCCTGCTATCCTCTTCCTCAAGCTTCTTCTGTTGCGGCACCTCCTCCAGAAGCGGGTAGAGATACTTCTTTCCCTCAAGCTCGCTTCCGAGAAGAGTCTCTTCAACAACATAGTCTGATATGCTAAGCTTGCTCATCAAATCATCTACAAGGTTCCTCACCATTATCCACTTCTCTACGCCAACCCTGACTCTAGCATACTCTGCCTCAGGGTTCACGGCGAGAAGCTCATCAGTAACTATTGTGAAAGGCATCGTCGTCCACACTAGGACATAGTCTCCAGTTTCAAGCCTAACCTTGAAGTATATGGAAGGGTCTTCAACCATACTGTACTCCTGGCCAACTTCAGCATTGCTCAGAGAAGTCTGGCAGCTAGGACAGTAAGCTACAACCCTGTACCCTTTTCCGAGAAGCCCCTGCTCATAAGCTCTCTTAAGGTATTTCCACTCTCTCTCAATATACTCGTCTCTATAAGTCAAATACTCCTTATCGTAATCCATAAACATTCCGAACCTCCTATCAACTCTCCTCCAGTCAGCATGGTATTTACCAAGAATCTTCTTTATCTCAGCGACAAACTTCTCTTCCCCAAGCTTCTCAAGAGCCTCCTTCTTGTTAGAGAAGCCCAGCTCCTTCTCAGCCTCTATCTCAACCGGAAGCCCTTGAGTATCCCACCCTGCCCTAAACAGCACGTAGTAACCCTGCATCGACCTCCACCTATACCAGAGATCCTTGAATGCGCGCCCCCAAGTGTGGCCGACATGGCAACGACCATTAAGTGTTGGAGGCCCCTCTATGTATCCAAGTTTCCCAGTGTTCCTATCTCGCCTTAATCTCCTAAGTTTCTCAGGTGTCTTGTTCTCCTCCCAGAACTCTATTACAGTGTTTTCAAGCAGCTGAGGCTTATACTCTTCTTCGAATAGTCTTACAAACCTGTCTTGAAGCATTTTTCAGACGCCTTTCTCCAGCAGGATGTTTCTCCACGCCTTTCTTCTTTAAAAACCTAATCTCAGCCTTTTCATAGAGCCTATTGAGCCATTAATAATACCGGTCAAGCATTTACTAGGCTAAATAAGTCATTTTATAAGGTTTTTATTGCTTTTTATCAAGATTTTTAACCCTTTCTCAGCGAAAAGACTTATTAATGTTCTGCTAGAACCAAAATAAGGGTAATTTAAATGTCAGAAGAACTATCCCTAGCGGCTATGTACCGGCTCCTCAGAAAGTCCGGTGGCGAAAGGGTTAGCGAGGAGGCTGCTGAAGAACTCTCCAGAATACTGGAAGAAATCGGCGTAAGAATAGCGAGAGACGCAGCCCAATTGGCTGTCTTCGCCAAGAGGAAGACGATCCGTGCGGAAGACGTTAGGATGGCTGCTAAACGATATATGCCTCAGGTCTCGGGCACATGAGCTAGCGTTGTCTTTAGGAAGTATAACTTTCTAAATCTTCGGGAGAGAGGCTTTCTTAAGTTCTTTAAAGAGCAGTTTGTTGTTCGACTCGATTTATTCTTTTTTTATCCTAAACTTGCCTCGTGATTTAAAATAAGGGTCGCCAAGTAAGATATTTGACTTGCAGAAAATTAGAATTATTTTTCCTCCTCACGCCTTATGCGCCTTAAGACCAGATTAAATACTCGGTTTAAGAGATGCAGGGTGAGATAATGTTGCTTACAATCCGTGATTTACTGTCTAGGGATGATCCTGAGGGCTGGAAGCTATTTGAGAATCTTTAAATTTTTGTCTTCAGAAAAAGACTTCTCTTCTGAACGTTACTTCACAAGCAGATGATTTCGGATAAAGCTTATAAGGCGAGTATGATAGCTTGCATAGGTGTGCAACCATGCAATCTTTAATTCGTGCTCTTAACGGGCAAACAAGGGTTGAAATCCTAAAGATATTAATAGGATGATGATTGCGTCTGTCATCTGGCGGCAAAACTGAAAAAGGATGTTTCAACCATATCCCGGCACGTTGAACTTCTTAAAATGGCCAACCTCATAGAAACTAGGCGAGAGGGAAAGATGCTCATGTGCAAAATAAGGGATAGGGAAGCCTTAGGCGAGCTTTTCAATGCAATTCGGCGTCTCGGAGGTAAAATTTAATGGAGAAAAAGGCGGGGAGCTTCTATGAAAGAGGTTAAGGTTGAAATAATAGGTCCTGAACCGCCCTGTGCACGTTGTCAAGCAGCCAGAAAGACCGTGGAAAAAGCTGCTGAGAAGCTTAAGCAGTCAGGCGTAATGGTGAACGTTGAAAAGGCTAACATAATGTCCAAGGAAATTGTGCAGAAATACGGTGTTTTGTTTTCCCCAGCCATAGCAATAAATGGCACGGTCAAAATCATGGGAAGGGTTCCGAATCCCGGCGAGGTGGAAAAACTGTTAGAGGAGGCAGCCAAATAGAAGGCGAAAGACACATGGAGGAGAAGACTAAGAGGACTGTTAGAGCAAGCGTAATCCTAGCATTTGTGATAATTGTTATTGGGCTTCTAATCAATAGCCGCATACAGGCATATTCGCTTGCCCCAACCGCTACGCCTATCGAGTTGAGGGGCTATCCGTTGTGGGCTATTCCAATAGTATATCTCTACGACTATTTTAGCCACGGGTGGATATGCCTTCTCTTCGCATTCACAATCGCTGGCATTATCTACGAGTTCATGCCAAAAGAAGCTATCACAAAATACATGGGAAGCAGTAAGGTTTTAGGGTATGGGCTTGCCCTTGGAATGGCGCCGTTCCTAACGGTTTGCTCGTGCACAATGGTGCCGCTTTTCGGCGGAGTCCTATACGCTGGCGCAGGAATAGGCCCAGCAATATCATTCCTCTTAATGGCTCCAGCAGCAAACATACTTTCAATTCTGCTTACGGGCGAACTCATATCATGGGAGCTAGCAGGCGTTAGAATAATAGCGTCAGCTACTGTAGCTCTAGTCGCAGGTATAGTTATATCCAAAACTCCATGGGGAAAAGCAGTTGAAAAGGAGCATCAAGTTGATAGCTTGGCTTCTGCTAAAGTAGAAATCGCTAAGCCTCCCTTGGATGAGAGACTTTGGTCTGCCTTAAAGTTTGGGGGATATCTGGCAAAGCAGATCCTGCCCTTCTTCATAATAGGCTTAATAGCGGTAGGCTACCTGGAAGCTTTCCTTCCAGAAGAAATGATAAGGGAGTACTTGACTGGATTGGGTGGAGTGTTACTGGCTTCAGTTTTAGGTGGGCCATTATATACGCCAACGCTGGTTGAAATAGTCTTGGGAAGAGGCATATGGGTTAAGGAAGGCATCATACTTTCAAAAGGTGCTTTGCTAAGCTGGCTTATGGGACAGCCTTACGATATTGCGAACGGCCTAGCCGTTTCAAGAATAGTCCGATGGAAAGTCGTTCTCACATACATGCTTATAGCTTGGGCTGGAAGCGTAGCCTTCGGATTACTATATGGAGTGTTAAGCGGATCGCTGTAGCCTAAACCCGGTGTCTTTTCCCATGAGCTTAAATGGTTTAGAAATTAAATTAGTGATATAAGGATATGGCTCAAGGTCTTCCTTACGAGGATAGGAAAAGATTCCGTTTCGATTAATTGATAAATTGATAATGCAGTGCTCACTAGGAGTCTACTTGTCAGCGTCAGGAAGAATCATGCAAACCATTGAACAAAGGAGCTTGGAGGTGCTGGGGGGCAACACCAGGGATTCTGCTGCCTTTTAAGGTATAAACAGTTTGATGAATTCTATTATCTCCTTGCTTCTTGCAGGGTTTAGCGAGATTGTTTCTCCTTTCTCATGATACAGTAAATATCCTTCTTTGACCAGTTCCTCTATACATATCCTGACTCTTGCCGTTGTTCATTATGTGCCTGCCGAGCCAGTTGACGATCGTGCTTAGTGGCAGGTATTTAGCTCCCCAGCAGCTTTTTCTGATGAGCCTGTTCATCACGTCCGCCTTGATTTCGGCATCGCTTATAACCATGGTTCACTTATAATACCTTTGAAAGGACAATATTTAATACCTATTCGTCAGAATCTCCTTCAGAATGCCTGAAGAACTCTACGCAGGAAAAGAATACGAGTCTATCTTGCTGAAGTGCTTCGGGGCTTCTCCCAAGCTTAGAATAATAGACTTCTTCCTAGACAACCTGCTCTTCGACTTCACTAAGAAGGAGATTATAGAAGCATTGGGCATGAGCAAGCAAACCTTCTACAAGTACTTTGCTGACATAGAGGAAAACGGGCTGGTCAATGTTTCTAGGAAAATAGGCAAGGCTAAACTCTACAAGATTAACCTTGATAACCCCATAGTCAGAATGCTAAGAGAGAGCGAAACACAACTATCTCTACAAATGGCTCAGCGGGAAGCTAAAAAGAAGCTAGTAGAAACAAAATAGACTTTTCCACGATAAAGATCAACAGGTCTTTCATGATGTGCATTCAAAGTAGGCTAATAGTTTAACCCAGAAATATACAATTCATCAGTTCAACATACAGGGCATTCGGAAGCTTATTCCAAACGGAAAAGCTGATTGCTACCGGCTCCTTTAAACACTCAACTCTATTGCTAAATGTCTCTGGTGAATCGAGCTATATATCTAGAAGGACCTTAACCCTAGCTCTTCTAGGGGATTCTTCTATCTCCATATCATGGAGCGTGATGGCTTTTACATGCGTCCTGCTCGAATGCCGCCCCGGCTTAAACCTCTCCCCCCTCAGAACAGCCTTTAGAACATACTTCTCCTCCTTCTTCCCTATCTTAACCTTGAAGGATGAGAACACCATTTGCTCAGCGTCAAGCCTAATCAGAATGGTTTCAAGCCACTTGTAAAGAAGCATTTGAACATCCTCAGCCTCAATATTTTCTTCAACAATCTGCTCAGGCCTAATCTTAGAAGTGTCAGTAATGATCTCTGTTAAACCCAGTGCAGCGTTCTCGAAAGCCTCCTCCAAACTCTTTCCATATGCCTGAACGTAGATGTCGGACGTATGCTCAGGATAATCATACTTTCCAGGGTAGGGCTTCACACCTGGAAACAGCATAGGCACAGGATAAAGCTTTTTCTCCAACGGGTTCTGAGGAAGCTTGCAGTCAGTATATGCTGAGTATCCTTGTCATTAACTACGTTAATCCTGAGAACGTTAAAACTCTGAAGGAGAGTCCACCTAGAAAGAGGGCGAGAACGATCTCGGAGACAGTTATGAGTAAAGCTTTCCTCCAGCCGAACTCCATCACTAGGGTTGCGATCGTTGCTATGCAGGGTATGTAGAACATGGAGACAATGGTGAAAACAGTCATTTGAACTGGGGTTAACACTTGGGAAAGGTCTGTGGCGCCAAGGAGGCTGGTTAGCATTATTAGTGCAAGCTCCTTCCTTAAAACCCCGAATAGTAGTGTTATCCCGGTTTCCACGGGAAGCCCGAGCCATGCCGTTGTGACAGGGCTCAACAGGTTTGTGAAACCCTCTAAGAGCCCAAGGATATCTAGAAGCTTAACTGTTAAGGTTGACACTATTATGAGCGGGAAGGCTATCTTCAGGAACTCTAGAAGCCTGAACCATGTTTGGCTTAAAACAGTTTTGAGATGCGGTAGCCTGTAGTCAGGCATCTCCATTATCAGCCCAGTCGGCTCACCAGGCAGGATTTTGAAGGCAAGCCTTCCGAGGAGGAAGATGACCAGCAGGTTGAATGCGTAGAGTGTTAAAGCCCACTGGATGCCTATAAACCGCCCGACTAGGCCAAGTATGATTACGGTGCGGGCGGCACACGGCACTAGGGTTGTGACGAAGGCTGCGATAAGCCTTTCCCTCTGCGTCTCCATTATTCTGCAGCCTATGCAGGCTGGAACATTGCAGCCGTAGCCGAGTATCAGAGGTATGAAGGCCTTACCGTGAAGCCCCATCTTATGCATGACGCTATCCATTAGGAACGCTATCCGGCTGAGGTAGCCGGAGTCCTCTAGGAAGTATAGGGTCAAGTAGAAGGGGATGATGTAGGGCAGTGCTATCGTAGCACCAGCTATAAGCCCTTCCGCAACCCCTTCCCAAACAAGTTCTCCGAAAAACCCTGTTCCCAAAAAACCTTCTAAGAGAGGCTTAAAACCGTAGAGTAGGCTGCTTAAAAGCTCTGAGAAAACATTTCCCACGGCGAAGACGAAGAAGAACAATGAGAGCAGTGACGCTACCATTACAAGATATCCCGCGACCCTGTGGGTCGTGATATTGTGAAGTTTCTCACCGAAGGTTGGTTTTACTGGTGGAATAATCTTCTGCACCTCTCTCGCTATGCAGTTAGCAGCTTGGTAGCGTTCAGATGTTATCAGGGTTGGGCAGGAGTGACCATGAAGCTTTGCAAGCTCTTCTCCAAGCCTTCTTGCAAACACTACCGCATGGGGATTTACCTTCTCAACCTCCTCCTCAATCTCCCTATCGCCTTCAAGAAGCTTTATCGCAACGTATCTCGATGGATATGGGAGGCCATTTTCTTCAACGGCTTCAGCAAGCCTTCTTATTCTCTCCTCAACTTCTTCCCCATACTTAACCAACTTAGGTTTTGCTTCAAGCTTCCCCTCAAATATTTCGACAGCTTTCTCCAGGAGTTTGAAGATCCCTACTCCCTTGACTGCGATAGTTGGTACCACTGGTACACCTAAGGTTTTCTCAAGCTTCTCAACATCTGTCTGAATGCCTTTTTTCCTAGCCATGTCAACTTGATTGAGAGCAATGACCATGGGGGTTTCCAGCTCCATGAGTTGAAGGGTGAAGAACAGGTTTCTTTCAAGAACAGAGGCGTCGACAACATTTATCACCACATCAGGTTTCTCAACAGCGATAAATCTTCTAGAGACAGACTCCTCTATAGAGTAGGTGGAAAGCGAATATATTCCAGGGAGGTCAACAATGTCTACCGTGTACCCTTTAAAGTGAAGCGTCCCCTCAGCCTTCTCAACGGTTTTCCCAGGCCAGTTCCCGATGTGCTGGTGTAGTCTAGTTAAATAGTTGAATATAACTGATTTACCAACATTCGCGTTTCCGGCGAGAGCTATAACGAGTTTTCTCTCACCCGTCCTTTTTTCCTTCTCGATTTCTAGGTTAGAATCATTGCAGGGTAAAGCACTCACTCTTCCACCTCCACAAGGATTCTTTCAGCCATCCCTCCGCCGATGGCAAGCCTGTATCCTCTCACAAGAATCTCCATAGGACCGTGGAAGGGGGCTGACTTCACAACAGTAACCCTTGTACCGGGCGTTATACCCATGTCCATCAGCCTTTTCTTAAATCCCCACCCTGCTCCATGCCCGTAACCAGATTTAACTGAGACAACTATCCCTGTTTCACCATCCTTCAACATTGCTAAGGGTATTACGCGTTTCCTTGGTTCTCCTAGGCTACTCAATCTTCCACTACCTCTTTCACGTGTATAATTGAGGCCAAGGCGTTGCTCAACACTTGATTCTCATTATCCACCCTAATCCTCATCAAATCCTCTAACTCAGGTTTTTCAAGAACCTCCACTAGGGCTCCTGGAACCAGCCCAAGCCTTTTAAAATAAGCTAGGAGGTCAGGCTTCTCCTCAACCACCTTAACGACTGTGCCTCGCTCACCTATGGAAAGAGCTAATAATGGTTGAGCCTCCTCCTCCCTAATCATCCCCTGCTTGCTGGGTATCGGGTTTCCATGTGGACATGTTTTAGGGTAGTTTAACGCTTTCTCCAAGTGGTCAAGCATATCCTCGGTTAGACTGTGCTCCAACCTGCAAGCTGTTTCATGGACACTGTTCCAATCCATTTTCAACATATCAACCAGCATCCTCTCGGACAAGCGGTGTCTCCTAACAACTTGCAAAGCTATTCTACGGCCTTTCTCCGTAAGCTTAACACCTCTGTAGGAGGCATGTGTTATGAACCCCTCCTCCTCCAGACGCTCCACGGTGTTCGTAACAGTTCCCGGTGCTACTCCAAGGGATTTAACGATGCTGCTGGTTCTAGCAACGCCCTCCTTCTCCTGAAGCCTGTAGATGCATTCTAAATACTCTTCAACCACAGCGGTAACCCTTTCCCCAATGGTTTTTACGGGCATTCTAAATCGGAACTACGAATACTCGTACATTTAAGTTTTCTATTCCAAGAAGCCGAACCAATTAAGCTAAAAATTCAGCATAATCCTTATATATTGGTATTACTAGAACTGCTTTTAGTAATACTAGCGATCTGCCATGTATTTCAAAATCCGAGAAATGGTTGCCGTAGCCCTGTTCGCTGCACTTTGGGGTATTCTGAATTCTACTCTAGCTCCAATAATATTCAGGATGTTCGGATTACCAATCTTCTGCGACATGATAGGATTTGCATCTCTAATCCTTGCAGTCTGGTGGGTTAGGAAAATTGGAACTGCGACCGCGGTGGGATTTGTGGCAACAGTCATAAATTTTGTGCTTAATCCAGGCGGAATCCATTTTCTCGGATTCACTGCTGCAAGCATAGTGTTCGATGTTTTAACGAGGCTGATGGGTTATGAAAACTGTTTCAGGAAAAAACTGTTAGGCAGTGTTCTGACACTTCTCGCCTCGGCTGCCTCAGCTGCCGTAGCTGGCTGGATCATAGGAAGCTTCTTCATGGCTGCTCCTGCTCTCTTAAAATGGGGCGGGGTGCTCGGCTGGGTGGTGTTGCACATGG
The DNA here is from genome assembly GCA_038848185.1 of Thermoproteota archaeon. Lineage (GTDB taxonomy): Archaea > Thermoproteota > EX4484-205 > EX4484-205 > JAAOZP01 > JAAOZP01. Next base: position 37,104 of record JAWCNV010000015.1, on the reverse strand, counting down.
CTGGTGGCATAGTAGGATGGTTGATCGGCATGGCCATCGTTCTAAGTCTTGAGGCAAGGGGATTGCGCAAAGAAGGTGCAGTCATCTAAATGCTAACCATAATACCTAAAGATGTTTTGAAGGAGGCTGTCATGCTCCACGGCCACCTGGGTCCCTTCCTCGTCCTAGGCTTGAAAATGGGTCTGAGGGCTAAGAGCATCATAGAAATGCCTATTGCTTGCGAAGTGTCCACTGTATTGAAGAAACCGTATCTTTGCGTAATCGACGGTTTGAAAACAGTTATCGGAGACAACATAGTGTTGAGGGAGGGAGGCAGTTTATCGGTTAGATTCAGCAATGGTAGAGACCGTATTACCATAAATGTTAGGAGAAGCATCGTTGAGAGATATGCAGAAGCTCCTTGGGAGAAGTGCGAGGAGAATGCTTGTGAAGTCATGAATAGTAGCGACGAGGAGCTTTTCGAAAACTGAGCTTTATTTTTAAATAGTGCTTTTAATAAATGATAGTGAGATGTAATCATGGAAAAATTCGAGATTGTGGGAATGATAGTTGCCGTTTCTCTCTTGGGGGCTATAGGGAACATACTTTTCAAAATTGGAACTAAGAAATGGGGCTCGATACCTCCGCAACGCTTCCTTGATATTTCCTTCAGCATCCAATATCTTTTCACACCCTCTATTTTCATGGCTTTGATACTCTTTTTCCTAGGAAGATTTCTGATGGGAAGCCCTTTATCAGCATTAGGAGCGACGCAAGTATTTGTTGCCATAACAGTATTAGGACTCATATTCACTCTGATTCTCGAAGCCTTAGTCTTCCACCAGAAGTATGATGCTTGGACATACATTGGCATAATCATAGGTTTGATATCCGTAGCATTGATTTCAAGAGGCGTGGAAACATACTGACACGCGGTGAAATGCGAGCGTCAAAGAATGTAAGGTGTTTTCAAACCTTAAACATTGGTGGCGAGGAACAGTCCAACCGCAGGTTTTCAGAGAGACAAATCTTAATCCTAATGTGTATTCTTGCAATCCTCCTTTTACTAGGTGCAATCATAGTTAACAAATTCTTCCGCGGATTGGATGAAAACGAGTATAAGGCTAAGGTGGAGAGGCTTCTTAGGGAAACTATCGAATTGATCAAGGATCTCAGAGGGCTCTCCCTCGAGGATGTACAGGTCGAAGTCATAACCATCGACTGGGCTAAGGAAAACTGGGGCAGATCCTTCGCTGAGGCGGATAGAGAAAATATACTTAGAGAAGAAAGGATCTATAAAGCATTATTCATGATCTCGGAGGATGAAAGCCTCTACGAGGCTAGAGTCGAATGGTGGGGGATGATAGTGTCCGCGGTTTGGCAGAACAAAATCTACGTGGTGAAAGAATACTTTAACCCCTATGATAGGTTTAACGCTGAGAAAACACTGTTACACGAGTTGACGCACATGATGCAAAGCAAATATTTTAACATCCCATATATACCTATGTTCGACGGGGATAAAGCTAAAGCAGCCCTGATTGAGGGAGATGCGTGCTTGATGGAAGAAGCATTTGTAAATAGAACCAAAGGAGGGGTCCTCATGATGGGAATGTTCTCCACTCCTCACGTATCTTTTGGCGAAACACCTCCTGCCGGTGAAATCGGTGTATATGCACGGTTGCCTGACTCAGTTTCACGTTTAAACTATTTTCCGTATGAGTATGGCTTAAAGTTTGTAAAGGCTCTTTACGCAGAGGATGGTTGGCAAGGCGTTAACCATGCGTATGGGAATCCGCCGACAACAACAGAGCAAATAATGCATCCGGAGAAATACTTCATTAGTGAATCAAGCAGGCTGGTGGAAGCACCTGCAATTGCTGATGAAGACTGGCAGAAGATAAAAAACGATAGGTTCGGAGAATACTTCATACTGGTTATGTTGGAAAACTGGCTTCCGTCAACGGAGGCTGCTAGAGCTGCAGGAGGCTGGGGTGGAGACAACTTCACCTATTATGAACGGGGAGCCGATTATCTTTTAACATGGAACATCACGTGGGATTCGCAGGAGGATACATCAGAATTTTCCACGTCTTTTAAAACGATGATGAACGCAGTTGGCGCCGAGGAGGAAGCCAAAAACCTCTGGCAGAAATATGGCAGATACTTGTCACTTGCTTGTGAGGGAAACTCAACTCTTATTGTATGTTCTACGGATAAGACGCTGGTACAGAAAATTGCAGACTATGGAACAAATCATAGTTGCGAAGGATGATTCCTCATCATGTGCACGCCGCTAAGAAATCATTGTGGAGGTGCATGTCAATGAACAGGCTTATGGGTTTGAGGATAATGAAGAAATATGTGCTCCCTCTTATATTATTGTTCCTAATTTTGACCTCGTTTGTTTCGGTTCACATGGCTTTATTAACTGCCTTTATCTTCACTTTTTTTATTCCTGGTTTAATCTTCTTGAAATTTTTTAGGATAAAGCCGTATGAAGTTCCTGTTTGCATTACAATCTTTAGCATCATGTCCTCAACCTATCTAATATATTTTCTATCTATGTTTCTAGGTTATTCAAGAGAAACCATACTCATCTCCTTTCTTGTTTTCACTGCTATGTATGTAATTGTAGATTCAGTTTCGAAGGGAATGGGTATTTCCAAGGACTTTTTGAAATCCGGGGTTTTTAACAGGAGAAGCATACTTATCTTTCTCTTCATATTTCTTCTCTCCTTAACCATTCTTTATAAAAGCGTATGGTTTGAGACTGAGAATGGCATAGTCATAACAGGCTCAAATTGGCAAGATACTCCGCTGCATTATTCGTTAATTGAAAGCATAAATAATGGTAATTTCCCCCCTCAAATGCCATACTATTCGGGAGTCAGAATAAACTACCATTACTTCGTTGATCTTCACACAGCCATCTTGGAAAAGGTCTACGGTTTCATGCCGAAACTTTTGCCAATCTTAAACTCCATCTTCATCCTTATTTTCGCTTTTTCGGTTTACTCCCTGGCGAGGATAAACGGCGAGAAAGAAGCTGAGCTTTCAACAATTATAGCAGCTTTTGGTTGGGGGTTTAGCTATTTTATTCTCTTCTCAGCAGCCCTGACTGGAGATTTTAACCCTGTTAACAATTACATTTATCAGTATGATGGTTTCTTCGGTTTGCCACCAATATTCGATAATCTACTGCAACAAAGACCGCTTTTAATAGGTTTTCCCGCATTTGCCTTTGTTTTAAACCTGCTGAGGGATCTAAAAGATAGGAACAGGATGATTCTGGCTGGAATTATTACGGGTTTGCTTTTTCCTTTCCACTTTATATCTTTCTTCTGCTGCTTTGTTGCTTACTTTATAAGCATAGCTTTAACCCTCCGAAGTTTTAAGTCGAATTCCCTCTACTTTTTAATATCAGTAATTATTGCGTTACCATTCCTTCTTCCAACAATTATTTCAATGGGTCCTGCTGCTTCGATGAAGGGGCCGTGGGCTTACTATTTTCTAAAAGGAAATCCTATAACCTATTACGTGGCGAATCTTGGAATCCCCTTTTTAATCTCTCTAACCTTGATCCTGCTCAAAAAAACTGAAGAGAAATTTATCAAATGCGTTTTTGTCACATTATTCCTACTTCCCAATTTAGTTTCCTTGACGCCAAATCCTTGGGATATGTACAAGTTTTTCCATTTTTCTTGGATCCCAATATCTGTGTTAAGCGGAACAGCCTTAGCTAGAATCAAGAAGGGTGTTGCGATTTTACTGCTTTTACTATCTGTCTTGGCGTCGGGAAGCGTGGTTCTGTATAATCTTTCAACGAACTATCTTGCAGCCAGCTGGGATGAATATCGTGTGGGAATGTGGATTAGAGAAAACACGGAGAAAGGATCCGTGTTTCTAACATACTATTCCATACATTCCCCTCCAACAATGATCGGAGGTAGATTGCGTGTTTTATCTTACTTAAACTGGCCTTATGGTCACGGGATTAAGCTTGATGAAATCTTTGAAAGAATGGAAGACATTGATGAAGCCTATGCTGGTACCATGGAAGATTTAGAGAGGGTAATTAATAAATACAATATTAAATATGTGTATATCGGTATAGAAGAGCTTAGAAACTATCCCCATTGCGTTGAGAAGTTTAATAAAATTGAGTGGTTAAAGCTGGTTTATAATGGGAGTTTGAAAGTATATGCGGTGTGCATTTCCTAAGCTTTCATATGGAACATCGTATAGATTTCAAGTAAGATATATCGGGATCATCATCTCATTCCAAAAACGAGGAGGGTAGCCGAGCTGAAGAAATCGATATGAACGTTTAGGAGAAATATGGAAGAGAGTATTCAATAATATGGGATAACGTTACAGCAGGCCGGTAGATAAGTGTCCTACGCTACATGCTGATTCTCTTCCCGCTTTTCATTATACTTGGTATCTTAAGCCACAGAAGAAAATTCAACCTTATGGTTACTTCAATCTTCTTGATGCTCCTGAGCTTCTTCACATTTTTATTCTCAAGAGGCATATGGGCATTTTAAATTCTAAGGCTTCAAATCGTGTTAGTGGCTGTTCCTGTTTTTCGCTTTTACATAATCTTTGCCTAAGCGAACTTATAACGCTCGGAGCTATTTTTTATTCAAATGCTCCTTAGGATTAGAATTGCATCCTCTCTGAATGGAGCTGAAAAAACTTGCATATCTCCTCCGGCAACCATTCCGTCGTCAGCGGTTTCACCAGTGCTAGGGTTAAACCATTCAACCCGAAGTTTTCCTGTTGCTTTCGATAAGTTGACCCATATCGTTAACGGGTATTCTCTTGGAACATAGATCAAGTATTCGGTTCCAGGGTTTGCTAGACAATATCCTGTTTGTGTCAACTCCGGATGAGGAATAATTTCCGCGAGGCTCAGTTTCTCTGCCAGCATGCGGCTATAGCCCATTGCTTTCCGAACCGGTTCCCACCTAGGGTCAATCTTTCCAACATTCTTTAGTTTCAAACCAGTGAGCCCACCTGCAGTATACCCACTGTCATACGGGTCCATGAAAAGAGGATTATACCCTCTGGTGAAGGCCTTCCACACCCAGGCGGGGTCCCCGCCAATACCCCAGAGGTGATCCGTATCCAGAAGAACAACTTTTCTCCCGTCAGCCGGAGGAGGGTCATACCTGTAATTGTAACCATTCCAAGCAATAGAGTTGGGAGAAACCCATTCCGCAGGGCTTCTGAAAAGGTCTTCATTCTTTCCTACGCTCTCCGGGGTCCAGGGAACAGTCATGCCGACAGGATGCTGCTTTCCCATGGCTCTCTCACACTCATGGATGAAGCTAATCATATGATACTGCCACTCCACAGATTCATTATGGCTTTCATTCGATATCTCGTAAAGCACATTATCTAGGTCGTTAACCGTTTCAACAACTTTTCTAACATAAGCCTTCTGCAAAGAAGTGATCCCTGGACCCTTAAGCGTGTGGACTAGGCGGCCTTCTCCTGACCTATCAGGGTCTCCATCTATACCATTTATATTGTTATTCCTGTTAAAGGGGTGCCAGATAAACGGGTTTATCTTCCTACCCTTGCTCTCAATATCCCACCCCTGGAAAAGCATTATTGAAACATAAATACCCTGCCTCCCGGCCGCGATAACTCTGCTGCGCACCCTCTCAAAATACTCTTCATCGAACTCCGTCAGGTCAAACCTTCCAGAGGATGTACGCCTGTAAGGCAGGGGATGAACCAGCAGCTTATCCTCGCTCCATCCATGAAGCCATTCCCCTCCAGCCCCGCATTCCCATGCCCACATCCGCATGAAATTATGGTTATGCTTTCTCATGAAATCAAGGTAAGCCTCATAGTTAAACGGCGAATCGCTATCATACTCTTGCAGATTGCTCCAAGTGTGGGAGCCCGTCAGATAAACTGCTTTACCTGTTGAATCACAGAAATATCGTGGATTGACTGGATGAACTCTTAAAGGACCAAGCAAGCTGCATGAAACCATACCTTGTGAGTAAAACTATTTAGGCTAATATTTAAATTTTTTATGAAAAGTTGATGTTAACAAAGGCGTTCAGACACCTGCTTTTATCTGCAATAGCAGTCTTTTAGACCACCGTACTTTGTTATGTATAAGGGCTAGTATGAAACAATTATAGCCTTTTGTGGACAGACTTTTACACATTTACCACAATGTGTGCAGAGTGAAAGCCACACAGGTGTTATCTGCCAAAATTGTGGATCATACGGGTTTTCTTGCTTTACGTTAAGAGTCATATGCCGGACGAAAACCGCTGGATCGCAAACTTGTAGGCATTTGCTGCACTCTCTAGGATCTATGCCTCCAGTTGCGTTTCCGCATTTTGAATAGTCGATTTTTATCTTTGTCTTCTTCATAAGGCTCTGCCTCCAATACTAATACTTGTCACGTAAAACTGGAACCTCGTCCCGGGGGATCAGCCTTATCGCGTCGTGTTGACACCTGTCCCTACAAAGTCCGCAGCCAAAGCACTTAGTCTGGTCAATCAATACCCTTTTGAGAGTGGAGCTATACCTTATGGCACCGAACTGACAGTTTGCAACGCAAGCCTTGCACCCTTGGCAGAGGTCCGCATTTACTTCAGCAACATATTCCGCTTTATAAACAGTGTTGAGACCGAAATCCATCCTTAGACGTAGACCACCGCATTGCGGAGTCTCACATGAGCATATGGCATTTATGTAAGGCACAGGCTGGAACCAAACCGTGGATACGCGGCCCTTCCTATTCTGCTCTTCTAGAGCCGCTACTGCTTCCTCACGGTCTAAACGAACTTTCGCATTTTCTGGGATGAATCTAGGAAGTTTCTCTATCACCGTTGAAAGGACGCCGAAGTTAATGCAGCATACATCTTTTATTCCCTTCTGCATCATGCGACACATGCAGTAGTTCTGAATAATGGGTTCAGCAGCCAGGTTAAGCATTATCACCTTCGCCTCCTCTATGGGTATCACTTGACCGAAATGCCCATCTGCCCTAACAGGGTTCCTGTTCTTGCTTTCGGAGTGAATCATTCCCTCGACGGTCCGCCGGATCACGCGGCCGATGATAGGCATCTTGAGTTTATAGCCTAATCCTATAGAGGAAATTCCCATTATTTTCCTAATATAGACCTGCTCAAAGTTTTTCCACTGTTCCTCTAGGTATGCTTGAAGATTCATGGCTTCCGCCAGTTCATAAGAATAGTTCCTGGCGTTCAAATACCATTTTCCACCGGCACCATGTTTCATGCACCAGTTGCACATGGTTTCCCCTGTTAAAAACTATGTTGGTTAATATTTAAATCTTCTTTAAATCTTCTCGGTTCATGTTGGTTAATGTTTAAATCGTTTGAGTTAGGATAAAATAGGATTGGTTTGAAGTTTTTACCATTTGGGATGGAGCATAAACTACGGGAAGTTATCTCTCAGGATAATGTGGAGAAATTCAGTAAGCTGGCGTCTACTCTTAAATGGGGAAAGCCATCCTGGTCAGCTTCTCAATTATTGCTTGAAGTGTTGAAAGACGAAAAGAAAAGGCTGTGGCTTTGGGCTAATAAACTATCTAAATGTGAAGACCCCTTCACCCGGAGATATGCTTCAAGAATTCTTGCTGAGCTATGGGAGACTGATAAAAACAAAGTGGTACAGATGCTGACAGCTCTCGCCGACGATGAAAACTGGCTTGTCCGTGAAGATGCTCATGCCGTTTGGAGTGAGCTTTTCAAGGATCATTTTCAACAGGTTTTCCCAGTTCTCCGAAAATGGAGTAAGCATTCCTCCCCAAACCTTAGAAGATGCGTTGCAATCGCGGTGCGGAGTGCTGGAAACCTGAGGAAAGAAGAGTGGGCGGAGCCCCTTATACAACTGCTCGAGCCTCTTCTCAGCGATAAGAATAGTTATGTTAGAAAGAACCTAGGGCCTTATGCTATAGGCGATGGTCTGCTTCGCTGCTATCCGGATTTTACTCTGAAACGTTTACGCAGATGGTCTCATAGGGATGGTGAAGGCACACGTTGGAATGTAGCTATGGCATTCGCATCTTACGGCGGCAACAAGAATTGGCAGGAAGGCATAGAAATATTAGCGACGCTTGCAAAAGATGAAAGGCGGTAAGTATGGCGGGCCGTGGCTTCATCACTGCTTTATCTGGCACGTAGACACCCTGAAGTTCAAGGCATGCTTAAAACATGGCTAAAAGACTCCGAGAGACTCAAAGTGGCTGAAACAGTTCTCAGTTACTTGGAAAAGAGGCATTAAGAATCCGAGAGGACTATCAACTTAATTCAGTGACGATGTCTTTTTAGAATTAGATGATATAAAACGGATTCTTAGAGAAGATGCTTGATCAAAAAGTTGAAATTATTTGCTTCGCCTGAAAAAATCAAGTGGAAATTTTTAACATTTTTCATGAGTTCATCTGGATTTTTCGTCTCAAAGTGGCGCCGGGGAAGGGATTCGAACCCCTGCGACCCGGATGGGTCACTGGCTCTCAAGGCCAGCGCATACTACCTTTAAGGTTTTAACCACTCAGCCACCCCGGCAGCCTTTATTCATACTGTCTTTAAATTAGATAAGCTTTTTTCTTCAAACGCATTTTCCCGTTGTTTAATAATGTTATCCCAGAATGTTTAAAAACTGTTTAACTTCAATGCCCCATCAGGGTGGCTGGTTGTCTGAGGACAGGGAGCTAGAGCGTATTCTTGAGGAGAAGAGGAAACGCCTGTTAAACAAGCTTGCTAAGACCAGTGGGGAGAATAAGCCTCAGAAAAGTGTTGACGATGTTGACAGGGTTGTTTTAAGCCTCCTAGACGAGAAGGGCAGGGAGATACTTTCCATCGCTGAACAGGATTTCCCTGTTGAAACCCGGAGAGCTAAGCTTGTTCTCTACGCGCTTGTTAAGAAGGGCTTCGTCACAGGTCCTGTTGACGCTGGTGACCTATACAGGTTTCTAAGGTATCTGGGGATACCCGTAAGGTATGAGGCACGTATAGTTGTTGCCGACGGGAAGGATAGGAAGCCTCTTTCAGAAATCCTTTCAGAGAGGATGGCGGAGCTTGAGGAGTAGGAGTTTCGGTTCTACATGTCCGTAAACCAGAAACCCATAAAAGTCTTAGCGTAGCCAAGTTATGCTCAGGAACTGTTGCGCAGCAAAATCTCAATAGTGCTTCCTGCATCCGTCATCGGGGTTTCAGATGACCTTAGGGTTAAAACGTTCAGAGCTGGCTTGATAGGTAGAGCTGCAGCCATATTCATGATTGACGAGATCACCATATATCTTGATGATCGTGAGGCTGAATCCATCAGTAACCAAAAGGTTTTCACGAAGCTTCTCCGCTACATGGTTGTTCCCCAATACTTGAGGAGGATTGTTTTCAAGAAGGAGGAGGCTCTTAGGTTCGCCGGCCTACTTCCCCCTCTCAAAATTCCTTCTCACACAGTGCCCTCATCTCTGAAGCATGCTTCCCCTGGAAGCTTCAGGCTTGCTTCAATAGTTAAAGCAAATGATGGTAAGGTTGTTTTAGAAGCCGGTTTAGAGAAAAGGCTCACCGCCCCCGTCCCAAGCCCACCCTTGGAGGCAAAGGAGGGTAGCGTAGTTCTTATCAAGATTGAGGATATTTCAAGGCTTTCAGCTAGGATAGTTGACCATACAGCATCCCCATTCTACCTTGGGTACCGTGTTTCCTCTCCTAGGGTAACACTAGGAGAGTTTTTGAAGAATGTGAACGCTGTTAAAATAGGTACTTCTAAGTATGGTGAACCTGCTTGGCAGAGGCTCAGCAAGCTTAAGGAAATCATGTCTAAGAATGAAAGGGTAATGATTGTCTTCGGTTCTCCCTCCATGGGTCTGAGAGAAATATTGGCAAAGGAGAAGATTAAGGCGAGGGAGGTTTTCGACATCCTGATCAACACGGTGGGTGATCAGGGTACTGAGACAGTGCGGACAGAGGAAGCCCTGTACATAACACTCCCCCTAGTAACCTCCTTGGCGAGAGGAGTCTTTGAGGCATAGAGGGAAGGGTTTCAGAGGGGAACAGGCGGAGCAGTGGAGCATGGTAAAGCTCGTTGAAAAAGCGGGTCTCAAGCCAGTTTCAACTGGGGGAAAAGGTTAAAACGGGTTGCTTCTCCTTCTGTCAACCACGTTAACTAAAAGGGGATTCATACAATGGGTCATAGAAAGCAATCAGCCCCTAGGCATGGTTCGCTCGCCTTCCGCCCTAGAGCACGTTTTAGAAAGCTCTCTCCAAGAATAAGGTTCTGGCCTGAGGTTGACGGAAGGGTCAGGCTGCTTGGGTTCGCCGGCTACCGCGTCGGCATGACTAACGGCTTCATAGTTGACACTTCAGAATCCTCGCCTTTCAAGGGTAAGGAGGTCTTCACCCCCTTGACCCTTATAGAAACTCCTCCTCTGAGCGTTGTCGGCGTTAGGCTTTACGGCAACACTGTTCAGGGTCTTCAAGTATTTTGGGAGGGCTGGGCGAGCAGTCTCCCTGAGCATCTTAAGAGGAGGGTCACCTCCCTTGGGAAGCGTAAGGATGCGTCTCCCCCACAGGTTCCTGACGGTATGGTTGAGAAGGTTAGGGAGGTTAGGGTTATAGTGGCGACGCAGCCCTACCGGACTGGAATAGGTAAGAAGGCTCCTGAAGTCTTTGAAATAGGTGTCGGTGGCGGAGGCAGCGTGAAGGAGAGGGTTGACTACGCTATGTCCCTTTTAGGCAAGGAGGTTAAGGCGAGCGAGGCTCTGGAGGAGGGGGGTTTCATAGATGTTTTCGCTGTTACAAAGGGAAAAGGGTTCCAGGGGGTTGTGAAAAGGTTCCGGGTAAGGATTATGGATAGGAAGAGCAATAAGACTAGGAGAGGCATCGCCACCCTGGGCCCATGGAAACCCGCTGGAGTAATGTACAGTGTTCCAAGGCCGGGTCAAATGGGGTATATGCAGAGGCTTGTCAGAAACGTTCAGGTTTTGAAAATGATTGATAATCCTGAGGAGGTTAACTCTACATCAGGCTTCCACAAGTATGGCGTTGTCAGGAACCCTGTTGTAATCGTTAACGGGAGTATACCCGGTACTCCTAAGAGGCTTGTCAAAATAAGGGTTTCAGCTAGGAAGCATAGCGCGAAGGTTAAGCAGCCGCCTGTTTTAACACACATCAACATTAGGAGGCCTGTTGCGGCATGATGAAGCTTGAAGAGTTTAAGGTTAGGGTTCTGAACGAGAATGGTGAGGAGGACGGCGAGGCTTCAGTGCCCCGCTTTATCCTTGAGACCAGTGTTGAAGAGCATCTTATTAGAAGAGCCTTCCTAGCGCTCCACTCCAGGAGGCTTCAGCCCCAAGGCAGGGACCCTATGGCGGGCAAGAGGACAACAGCGGAAAGCTGGGGCGTCGGATATGGTATGGCGAGGGTCCCGAGAACCGAGAGGGGGGTGGCAAGGCTCGCGCCCATGACGGTTAAGGGCCGTTTAACGCATCCGCCGCGCGTTGAGAAGAAAATCAGGAAGGAGATAAACAGGAAGGAGTATAGGAAGGCATTCCTCTCAGCACTGTCAGCAACCTTCAGGAAGGAGACGGTTGAGAAAAGGGGCCATAAGCTAGGCTCAACCGGCATCCCGATAGTTTTCGCAGGGGAGGTGGAGAATATTTCGAAGACGCGTGACGTCGTTAGCCTATTCGAGAAAATCGGTCTCGGCGAGGAGCTTGAAAGAGTCTACGGCAGGCCGAAAGTAAGATGCGGGAAATCTAGGTGGAGGGGTAGAAGGCTTAGGAGGAGAGTGGGCCCACTGCTCGTAGTCTCCAGCTCCAAGGCGAGCATAGTTAAAGCTGCCTCAGGAATACCTGGGGTTAATGCTAAGACTCCTGAAAAAATATCAGTCATGGATCTTGCTCCTGGAGGGGTGCCAGGGAGGCTAACCATATGGACGCTTCCAGCTTTAACAAGAATCGTGGGAAGGGTGGAGAAGTATGTCGCGAAATAGTGTTATAGTGAGGCCTGTTTCAACAGAGAAATCCTTCAGACTCATAGAGAAGGAGAACAAGCTCGTATTCATAGTCGACCCTAAGGCGGACAGGAAGAACGTTAAAGAGGCGGTTGAAAAAAACTTCAACGTTAAGGTTGACAGGGTGAACATAGTGAGAAGTATAAAGGGGGAGAAGAAGGCGATAGTCAAGCTCGCTAAAGAATACAACGCGATGGATGTTGCAAGCAGGCTCAAAATAGTGTAGGAGGAATGAAGAAATGGGTAAGAGACCAATAGTAAGGAGACGCGGCTCATCCCCCAACTTCATGGCCCCAACGCACCGCAGAGTAGCACCAGCCAAATACCCACTGATAGCTAGAGGAGAAAGGCTCGAAGGAACCCTAGTCGCACTACACCACGACCCTGGCAGGGGAGCACCCCTCGCAGAAATCAGGCTTGACAACGGAAAAGCATTCCACACTGTCGCAGTAGAATCAATGCATGTGGGGCAAAGAGTATCAGTAGGATGGGGAAGCCCCCTCGCAGTAGGCAACATACTTCCACTGGGCGAAGCGCCAGAAGGAACAATTTTCGCAAACATCGAACGCAACCCTGCAGACGGAGGAGCACTATTCAGATCATCAGGAAACTACGCAGTCATAATCGGAAAGACAAACGGAACAGTCATACTCCAAAACGCGAAAGGAAAAACCTTCATAGCTGACACAAACGCGCTCGGCACTATCGGAGTCGTCGCGGGAGGAGGCAGAACTGAAAAAACATTCCTCAAAGCAGGAACCAAGAAGAAACTGATGAAAAGCAAAGGAAGACGCTGGCCTCAAGTAAGAGGAGTAGCAATGATAAGCGTATATCACGTCCACGGTGGAGGTAGGCACCAGCATTTGGGGAGTTCAACATCTGTTAGCCGTAATGCTCCGCCTGGTGCTAAGGTTGGCTTGATTGCTCCTAAGAAGACTGGCAGGAAGAAGGTTAGACAAGTATCAGGATAGAAGTCTAGAGAGCTTTAAGCTCATCAATGTTTTTACTGGTTCAGGATTTCTATATTTTTAATCCAGTGCTATGGACAGCTTTCCTCAGGCTTGTGTGGCTTAGCAACGGGGACCATGTTATGGAAATAGGACATAGGCTGAAATACCTAGCTATCAATGGGATGCTTGCAAGGATACTTGGCAGCGGGGAATCTAATAGGCTTCTGGGAGACCACATTTTCCTTCTAGTGGGCAGGGGTTAGGGGCCTGTATCGGGTTTCAAGCCTACTTCCCCCACTGTTTAAAAGTGGAAAGGATTAAATATCCCAATTTGAGAAGGAGTGTCCGATGTCTACTGTCCAGACGTATAGGGGTAAGACGCTGGAGGAGCTTAACCAGCTTTCGATGAACGAGCTGATGAGGCTTCTCCCATCCCACGTTAGGAGGAGCCTATCTAGGGGTTTGCATCCTGAGACTAGAAAGCTCCTTGAGAAAATCAGAATGATTAAGGCTGAGGCAGCTCAGTCAGGGGTGCAGCCTAAGAGGATAAGGACGCATAGGAGGGATCTTCCTATTCTTCCAGAGATGGTTGGTTTAACCATAGAGGTTCACAACGGTAAGGATTTCATACCTGTCGAGATAACCCTGGATAAGGTTGGCCACTACATTGGTGAGTTCGCCATAACTAATAAGAGGGTTGTACACGGGAAGCCAGGTGTAGGAGCAAGCAAAGCATCTACTTACGTACCATTGAAATAGGGAAAAAAATAAAAAAGGAACCGGGTTTAACCTTTTTAACCTGTCTTAGTTTCCTTCCAAACATAGGTTACTCTTTCATCTATAACCAAGTATTCTCCGCTATCCTTCACGGAGACGATCGGCTTCCTAAGTATGGCTGCAACCTTTCTCAATCCTTCAAGAGACTTAATATGTGCCACGTATCCGTCAGGCGTTCTGTCAAGCTTCTCCACATTGACTGCTCTGCGTATGCTCGGCTCAGCTTCAGCCTCCTTACTCATTTCTCATCGCTGAAACCTGCTTTACATGAGGATTTAAGCCTTCCTTATAAGACGACAAAATATTTAATAATTGGTGCCTGTTTCTGTCCTGCTCTCGCAAGCTAACCGGTGTTAAGTTTGCCAAGCTTCAAGTATAGTGTGGTGGAGGTGGATAAGCCTCGTTCGGCTAAGGCTAGTCTTAGAGAGGTTAGAATATCTCCTAAGCACTCGGTTGAGGTAGCTAGGCTCATTAGGGGTCTGAGGATACCTGAGGCTAGGGAGAGGCTTGAGGCTGTTGTGGAGAGGAGGCTGCCAGTCCCCTTCAAGAGGTATAGGAAGCAGGTTCCGCATAGACACGGCTTGTCTAAGGCGGATGCTGGGCGATACCCTGTTAAAACCGCTAGGTTCTTCCTAAGGTTGTTGTCTCAGCTTGAGGCGAATGCTGAGTTTAAGGGTCTTTCCCCGGATAGGATGAGGATAACTGGGGTGGTTGTTCACAAGGGTAGGCAGCTTAAGAGGTATACCCCGAGGGCGTTTGGAAGGGCTACGCCCAAGGTTGAAACGCTTACACATGTTGAAGCCCTCGCCGTAGAGGAGGCTGGCTAATGTGTCCACCAAGAGGAAAATGATCTTTTACAAGAAGGTTCTTGAGTTTGGCAAGCTTAACCAGATGATTGACGATTTTCTCGTAGATTATTTGAAGGACGCGGGTTATAATGGGGTGAGGATAACGAATGTTCCCATGGGGCTCGTAGTCACCATCTATACAAGTAAGCCTGGTGTTGTCATAGGCCCAGACGGAAGGAGCATCAGGGAGCTTCAAGATATTCTCAATAAGAAATTCGGTCTCGAGAATCCTCAGGTTAACGTGGCTGAGGTTGAGAAGCCTGATTTAGAGCCTCAGCTTGTCGCGCAGATGATATGTCGCGCTTTAGAGAGGGGTGTTAAGTATCGTAGGGCGGCGAGGATTGCTCTCAGGAGAATTATTGCTGCGGGGGCTGTGGGCTGCGAGATAAGGATTGCTGGTAAGCTTACAACTGATAGAAGCAGGTTTGAAAAGTTCACCTACGGCTACCTGCCTGCAGCTGGGGATCCTGCTGCGAAATATGTTAAGGTCGGGAAGGCGCGGGTTCTGCTGCCGCAGGGCTTGATAGGCGTTAAGGTTAAGATACTTGGCGACGCCTCCTTCCTGAATGAGGTTCAGGTGATGGAGGCTCCGCAGGAAGGTGTTAAGGTTGGCGAGGCTTAAGGCAAGTGAAATAAGGTCGATGAGTAGGGAGGAGCGTCTTAAAAAACTCCAAGAGCTTCGCAACGAGCTTACAGTCACTAAGATGAGGGCTGCCTCCGGATTGGAGGAGAATACTAAGGCTGTTAAAGAGTTGAAGCGTGCCATCGCAAGAATACTTACTGTTGAGAAGGAGGCTGAGGGCAAATGAGGACCCCTAGCAACCTTGCTTACCACGAGCTTATAGGTCTCCCGGTTAACGTAGTGGATTTGAAGACTAATTATTCAATGGCTTCAGGCAGAGTAGTCTGGGAGACTAAGAACACCTTTACAATCGTCTCCGGGGAAGGCAGGCGTTTAAAAATACCTAAGCGGAACAAGAGATTTATTTTCAGGCTTAACGATGCTGATGTTGCGGTTAACGGTGACTCCATAGTGTTCAGGCCTGAGGACAGGACTGGGAGGATGGATCCATGAGCTTCCTTAAGAGCCTCAACATTTCTCCTCCTGAAAACAAGTGTAGCGATAAGAAGTGCCCGTTCCACGGTAGCGTCAGGATCAGGGGAAGCGTTTTCGAAGGCGTTGTGGTTTCAGACAGGATGAGGAACACGGTAGTGGTGATGAGAGAATACTTGCAGTATGTTCCAAAGTATAAGCGTTACATGAGGAGGAGGAGCAGGATTTCCTCCCATAATCCTCCCTGCATCGCCGCCAAGGTGGGGGATAGAGTTATAATAGGAGAGAGCAGGCCTCTTTCAAAGACAGTGCACTTCGTGGTTCTAGGGAGGGTGAGCTAGGATGGCGACGAAGAAATCTAGAGCAGTTTCTGCTAAGGGTATTCTAGAGTATAGGCTTCGCGGCTCTAGAGGTTTACCGGTGGGCGCGAACGTTTTCTGCACAGACAATTCTGGCGCTAAGATTCTCAGGATTGTCCAAGTGGCTAAGTCAGGCGGCAGGCTTAGACGCGTGTCCTCAGCAAAGGTAGGGGACCTTGTGACGGTCTCCGTTAAGAAGGGGTCTCCTGACCTTAAGAACAAGCTTATGAAAGCCATAATCGTCAGGCAGCGTTTCCCAGTAAGGCGGAGAGACGGGCTGAGGATTGTCTTCGAGGATAATGCTGCAGTATTAATGACGCCGGAGGGAGAAATCAAGGGTACTGAGGTTAAAGGACCCGTAGCCAAGGAGGCGGTGGATCTGTGGCCAAAGCTTTCTGCACTAGCCTCCTCAGTAGTGTAGGTGAAGCCTATGAACGAGAGACACTTAGCATACAAGGCTTCCTCCGTCCATCTGAGTCGTGAGCTGAGGGCTAAACACGGTTTCAGAAGCCTGCCGGTGAGAACCGGAGACAGGATTATGATAGTAAAAGGTGACTACAAGGGTGTTGAGGGAGATGTGAACAGGGTTGACAGAGTGAAGGGCCGCGTCTATGTTTCAGGAGTGTACCGTGAGAACGCTCGGGGTGAGCAGCGCCTAGTCCCTATACCATTGAACTCTGTTATACTGATAAAGATTGATGAGAAGGATAAGTGGAGGAAGCGCGTTTTAGAGAGGAAAAGTAAGTCTGTTAAGGAGGAGTCTCAAAGTGGCTCGTAAAGGCGGCTCTAAGAGTCTTAAGAGGTATGCTGCTCCACCAGCTATGCAGGTTGTCAGCGTTAAGGATAGGAAGTTTATCGCTATGCCTGAGCCTGGCCCACATTGTTTTAAAATGTCTCTCCCCTTGCAGGTTCTCGTCCGAGATATTTTGAAACTGGCTGAAACCGGTAGAGAGGCTAGGCATGTCATAAGCCGTTCAATGATCCTTGTAGACGGGGTTGCAAGAACATCCTACAAGTTTCCCGTAGGTCTGATGGATGTTGTAAGCGTGAAGGAGATTGGCAGGCACTACCGGGTTCTCGTCAACCACAAGGGTATTCTTACTCCCGTTGAAATCCCGGAGGAGGAGGCCTCTATGAAAATATGCAGGGTTAACAGGAAACACCTCTATAAAGGCAGGTTGAGACTCACTACGGAAGACGGGAGAACATTCGAAGCAGATGACTACTCCATGAACATAGGTGGCTCGCTCCTAGTGAAGATCCCGGATGGCGTAATCGTGGACAAGGCTCCTCTTGCAGAGGGAAACTCCGGGTACGTTTTCATGGGTAAGCACGCCGGCACCCTTGGGATTGTTAAAACAGTCTCGGAATCAAGCCTGCTGAGGGAAAGTATGGTGACGCTTGTTCTTAACGATGGGAGTGAGGTGAGCACAGTGAGAGACTACGTTATGATCGTTGGGAGGGAGAAGCCTTGGCTGAAGCTGTTTTAACTGAGAAAAAGAGGTCTGCGAACCCTATGAGGGAGATAAGGATTGAGAAGGTTGTGGTAAACATCTGCCCGGGGAAGCCAGGGGAACCCTTGGAGAAGGCTAAGCAGGTTCTGACTCTTCTCACAGGGATGAAGCCTGCTGAGAGAAGGGCTAAGAAAACAGTAAAGGAGTTCGGTGTGAGGAGGCGTGAGTCCATTGCAGCAATAGTGACTCTGAGAGGAAGGAAGGCTGAGGATTTTTTAAATAGGGCTTTCAGCGCCGTCGGGAGAAAGGTTAAAGCATCAAGCTTTCAGAACGGTGTTTTCAGCTTCGGCATTAAGGAGCACATTCAGTTTCCAGGTGTTAAGTATGATCCTAAGACAGGTGTGCTCGGCATGGATGTTTGTGTCAAGCTTTACAGGCCAGGGTTCCGCGTAATGTATAGGAGGCGCCGGAGAAGTAGCATCGGCAAGACCCATGAGGTAACAAGAGATGAGGCGATTAACTTTATGAGGGAGAGGTTTAGCTTGGTGGTTGCTTGATGACTCGTCCAGCCCGTAAGAAGCGGTCTTTCGGAAAAGGGGCTAGGCCCTGCGTGAGATGCGGCTCATATGGGCCGATAATCAGGCAGTACGGCTTAAACTATTGCAGGTTCTGCTTCAGGGAGGTTGCTCCAACACTCGGCTTCAAGAAGTATAATTGAGGTGTTTAAGATGACTCTCAACGACCCTTTGGCGAACGCGTTGACGACCCTTCAAAACGCTGACCTACGGAGGAGGAGGGAGTGTTTAATCTCTCCTGCTTCAAACCTTATAGGCCACGTTCTTAAGATACTGCAGCAATCTGGGTACATAGGTGAGTTTGAGTTTATTGACGACGGTAAAGCAGGGTTCTTCAAAGTCCAGCTTATAGGGAGGATAAATAAGTGTAGGGCAGTCAAACCGAGGTTCCCAGCATCCCACCGTGAAATTGAGAAGTTTGAGAAGATGTTTCTCCCTGCTTACAATGTTGGTGTACTAGTTATTTCAACGCCCAGAGGGTTGATGACGCATGTTGAAGCGAAGAAGAATAAGGTTGGAGGAAGGCTGATCGCCTATGTCTACTAACACTATGGAGGCTGCTGTGCATATTCAGAGTGTTGAAGTGGCAGAGGGTGTTAAAATCAGGCTTGAGTATTCGACTATTACTGTTGAAGGCCCGTTAGGAAGGCTTTCAAAAGATTTCTCGCACACTGGTTTAAAGTTTGTGCTTGAGAATAATGTTCTGAAGATCCTTAGCGTTAACAAGGGTAAGAGGTTTAAGGCTATGGTAGGAACAGTCGCTAAGCTCGTCAGAAACATGATGGAGGGAGTGCTCCACGGCTACATGGCTAAGCTTAAGATTGTCTACTCACATTTCCCTGTAACTGTTAAATACGATAAGTCGACAGGAATAGTTTCCATACACAATTTCATCGGGGAGAAGTCACCGAGAGTTTTCAAGGTTCCTTTCCCAAACGTCGACATCCAGGTTTCAGGACAGGACATAACTGTGACTGGGCTAGATGGAAACGAGGTTTCTCAGGTTGCAGCAATGTTTGAATCCGCCACTAGGATTAGGAATAAGGATCCCAGGGTCTACATAGACGGAATATACGTCGTTGAGAAAGGATTGTGGAGGAAGTAGAGATGCCGACTGCTGAAGCTGAGAAACTGTTGTCTTCAAGGAGGAAACATAAGAAGACGAAGCCTGTGTTCGTAAGGCAGGAGGGCTGGAGGTATGTTCGGCTTGAAGAAGGCTGGCGTAGGCCAAGAGGGAAGGATAGTAAGATGCGGCTAAGGGTTAAGGGCTGGCCGAAGTCTGTTAGAATAGGGTACGGTACGCCGAGGAGCATGAAGGGGCTCCACCCCTCAGGATTAAAACCTATCCTAGTCTCCTCTAAACAGGATCTTGAGAACGCTGGATCACCAGAGGGGAAGATACTTGTTTTCTCATCCAAGCTTGGCAGAAGGCTAAGGGAGACGCTTGCGAAAGAGGCTTCCTCAAGAGGCTTCATCGTGGCGAACTACAGGAGGAGGGTTATTGAGAAGGCGGAGGAGGCTTAGACAGGTTGAGTGTTAAAACAGTTAGGAGGCTGGCTGCAGACATTCTTAAGGTGGGCGAGTCAAGAATCTGGATAGATCCTGAGAGGATGGAGGATGTTGAGAACGCTGTTACAAGGGCTGATGTCAGGAGGCTGATTAAAAGCGGCGTTATAAGGGAGAGGCCTGCATCCACACCGAGCAGAGGAAGAGTGAGGGTGAGGAGCGGTAGGAGGGGGCCTGGAAGCAGGGAGGGAGCTAAGGGTGCTAGGATGAGTGTAACATGGGTTGAGAAGGCTAGGGCTCAGAGGAGGCTTCTAAAGGAGCTACGTGAAAAGAAGATTATCTCTAGGAGAGTATACAGGCGGCTCTATCTGATGGTGAAGGGAGGAGCCTTCTCAAGCAGAAGGGTATTGATGAACTATGTTTCCTCCCTTAGGAAGAGGGGTGAGGCTGCTTAATGGCCAAGTCAGCTTCATACAGGGTTAAGTTTAAACGGCGCAGACAGGGTTTAACCAACTACTATCTGAGGACCAAGCTTCTCAGATCAGGTTTGCCGAGGGTCGTGGTAAGGGTTTCAAACAAGCATGTTAGAGTTACAGTATTCTTAAGCAGGCCTGTGGGAGACATGGTGGTTGCATCAGCATTCTCACAGGAGCTAAGGAAGTTCGGCTGGCCATTCAGCCTTAACAATACTCCCGCAGCCTACCTCACTGCCTACCTGGCTGGCCTAAGATGCTTGAAGAAAAATGTTTCAGAAGGTCTTCTCGACGCCGGTCTCCATAAGCCGGTTAAAGGGGGCAGGGTCTACGCTGCGTGCAGCGGGCTCCTCGACGCAGGTTTCAAGACTAGGGTTAGCCCTGAAATGCTTCCGGATAAGAGTAGGATTACGGGTGAACACGTGGTCAGCTATTTCAAGTCTTCCGGGGGAGAAGGTTTTTCAAGATATGTGCAGGAGGGGCTGAAGATTGAGGAGATGCCGAAGATATTCGGAGAAGTTAAGAAAAGGATGAGGGAGGATGTTGAACATGGCTGAGGAAGAGATTGAAGAGACTGAGGAGGAAACCAAGGAGATTACTGTGGAGTCCCCATTAATCAGGATGATTAAGGATGGCAGGGTTTCAACGGTTGAAGACGTTTTCAACATGGGTTTGAAAATCAGGGAGCCTGAGGCGGTCGACCTTCTGCTGCGCAAGATAAGGGAGGAAGTAATATCTGTAAGCCCTGTTCAGAAACAGAGTGACGCAGGGGAGAAAACACGTTTCAGGGCTCTAGTGGTTGTGGGGGATGAAGATGGTCATGTTGGAATAGGTTCAGCTAAAGCCAAGCAGGTGAGGGACGCTATAGAGAAGGCTGCTAAGAAGGCTAGGCTTAACATAATCCCTGTTGTACGCGGCTGTGGCTCATGGGAGTGTAAATGTGGGGAGCCCCACTCTATTCCTTCTAAAACCTTTGGGAAAACTGGAAGCGTTTCTGTTGCTCTTTTCCCAGGGCCTAAGGGTCTTGGACTGGCTGTCGGGGATGTTGTTAAACCTGTTTTCAGGCTTGCAGGCATAAGGGACATCTGGTCTAAGAGTAAGGGAGCAACCTACACGAGCCACTCCTTTATCACCGCCGCATACTTGGCTTTGAAAAGGCTCTACACAACTAGTCTACTAGTTTCGGAGGCTGGCTCTATTGGGGGATGAGAAAAACCTTCCTCCGCTCGCGGTCGTGGTCAGAGTAAGGGGCTCAGTAAACACTACTAGGGATGTTTCAACCGCTTTAAGAAAACTAAGGCTCCTCCGAGTGAATTCCTCCACAATAATCCGGCTGACGCCTCCGGTTGAAGGAATGTTGAGGCAGGCTAAGGAGCACCTGCTGTGGGGCAGGATAGATAAGAATATGCTTCGCTTACTCCTGCTGAAGAGGGGTAGGCTACCGGGAAACAGGCGTTTAAGCGACGAGAATATTTCAAAGTTCACTAGATACAGGTCGCTGGATGAGCTTGTTGAATCTGTTTGGCTTAGCGCTTCCCCGAGGGACACTCTTAAACCGGTTAAGCCTGTTTTCAGACTGACCCCGCCTAAAGGCGGGTTTAAGCGGAGTGTTAAGAAGAATGTTAAGAAGGGCGGGATCTTGGGAGACTGGGGTAACAGGGTTAACCAGGTTCTTAAGAGGATGATTTAGCCCGCGGGAGTAAGGGTTAAAAAGTCCAGCATGTTACCGAGTTGAGACTTGCCAACAAGACTGAGAAAAGTAAGGCGGATGCGGGGATCCCGTACTCACGGCTGGGGGCAGATAGGCCAGCACAGGAAATCAGGTGCGAGAGGCGGGGTTGGTAGAGCCGGAAGCATGGGGCATAAGTTCCTGAGCTTCTACAAGGAGGAGAAGGAGAAGGGCTTCATAAGAAGAGTCCCGAAGACTGAAGGCAAACGGGTGAATGTAGGGGAGCTGGATGAGCTCTACAGGAAGATAGGTGTTCAGACTAAGGGAGGGGAGAGAACACTGGATCTTGCTGCACACGGCTACTCTAAGCTTCTTGGTGCAGGAGATGTTTCAACAGCCTACGTGGTTAAGGTGGCTGGCTGTAGCCAGAAGGCTAGGGTGAAGATAGAGAGTAAGGGTGGTAGAGTAGTCAAGCCGGGTGAAAACTGATGGGTCTCCTCGAGTCAATGGAGCGCCTTGAGCCCTATGTCCCCCAGATAGAGGCGCCGACAAGGAAGGTCAACTTTACAACAAGACTCATATGGACAGGCATAGTTCTAGCAATATACCTTGTAATGGGATACGTGCCCCTGTACGGGGTTGCGACTGGGGGGGCTGACCCGTGGGCAAGCATGAGGATCATAATAGGGGGAAACCAGGGGTCTATTCTACACCTCGGCATCGGCCCCATAG
Organism: Thermoproteota archaeon; assembly: GCA_038848185.1. GTDB lineage: Archaea > Thermoproteota > EX4484-205 > EX4484-205 > JAAOZP01 > JAAOZP01. The sequence continues at coordinate 14,707 of JAWCNV010000015.1, read as the reverse complement.
TAACAGGCAGCCTTCTGACTCAGCTTCTAGCTGGATCAGGGTTGATCAAATACGATGCAGGTTCAGAATACGACAGGAGGATGCTGCAGGTAGCCACCAAGCTTGTAACATTTGTGCTAATACTTTTCTCAGCTGCCTCCACTGTTTTCAGCGGCTCCTTAGAAACTCAAAATGCTACTCTTGACTTTAGAGCAAGGATAATAGTGACGACGCAACTCTCTCTAGCTTCAATACTGATGCTCTTTCTAGATGAGACTCTTCAAAAAGGCTGGGGCCTAGGTAGTGGGATAAGCCTGTTTATCTTGGCTGGTGTAGCTAAGGAAATATGGTGGAGCTGCCTAAGCCCTTTGCCAGCACCCGACGGCTACATGTGGGGCGTGGTGCTCTTCTTCTTCCAGAGAGTCGCTTCCCTTAGAAACCCTTTCAGCGACTTCTTCTACAGGGGTGCCCCCGCCCTCCCAACAGTCTTCCAGCTTATTATAACCGTGCTCTTCATCCTTCTTCTGGTTTACCTTGAGAACGTTAGGGTGAATGTTCCGATTTCACACGGCCGTTTCAGAGGGTTTTCAAGAGGCTTCCCGATTAAACTGCTTTACGTCTCGAATATCCCCGTCATCCTGGCGGCCGCCATCTTTTCAAACATTATTCTTATAGCCAACCTTATAAGCGGGACTTGGCTTGCTGACACTCCGGTAGCTGATTTCATAGGCAGGGTTAACGTGGTTAACGGTTCCTACGTGCCTGTTTCAGGATTAGCTTGGCTGGTAACTCCTCCCAGAGGCATTACACGGGTTGCTGAGGCACCTCTTCACGCAATAGGCTACGTGTTGATACTTACTCTCTTAAGCCTAGGTCTTTCACTAGTCTGGCTCTCGGTCTCAGGCATGGATGCTCGCTCAGTCTCTACTCAGCTCCTTGACTCCGACATATTTCTAAAAGGCTTCAGGTCTACGCCCACCGTCATAGAGAGCAAGATTGCTCCATACATTAAGACTGTCGCCGTCATAGGAGGCTTGGCCATCGGGCTCATCTCTGGAGTGGGGGATGTGCTCAGCGTTATAGGTGGAGGAATGGGAGTGCTTCTCGCAGTGGATATAATACAGCAATACTACCAGATGGTTCTAGAGGAAACTATTGAGACGCATCCCGGCATAGCGAGGATGCTGGGAGGATAAGCCATCCGGTAAACATTTATTTAACATGCATATTTAACACCCTGCAGAATGAGCATGATGCGCACAGCCAGATCATGCGTGGCAAGAAGTTTGAAGAATTTGGCACGTAGGGGAGGTTTGTTAGAATGCTCGTGGACAACCTGATGATCGTAGCCCTTGTTTCAGCAGCCTCTACGCTTCTCAACCAGCTGGTGGTAAAACTCATACTTCATCCTGAGAGGATAAAGGAGAAGATGGAGGAGTTGAAGAGCTTCCGCACGGAGCAGATGGCTGCAGCCCGGCTTAAGGATCAGAAGCTTCTTAAGAAGCTTGAGAAGCAGCAGGTCCACATGTCTCAGGTTGAGAAGGAGGTCACATCTTTCCAAGTTAAGATGATGGTTGTAAGCATGGTAACTGTGCTTCTGCCCTTCTACCTGCTAATGAATTTTCTGCCGATGGTGGATGTTGCAGGGTATTTCTCAGCGTCGCTCTACGGTGGCGAAGAGAAAGTTTCGTTAAGCCTGTTTCTCTGGTATACCGTGTGCGCCCTCTTCTTCTCACAGGTTTTCAGAAAAGCCCTTGGAACAGGTGTCTAAAATGTTGAGGTTGAAGAGGCCTAAGAACCCGATTATAATAGTATCCGGTCTCCACGGTGTTGGAAAATCCACCTACGCCATGCCTCTTGCAAGAGAGTTTAAGCTTCAATATGTTTCAACAGGCTCGGTTTTCCGGTCGATGGCGAAGGAGAAGGGTATCACCGTAGCCCAGCTTTCAGAAATATCTATGAGTTCTCCCGAGTTCGACAGGGAGATAGACAAGGTTACTCTCTCCCTTCTGGATACGGGTGGAGCCGTTTTAGACAGTCTTCTCGCAGGATGGTTTGCGAAGGATTTTGAATCCTTCAAGATATTTCTGAAAGCCCCGTTTGAAGTAAGGTGTAGGAGGATCGCTGCAAGGGAGAACCGGCCTCTGGAGGAAGTGGTTTCTGAAACCCTTGCTAGGGAGGAGTCTGAGAGGAAAAGATTCATGGATTACTACGGGTTTAACATAAACGACTTAAGCCTTTACGACATGGTTCTAGAAACTGGGGGTCTGTCTCAGAAGTCGGTAAGTGGAATACTTAAGACGGCGGTCCGAGCGTATTTGGAGGAGAAATGGTGGTGAGAAATGCCTAGGGAAGTATTGCGTCCAGGAAGAATATGCGTGATAACCCGTGGCAGAGACAAGGGGAAGAAGTGTATCGTAGTCGCGCCTGCAGAGGATACGAGTGTTCTGGTAACGGGGCCGAAGGAGTTGAACGGGGTTAAGAGAGGAAGGAAGAACATCCTCCACCTGATGCCCCTTCCAGAGACGGTTAAGATAAGGGTTAACTCTAAGGATGAAACTATTCTCGCAGCTGTGGAGCAGAGCGGTTTAAAAGAATTCATGGGGGAACGGCTTAAGATTGAGGACACTCGTTGACATTGTAAAATACAGGACACTGGTTAAAGAAGAGTGCGAGACAGACGAAAAATACGGGGAATACCCTGATAAGAGGAGCATCGATAGGCTGATACAGCTTGGCGTCGTAAACCTAGATAAGCCACCCGGGCCCTCTAGTCACGACATCTCCTCAACTGTGAAGAAAATACTTAGTGTTGGTAAGGCGGGGCACGCTGGGACCCTTGAAGCAATGGGGAGATCCCGGTGTGTCTGGAGTCCTTCCAATATGTCTTAACGACGCGTCAAAGGCAGTAGAATACCTGCACATGATGAGCAAGGAGTATGTTGGAGTATGCGAGCTGCATGGGGCATTCGATGAGAATGCTTTAAGAAAATGGACGGAGAAGCTCACTGGCACAATATACCAGAAGCCGCCTGTAAGGTCTTCTGTTAAGAGGGCGGTGAGGCGTAGGACAATACTGAGGTTTACGGTAGAAGATGTTTCTGAAAGAAGGTTCGTCTTCAGAGTGGTTACGGAGCCAGGCACATATGTAAGGAAGCTTCTGCATGACCTTGGGCTACTTCTAGGCACGGGTGCACACATGGTTGAGCTTAGGAGAGTTAGAGATGGTTTTCTGAAGGAAGACTCTGCCTCAACATTGCTTGAACTCTACGCTGCTTGGCAGCTCTATAAGAAGGGAGAGGAAAATCTTCTAAGGAAGATTGTTAAACCTGTGGAGGATGCGCTTAAAGGGTTCCCATCGGTATACGTTAAGGATAGTGCTGTTGCAGCGGTGGCGCATGGTGCTCCCCTCGCGTCGAAAGGCGTCTCGAAAATAGATCATCCTCTTTCAAAGGGGGATGTGGCATGCATTAAAACGTTGAAGGGTGAGTGCATCGGCTTCGGGACGCTTACCATGGATTCAGACGATGTTCTGCACGCTAAAAGCGGTATAGTGGTAACGGTAGAGAGAGTTGTAATGGATAGAACCCTCTATCCGAAGATGTGGGCAAGATGAAGCTTCGAAAAGCATTCTGTTTAAAGCGTTGCGTAAACAGTTTAGAAATATTCTGATGAAAACTTAAAAACATCCCTGCCTCAACGTCTTCGACTGCCGAGGTGCCCGAATCTGGCTAAGGGGCAAGCCTGGAGATAAAGTATTTCCAGCAAGCTTGTGGCTCTTCCGAGCCTTAGGGGTTCAAATCCCCTCCTCGGCGTTTCTAAATATTTAGAAATGGGAAGAACCTTAAATATTGCAACCAAGAGTGCTTGGATCCGGAAGCATGTTTAATCTCTTTAAAGGGGAATGCTTTAAACGGGGAAACCGAGTGTTAGACGTTAAAAAAGCTTAAACGACAGGATAAAAAGCCTGTTAACCTCCTTGTCTGGGAATAATGTTTATAACCGCCTCTTCTAAAGCCTCATTAAGCCTTATCATGAGTAACAGGGAATTCAGGGAGATAGTTCGCATTGCCGGCACGGATTGCGACGGCAAGAGGAAAGTATTGGACGCTCTGTCAACTGTGAAGGGAGTGGGGTGGGCTACTGCCAGAGCCCTCTGCATCGCTCTTAACATACCTATGGACACCAGGCTGGGCCACTTGACTGAGGAGGAGGTTGCGAGAATAGAGGCTGCTCTCAACAATCCTAAGTCCATCAATATTCCATCATGGATGCTTAACCGGAGGAGGGATCCTTTGACGGGGGAGGATAAACACCTCATAACTTCAGATTTAGAGCTTGCTCAGCGGATGGATGTTGAAAGAATGATCAGGATGAGGAGTTGGAAGGGCGTAAGGCATTCACTCGGCTTAAAGGTTAGGGGGCAGAGAACTAGAACAACCGGCAGAACCGGAGGCCCAATAGGTGTTGCAAGAGCTGTTCTAAAGCCTTCTGAAGGCGAGGGAAAGTGATCTAGTGATGGGTGACCCGCGTAGAATCAGAAGCAAGGTTCTTCATCCTAAGCACCCGTGGGTTAAGGAGCGTCTCTCAGAGGAACTCATACTAGTCGGAGAATACGGTTTGAGAAATAAGAGGGAGCTTTGGAAGGCTGCTTCCTTCCTCAGGGGTGTAAGGGCCTCTGCACGCTCGTACCTGAGCCTAACCGGCGGGGAGAGGGTTAAAAGAGAGTCGGAGCTCATCTCGAGTCTACATAGGCTTGGCCTCGTTAACAAGGATGCTAAGCTTGACGACGTTCTTTCGCTAACTGTTTCAAATATTCTGGAGAGGAGGCTTCAAACAATCGTCTATAGAAAAGGGTTTTCGAAGACTATTCACGGAGCTAGGCAGTTAATCGTGCACGGCAGAGTTAGAATCGGGGACCAGGTTGTCAGGTCGCCCAGCTACCTTGTTAAGAGAGATGAGGAACCACTCATAACTGTTAAGACTGTTGAGGAAGTCAAGGCAGCTTAGAATCTTCTTCCTCTTCTACCACCAGGCTTCCTAGTGCCGTCAGTAGGTATAGGAGTAACATCCTCAATCGCTATTATCCTAAGCTTAGACCTTGTTAAAGCCCTTATGGCTGCCTGAGCCCCCTGTCCAGGAGTCCTCGACTTAATCCCCCCTGGCGCCCTAACCCTTACTTTAATACTCGTTATCCCAAGCTTCTTCAAAGCCTCCGCGACAGTGTTTGCAGCCATCATCGCACCGTACGGGCTGCCTCCAAGCCTGTCTGCCTTGACGTGTTGGCCTGCTGCTGACATCGCCAGTGTGGAGGATCCGCTGGCGTCTGTAGCGTGGACTATAGTGTTGTTTCCGGAGGAGTATACTCGTACCACCGCGTATTTCTCGGGTTCAGTGCTCACAGGTAACCCTTTTTTCAAAGAGGTTAATAAGCGTTCCCTGCCTGAGGTTTTTAAGGCAACTGGAGGCTTCAACTAACCTTAAATACCTTCTGAACTATGAAACCGGCAAAATTGGATGTTGAGGTAATTAGGCTGAGCGAAGAGTATCTGGAGGCTAGGCTTAAAGGCTGTTCAGAGGCATTCGTAAACACTTTAAGGAGAACCATACTTGAGGATGTTCCAACGCTTGCTATTCACGAAGTCTTCATATTCGAGAACTCGAGCCCAATGTTCGACGAGGTTCTTTCACACAGGCTTGGCCTAATACCTTTGAGAACCCCCCGGGGGAAATACCTGCCCATGGATTCCCCGGAGTGTTCAGAAGGCTCCAGTGAAAAATGCTTCACCTCGCTCAGCATGGATGTGTCTTCAGGGGATGCTCCGCTCACAGTTTACTCTAAGGAGCTGGTTTGCAGAGATAAGGATGTCTACCCTGTATACGGGAATATTCCGATTACGAAGCTGCCTCCCAACGGGAGGCTTAGGCTTGAAGCCATAGCTAGGCTGGGCAGTGGAAAGATGCATGCTAAATGGCAGCCTGCCTCTCTGGCAACGTTCAGCTTCACAGAGTCGCCTGAAACCTTTGTTTTCAAGCTTGAGTCAACGGGTGCAATGCCCGCGTTAGAGGTTCTTCTGCAGGCTGTAGAAATACTGAGGGATAAGTTTAAAATGCTTCTGGAGTCTGTCACGCTTTCTGAAGTTGAAGAGAAGCATGGTGGCGAAGAAGGTGATGCTTGAAGTGGAGGAAGCGTCTAAGAAGTCCAGGTTCTGGAGGAGTGTTGGGAAAATCCTTTCAAGACCTGGGAGAAGGATACCGGAGGTTAATGTGGGTAAGATAGCCCATTTAACAACTTCTGGAGACCGGGTGGTGGTTCCAGGCAAGGTTTTAGGTAAGGGAGAGATAAGACACAGCATCACCGTCGCAGCATTCTCCTTCTCATCATCCGCGCTGGCTAAGCTTAGGTCAGCCGGGTGCACTGTTATGCGACTCGACGAGTTCGCCAGAAGAGAGCAGAAGGGGTCGGGGGTGAAGATTATTGTCTGAGAAAGTTCTAGTAGTCGATGCCAGTAACCAGATCTTGGGAAGGATGTGTTCAATCATTGCTAAAAGGCTTCTCGAAGGCTACCGTGTCCACGTGGTGAACGTGGAGAAGACAAGGATCTCTGGGAATAAGAGAAGCTTCATCGAGGAATACGGGAGGTTTCTCGAGGTGAAGAGCGTGAGAAATCCTAAGCATACTCCAAGGCACCCGAGGAACCCTGTGACCTACGTGAGGAGCACTGTTAAGGGAATGCTTCCAATGGATAAGCCGAAGGGTGTTGAAGCCTTCAGAAGACTGCGAGTCTACGTGGGTCACCCCAGCGGTGTTAAGGGTGAGGCGGTGAGGTTTAAGGAGGCTGACGCCTCGAGGCTTGGAAGACGATCCTTCTCCATCTCTGATCTGAAAGGCGTCTTCAAGATTCCGGAGGCTGATTAGAGATGCCTGCCCCTAGGAAAATGCCTTTAATTGTAACCGGTTCCGTGAAGACTTCTGTCGCGAAAGCTGTGATTAAACCAGGATCTGGAAGAGTAACTATAAACGGTTATCCTGCTGAAAACTGGCTTTACGACCCGTATAGGATGCTTGCACTAACTCCTGTAACACTTGTTCCAGAGCAGTTTAAGGAGGTTGATGTCGACGTTAGGGTGAGTGGAGGAGGGCATGCTTCGCAGGCGAGGGCGGTGATGCAGGCGCTTGCCAGAAGCATTACTAATTGGACTAGGAGTTCGAGTGTCAGAAACCTTTTCAGAGACTTCGACAGGCATCTCCTATCAGGAGACCCGCGTAGGAAGGAGCCTAAGAAATTCGGAGGCCCCCGAGCCAGAAGGAGGTTCCAGAAGTCTTACAGGTAGGTGAATGAGAATTGATGTTTCCCGTAAGATGCTTCACCTGCGGCAAAGTTATAGGCCACCTCTGGGAGGAGTATGTTAAGAGGACTGCAGCAGGAGAGGACCCGAAAAAGGTTCTGGATTCGCTTAACGTTAAAAGGATATGTTGCAGACGTATCTTTATCTCGCATGTGGATTATATTGATGAGTTGATATCTTACTCAGGAGGACTACCGCCATTGGAGGAGGGCTACCGGCAATGAGCACCAGTGAGAAAAGTGGAGAAGGCCTGCTAATACTTAGAACAGAATACATTGCTGCAGGTGTTCACATTGGGACAAAGGTTTGTACTGTCTGCATGAAGCGTTTCGTAAGGTTCACTAGGCCAGATGGTTTGAACCTGATTGAGATTGCTCACACGGATGAGAAGATTAAGGTGGCTGCGAAAGCCCTCGCAAGGTATGAGCCTGGCGATGTGATAGCGGTTTCTGGGAAAGAATACGGTAAGACGCCTGTGTTAAAGATGTGCGGCTATACTGGTTTCAAACCGATTGTGGAAAGGTTCCCCCCGGGAATCTTCTCGAACCCACGCTACGCAGGCTATGTTTCACCGAAGATACTGATTGTCTCAGACCCTAAGGTTGACGAGAAGGCTATTCGCGAAGCCACGCTCATCGGCATCCCTGTAATAGGCGTGTGCGACACTGATGACTCCTGCTCCTACATAGACCTGATCATACCTGCTAACAATAAGGGGCGTAGCTCACTAGCCTTATTATACTGGCTTTTAACAAGGGAGATTCTCAGGAACAGGGGTGTGCTCTCACCCACGGAGAGCCTAAGCGAAAACTTCCATGCGTTTGAGACTGAGATTGAAGAGATTGCGGAGACACTTTAAGATATGACTAGGGTTAGGAAACCAGCTTACGCCGGAAGCTGGTATGAGGGCTCTAGGGATGAGCTTCTGAAACAGCTGGACTCCATTTTCAAGGGCAGGCTGGGCTTCGGGGTCCTCCCTGCTTTAGGAGAGTATGACCCATGTCTTCTCGGGCTTATGGTTCCTCACGCCGGCTACGTTTACTCAGGTATGGCTGCCACATGGGCCTACGGGGAGGCTGCTAAACACGGTGCAAGGGATACTGTTGTTGTTATGGGGCCTGACCATCAGATGGCTTCCACAGGGTTCGCTACAATGGGAGAAGGATTATGGAGGACTCCCTTGGGCGATGTTGAGGTTGACAGGCAGACTGTAAGCCTGCTCCTAAGTTTCGCCCCGTTTGTCGAGGATAATCCTTACGCGCATGCCTTCGAACACTCTATCGAGATACAGCTTCCCTTTCTCCAGTTCATATACGGCGGATCTTTCAGGCTTGTTCCAATAATGATTCACGACTTCAACCTTGACAGGAACATTAGGCTCGGTAAGGCTCTTGCTAAGGCTCTTGAGGGTAAAAGGTCGATTGTGCTCGCAAGCTCAGACATGAGTCACTATGTTCCTGCTCAAGAGGCTGAGGAGAACGATGTGAAGACTATTAGAGCCATAGAGTCCCTGGATGAGAGGCTTGTGTACTCTGTCGCTACAAACTATGAGTCGCTCTGCGGCCTAGGGCCTGTGATAGCATTAGTCTCATGCGTTAAGGAGATGGGGTGCTCAAAAGTAAACTTATTAAAATATTATCATAGCGGTGAGGTTTCAGGCGACTACAGTGGTGTAGTAGGATACTCGTCAATAGCTTTCTTCAAGTGACCCGGGTTTGAAAATACTCTGTAAGGCCCCGGCGAAAGTAATCATCTCGGGCGAGCACTCCGTCGTATACGGTTATCCGGCTCTTGTGGCTGCTGTGAACGTTTACTCGAAGGTTTCTGTTGAAGCGGTTGAAGAAATCGGTACACACGAAATATACTCTGACAAGTATGGGGCTGCAAAGATGATCGGCGGAGCCTTCTCAGGCCCGGGTTCGCTGAAACCCTTCGCAAAAATCATAAACGTGTTCAGGGATTCCGAGGGATTCAAGGGTAGGCTTAAGGTCCGCATAAGCTCAGATATCCCTCCCGCCTCAGGAATGGGCTCCTCAGCATCATTATCCGTTGCCCTAGCAAACGCTTTGCTGAAAATAGTCTACGAGAAGCCTCCTGACGAGAAGGTGTTTAACCTCGCGATGGAGGGGGAGAAGGTTGCACACGTTAACCCGAGCGGTGTAGATGTGGCAGCAGCTCTCTGGGGTGGTTTAATCCTCTTCGTTAGGGACAGAGGGATCGAAAGGCTTGAAGGCGGGCAGGGCATATTCCTGCTGGCGGACTCAGGCTTAGAGCGGAGTACAAAAGACATGATTTCCAAAGTGGCATCCCTCAAAGAGAAGGAGCCGGATCTCTTCAACATAATAATGACATCCGTAAGCAGCATCACAACCAAGATTAGCAGGCTACTGCAAACCGATATTGCTGAAGCAGGCAGGCTCATGACGCTGAACCATCTTCTCCTCTCGCTCATGGGGGTTTCAAACAGTAGGCTAGACTCATTAGTATGGACAGGCATATCGGCCGGAGCATACGGTGCTAAGCTTACTGGCGGAGGCGGTGGAGGCTGCGTCCTTACACTGGTTGATGAGGGCTCGTTGAACACTGTTGAGGAAGCGTTACACAGTCTAAACGCTCCTACGATGATCCTTAGAACGGTTGAAAAAGGAGTTTACACGGAGGAATTAGAGTAGAAACCAGGTTCGCATCCATATGGATGATCTAGTATAAATCAGACTGGCCTCAGCACACGTCATGTACTTGTGTGTCGCGAAAGTCTAGCTTATGGAGGGGGAGGTGGTGGAGGAGACGGAGGAGCAGGCTTAGGCTTTCTAAGCTTCAGAGCAACGAGAATCACTATGATCAAAACCACTATCACTATCACGCCCAAAATTAGGAATACTTGGGTGTAATTCTCATCGTAAAGTGCTGTAAGCGTTAAGCTTGTCTGCTCACCTATCATCTGGACAACGACCTCCCTATCCTTAGATTCAACCGCTCCGGTCCAACGGTTAAACTGGTACTTGCCCCCGAGTGTTCCAAAGAAGTCTTTCATCGGCTCCTCAAAAGGAGCCTTTACCTTCACCATGTCCCCCTCCTCATAAGTGCCTGAACCCTCGATCTCCAATCCTATGTTAGAGCCAACAGTCAGAGAATACATCTTGATCTGCCCCTGCTCAACAATCTTCACACGTATAACTTTCACGGCGGTGTTAACGCCATCAGTAGCCTTAACTTGTATCTCGTAGTCACCCTCCGGCAATTCGCTTCCCCCAAGTTTTATCCTGTCACTTTCCAAGGATATTCTGTCTTCAGTTATTCTGCTTGCAAGCGATGTCCAAACCTCATTCCCCTCCCTCCTTATCAGGACAGTGTACCAAAGCTGATCGCCATCCGCGTCAGTCCCCTTCCAGACCAGGGTGTAGTTGCGGCCGATCCCCAGCTTCTTACCGTCAGGCGGGTAAATGATTTCTAGGACGGGTGCATTAGCTGAAACATCTCTCGTGAACCAGATCTTTCCATCAGGGCCAGTAAGCTCTATCCTTCCTAAACCGTCAGTCCAGTCGACTAGCCTCACGAATGGAACCGCATCAGTAGGCATTCTTCCCCCAGGGTCAACATAGTAGTAGAAAGATATGTTGTAGGGGATTCTCTTGAAGACCTGCCCGTTACGGAGGTAAAGCGTCAGAGAGAAGTTTCCAGTTACACCAGGCGCAGGGTCCTCCCAGCCCCAACTATGGTTGTAAACCTTCTGGAAAGGCCTCCCTATCACAGTCCCGTTTCGGAAGATTATCATCGAGATTAAGAGGTCTTCCGGCGGGTCTTCCCTAGGGACACCGCCAACCTTCTTCCATGAGGCCCAAGACCAGTAGCCCGACCTATCCCCTCCAGAATGATCCATTATGTCGCGAGCAGTAACCTCGCTTGGACTCACCAGGGAGAAGAGCCTCCCATGGCTGTAGTCCCAGTAGCGCATATCCCCGGAGAACGATTGCGTCTTGAATATCTTTATTACTCCCCCGTTAAACTCGTCGAAATAGACGCACTCCTCGAGAACCACAATGGCGTAACCATTGTATATGTCTGGGAAACGGAAGGTGTGGGAAAGCTCGTGCGCAGCAACCGGGAAGTACTGGTACCTGCCTGAATCCATTGCATCGTTGAAGTCCACGAACGCCGTGTAATAGCCTTGATCCCAAGAAGGATATTCTACTCCTGGAGTCTCATAATGATACACTACTCCTACGGTGTTTCCCCCTAATTCTCCTGGTGGAACTATGGCTATGACCCTGTCATACCCCTCGTCTGCAGCCTCCTCACCCGCGGTGTCGGCGTTCCACCACCCTATGTCTCCACGGTATCCTCCTGCAATGGGACGGGTGTAGAAATAGTCCTTGAAAATCCCACTGAGATAAATGTCGTATGGGTACACTCTCCAGCTTCTTCTGTACGGGGAGTTTGCAGGCTTCCAGCCTACTGGCACACAGATATGATTCAAATACTCGGAGACTTGACTAGGAGTAAAGCTCAAGTCGTCTTCCCAAAGCACTATTTTAACCCAGCGTTCAGAAGGATACTGTCTGCACATGAAGGATCCTGATGTGGTGAGCACGCTTTCCTCCTTCCATCCTATTCTTCCATAGGGGTCGATTTCGAGACTTATGTCATACCGTCCGCTGCCAGACGGTCGGGGCAGAAATCCTGAATTAACATTCTCCATCAGGTAGGCTGTGCGCGGCTCGGCTGTAGGCTCAAGCGTAATACGCCCATAGTGAACCAGATGCCAACTTCCCTCTATATTCTCTTCCCTAAGATCTATGCCGTAATGCCAGTACCAGTTTTCCGAGGAATAATGCCATTCAGGCTCCTCTACCCAACGGGCTTTAGGACCGAGATCCAGCTTATAATCCACGGTAAGCGGAGAGCTGTGGTCGAGAGTGTACTGGAACTTGAATATTGTCTGCTTATCCACTATGAGTGTTGACCCATGCTGCGTGAGAGGTTCTAGGTTGAATACCTGCAACTTAGGCATGCCGTAGTAGAAAACCAGGTAGAAAGTATCGGACCTTCCAACACCGGACTGCGAGGTTCCTCTTATTGTTATCAGGTATTCCTTCCGAGCCCCCTCTGGTCCAGCAAGCTCTCTCCAGTTACCAGCTCTCTCCACACTGAAGCTCATTGTGAGCGTGAGTTCTGTTTCGAGCCAAAGGTTCTCCAAGATTAGGCTTGTGGGAGCTCTGACAAAAGTGCCTGCAACCCACATGTCGACGCCCTGCGGGAGTCCCTCCTGCTCCAGCCTTATATACTCGCTGTTGCCACTCCGCTTTCTAAGCCTTATATTATAGCTGTCGCTCTTGCTGACGACGCTCTGGCCTAGAGCTAAAGGCGTCAGGTCAATCTCCACCTTGTTCAGGATACCTACGTTAACATCCAGCGTGTAATCTATTCTTTCAGTAGGGGGTGGCGGTGTTTCCGACGGGTTGATCGTTATAACATAATTTTTTGTTTGCGTTGTAGCCCCGTTTGGATAGTCCTCCTTCGCCTCAACTGTAAAGTAGAATGTTCCAGCAGCATTAGGAGTCCCTGACAATGTGAGAGTCTCAGACTTCACGCTCGGCGATGGCGGGTTCGGTGCAAGTCCGGATGGGGGTGAACCGTATATTTTCCAGCGGAGCGAGCTCGGATAGGCGGAGGTGGTTGAGAATACTACTGAGTATGTTTGCCCTACTTGGCCGTCAGGCAGCTTATAGTAAGTCTGGCCTTCATGGGTCACTGTGCCGACTGGCGAAGGGTTTGAGTTTATGGTGAATATGCTGCACAAGACTACTGTTAAAGATGTTGAGGCGATTAAACAGAGTAGCAGAAACAGAAGAAACCTCTTCAATTCATTTCAACTCCTTTTTCTATAATTAAAAACTTATACTTAAGCATTCCGGATTTCTGAAAACAGTGAGGATTTTTCTCCTTTTCCACTGAATACAGTTTTTCATAAGGCTACTCTACCCTCCTTAAGGCAGAATAACGAGGAGCAAGAGTGTTTAGCCCTCTAACCCTTTATTGCTAAGAAGCTTGGCAACAGAGTTAAAAACTCTCGAAGAGTCTTCAAACCGTGGCAACCGAGAGCAGGAAGGCTGAGCATATCCATATAGCTCTGGAGAGAGACGTGTCCTCTAGGGTTACTGCAGGGTTTGAGGATGTTGAGCTTATTCACAACGCTGTGTGTGAGGTGGATTTGAGCGAGATAGACACCAGCGTGACGGTGATGGGTAAGAGGCTTAGGATACCGCTGATCATAGAGGCGTTGACCGGTGGAACCCGGGAGGCTAAGAGGATAAACATGGGTCTCGCAGAGGTGGCTGAATCAGAGGGTATAGGCATCGGTGTTGGGAGTGTTAGGGCCGCCTTAGAGGATCAGAGGCTTGCCGACACTTACTTGATAGTTAGGGACAGGGCTCCGAATGCTCTCGTAATATCTAACATAGGGGCTGCTCAGGTTGCTGAACACGGTTCAGAATACGCTTTGAAGGCGATGGAGCTGGTTAAGGCAGATTCTCTTGCTATACATTTCAATAAGCTTCAGGAGCTGGTTATGCCTGAAGGTGAGACGCGTTTCAAAGGATACGGCCAGCATATTGCTGAGCTCTCTAAGAGGCTCGGTGAAAAAATCTGCCTGAAGGAGACTGGCGCAGGCTTCAGCTGTGAGGCAGCTAGGCTCGCAGAATCATGGGGTGTTAAATGGGTTGACGTGGCTGGTGTAGGCGGGACAAGCTGGTTCGCAGTAGAGTACCTCCGAGCTAGGAGTAAAAGCAGTGAGAAGGCGAGGATGCTTGACAAGGCTCTCTGGGACTGGGGTGTTCCAACAGCAGTAAGCGTCGTCGAGTCGAAGCTCTGCACACGGAGCATGAGCATAATCGCGAGCGGCGGCGTGAGGACTGGTGTGGATGCTGCGAAGGCTGTTGCGCTGGGTGCGAGCTGCACAGGGATGTCAAGACCCTTCCTAATCTCCTTCTCGAAGGGCGGTGTTGAAAAGACTAGGAGGCTTGTTAAATCCTTTGAGCTTGCCTTAAGGTTCACAATGTTCCTTGTCGGCGCGAAAAACATGAGGGAGCTGGGTTCAGTCCCCTTGGTGGTTAGAGGGAGGACTGCTGAATGGCTTGAGCAAAGAGGATTGCTCACAAGGCTTCTGAAGGGGAGAGGAATAGAGAGATGAGTACGGATGAGACCAGAAGCCTAGTTGAAAGGATTGCGCTTGAGAACGCTGTCTCCTTCCAGGGTGTTGCTAGGGCTGACGCTGTCCTAGGAAAGCTTCTCGGCATGAACCCAGGTTTAAGAAGCCGTGTTAAAGAGCTTATTCCGCTTATTCGAGAAGTAACGGAGAAGGTTAACAGTCTTACTCCGG
>JAWCNV010000014.1:0-49490 GCA_038848185.1 Thermoproteota archaeon | reverse complement strand
GGTGTTGCTAGGGCTGACGCTGTCCTAGGAAAGCTTCTCGGCATGAACCCAGGTTTAAGAAGCCGTGTTAAAGAGCTTATTCCGCTTATTCGAGAAGTAACGGAGAAGGTTAACAGTCTTACTCCGGGTGAGCAGGCTAAGCTGCTTGAGAAGCTTGGAGGAATTAAACGCGTTGAAAAAGCTTTGAAGCAGGAGCTTCCATCTCTCCCCAGGGCTGAAGGCTTCTATCAAACAGTTTTAAGATTCGCCCCAAACCCTGACGGCCCACTTACTCTTGGGAACGCTAGGCCAGCAGTGCTCTGCGACTACTATGCTAGAAGCATGAGGGGGAAGCTCGTCCTAAGGTTTGAAGACACTTCTCCATCAGTAAAGCCTCCTCTGGTGGAGGCGTACAGCTGGGTTATTGAAGACTTAAGGTGGCTTGGCATAGAGCCTGATGAAATACACTACCAGTCTGACAGGCTTGAAACATACTACGGTTACGCTGAGAAATTTCTTGACAAAGGCTTCGCATACGTCTGCCTCTGCAAGCCTGAGGAGTTCAGGCGTTTCGAACAGGAGGGTAAGCCTTGCCCCCACAGGGAACAGGAGCCAGCTGTGAACCTGAGCCTCTGGGAGAAGATGCTTAAAGGTAGTCTTCAACCGGGCGAGGCTGTTGTAAGGGTTAAGACAGATATGAAGCATCCTAACCCTGCTGTTAGAGACTGGCCTGCGTTACGGATAGATGTTGCGAAGCATCCTAGAGTAAAAGGCTTCAGAGTCTGGCCTCTTTACAACTGGTCGTGCGCCATAGATGACCATGAGATGAAGATATCACACGTCGTCCGTGGAAAGGAACACTTGACTAACGAGGTCCGCCAATCATACGTTTTCCAATACTTAGGTTCTCCCCCGCCTGTTTCAATCCATATTGGCAGGGTTAGGCTAGAGGGAAGTGTGTTGAGCAAATCCAAGATAATGAAGGGGCTGGCTGAGGGTGCTTACACTGGGCTCGACGACCCTAGGCTAGGCACTTTAAAGGCTTTGAGGAGAAGAGGGTTCAAGCCGGAGGTTATTAGAAGGGTTGTTCTGGACATGGGGTTGAACATAACTGAGTCAACCGTTAAATGGGAGAACCTTTACGCTTACAACAGGGAGGCTGCCGACTGGGAGGCTGAACGCTACTACTTCGTCAGAGACCCGTTTAAAATGACCGTTAAGAATGTTCCTCGGATAGTTGAGGCTAAGCTTTTCAGACACCCGAGTAGGCCTGAGCTGGGCTCCAGGATGATTGTTGTAAAGCCTTCCAACGGGGAGGTTGACCTGCTGGTTTCATCCGACGACTTTAAGGATTTAAAGCCGGGTTCTATGCTGCGGCTGATATCGCTTTTCAACGTAGAGGTTAGGATGATTAATCAACAGGGGAAGAGTGTCGAAGCTTTTTTCAAGGGTGTTGAGGTTCCTGAGAAGTCAGCCGGCGTGAAGCTGATACAGTGGATCCTTCCTGAGGATGCTGTTGAAACAAGCATACTTATGCCTGACGCGAGTTTTGCAAGAGGACTGGGAGAATCCTCTTTAACGGGGCTAAGCCCAGACAGGCTTATTCAGCTAGTCAGATTCGGCTTCTGCAGGGTTGAAAACGTTTCGGAAAATATCGTAGGTCTGGTTTTCTCCCATCCTTAGCCTACCCTAGTTTAAGTTTTTATACACCTTTCTCTACGGGTGTGGAAGGGTAGAGGTGCTTAATGGAAAATGGTTGGGATCACGACAGCGGATTACGAGCCGAGTAACGAGCTCGTTGAGGAAGCATTGGAACTCTTGAGGCTCGCCTCTAAAACCGGGAAGATTAAAAGAGGCACCAATGAAGCCACGAAAGCCCTTGAGAGAGGAGTTGCTAAGATAGTCTACGTAGCTGGCAACACTGACCCGGTTGAGGTTGTTCTCCACATACCTCTGCTTAGCAGGGACAGGAAGATACCGTACATAGTTGTGCCGGATAAGAAGAAGCTGGGTGAGGCTGCTGGGTTAGCAAACGTTTCGGCGGCTGCTGTAGCGATAATAGAC
Source organism: Thermoproteota archaeon (assembly GCA_038848185.1). GTDB lineage: Archaea > Thermoproteota > EX4484-205 > EX4484-205 > JAAOZP01 > JAAOZP01. The sequence continues at coordinate 47,447 of JAWCNV010000014.1, read as the reverse complement.
CCGGGTGAGGCTGCTCCAATGCTTGAAAGCGTTGTTAAGAAGATACAGGCTGCAAGGTCGACGGCTGGTGGAAGCTCTTCTTGAGCGAGGAAGCTACTCCGGCAGAGGTTGTCGAGCTGGTAGCGAGGTCCGGTGCCTCAGGCGAGGTTACGCAGGTTAGAGTCAGGATTCTAGCAGGCAGGGACAGGGGCAGAGTTATTCTGAGGAATGTGCGTGGCCCAGTTAGAGTCGGGGACGTACTCATGCTGAGGGAGACTGAGAGGGAAGCCAGAAGATTCTCAGGGTGATGAGCCACGCCAGCCTCGTTCAAATGTAGTTTCTGCGGCAGAACCTTTCTGATTGGGAAAGGCATACTTTACGTTAAGAGGGATGGAAGCATCCTGAGGTTCTGCAGCTCGAAATGCTTAAGGAACTCTGTGAAGCTGGGCAGGAACCCTAGGAAGATTAAGTGGGTTGTCAAGAAGAATGCTTAGCTATGTTGAAAACTTAAACGGAGGCTTATGGGGATGAAGATAATAATCTTCGGCCCACCGGGTTCCGGAAAAGGGACATATTCTTCAAGGCTTGCGCCGAAGCTAGGCGTTCCACATGTTTCAACAGGAGACATTCTCAGAAGCGAGATTGAGAGCGGAACCGAGCTCGGCAGAAACATATCCAGTTACGTTTCGAACGGGAAACTGGTTCCAGACGATGTTGTGAACAAGGTTATTGAGAAAAGGCTTTCAATGGATGACTGTAAGAAGGGCTTTATCCTTGACGGTTACCCTAGGACTCTGCAACAAGCCGAGTTCTTAGACCGGATTGTTAAAATAGACTTCGTAATCAACCTGAACGTGCCCGACGAGGTTCTGGTTAGAAGAATATCCTCAAGACTAATCTGCAGGAGTTGCGGTGCAGTCTACAACAAGATTACGCTCAAGCCTAAGACTGAGGGTGTATGCGACAAGTGTGGAGGAGAACTCTACCAGAGGGATGATGATAAGCCGGAGGTCGTAATGGAGAGGATAAAAATCTATGAGAAGGAGGTTATTCCACTGCTTGAACACTACCGTAAGGCAGGCATAGTTTTCGACTTCTTTTATGAGCCTGACGTATCTGGTAGAGACGTTTCTCCAGACGTGGTTGTCGACAAGATTGCTAAAGCGTTGAAAGAAATCGCAGATTAAAGAATCAGGTTTTAAACGTCTTCGTTTTTAAAAATTGTATTTGGATCGGATCGGAGAGTAAGCCATAGGAAACATCGTCTTTAGAAGTGACTAGCGTTTTGAGGCGATTAGTTACGGTGCCTAAAATATCTAAGAATATTGTAAGACTAATACTAGAAGCTTGAAACCAAGGATTTGATTGGAAGAGGAGAAGGGGCATGTGCAAAACCATGATCGCGAAGCCGATATAGATCAAGTACTAGGATTTGAAAAATGACTTTGAAGGCTTATGCATAAAGGATTAATACTCCCGCGGTACTGGTGACTTGGGAGGTGCTGTGGAAAACAAATGGGTGTTAGAGAGCCTATAGTGGTTGTCTTGGGGCACGTGGACGCAGGTAAGACAAGCCTGCTTGACAAGGTTCGCGGCACCCTAGTCGCTTCGAGAGAGGCTGGGGGGATATCCTGAAATGGTCCCAGACCCAGCATGTGGGTGCCAGCCTTATACCTGTTGACGTTATAGTGGACGCTGCGAAAACGCTCAGCATAAGTCTAAGGGAGCGGCTTAAGGTTCCCGGAATACTTTTCATCGACACCCCGGGGCACGAGGCATTCGTAAACCTTAGGAGGAGGGGAGGCTCCATAGCTGACTTCGCCATCCTAGTCATAGACCTGATTAAGGGGGTTGAGCCTCAGACAGTGGAGTCACTGGAAATTCTTAGAGCTAGGAAGACTCCTTTCCTGATTGCAGCTAACAAGCTTGACCTCCTGCCTGGCTGGAGGCCCCAAGATACTCTAAGCGTGCTTCAATCGCTTTCGAAGCAGGATGAGAAGGTTAAGCGTAGTCTTGACGAGCACCTCTACAAGATAATAGGTGATCTCTCGACGATGGGCTTCAGGTCAGACAGGTTCGACAGGATAACGGACTTCAGGAGGAACGTTGCAATAATACCGGTAAGCTCGGTGACGGGTGAAGGCGTTTCAGAGATTCTGGCGGTTTTAATCGGCCTCGTCCAGCAGTTTCTGCTAACCGGCCTTGAGTACAGTGAGGGGCCTGCGAAAGGAGTTGTGCTCGAGGTTGTTGAGGAGGTGGGTATGGGGACAACCGTGAACGCAGTGATTTTCGACGGTGTTCTGAGGAGCGACGACACGATAGTTCTGATGGGGCTGAACAAGCCAATTGTCACAAGGATCAGGGCTCTGCTTATGCCTAAGCCTCTCGACGAGATGAGGGACCCGAGGGACAGGTTCAACCAGGTTAACGTGGTTAAGCCTTCGGCAGGCATTAAGATTGTTGCGCCAAACCTTGAGGATGCTCTCCCCGGTTCCCCACTGATAGCTGCTTCTGGAAACCTTGAGGAGGCTGTTAGCAGAATCATGTCTGAGGTTGAGTCGATAAGGATTAGGAGCGGCGAGGAGGGTGTGGTGGTTAAGGCGGATGCCTTGGGCTCTCTTGAGGCGATCGTTGGGGAGCTTGAGAAGAAGAGTATTCCAGTCAGGATGGGGGACCTGGGCCCAGTCTCGGAGCGAGATGTTATTGAAGCATCCATATCTTCTAAGGACCCTACGCTGAGAGCCCTCCTAGTGTTCAATGTAAGGGTGATGCCTGAGGCTATGGAGGAGGCTGAGAGGAGAGGCGTCCCAGTATTCCAGGGAAGAGTCATCTACCAGCTTATAGAGGAGTTCTCGGAGTGGCGTAGGCAGGAGAAGCAGAGGGAGGCAAGGATGCAGCTTGAGCAGCTTATCCTCCCAGGCAAGGTAAGAGTCCTGCCTGCATACGTGTTCAGGAGAAGTAAGCCTGCGATAGTCGGGGTAAGGGTTGAGGCTGGTGGAATAAAACCAGGCTCTCCCTTAGTCAATCTTAATGGTGAGAGGATAGGGGTTATTGAACAGGTTCAGAAGGAGGGTAAGAGTGTTCCGAAGGCTGAGGCCGGCGAGGAGGTTGCTGTCTCCATCCCGGAGGCTGTGGTCGGCAGAAACCTTAAGGAGGATGATGTGCTTCTCGTGGATGTTCCCAGCAGAGACGCCTCCGTCATAAACAGGGTTTTCAAGGATCAGCTTGAGCCGCATTACCTGCAGGCTCTTGAGGAGATTTCAGACATAAGGAAGAAGGAGAACCCTTTCTACGGGTTTTAAGAAATGTAATGTTTTAATACAGGTTTATCCGAAGTACTCAGCATGCCGCCTGAGTTCAAGATATGCGTATCCGACCCTAAGACGGGTAAAACAGAGTCTGTGAAGCTGGAGGGGAGTAACGCCATCCCTCTCATAGGCTTGAAGATAGGAAGCGTGGTAGACGGCTCCATAATAGGCAAGCCGGGGGTAAAACTAATGGTGACAGGAGGCTCAGACAGGTCTGGAATACGCATGGTTCCGTCTGTGCAGGGCGGCGTCAAGAAGGAGATACTTGTCAGGAAGAAGACCCGTATAGGAGAAACCCGGAGGAAGACACTGGTCAGGGGAAACCAGATATCTGAGGATATTTACCAGGTTAACATGAAGATTGTTACGGAGGGTGTTTGAAAATCGAGGATTACAAGCGTGTTCAGCCTTGCCTAAACCTTGGAACACTTGGTCATGTAGACACCGGGAAGACGACACTCGTCCAGGCTATTACCGGTGTGTGGACGAGCAAGCATAGCGACGAGCTTAAGAGAGGCATAACGATAAAGCTGGGCTACGCTAACTTCAGTGTCTTCAAATGCCCAAAGTGCCCGCCGCCCTACAACTTCACAACATCGCCGAAATGCTCCTGTGGCTCCGAGGCTGTTTTCCAGAGGAAGATAAGCTTCGTCGACTCGCCTGGGCACGAGATACTTATGACCACGATGCTGAGCGGCGCTGCCGTCATGGATGCAGCAATACTTGTCATAGGTGCTGATGAGGTTTGCCCTCAGCCCCAGACCTATGAGCATCTTCTAGCGGCGGAGATAATGGGGATTAGGAAGCTGATAGTGGTTCAGAATAAGATTGACATAGTGTCGAGGGAGAGGGCTTTGAAAAGCATTGAGGAAATTAAGAGCTTCCTATCCGGAACACGTTTCGCCGATGCCACCATAGTGCCCATGTCAGCTCAACACAAGGCCAACGTGGATATTCTGCTTCACGTTATTCAGAGCGAGATCCCCACGCCGGTTTTCGACCTTGATTCTCCTTCGAGAATGATAGTGATAAGGTCTTTCGACGTTAACAGGCCCGGTACCCGGGTTAAGGATATGCGGGGCGGGATCCTGGGCGGCTCCATAATCAGGGGTGAGATAAGGGTGGGAGACGAGGTTGAGATTCTCCCCGGTCTAAGGGTCAAGAGGGATGATACTGTTGAAACAATTCCTCTTACGGCTGAGGTTGTTTCAGCCGGTTTCAACGGTGTTCTTGTTGAGAAGGTTAGGAGTGGAGGGCTCGTCGGCATCGGGACCAGTCTAGACCCTTCTTTAACTAAGAACGATCTGCTTATTGGGAACCTTGTTGGCAAGCCTGGCACGCTTCCACCTGTCACGAGAAGCATTACTCTGGAGTACAGCATGTTTGAAAGGGTTGTCGGCGTTAAAGGCATTGTTAAGACCGATCCCTTGAGAGTAGGGGAAGTGTTGAGTGTTAACATGGGTTCAGCCTTAACTCAGGCTACTGTTAAGGATGTTCGCGGAAACAGGGTTAGGCTGGATCTTAAGGTTCCTGTCTGCGCTGAGAAGGGTCAGAGGATTGCTGTTAGCAGGCTTGTCGAGAGGCGTTGGAGGCTAATCGGATACGGTGTACTGGTTGATTGATGGTTCTTCTGGATTCGAGTGCACTACTCGCCTGTTTCGAAACTGGTGTTAAATTCATGGAGGGGGTGATGGATTTAACGCAGGGCAGGGCTGTCTTCATCCTACCTTCCGAAACACTGGTGGAGCTTAGGATGCTGAGCACGAGTAAGCCTAAGCTGGCTGGAATGGCTGAGCTGGCTCTGAAGACTGTGCGAGGCTTCAGAACACTTCCCCCGACTGGAATGGGCTGCGACGATGCTCTCGTGCATCTTGCAAAAACTTATAAAGCCGCTGTCGCGACAGCCGACAGTGTGTTACGCAGGAGGCTAAGAGCCTTGGGTATAACTGTTTTTTACCCGACTGGGGAGAAGAGGATCAGCGGGGAAGGGTGGTTCGAAGAGGTGAAGAGGACTGTTTAAGATAATCGAGTTTGAAGACGTGGTTAAGGTTTCCCCCTCCAGGCTCGGAGACCCTGTTAAAGAGGTTTTCAAAAGCGTTTTGAAAGATCGGTATGAGGGGATGGTGATGGAGGGGGTGGGGTATGTGATACTGCTGGTTGACTATGAGTTTGACCCTGTGGGGCAGATTTCCCCGGGCGACGGCTACAGCTATCATAAGGTTAGGGTGAAAGTGCTCTCCTACTATCCTGAGGTTAACGAGGTTATTGAAGGCAGGGTTGTTGAAGTGGAGGAGTTCGGGGTCTTCGTCAGGCTTGTGACAACCGATGCTTTAATGCATGTTTCTCAGATTACGGATGACTACATGGATTACAACAGTTCGCAGGGAGTTCTAATGGGAAGGCAAACTAAGAGGATAATACAGAAGAACGATTGGGTAAGGGCCAGGGTTGCAGCTGTATCAATAGGAAGAGGCTCAATGACTGACAAGATAGGTTTAACCGCTAGACAGCCTTTCCTAGGAAAGGCTGAATGGATAGAGGAGGATGCTAAGAAGCTGGCGGGTGAGAAGCCTAAACAGGAGGCTAAGACGTAATGCCTCTTAAAGCATGCTTAAACTGCAGGATGATAACTGACAGTTCTAAATGCCCAAACTGCGGCGGGGAAGAGTTCACTCAGGAATGGGTTGGCGAGGTTCTGGTTTTCAACCCTGAGGCCTCGTCAGTGGCGAAGCTCATAGGAGCGAAAAAACCAGGAAGATACGCGGTGAGGCTGAAGTAGGTGCCCTTAAAGGCAACCGATGAAACCAGGAGGATAGTGAAAAAGCCAATAGGCATCCTAGTTAAGGATGAGGCTGGCCTGAGAAGCCTTCTCAAAGGTTTTAAGGGGAGGCTGGTCTCGGTAGGAGACATTGTTTCAGAAAAGCTTCTAGACCTAGGGTTTAACCCTAGTCTCTGCGTGGTTGACGGGAAGACTATGAGGACAATCTTCCCCGGGGTTAAACGCTTCAAGCATGGTCGAAAACTGTTTACTCTCGTCAACCCCCCTGGAACAGTTTCAGAAGAGTCTTGGAGGGTTTTCAAGGAAGCCTTAGCCTCAGCCCCCTCAACAATACTTGTTGAAGGCGAGGAGGATCTTCTTACGATTGTAGCGGTTAAAACTGTTTCGAAAGGCTCACTGGTGCTGTACGGGCAGCCGGGGGAGGGAGTTGTCGTGGTTAAGGTGGATGAATCCTCTAAAAAGCTTATTCAAAGAATCTTGGAGACGATGGAGCCCTCTGAGTAATGTTTAAAGCCTCACTATTCGTGGAACCATGTTCACATGGTGGAAGCAAAAATAGTGAAGGAGGTGGAGAACCCTCTTCTAAAGAGGAGGGAAATACTGTTCGAGGTCCCGCATCCCGGGGGGCACACGCCTAGCGTGGCTGAGGCTAGGGAAGCAGTCTCAGCCTTGAAAAACGCTCCGCTTGAAGCAGTCTACGTGCTGAGCCTTAGAAGCATGTCTGGAAGACAGTCGTCTATAGGGAGGGCACACGTATACTTTTCCCCTGATTACGCTAAGATAGAGCCGGAGCACGTTAGGATTGCAAACCTGCCTCCGCAGGAGAAGAAGCAGAGGAAGGAGGAGCTTAAGAAGAGGAAGATGGAGATGAAGGCTAAGGCGGTTGGTGGAAAGAAATGAAGGACACAGTGAAATACTACGAGGTCGACGCCAGCAAGCCTGCCGTGAAGCTGAAGAACAGGAAGTGCCCGAGATGCGGAAAAATAATGGCTTTCCACAAGGATGTTAAGCCAAGGTGGCACTGCGGCTCATGCAACTACACGGAGTTCACTAGGTGAACCCCCGGTGGGGGAGAGTTTAACCTGCGTCGGCGTAGAGTCCACGGCGCACACGCTTGGAATAGGAGTTGTGAAGCATCCTCCCCTGGAAATCCTGTGCGACGTTAGAAGAGTCTACAAACCTGTTTCAGGCGGAATACATCCGAGCGAATCCGCTAGGCACCATGTGGAGAAGGCTGTTGAAGCATTGAAGGAGTTTCTCTCCAAGGTTAACGTTAAGCAGATAGACCTGGTTGCTTTCTCTAGGGGGCCTGGGCTTGGTCCGTGTCTAAGGGTGGGTGCAACCTTAGCTAGAATGCTTTCCCTTAAGCTTGGGAAGCCTCTGGTTGGTGTGAACCATGCTGCAGCCCATGTTGAGGCTGCAAAGGTTTTAAGCGGGGCAGTGAACCCTGTTGTCCTATACGTATCTGGGGGTAACACGCAGGTCCTGCATGCTTCTGAAGAAAAATACGTGGTTCTTGGGGAGACTGAGGATATTGCTGTGGGGAACCTGATAGATGTTTTCGCGAGGAAGGCGGGGCTAGGCTTCCCCGGCGGGCCAAGAGTGATGGAGCTTGCCTCAAAATCCCGTAGGCTGGTGAAGCTTCCTTACAGTGTTAAGGGCATGAATGTTTCCTTCTCAGGGATGCTGACGATGCTCGAAGGCCTCATAGGTAAGGAGCCTGTTGAAGACCTCTGCTTCTCACTGCAGGAGACAGCGTTCTCAATGCTGGTGGAGGTTTCTGAGAGAGCTATGGCCATGCTAGGGGTGAACGAACTCATAATAGCGGGCGGCGTCGGGGCTAACGCGAGGCTAAGGGAGATGGCGGGTGTAATGTGTAGAGAGAGGAACGCAATGTTCAAAGACTACCCTATACAGTACTACGCTGACAACGGTGTAATGGTTGCCTGGGAGGGCATAATCCAGTATAGGCTGGGGGAAACACTAAGGGTTGAGGAATCAGCCGTCAAGCCGAGGTGGAGGATTAGCGATGTCAAACCTGCTCCCACAGGGCTGTAACAGGATTAGAACAATCTACCAGGGTGCGGAGGCAGTAATAGACCTCTGCAAATGGATGAACACAACCGTAATCGTGAAGACCAGGGTCGCCAAGGGCTACAGGGTCAGAGAGCTGGACGAGTCTATAAGAAGATCCAGGACAATCAGGGAAGCTTCTCTCCTGAGTTCGGCTAAGAAGGCTGGAGTCAACACACCTTTCATCTACCATGTGAACCCGGTGGAGGGCTGGATAATAATGAGCTACATCGAGGGTGAGAGCCTTAGAAACCTGCAGGGCTCAAACGTTTTCCCACGGTTCATACGGGTGCTTGGAGAAATGGTGGGTAGGCTCCACTCAGCTGGGATCGTGCACGGCGACCTCACTTCAGCAAACGTGATCGTCTCTAACGAGAGGCTCATCATGATAGACTTCGGCCTAGGAGAATATTCTAACGAGGTTGAGAAGAAGGCTGAGGATATGTACACTTTTTTCTCAAGCCTCAGGGCACTACCCGATTACGAGAAGCTTACGGAAGCGTTTCTCGAAGGCTACAGGTTCTCAGGTGGAGAATCCGCTGGCAGGGTTGAGGCGAGGCTTAGGGAAATAGAGAGAAGAGGCAGGTACGTTGAGAAGGAGCTAAGGCGGCGAATCAGCTAGTCTATTCTCTTAATGCCTGTTACTCCTAGCGTGTGCTAAGAACAGTAAGTTCCTCTCTTTCTCATCCCTATCCTCAGCCAAGGCCCCGGCTTAACATTATACTATTAAAGTTATTTAGGCTTTAGTTTAGGCCAGAGTCTTCATAAACGCTTGTATCTGCCACAGCATGAGCAAAGCGATTATCACTCCAGCTATCAATATGATTAGGTGTGCCAGAATATGGATCAACCACATCTTCCTAAGACTTCCTTCATACGTTCTCTCAAACTCCTTCTTTGCTTCCTCGGGTAGATACTTTGCTTCCTCGCGGAGACCTTGGAAAACAATAGTCAGCCCGATTAATGCAAATAATGCTGCAACCTCAGCTATCTGGACTATTATTCCGAGAATGGTGCCTAAGATAAGTATCAGTAAGCCAGTATATTTTAGGATTCTAACCTTAGGTGATTTTCTGACTTCGGGAGGTAGTTTAGCCAGCTCCCTCCTATATGCTCCATACTTTTCTCCATATTCTCTACGTCTTCTACTCGTAGCCCAACGGGCATAAATAAGTGCGAAGAGAGTCACAAAACTAGAGAGCGATAAAGATATTATCAACTCCTCCCTAGTGAGACCTCCTTTGTAGGCCAAAAAAAGGAGTGGCAGTACAAATAATGTTAATAATATAACCGTCGCGGCGATTAAAAACCCCTTAATCTCCTCACTAGTCACCATGGGAGATAGAATATCACCAATTCTCATATAAAGATTTTTTCCTTCTAGCTCATTCTTAGCTTTAATTGAATTATAAAAATACAAAATAGGAATTACGGTTTTTAGAGTAGTGCTTTGATGTTTGTAATGATCCAGTTGATGTAGTTCTTTAAAGATGTTTGAATAATAGGATTAATGATCCAATCTTTGGGTTTGGGGTCTCCATCCATTTTAACCAGTATGTCATTCATCAACTTGTTTATGGCACCGTTGTAAGCATATTCCTCAACCATTTTAATAACTGCATCTATCTTATTGGATAACGCCTTCTTCATCTCCATAACCTTCTGCTCCTTTGAAAAAGCCTCTGGCGGCAGAGCGTTGATAGAATCTTTTAAACTCATCAGTAGGCTTAAAACATTAGTTTTAACATCCTCCGAGCTTGCAACCTCAAGGTTTGCGATAACTTTCCCAATGATATTTGAAGCTTTAATAGTGAACGCATAGCTTCCTAAGGAAGCTTCGTCAAGTATATTAACTTCGAGCTTTACTTTAGCTGTTTCCCCTGGTTTAACGCTTATCGTCTGCGGGTTAAAGGAATACCATTCTTGATCAAGGCCCTCTAGGCCAAGGATATACGTCTCCTCTCTTTCACCGAAATTCGTTATAGAAACCTCGTAAGATGCTGATCGGCCAAGGCAGACGACTGAAGTGACGGGAGTAATTTCTATCGACCGAGTGATTATCAGGTAGGAGAGTGAGAAGCTCTCCCTGCCATTCACCCTTACACCTACGATTTCTGCCGTGAAGCTCTGTGGGCTAGTGACGTTAGAGATGATGATCCATTCTCTCGACACGTTTGGTCCGTTATAGATTGCACCGGGCATCTGCAGTTCAACATCATTAGTCTCGTAGTTCATTCCTACGTGCCTACCCTGGGAATCATACAGGTGTAAGTCTAGGTCGCTTCCAGCATAATTCAATGTGACTATTAGCTCACTCGTCCCAAGAGGGGCATCTATCTGATATGAAACAGATTCGCCTTCCCCAACCTCCCCAGAGAAGCTGGACGTAGATATTCCTTGGATTGAGGACGCACTACCTCTGACTACTGTGAATATCCTTGTAAATGGACCATATAATCTGGCACCTACGGCTATATAGACGACTGCGGAATACTCTTTCTGATTTTTATACTCAAAACTATCCATAAATGGAAGGCTGAAGCAAAATACTTCCTTCAAATCCTGCGTTACACTAAATCTGTATCCATTGAACCCCTTTAATTCATTGCCTCCTTTCTCGAAAACTTCAATATAGACTGCTGCTCTAGTATCCCTATTGCTGGTAACAGTTATACAACCACTGATATTTACCTTGAAGGGTATATCTACATAGACAGGTGTTGTTTCTGGTATTTGATATATAGGTGGGGCTACATAAGATGGTTTTATCCCAACATCTATATCTCGTGCTGAATATTCTTCTCCACTGACCCATTCTTCCATGCGCATGATCGTCGCAAGGTAAACCGTTCCAACGGACTTAATGCCATTAAGGGCCGTTGGCAGTGCCCTCAGAAATGCTACGGTAAGTGCCTCCCATTTCGTTAAATCTTGTGCAATGTCTGAAAAGATATCAAGTGACTCTCCAGCGAAATATACAGCATAACCTAAGAGTTCTGCCTCTATGCCTTTAGATTCTAAGAAGGCAGCTAAAGGAGGAATGAAAGCCCCCGCCACCTTAATTGCAGCTCCACCTACAATTAAAACTATTGATAAGTCATTTATTGTTCCATATGTATTATAATAGTTTATCAATTCTTCAACGCATTTTGGATATTTTGAGAGTGCACCTGCTACGCGCACTTGTATAATGTCCTCTTTAGAAGGATCAACATAAATAATTGATAACTCTTCCGATCGGATCTTCATTATCCATTCTTTTATTCTGGCGGTTTCATTTATCATTTCTATACAGACATCATCCGGAATCGTTTGATCCCTAAGATTTAAGATCAATGTTTGCAGCTCTTCGTCCATATGTGTTAAGTAAGAAGCAATGGTAATATTTCCCAGTTCTGTGGAAAGCCTTACATTATTCATAAGACCTTCATAGATTGCATTTTCCTTATCAGATGTGCTTCGGTTTGGATCTGATAAAATACTGAATATGTCTATGAAGATATTTGAGAGAGCCTGCGCCTCGCCGATTGAAAGGAAATATTGCAAATATTCCAGATATTTATGTTTTGATAAGAATTCAGCATATGTTGGAAGCTTTGTCATACCCCTGCTAACAATAAAGTCGATTGCTACTTTAAGAGTATCTTTTATAAAATCCCACTCAGTCGGTGATGTTTCAATATAAACTTTAGTTATAATATGAGCAAGGGTGCGTATATGGTTTTCTACGGTGAGATGAACTTCCTTATTTAATGTTTTTAACTCCTCGATCAGCTGGTCTTTAAGAGTATATCCGCATAGCCATTCAACTGTGTTGAGAAGCATCTTGTTGGGCTCGTTTCTGCCGTACCATGGTGTTCCCCATGGTTGTGCCAGTCCGTTTAGTGGTCCAAAGGCTGCTCTACCCATTCCATAGTTTAATGCTATCATGGCGACGGGGTCCTCAATCGCTGACTGGGATTCTGTCGTTAAGACGCTGGTGCCGTTTGGCATGCTGGTTTGTGTGACACCTGCTCTCACCAGCACTGTTGCATTGCTGGGGTACCTGTCTATCGCAGCATCGTACAGGAGGAACGGGTTGAACAGGTCTTCCTGCTTCTTATCCCTTGTTATCGGGTGGTTGAAGTCAACTATGCTTGCGCTCATCGTCATGTCCCCGTAGAAGTGGACTCCGAAAAGCCCGGCAACCTGATTGGGAGCCTTCCTGCCGTGGTACATTTGCGTGTCAACGACTTCAAGCAATCCTCCTCCGTTGTAGACGTACTCTCTTATCGCCTCTAACTCGACCTGGCTGAAGTCGTTCCACGGGTATGTGAGGAGGAGCGCATCATAGGTTGAGAGGTCAACCTCGTTCAGAGGCCTATTGCTCTTCTCAACAAGATAACCCTCCTCGGAAAGCAGCTGGCTGATAGTCTTGTAGCCAGGGTAGCCATCCCAACCACCATGGTAGAAATCCATGAGGATCCTGTACTGCTGCCCCAAGGATGAGACGCGCATTAGAAACGGCGAGACGCTTGGAGACAAAAGCACCACAATAAACAGCATCACCACCATACAACGCCACTTACAACCCATTTTCACATCGAAAGAAAGAAAAAAACATATATAAGGATAACGGAAACAATATGCATAAAAAGCATAATACGGCATATCGGCTTTCAACATATCCATCATGCATTATACTTATTCCAACTTAATGCGTAGAATTGGGGATAAAGTTCCGGTGGTGCTTTAAGAGTCTTATTAAACGCCTAGGATAACCTTGCTATGAATCGCCTTAACAGCCTTCGCAGCATCTTCCATCAGTACTACGAAGGATATGCTTGTCTCCGAGGAACCTTGGGCTATTGCCAGAACATTGACACCCGCCTCGGCAACGGCGGAGAATATTCTTGCTGCAACACCTCTAGTTCCCCTCATTCCTTCTCCAACTACCGATATTACTGCAACGCCTCTCTGAATCCTGATTCTTTTGACAAGCCTCTCCCTGCTGAAGCCTTCCCTCAAGCCTTTCAGAGCCCTATCCAACTCTCTATCCTTAACCACCAGGGTTATCCCAATCTCCGATGCGTCTTGGCTTATCATGGAGACGCTTACCCCTCTCTTCGCCACCTCCCCAAGTATGGCTGAGGCTACGCCCGGTGTCCCTGCCATAGCGGCACCCTCAACCGTGAAGATGCTCATGTCAGGTATCATCGCAACCGCTTTAGCAATCTGTTTTTCAACAGCTTTCTCGAAGCCTATTGCCGTGGACTGTTTAAATGGCTCCTGTATGTTGGAGACTACTATTCTTACTCCAAGCTCCTCCGCAAGCTCAACCGCCTGAGGATTGACGAACCATTCTCCAAGCCTAGAGAGTTCAAGCGCCTCAGAGTATGAGAGGCTCGGTATTACTCTCGCATCCTCAACAATCCATGGGTCTGCTGTGTAGATTCCCCCGTTAGCCTTAGGGACATAAACCTCTTTGACGCCCAGCTCGTTTGCTACAAGTATTGAGACGACGCTTCCCATGCCTTTCCTTAGGGTGGCTTCATTACCTTCGTTGTCTACGCCAGCCCTTCCTGATATCACGAGTATTCCCGTGGCTACCTTCCTCAATTCCTCCGGCTTAATCAGGTTAACATAGTGGCTCCATGGAGGCTCATAGTCTTCGAGGAGCGTGAATCCAGCTTGACCTGTGGAAACCCATCTGGCATCGGTTCCAAGTGCCTTCAAATGGCTTGAGACAATCATTGAGGCAGTGTTCCCAAACAGGTTGAGCATTACGGCGAGTCCTCTAGGCGTTGCCTCACCAGCCTTCTTCCCAGCATTCATGTACTCGGTTATCCTGTTCAAGGCTTTCACAATTTCTGTCTCGACGTTTCTCCTAAGCTCTTCTGGAAGCCCTTTCGAAAGACTGTTAAGCTCACCAGCCAGCTTCTCAATTGCTTCATCCTCGTTCACGTGAGAGGCTGCTGCGTCAGTTATCAGTTTCATAGCCTCTTCACGGGGCTCTACAACAATTATGAGCCCTTGAGAAGCCTCTTCAGCAAGCTTCCTATAGAGGTTTTTAAGTTCAAGCCCAGTGTTCTCAAGATTAAGGCTGACTATCCTCAATGCTTCTTTTCCTCCTCAAGTATTTCAAAAATATCTCTCATTATAGCAGCAGCTGTTTCAAACGGTCCCGCACCCCTCCCAACAAGGTAAACCTGTCCGGCTCTCTTCATCTTGAACTCCACCGCGTTCAGTGTCCCACTCACATCAAGCATGCTCCCCCTCTTAAGCTTTGAAGCCCCAACTCTAAGCCTACCCTCGTCTGTGAACTCGCCTAGGAGCCTGATAGAGTATCCGCTTGAAACAGCCTCCTGAAGATCCTTTGGATCAATATCCTCTATGCCATTCAAATCAACCTCGTTAACAGTATGGCCCCCCTCCATCGTGTTAGCTATTATCGTTATCTTGTATGCTGTATCCATGCCTGAGACATCCATCGTCGGGTCGGCCTCAGCAATACCTATTTCGCGTGCAAGCCGTAAAGCCTCCTCGTAGCTCCTCCCCTCTTCCATAAGCGTGAGAATATAGTTTGAGGTGGCGTTCAAAACTCCCCGGAAGCTCTCCACAACATCGCCAACCGTCAGCGTCCTAAGAGTTTTCAAGACAGGTAGTCCTCCCCCAACCGTCGCACTATACTTCACAAGCATACCGCGGGATGATGCTGCTCTCATAACAGTATCATAGTCGTATGCGAAGGGAGCCTTATTGGCGGACACAACGTGGGACCCGTGTTCTAGAGCTTTAAGAATATGGTTTAAGGCTGGCCCCGAGCCTCCTCTGCTCGTCGAGGTTGCTTCAACAGTCACATCTGGCTGAGCAATCCTTAATGCTTCGAAAGCATCCATGCTTGGGAAACCCCCCTCCCTAGAATATGCTACTGAACCCTTCTCCATTTTAATCGCTATCAGGCTACTTGCCTTAACACCGTTCTCAGATATGGTTGCACCACCCCTGTCAACTATTCCAACTATCCTGGGGTCTGCTCCAAGTCTTCTGAATCTCCGCCTCTCCTCCTCCATCAGCTGGAGGAACGCTCTCCCAACGTTTCCGAAGCCTATTAGAAGTATCTTCATAACAGCTTCCTCAAGACCTCCACAGGGTTTTCACCTGCTTGAATAACGATCTCAGAGTAAGGCTCTATCTTGACATCCGGATCCTTCAAACCGTGTCCAGTAGCCACAGCCACAACAGTATCATCCTTATTTAGGAAACCTTCTTTAACGAGCTTCGCTAACCCTGCTATGGGGGCTGCTCCAGCCGGCTCAGCGAAAACACCCTCCATCCTAGCCAAGTCAACCTGAGCCCTAAGAATCTCCCTGTCGCTGACAGTGACAGCTGTGCCTCCGGAATCCCTTATTGCTCTCAAAGCCTTCTTCCAAGATAAGGGTCTCCCAATCCTTATTGCTGTTGCAACCGTCTCAGGGTTTTCAACCGGATCCATCACCTCCCTCCCCTGAGAGTATGCTTTCGCTATGGGGGCTGCTCCCTCAGCCTGAACCCCTATCATCCTTGGGAGAGACTTGGATAAGCCTGATTCCCTAAGCTCCCTGAAGCCTTTCCATCCTGAGGCTATGTTGGCAGCGTTCCCAACAGGGTAGACAACTATGTCAGGCATACTGCCAAGCTCCTCCCATGTTTCGAAGGCTGTTGTCTTCTGCCCCTCAATCCTATACGGATTTACAGAGTTAAGAACGTAGACTCCGAGTTCCATGCTGTGGGAGAGGAGCATCCTCAACGCGTCGTCGAAGTTTCCCCTGACCCTGACTATAGTGGCACCGTGTGCAACAGCTTGAAGAAGTTTTCCTGCTGCAACGTAGCCATCAGGTAGGAAGACGAGGCTTCTTAACCCTGCCCTAGCAGCGTAAGCAGCCATGGATGCAGAGGTGTTTCCGGTTGAAGCACACGCTACACTCCTCTGACGGAGCTTCAGTGCAATGCTTACTCCAACCGTCATCCCCCTGTCCTTGAAGGAGCCTGTTGGATTAGCACCGTCAAACTTGACATACAGGTTTCTCAAGCCGATTACCCTACCAAGATTCTCAGCCTTGATGAGGGGCGTGTTACCCTCGTTGAGCGTAACCACCTTATCCACCTTGGGGAGTAGGCTCCTATATCTCCAAACACCCTTCCCGCTGAAGGAGACTTTTCTAAAAACTTCTCTAGGATAGGCTACTTCAAGGAGCCCACCGCATTTTCCGCAAACCAGCACGCTGGCCCCAGGCTCATAGGTTGCACCACAATCTATGCAGACAAGGGCCTCACTGCTCGAGCCTCCCATTACCTGCCTATCCGAAGGCTGAGGAGTTTTAAGCTTTAATATTTCTCAGGTGAAGCACTATCCAATGAGGCTTCTCTTCATAACCGGGAACCGGGGGAAATTCGTTGAGGCGGAGAGACTGTTAGGAGAGTTTGGAATCCGGCTTGAGCAGGCTGACCTTGATATAACTGAGCCGCAGGCAGATACCTTGGAGGAGGTTGTGGAGAAATGCGCTGAGGAAGCTTTGAAAAAGACGGAAGGCTGCTTCATAATCGAGGACTCCGGGCTCTTTGTAACCTCTCTAAACGGTTTTCCCGGAGTATACTCTTCATACGTCTACAGGAAGATCGGCTGCGAGGGAATACTCAAGCTGCTTGCAGATTCCTCAGACAGGTCCGCCTACTTTATGACTGCCCTAGCCTACGGTTCACCAGGAGAGAGGATTAAGCTCTTCACAGGAAGAGTCGATGGCACCATCGCAACAGGGCAAAGAGGAAAAAGCGGGTTTGGCTATGACCCCTTATTCATACCGTTAGGCTCTAAACTTACCTTTGCAGAAATGAGTGTTGAAGAAAAGAATCGCTTCTCCCACAGAGCTAGGGCTTTAAGAGCATTCGCCGCATGGTTTCTGAATGAGAAAAATGGTTGGAAAGAGAAGTTAAAGAATCAGTAGTTAGCTTAGTTAAGACAATTTATTTGGATGAGCATCTATCCTTTTTCAACTGTAAGCTTAGCGTTGGGTCCGTTGAGAAAAATCTTCAACTTGTTAAGGATCTTCCTGCCGATTACAATATCCTCGGTGAGATCTGTGGCAGATAGGGGTACAAAGATTTCGTTCAAACCCAGGTCGATTCTACGGTCAGCTTCTTCAGATATCAGAAATACTGGGAGCTCGAAAACTTCTCCCTTAATCAAGTGTCCAGGAGACTCCATCTGCCTTATGACGACTGGCTTAAGGTTAAGGAGGAACTCTGCCAGTTCAAAGTTAGAGTATATGGCCCCGTCGAAACCTGTATCAACCAGACCCTCCACTATGGCGGCTTTACGTAAATCATGCCTAGCTATGAGAAGGCTCATCATAGGTATATCGGGTAGCTTAAAACCGTTAGACAGTAACCCATCTTCATGATATTTGAAGCTTATCGATATCGACAATTCTGAACGACCCCGCTTTCAACCTCCCCATTCTAACCGAAGGCCCCCTTGGGCTAGCTCGTCCTCTAGCTCTCCAGACAACCTTAGGATGAACATCCGGTTCCTCCTCATCCGGTTCTAATCTACGAAGATACTCCTCAACAGCTTTCTTCACAAGGGTTGAAATCTTCAGATCGTTCCCTCTCGCAGTGTCCCGTAAAGCCTTAGCTAATTTCTCGTCAAGTGATATGGTGATACGTTTTGTCATAAGATTCATACTTTTATGATATAATTTAAGCTTTTAACCTCCCATCAATATAGACTTCTGATGTGGTGCTTCTGACTATACTTACAATAAGCAATAGCTTGCCCGCATGTCTTGAGCTTAGGAGTGTTCCTAGAGAAACTTATATAGGGGGGTTGGAATTGAAAGCTGGTTTAAAGATTGGCTAGGATGCATAGTCATAAGAAGGGTAAATCGGGCTCCCGTAGAGTCGTTTATAGCGGTTCTCCACCCTGGCTGCCCCTGAAGCCTGAGGAAGTTGAGAACCTTGTGGTTAAGCTGGCTTCAGAGGGCCATGGGCCATCGGCAATAGGGCTCATATTAAGAGACTCCTACGGCATCCCTTCGGTTAGGAACATCACGGGTAAGAAGATCTCTAGGATCCTGCTTGAGAAAGGCGTCAAGTTTCCTAGGACTGAGGACTTAGATAGGCTTAAGACTAAGGCGGAGAGGATGGTTGTCCACTTATCTAGGAACAGGTCTGACCGTTTCAACATACATAATCTTCAACTTGTAGAGTCTA
Source organism: Thermoproteota archaeon (assembly GCA_038848185.1). Taxonomy (GTDB): domain Archaea; phylum Thermoproteota; class EX4484-205; order EX4484-205; family JAAOZP01; genus JAAOZP01. The sequence continues at coordinate 29,078 of JAWCNV010000014.1, read as the reverse complement.
AGATCAGGAGGCTTGCCCGCTACTATTCTAGGAAGAAGGTGGCGCTGCCCGACCTCAAGGTTCTTGAAGCCAAGATATGAGTAATGCTTCAGAAGCCCAGGGTAAATTCATTTTTGAAGCTAGGGATCTGGCGAGCCGGCTCCGGTCCCTCAACTGGGATGATGTTCAAATAGTTTTTCATGCTGATGCTGACGGTACTGCTGCTGCCGCAATAGCCTGCCTCGCGTTAAGGAGTATGGGAGTTTGCTTCTCAGCAAGGTCTGTCACGCAGATGGATATGAAGGTGCTGGATTCTATTGCAGCAGCCTCGAAGCCAGTGGTTTTTCTAGACATCGGGTCAGGCTATTTAAGCGAGATAACAAGTATGCTGGACCCTTCAAAGGTTGTTATACTTGACCATCACGAGGTTCAGGGTGATCCCGGCGAGGTTCTTATGCTGAACCCTAATCAACACGGTTTGAACGGTGGCTCAGATATCTCTGGGTCAGGAGTCTCCTACTTTGTTTTCAAGAACCTTGTGGATGATACTATGAGGATGAGTGAGCTTGCAATAGTTGGAGCATTAGCAGACATGCAGGATGTTGGAGCAGACAGGTCCCTCTCAGGATTAAACTCCGCCATAGTGCTGGAGGCTGAGGAGATGGGTGTGGTAAGGGTTGAGGAGGACTTCGTTTTCTTCGGGAGAGAAACTCTTCCGATACATGTTTCAATATCCTCATCCACGAACTTCATAATCCCCGGTTTAACAGGCGACGAGAATGTGGCTTTAAACTTCTTAAGAGGCCTAGGTATAGAGGTTAAGGTTGACGACAGGTGGAGAACATTCAACAGTCTCTCGGAGGCTGAGAGGTCCCGGCTTCTCACCGGTCTGATGCAGTACATGGTTGACCTAGGGTTCTCCCAAGAGGTTGTTCAAAACCTGTTCGGCACAGTCTATGTTTTCACAGGGGAGCCTAGGGGCACTGTACTGAGAGATGGGAGAGAATTCTCAGCTCTTTTAAACTCCTGTGCCAGAATGGGCTCCTCCTCGCTAGGTTTGGCTGTTGCAATGGGTGAGAGAGGCCGGCTTTTCGAGGATGCTCAGCGAGTAAGCAGAGAATATAGGACTGCTATTTCAAAATCTCTTTCAAGCCTTCTGAACATGCCTGGGGCGAAGGTTGAGTCCGAGAGAATACTGCTTTACAACGGTGAGGGTATTGTGGATCCACGTGTACTAAGCCCAGTCGCCTCAATAATCTCCTCCAGCCTCCCCAAGGGCTTCGGGAAAATACTGGTAGTCACCGCCTCAGAGGATGATACGCTTAAGGTTTCAATAAGGGTTCCTAGAAGACTTGTTGAGAAAGGTGTCAGCGGAAGCCTGCTGGCCTCGACTGCTGCTAAGCAGGTTGGGGGAATAGGGGGTGGCCACGATGTTGCTTCAGGAGCCACCATACCGAGAAGAAGATTACACTCGTTCATGGAGGTGTTTGAGAAGAATGCGGCGGAGCAGTTCAGTAAGATGCTTCGCGATTCTTGAAGCTGTTTTCCCAGACTCTTCTAAAGCTGGGGTGACATACCTGTCGATGAAGCCGGATGAGATTCTGAAGGTTAAGGGGCTTAGAGCCTCGTCGAGACTCGAGGACTGCAGAATCATTCTTAAGATTTCTTGCGAGAGAGGAGTCATGTCTCTTGCCTATACTCTCTTCGAATACCTGCATCATCTTAGGATGATTGAGGAGGCTGCTTCAAGACTCGAGGAGGCCAAGTGTCCATGACTGGCGGGCCAGAGGACACCCATAGCTTCCTTACTTCAACAGGCCAATCCTCAACGTTGAAGCCATGCCTAGCTAGGAAAGCATAGACCCATCTTTCAAGACCGTTTCCAGAGCAGCCTGTCCAGACCTCCCTGTTCTTCCTCTCCTTAATGTTGAACCACTCTACATACTTATCGTAGTGGACTGAGGCATTAGCGATCTCAAGCCATTCAGCCGTGTCCCTGTCCCCTTTGAAGGGGATGTAAGCTTCCACATCGAGTGTCGCAGGCACCTTTCTCTCAACATCACTTGCAACTCCGGCGTGAGCCATCCAGACAGGGGTTACTTCCGCGGATCTAATCTCTAGATCAAGAGCCTTGTCGAGAAGACTTAGATAGTTTTCTATCAGCCTATCCCTTATCTCACTAACCTCTTCAGGCCTCCCAAGGTAAACTATCTCTATCCTAGTGAAGGCTGTAAGCCTCTCAAGGCTTCTCAAGCCTCCCGCTTCATGCCTGAAGCTGAAGCCAGACCTATCGTAGAGCTTCACAGGAGGATTATCAAGGTTAACTGTTTCGCCTGCAAAAAACTCGTAGAAGGGTTCGCACTGTGCGTAAGGCATGCAGAAGGAAGGCTCCTTCAACAACGGTTTCAGAAGCTCCGGCATAGTCTGGTTGAAAACCTTCACCTTATCAGCATACTCCTCGAAATAGTGTAGCTCTCTTAAACCTGGTTCTGAGACATACAGCATTTCGTGAGGTATCCCGGTTAGCTGACCCTTCTTCTTAACTACTTCAAGAGGTATCAGCTTAGGTAGAACAACCTCTTGGAACCCAAGGGGCTTCGCAACCTTCTCGACAATCATGTTTTCAAAAATTCTCAGTAGACTCGTGTAGGGCTGAAGATAATACCATATTCCGGGGTAGAGCCTTTTAACCCAGCCCTCCTCCTCGAGCACAGGCCCCGGATCCATGCTGTACTTAACCGGCTTCTCAATGCTGCACCAAACAGTCCTATGGATCTCCCGGCTCTCTCCAACCTGCACCTGCTTCTCCAGGAACAGGCTTATTATCCTATCAGGGACCTGAGAATAGATTTCTGCCTCCCCCACGTCCAACCAGTATTTCAAGCCTTCTCCAGTCTCCTCGAATTTTTTAGCGAGGGGCAGCTTAACCCTCTTAAGGTTCTCGCCTGCAAAAACAACTTCAAAAGTTTTCACGTCTATGCTTCTAACCCCCAGACCCATCTTAGGCCCAAGGTCGTCGCTCAACGCCTTCCTCGCTCTTTTAACAGCCTCATGAGCCCTGACTCTTCTACCGGATTCAACTGTGATGCTTAACACTCCTCCTCTAACAGTTAGCTCAACTATCCTAGGAGCCTCCTCCCTTGGCGCCCCCTTGGAGAAAACCTTTGGGAAGGCTGAAACAGCATACTCGGTAACCTTCTCAACCTCTTCTCCAGAGAGTTCTCTGCTCAGGTTAAGGTCTGCTGAAACCCTCAGCCTAATATCCTTAACAACCCCTTGCTTTTCCTCCAACACTCCTACAGTTTTAAAGAGCATAGTTTAAATATGTTGTCTCCAGCCTGTTTCTCAGGTTTGGTAAAGCAGAAGGAAGCTAAAAAATGGTTTACGGTAGTCGCCCCAGACTACTTGGGGGGTAAGCCCATATGCCAAGTGATGGCTTACGAGGCTAGCGAGCTGATAGGTAGAACTATAAGCCTACTGCTCAGCGAGTTGACGGACGATCCTTCTCACACCACTGTTAAAATAAAGTTTAAAGTAATCGGAGTTAATGGAGAGACTGCTGTTACAGACCTCTGGGGCTACGAGCTTGACAGAGATTTCGTGAGAAGCCTTCTTAGAAAAGGCTCTTCGAGAGTAGATATTATTTTCGACTCCACGACTAAAGACGGCTATAGGATACGTGTCTCAGCGCTTGCAATAACCCGTTACATGGCTTCGCAGTCTCAGAAGAAGAAGATGAGGAAGGCGATGATGAGCATCGTTTTGAACAAGTGCAGTAAGCTCAACTACTCTCAATTCGTCCAGGAGCTGGTTTTCGGAAAGATTGAGTCAGACCTTTACAACGAGGCTAAGAAGTTTCACAGGATAAAGCTTGGAGGACTTAAGAAGATGAAGGTTCTCGCATCTCCTGTCAATCTGGAGGAGGTTAGGGCAAACCTGGCTGAGGCTGCTTAAGAATGTCAGGAGGCCTCAGCGAGGAAGAGCTGATGAAGATTGCTGCCGAAGGATATTCCGAGAAGCTTGATCCAAGGTCTCTTAAAGGATATGCTCCGAACGTTTTTGACTACATAAGAAGATGCGAAAGTAGTGAGGAGGCTTTTCAAATAATCGACTTCCTTGTGATGCGTAAAGAGCTTTCGGAAAAGGTTGCTGAAGTCATAAAGAGAAGAATAATGGAGAAAGGGCTCAGGTTCTACGGCCCTAAGAAGCAGACTGGCTACTACGTTGAGAAATACAGATAGGTTTTAAAATAGTGTTTCAATAATGTCTAAGCTCTTCTACCTGTGGCAACTATGCTAACCACATCATCATCCTTAAGAACATAGTCCTCGCCGAGCCTGATTTTTCTCCTTGCGTCAACAGCGTAAAGAAAGCTTTTCATCAGGTCACTGTGTATGAGTCCAGCGAACTCCTTCACGTTCATCCCTCGTGGAACAAGGTAGACATCAGGCAGGACATTCCCCTTCTTATCCGTGAGCTTACCCGGATCCTCAACTGGGTAAACCGTTATCATGCTGAGAACCTTAAAGTAGACTGTGTCAAGCAGCTCCTGAACACCGGTTGAACCCCAGGTTTTTAAAACCCTGCTTCTGACCATTTCAAGAGCCTCAACCTGCTTCTCCTTAAGAGCCTCCGGCCTAACTATTCTGAAATCACTATCCCCAGGATAATATTCCACCAGCCCGGCTTCAACTGCCCTCCTCAGGACAAGCTCAGCCTCAGCACTGATCGGAATAGGGTTGTAGCCTGCCTCCTTCATCCGTCTAAACCCCTCTTCAGCACCCTTCTTATCAACCTTGTTCGCAGCTATGACCATGGGCTTAGCAGTCATCCTAACCGCCTTAGCTAACTCAAGCATCACCCCACTACCCCACTGAGAAACATTGTCAGGCGGATTAACCTTCTCAACAGCCTTTTCAACATCCCTCCTAGCTATCGCTAAGCCGCTTAAAACCTGGCTGAGAGCCTCCTCAACACTCTCCCTACTCGGCCTAGCCTTAGGAGCCTTCTGAATACCCCTCTCGATTATTCCGGCAAGCCAACGATCATACTCCTCCTCAAGAAACCTTATGTCTCTCAACGTGTTCTCAGGATCAGGCTCAACAGGCCTACCCTCAACATCAAGGCCTCCTGAAGAATCAACAACATGCACCAATGCATCAGCAACACTTATCTCCGAGAGAAACTGGTTTCCAAGCCCCCTCCCCTCATGTGCACCGGGAACAATACCTGGAAGATCAACGAGCTCAACCGGTATGAATCTAAACCCGTTTACACACCTAGAATTAACAGGATTATCAGCAACGCCGAGGCTCTTGCAAACACACTTCTTCCTCAGGTATCCGACACCCTTATTCGGAGTTAAAGTAGTGAAAGGATAATCCGCAATCTTAACAATATTCATCGTCAGGGCTGAGTACAAAGTCGACTTCCCCACATTAGGCTTACCTGAGAGACCAACCAGCCTTGTGACCATTGTGAATAGCTTATGCACCACCAGGATTTAAACAATATTCTTGAGCATTCCGATGCCTATAGGAAATCTTGAGAAACGCATTAGGTAAAGCAGATCCTGACTGGGAGTTACCCGACCCTGACGAGGAATAAAGTCACTTTAGCACGCACTAGCTTCGACTCTTTTTCTTAATCGAAGGTATAAGCTCAAGGCTGGTTTTTCTTAAGATACTTGAGGAGTTCTTATGTTTAGTCGTTAATACTATGAGGAACCGTTACAAGGGTTTGTGCGAGGCCCTTGGAGAGTTAAGGAAGCTTAGTCTTTTTTTGGGGATTGGTTATTTTTCTATCTGATATTATATAAATAAGTTCAACAAATAAACCGATAAGGAAAATAGCTGCAACGTATTGTTCAGGAGAGGTAACCATCCACATGATTGCTAATACTAAGACAATAATCAGCATGGTAATCAATAAGTCACAGAGAGATTATTACAATTGTGGATTTGCGATGCTAGGCGCTGGAGTATGCATTAACTTCCTTCTTAGTCAAAAACGATATGAGGCGTGCTGGTGAGCCTACGGCATTCAAAATAAAAACTGCCCCTTGGCTTTCGGTTGAATGTGCTAAGATTTAAGAGGGTGGTTTTTGAGCCGCGGCAGAGGGCTAGCGTATACGCTTTCCTGTCGGAAATTTCCGCTTGCCGCAAGCGCAAATTTTCGCTTGCACGCGCCATAAATAGCTGTTTCCTGCCGCCTCTTAACCATGGGCCTCGGGAGGAAAATCGCCGGATTATTCCTCGCCCTCCTCATCCTTACCTACGAGTTTCACGGCACTATCTTGGTCCTTGCCTCAACTAACAGCCAGACTGGCAGCTATATGATGGCTGGGGACACTAGTGATATTGAATTTCTTAGGAGGCAGCTTGAGAAAGCTATTCCTTCTGAGGACCCACTCCTGGAGCGGAGCTACGTTATACCCAGCGGGATGAACCTTAGCCTCGCCGATGAGATATGGCTGAAAATAGCTCCTTTGATAAGCCTCGGCTATAGTGAGAAGGAGATAGTTAAGGCTGTAGGTGAATCAAGCCTTCCAGATAGGCTTGAGGCTGACGGGGCTTCTGTTCTACTCAACTATGCTAATCTGCATGTCACCCGCAGCCTTGAAAACGGCGAGGTCTCCGTGGAAATACCAGTGCTATGTAACTCTTCCCTCTCCTCAGTCTATTATGAGGTGAAAGGGGTTAAGAAGCATATTAAGCTCTACAACGTAACTTCCATAAGGTACTATAATGTTTCCGTTAGAGCCTCGGACCTTTACGACGTAACCTATAGCAGCGGGGAAACAGACGGTTTTTATAAAGCAATATTGGACTTGAAGGGCGATCTCAAGAACAACGTTGTCAACGCTTACTTCCCAAACCTTGAGAAACCGGTTTTCTCAGAAATATGTTTCAACCTTCCCTCCTACGGGGTTACGCTTAGCCTAAGGGTTCTCGAGCTCAAGGTCTACGATATCGGCTCAAGTGAGGAAAGGGTTGATTGTTTCTGGATCCACGTTAACGCTACTCTGAGGGCTGCTAGGGATGTTTGGTGTGTTATGTTTAGGATAGGGCGTGGCGGCGGGTGGGTAAATAAGCCCTGGCTGATACTGAGAAAGGGCGAATACGCTTCAGACCACTGGGTGAAGTGGACACCAAGCGATAAGCTTATTGTAGATTTCAACGCCGAGGGCTTCGGAAACAGGTTCATACTAGACTTCGACAAGACATTGGAAATGGGTAACGATTTTCTCAGTAGAGTTTTGAGCGAGGACGAGTTGAAGAGTCTGCTCGAACAGCCTCCCTACGTCAAGCTGAACCTTAGCAGGGTTCTAAAGGGCTGGAATGTAACGTTCGTTGGAGAGAAGGTTACTAATGAAACAGTATGGGTTACTAATGAAGAATATGAGCAGCTGGCGAGGTTTGGATGGAGAAAGGACAATAGCATCTTCGTAGACTCCGGAGAAATTGAGTGGGAGTACGCTGTAACGAATAGAACTCTGGGCCAATGCGAATCAATAAGGCTATTCTACAATCCGTTGAAGGCAAACAGGGGAGAACTCGTTCACGGCTTAACGCTAAGGAACTATGCAAACGCCAACGTGAGTTACACGCTTAGGCTTAGGACAATCACAAGCTTCTTCTTTTTCTTCTCTAAGGTTGAGGAGGGTAATGGTGGCATTACCCTCAACAAGTCTTCCATAAGTCACTTGCTGCTCGTCCAGCAAGAACCCGCTGTTGGGGATGCTGTCTTAGAGCTTGTTAACGACGGTAGGGTTGTCGCCGCGGTAAAAGTATACTTGACGCTTAAGGCTACGATGTATTGGAAGGGATTCTGGGAAGGATTAGCGTCGAAGCTGCCTGGAATAATGATTACTGCTGGAGTAATGGTTGCCATGGGCTTCCTTATTCCCCATGCATACATCAGACCGGCGTACTACCTTCTCCTCGGCCTCGGTGTTCTGATGAACTTGGCTGAAGTAGCTCTGGATATCGCGGAAGCCAATAGGGCTAAGGACGAGATGCTTGCCTTAGCAGAGGCCTTTGAGAACCGTTCGAGAGAATTCCTAGCCGGGGGCGAGGTTGAGCATGCTTCTGAGTGCGTAAGCTTCGCGCTCGCGCTGAGGAAAGAAGTTAATGAGACGATAAATAATCTATTGCTAAACGTTCTTTCAGACCTTGCTATCGGCGTTAGTTTCGATGAGATAAGAATAGCATTAGGCCTGAGGGAGCCTCTCGCCAGGGATGAGCTTGAGAGACAGTATAAGATAGGTTATGCAAGGGGAAGGGTCACCGGCGCAGTGATCTCATGCGTATTATACATTACGCTCTTCATAATGGTCAACAGGATAAAGGTTGAGAGAGCTGGTCAGCGATTAACGGCTGACCAAGTCCTCAAGCTGATAGCTAAAGGGATCTATAACTGGATAACCCCAACAATATGGGATGCTATCGTTACGGGGCTTGGGAGGATAAAGGGCTTTGCAGAGAGGGCTGTTGACCTCCTTCTTGCCAACAAGTACAGCAGACGGTTCGGAGACATTATTGGAAACATTGTGGAGAGCGTAAAGGCATATTCATCAAAGGTTGATGATGCGCTGGATGCTTTATCAGGGCTCTCGAAGCAAGTCTTGGAAAACGTTCCGAGCAAGGAGAACTCACGTAAGATACTGGACATCATAGGGAGCATGGTTGAACGCTATTCTTTGGAAGAATTGAAGGAGAAGGGCGGAACAGTTGCAAGAAGTGTAATCTCAATATGGATTAAGGATGGTGACGAGGCGATAGACTATCTGAACAGCTGGCTCAGCGCTAACTCGAAGGACTTGGACAAGATGGAGGCGCTCAATAAGATATTAGCGGAGATCGGAGGAGATGCGACAAAAGGCGTTGGATTAAAGATAGGGGAGATTGTGGATAACCATCTTAACATTAAGAGTAAGTATGGTGAAGGCATCGCAAACATCCTCCTAGGTATTGTCCTTAAGAATCCTAACGCGTTAGATGTCCTGAAGGATCCCGACGCGTTAGACGAGTTCGTAGCCGATATAAACGGCATGAAGCATTACGAGATTGATTATGGAGCTGAACATCGAAAAGTAACACTGAGCAGAGGAGAGGGTGCTACCCTAAACTTAGGAATGGGGTATGAGCTTGAGCCAGGAATTTATAAAGCAGTGGTTTGCTGGGAGGGAAGTGGCAAGAGCGGGGGTCTGGAATTCGCGTTTTCGAAGGACGGTAAAACTGGTCATGTGTGGATACCGAAAGGCTGTGTGGATGAGATATTGGGAGAAATAGGCAGCGACGAGGCAACAGTATCTGTAACAAGCGTTAAGATCTTTGAATACGTTCCTGAGCTTCATCACCCGACGAGGTTCTTCCCCGGAGGGACAGAGGTGATGCTTGACCTCATTAACAACAAGATCACGGTTTACGATGAGTTTAACGGGAGAATGGGGCTACCAATAGAGTCGAGGCTCCTTAGGACCGAGGAGGGGAAAGCCATTTTAGAAGTTACGACAGGAGCTAGGAACATGCAGGGCAAACCCCTCACCTTGGCTTTCTATGATGATGGGGAGGTGAAAATCCGCCTCGGCGACGACGTTTATTCCATTACCAGCATTAAGGTGAACAGGGGAAGGTGGATCATTGAATATCCGCTGGGAGGAAAAATGCATACCTCCACGAGCATCCTCGGGAAACCAATAAGCGTTCCGGAGAGGCTAACATTGGCGGAGGATGTTAGCGATGTTAAGGATGACCAGGGTGAAACCATAAAACTGAAGGAAAGGATATTCATGAGCGGCTACTACGTTGAAACATTGAATAAGGTGGGAAGTGAGAACACTAAGGAAAGGCTTCTGCTTAAAGTGTATTTCAGCGATGATAGTGGTAACTATAGAATCTCGTACTGCTGTAACCCTGATCTAGCTGTTGAAGTACCAGAGGGAATAACTAAGATAGAGTATGTGGAGGTACTGAACTTCTTAGCTACTGTTAACGATTTGGAAGAATGCATTCGGATGTCGAAGCAATATCCCTTTGACGATCTTTTGAAAGGTCAGATTGGAGAACTGATAGTTAAAACGGATGATGCCGTTAACTCCAAGCTTTCTCGTTACCTCGATGAAATCTCCGAGAAGACTGGAATCTCAAGAGATAAGATTAGAGTAGAATGGCATGGATGGGCAGGAGATAAAGGACCTGACTTTAGACTTATAGTTACAGGAGATATTATCGATAAACATGGGAACCTGATTAAGGCTGGAAGCACCATCATTGTCGGCGAGATTAAGAGCACTTTAACTCATAGTCTAGTTGTTTTCGAAAGAGGAATTGATAATGGTAAAGATCAACTCATCAAATCCTTTGCTGAAATCGAGACAGCAAGGTATGGCATCCTAATAGTGCTTGACTACGATATAGAGAATCCTTCCGGCTCTAAGCCCTATACCTTTCCACTAAGTGTTGGTGATTATGAGAATCCATATATAGAGATCATTGAGAGAGGAGGATGAAGGAGATGTCGGAAGAGGAAGTAGACATGGAGCTTCTAAGGATGATAGGGAGATACCTAACTAGTGGGACGGATGATTATGAGATCAAAACGAGCGGAACAACGTTCTTCGCCCCAGACGAAGATAGAACCTTGGAAGGCGTACCAACGAAGTGGGTCATCGATATTCCTCTCCGTGGTGGCCATTTTTACGGCAAGGTTTATGGGGATATCGATGGAAAAATAGTGGTAGAGACTCGTGGCATACGCTTCCTATCGAAGCAGATATCGGATATTCTTTGGTCAATTTATGGGAAGGAGGTTAAGAAAGTTGAAAAGGACAAGGATAAGCGGAAAAACCTCATCCATAAAATAGTTCAAAAGGAGATGGATATTCGAGAGGAACTGGCTGACAGGAAAAACTGGGACAAATATGCTTCCCAAAAACCCTTCGAAGAGTTGATATATAAGATCAGATGCGGGGACGAGGCAGCGAGGAAAGCGAGCGAAGAATTTGGAGTCGAGGTAATCCACTGGATGCCCCCTCCTCCGGAGGAATTTGACTTCTTTTACTCGGCATTTGATCCCAAGGGTATGAGTAGGGAGCAGAAATTTGAGGAGGTGAAGAAGAGGATAGATGCGATTGAAAGGGCTATACGTCTTTACTACTCCATTTCTCACGAATACATACCGCCCGGGGGGAAGAAAAGGAGAAGAGATAGGTACATGATTTAAAAGTTTTAATGACTTAACATGGTTTTCTGTTAAGCTCGTTGCAAGCGTTCAACAGGAGATTATGGTCAGAAGGCTTTAGTTGCCTTAAAGCGTCAGCCCATTGATTCCTCAATAACTTGCTTTCTACAACACGGTCTTCAGATAATGGTTCTCAAGGCTTCTGGACACATTATTCTACTGGACGGGTGAGCTTCTCCACTTATAGTAGCCACATTATTAACTGGCGCTTCCGGCTTCTTTATGGAAGTCCACCTAGGGGGTATAGGGTTAGCATGGCCGCCTGAATAACTTATACACGGCTGGATTTAAACAATATCCTAGCTCCAAAACTTTTTACTCCACATGACATTAGAAAACATTCTTAAAATTTTCATAGTCATGGATTTTGGAACATTGGAATCAGCTCCGTCTCGATTAGATTTCGACTTAGCCTCCTACAAACGCCGCGTGCGGCTCCATTATTTCATTGAATCATAGATGATCAGGTCTGTAGACGATACCTGTTGAACCAAAATCGCAGCGTAATCCGTCGCCAGCGAATGTTTTTTCTTCTTGACCCACAAGTTTGCCTTCCAGGATCTGTTCGATTCCAGCTATTAGTTCATCGATATTCGCCTTTGGTAAGGGTAATTTCTGAAGATCAGCGTGCCCTGGGAGAAAGTAATCAAATTTGTTCATCTTGGATTGCAGCTGCTTCAAATTCTCATGGAACTGGCTTAGAGGGAGCGATTCTTCTAGGTGAAGCCAAGTTGGATTCTGAATGGTATCGCCAGTGAATAATAGTCGGTTTTCACTGTCTAATAAACAGATTGAACCAGGAGTGTGGCCTGGAACACATATGGTTTGCAGACGTCGATTACCCAGATCGAAGATGTGGCCGTCCTCGATCGGCATTAAAGAAGGCACTGTTACAGCCCATGTGTCTATGTGGAAGTTTTCAGGTAAGGATTTGGGTAGAGCGTTTCTTATGAGCCATCTTTTCGTATCAGCATCTGGAGGTTTGTTTATGAAAGACTTGTCTGCCTCATGTATGTATACTTTATTGAATAAGCTGTTCCCGTAGGAGTGGTCTGGATGGCCATGAGTATTCACCACGATCAAGGGTAAAGGCGAAAGGGAATCTATTAGCTTTGGAAGATCGCCGATTCCCCATCCAGTGTCTATAAGGAGGCACTTTTTGTCTCCGCTGACAAGGTACATTATGTCACAGCCATGATCGTCTATTGCCCAAGTTCCACTAGTTATTTTTCTTATTCTATACCATTCTGAGGCTTTCATATTATGTAGACCCCTTTGCTCAATAAGGCTGAAGAACTAGTAAATAAAGGTTGAAATAGTCACAAAAGTTGGAAGAGCTGAGGCCTCTACTTCCGAACCAAGCCGAAAGAGCATACTAGTCGAAGAAAGTGAAAGAAGCGGAAACATCAGTTTACATAGGTTCCAATTTAGCCTTTCCTAATTCCCTTAAAGAACATAGTTATACTCTATTCTTGCTTCAGTTAGTATCTTGGCAAGCTGGGATTTTTCAGTTCTGACAGCAGCCATGGAAAATGTTGTAACCAGTCGCTTTGGCTCTCCTATTATTAATCTGGAAAGAATTAGGGTAATATAGTCATATGAATAGCTTATATACTGGTGTGTTTGAGCAGATATCCGCGCCATGGATTCGGCTATGTGGAACGGAATGAAGGTGCTGGTGGCTGACCAGCTTCATGAAGATGGCTTACGCATACTTAGGGAAGCAGGTCTTAGGGTGGATGATTTAGCTGGCATAAGCCGGGAAGACCTCCTCAGAATAGTTGAGGATTACGAGGTTCTTCTCGTGAGAAGCAGGACTCTAGTCGACAGTGAGGTTTTAAGGAGGGGTAGTAGGCTGCTAATAGTAGGCAGAGCCGGCTCCGGGCTGGATAATATTGATGTGAGTGAGGCTGAGCGGCTTGGAATAAAGGTTGTTAACTGCCCCAGCTACGTTGCAAAATCCACGGCTGAGCTTACCGTTGGACTAATGCTTTGCCTCATGCGTAGAATCGTCTTCTGCGACGCATGCACGAAATGCGGCGTCTGGATTAAGAGCTCGCATGAGGGTGAGATGCTGTTCGGAAAAAGGGTTGCCGTAATAGGCTGGGGCAGAGTTGGAAGAAGGGTTTCAAGGTTACTGAAGAGTTTTGGGTGCGAGGTTACGGTGGTCGACCCCTTCGTCGACCCTTCAACTGTTACTTCAAGGGGATGCTGCTACTCCACCCTCGAGGATGCTCTTAAAACATGCGACATCTTCACAATCCATGTTTCTCTTAACGAGGGCACTAGGAAAATGTTTGGGTCAAGAGAATTCTCCATGATTAAGCCCGGCGCATACTTCGTTAATACTTCTAGAGGAGAAGTTGTGGATGAGGCTGCTCTGATAGAAGCCTTGGAGAAGGGTAGGCTGAAGGGTGCTGCATTAGACGTCTACAGCAGTGAGCCGCCTAGGCTGCCCAAGGTTCCAGAGGGGCTTAATGTTATTTTCACTCCACACATAGGGGCTCAGACAGTTGAGGCGCAGAGGGAAACCGCTAAAATACTCTCCCGAAGAATTATTAAGTTGCTCTCCAGGGTTAACAGGGTTAAGAGTGTTGAGAGATGAAGAGAACTAGGCTTTCAAAGGATTCTAAAAGGCTTCTCCTAGAGGCTGTTAGGGAAACGCGTAGAAGGAGGCTCGTAGAGTGGAGGCACCAGCCTTCTGTAACTAGGGTTGAGAAGCCTACTGACGCGGATTCTGCCAGGAGACTAGGGTACAGGGCTAAGCCAGGATTCATAGTTGTCAGATCAAGGGTTAGGAAGGGGGGTAGGAGGAAGCCTAGGCCAAGGGCAGGCAGGAGACCTAGACACATGGGTGTCGTGCTCTTCAAACCAGGTAAGAGCAGGCGGAAGATGGCTGAGGAGAGGGCTGCCCGCGAGTATCCGAACATGCGGGTGCTGGGCTCGTACTGGGTTGGTGAGGACGGGGTATACAAGTGGTTTGAGGTTGTCATGGTTGATCCTAATCACCCTGCTGTCTTAAGCGACCCGAGGTTCAGGTGGCTTAAGCATGGGTAGTCTAGAGGATAAAAAGATACTTGTTTTCGACACTACTCTCAGGGACGGTAATCAGACTGTCGGAGTAAACTTCTCTCTCGAGGACAAGATTAAGATTGCCCTCAAGCTTGACGAGCTTGGCGTAAACTATATTGAGGGAGGATGGCCTAACGAGACGAACCCGGTGGACCTCTCCTTCTTCGAGAAGATTACTAGGTACGGGTTAAAGGCGAAGGTTTCAACATTCGGCATGACGCGTAGACCAGGGGTTAAGGCTGAGGAGGATCAGGGTTTGAAATATCTTGCTCCTCCAAACATACCTGTTGCAACCGTCTTCGGGAAAAGCTGGGTTCTCCACGTGAAGGAGGTTTTGAACACCACGCTTGAAGAGAACCTTAACATGGTTTACGACACTGTTAAATATTTAAAGAGTCGTGGGAAAGAAGTTGTATTCGACGCTGAACATTTCTTCGACGGCTATAAGGATAACCCTGACTACGCCACAGAGGTTTTGAAGGCTGCTGAGAAGGCTGGAGCATCGTTCCTAGTTCTAGCTGATACGCGGGGAGCCTCCGACCCCCTAGAGGTCTACGAGATCACTGGGAAGATTAAAAACAGTTTCGAAACCCCTCTCGGCATCCATGCTCACAACGACACGGGTATGGCTGTAGCGAACAGTGTTGCAGCAGTTAAAGCGGGGGCGGTGATGGTTCAGGGAACCGTAAACGGGATTGGAGAAAGATGCGGCAACGCTGACATAATACAGGTGATAGGCGTACTGGCCTCAAGAATGGGCTGCAAGATGGATGTCAACCTCAGAATGCTCTCAACAGTTTCACAATACTTGCGAGTCATAGCCTCCCTAGAGGAGAATCCGAGGCAACCCTTCGTAGGCAAGTATGCTTTCTCCCATAAGGGTGGTGTACACGGCCACGCGGTTCTTAAAAACAGGGAGGCATACGAGTTCACTGAGCCAGCTGTATTCGGAAACACCAGGGCCATAGTGGTTTCGTCTCAGGCTGGGACTGCAAACCTTGCTGCTAAGGCTCAGGAAATGGGTTTTGAAGTCGACAGGAAGGATCCCCGGCTTGTAGAGGCTTTGAAAAAGGTTAAGGAGCTTGAAGCAAAAGGCTATCTTTTCGAAGGGGTTGACGGAAACCTTTTCCTAATCCTCTACGAGGCTTTCTACGGTCCGCCGCAGCTCTTCGAGCTTGAACACTGGACGTCACTAGTCACTTGGCTGGGCGACAAGCAGATTGTTGAATGCGTGGTTAAAGCAAGGGTGGGGGAGACCAGTGTAGCTGCATCAGGCGAGGGAAACGGGCCTGTGAACGCGTTCGACAACGCTTTGAAGAAGGCTCTCAGCCCAAGCTACCCTAGGATCGCATACGTTTCTCTCATAGGGTTCAGGGTAAGGGAGCTTGACGCCCCGTCTGGAACCGCTGCCTCAGTTAGGATTATAGCGGAATTCGAGTCTGACAATACTAGGTGGACGACGATAGGTGTTTCAACCAATATTTTGAAGGCTGCCGAGGAGGCTCTTGTAACCGGATACAAGTATTTCCTCCTGAGGTTTTCAGGCACGTAGCTGTTATAAACGGCAGTAATTACACGGTTAACCCTTTAGTAAACTTTTTAAACACTCCCATTAAATGGGGACTCTATGCTTAACAATTCGAAGCACAGCGGGAAATCCCCTGGAGCCGTTTCAGAGGCTTCAGAAGGGATGTTCTTCTTCCAGTTTTACTATTAAAAATATTTGGGAGGTTTATGGCAATGGGTTCCAACGGTGTTCTCGTCGTCAAGTTTGGCGGTGCTTCCCTATCCACCAGGGAGAGGGTTGAGCATGCTGCTGAACTGGTGGCTCAAGAAGTAAGGAACAAGAATAAGGTTGTGGTCGTTGTTTCCGCAATGGGTTCCACGACTGATACTCTTCTCCAGCTCTTCAAGGATGCTGGCGACCCCCGATTCATGGATGAGGTTCTCTCAATGGGTGAGAGGACTAGTGCAAGAGTATTCTCCACTACTCTTCTCTCCAAGGATGTTAAAGCTATTTTCCTAGATCCTTCCCAGGAGGATTGGCCGATCATAACTGACGGAAACCATGGGAACGCTAGGATAATGGTTCAGGAATCTTGCGCAAGGATAAGGCGAGTTGTGGGGGAACTGTTGAAGGAGTTTGACGCTGTTGTTTTCCCAGGGTTCGTCGGGAAGGATGCTGAAAACCATGTTACTACGCTTGGAAGAGGGGGAAGCGATTCAACAGCCTTCATACTTTCCTCTGCGCTAAGCCCTAGAGACACTATTCTGGTTACAAGCGTCTCAGGAATAATGACTGCTGACCCGCGCCTAGTTAAATCCGCGAGGAGGCTTGAGGAGCTTACAACAGAGGAGCTTGCAGCCCTCGCCGACGTCGGCGTCAAGTTCATCCATAAGTCTTCGCTGAAGTATATTCCGCCCTCGTTCAAGGTTAGGGTGATAAGCTACGATTCTAAGAGTCTCAGCGGCGGAGGCACTCTCATAATGGCTTCAGCCCCGCCTTTAAGCATGGAGATTATTAAAGAGAATGTTTCGGCAGTAATGTTCGTTGGGAGAAGTATTAAAGCAGTCTCCCGGACGATGGATGTTTTGAAGAATCTTAAGGAGGATGGGCTCAGCCTCCTCGGCATAGTTTCAAACAACAGGGAGATGCTTGCATACTTCTCTGGTAACCTTGATGAGGAGACTGTTCAGAAGATGCATGACAGCTTCCTGCAGGAGGAGGATGCTGTAGGGCTGGCTGTGAGACAGGGTCTGCGGGGAATAGTTATACGCGGAACAGATCTTCACGAGACCCCTGGAGTACTCTACAGGATTTCCGCACCCATGGCTAAGGAGGGGATTAACATACATGGCATCCTGACACTCGGCTCGTACTTCATAGTGGTAATGCCTGAGGAGCATGTTGAAAAAGCCTTCAGGCTGCTTGAAGAGGTTTTCAGGGTTGAGGAGGATTAGCGTAGCAGTCCTAGGGGCAACCGGCCTAGTTGGGCAAAGGTTTGTGAAACTCCTTTCAAACCATCCTTTCTTCGAGATCAAGGTTCTAACAGCCTCGGAAAGGTCTATGGGCAAGAAGTACAGGGAGGCTGCCCACTGGCTGCTGGGGGGAGGCCCTCCTGAACAGGTTTCAGACATGACGGTGCAGGAGACGAGGCCTGAGGCCCTGAACGATGTTGAGCTAGTGTTCTCAAGCCTCCCGAGCGAGGTTGCCACAGGCATAGAGCCGAAGCTCGCTGAACAGGGCTTCAAAGTAGTCTCGACAACCAGCGCCTTCAGAATGGATCCCCTAGTCCCAATGATAATACCTGAGGTCAATCCTCACCACCTGAGCCTCATCGAGAAGCAGCGTGAGGAGAAGCGCTGGAAAGGCTTCCTAGTCACCAAGTCCAACTGCACGACGATGCCTCTAGTAATACCTCTGAAGCCTCTCCTCGACTCCTTCGGCCTAAGGAGGATTATGGTTGTTTCGCTGCAGGCGTTGAGCGGAGCAGGCTATCCTGGCGTTCAGTCACTGGACATAGTTGACAATGTTATACCCTTCATAAAGGGTGAGGAGGAGAAGCTTCAGACAGAGACATCTAAGATACTTGGTGAACCAGGTAAGCCTCTCGACATCCCGGTTTCAGCAAGTGTGAACAGGGTTCCGACTGTGGATGGGCACATGCTCCACGTTTTCGCGGAGCTCGAGAAGAATGCTGATGCTGAGGAGGTTAAGAAGGCTTTGAGAAGCTTCAAACCTTTACCGCAGAAGATGGGGTTGCCTTCAGCACCTGACCCTGTCATACAGGTTAGGGAGGAGGAGGATAGGCCTCAGACTAGGCTGGACAGGGATTACAAGGGGGGAATGGGTGTCGTCGTCGGAAGAGTTAGAAGGTGCGGGGTGTTAACAGTTAAATTCGTCGCCCTGTCGCACAATACTGTGAGAGGTGCTGCAGGAGGCTCAATACTTGTCGCGGAGCTGCTCAGGGAGTTGAAGCACTTATGAGCATGCTGGACTGCTCTGACCCAGGTAAGAGACGGAGGCTCAGAAGAATCTTCAGGGAAGACGGTAGGACAGTCATGGTTCCGATGGATCACGGTGTTTCAATAGGGCCTGTGAAAGGCTTAGAGGACATGAGTAGGCTGATGGGGGAGCTGGCCAAGGGGGGTGTTGACGCTGTCGTGGTGCACAAGGGCTGGGCTAAACGGCTTGACTTCGCTGGGATGGGGCTGATAGTGCACGGCTCAGTTGGGACAGAGCTCAGCTCAGACAGGCTTAGGAAGACGCGTTGCGCAACACCTTTTGAAGCTGTTTCACTGGGTGCAGACGGCTTCTCCCTGCATGTTAACGTTGGTTCCGAAACAGATTACGAGCAGCTGGCTTTCCTGGCTGAGTCATCCAGGGTCTGCAGCATGCTTGGCCTACCGCTGCTGGCAATGATGTATCCAAGGGGGGCGAAGATAGTGGAGGAGCATTCGCCCAAGGAGGTTGCGCACGTTGCGAGAATAGGGGTTGAGCTGGGTGCAGACGTTGTTAAAACCAACTACACTGGTTCAGTAGAATCATTCAGGGTTATCGTGAGCTCAACACGTGTGCCAGTGGTGATAGCCGGCGGGCCTAAAACCTCCTCTCCAAAAGACTTTCTCAAAATGGTTCACGACGCTGTTTCAGCCGGTGCTGCAGGCGTCTCCATAGGCAGAAACGTTTTCCAGCATAGTGATCCGAGAAGGATGGCTGAAGCGTTGAAAGCAATAGTGCACGACAGGGCCTCAGTTGACTATGCTGCAGAGGTATCTGGGTCTTGAAAGAGGTCTGGGTCTTCGCAGATAGGCTGGATGAGGCTCTTGGAGTGGACAGGGTTGTTTCAAGGACGAGGAGGATTGTGGAGGGTCGGGGGGAGAGCCTCAGACTTGTCCAATGGGAGTCCCTGGGCTCCTTGGGCAGCGGAGATCTTGATTCAACAGTGCTTGAACTCGAGATAAGGAGTGTGGCTGACGAGGATAAGGCTCTGCGCGCAGCTGAGACAGGTGTCAGAAGGATACTGGTTAGAACCGCCGACTGGAAGGTGATACCTTGGGAGAACCTTGTAGCCAAGCTGCGGGGGAGGGCGATGATTGTGGCAGAAGCCTCAACCGTCGAGGAGGCTAGGCTCGCGCTTAAGGCTCTTGAACTGGGTGTTGACGCTGTCGCTCTGAACATGCCTCTTGGGGAAGCATGTAAGGCTGCTGAAGCTTTGAAGCCTATTGAAGCAGTGCTGAGGCTTGGCGAGGCTGATGTGGAGAAGGTTTCTGAGGCTGGTGTTGGGCTAAGGGCCTGCGTAGATGCTTGCGACACCATGGGGCCGGGGGAAGGTATGCTCATAGGATCATTCTCATCTCTGCTCACGCTGGTTGAAGCTGAGGTTGCTGAGTCAGGCTTCACAAAGCCCCGGCCGTTCAGGGTTAACGCTGGAGCAATATCCCAGTATGTTCTTGGTGCAGGAGGCTTAACACCATACTTGAGCGACTTACGTTCAGGAGACAGTGTTCTAGCTGTCTCAAGGTCTGGCGAGGCGAGGCCGATCACGGTTTGCCGGATGAAGGTTGAGAAGAGGCCTCTGAAGATAGTTGAGGCCCGTTTAAACAATGTAAGGGGGAAGGTTTTCCTCCAGGATGCTGAGACGATAAGAGTTGTCACGCCGGAGGGCTCGAAGAGCGTGAGGGAGCTTAAGCCTGGGGACAAGATTATTGCCTACGCCCCGAGGAAGACTGGGAGACACTTCGGCACCCCTGTGGAAGGGGAGCTGATGCTTGAGTTTTGAAGCCTAGAATATGCGTCTCGGTGAAAACCGATAGTGTGAGAAGGGTTTCGAAAGCAATCGGCTTCTCTAAAAAGCTTGGAGTAAGCCTCGTTGAACTCAGGCTTGACTACGCGGGTGAGAAGCAGTATGATGCTTTCCTCAGAATGGTTGAGGATTCTGGTGTTCATTGCATAGCGACAATAAGGCCTTCATGGGATGGTGGAGCATACAGGGGCGGTGAGAAGAATAGGCTTAGGCTCTTCGAAAAAGCTTTGGAGGCGCCGTTCAAATACGTGGATGTGGAGCACAGGTCTAGGATACTTGAGGATGTTTCGAGACTAGCCTCGGAGAAAGATGTTGGGCTGATTGTTTCACACCACGATTGGTCTGGAACCCCCAGCGTCAAGACTCTGAGCAATGTTTTCTCAGCCATGAGGAGGAGGCGTGCTGACATCTACAAGATTGTCACAATGGTTAGGAATCCTGTTGACGAGGCAACCCTGCTCCTGTTTCTCAAAAAAATCAGCGGAACCAGGGTTGTCTGCTTCGGAATGGGGGAGAAAGGCTTCGCAACGAGAATACTCTCCCCCCTGCTCGGAGGCTTCATGACCTACGCTTCATACGATGACTCGCTGGCACCCGGACAAGCAACCGTGAGGAGGATGATCACCGTATACAGGAGGATGGGCGTATGGTAGAGTGGGCCCCTTCCTCAGAGACAATGCTTCTCTTCGTGATAGGCGACCCTGTCTCACACTCCATAAGCCCCCCCATGCACAACAGGGTGATCAGGAAACTTGGCTTGGACGCTGTCTACCTTGCTCTTAGAGTCCCACGGGAAATGCTAGAATGGTTTGTTTCCCTCGCCAAGGCTAACAGTGTCCTAGGATTCAACGTAACGATTCCGCATAAGGTTGCTGTCGCAAGCCTAGTTGACAGGCTTGACAAGTCTGCGGAGCTCACTGGATGCGTCAACACCGTTAAAGTATCTAAGGGGGTTCTGGAAGGGTTCAACACGGATGTCATGGGGATTGAGAAACCTCTTAGGGAGGCTGGGTTCGAAGGGGGTGGCATTGCGGCGGTAATAGGGGCTGGCGGTGGCGCTAGAGCAGCCGTGTTAGCCTTGCTCTCAATGGGTTGCATGGTCATCGTGTTTAACAGGAGCCTTGAAAGGGCCGTTGAGCTAAGGGAGCATTTTGCCGAGAAGGGTTTCGACATCGATGTTCACAGCTTAGAGGAGGCTGCTGGAATGCTTAAGGATGCGGACATCGTGGTGAACGCAACCCCGGTGGGGATGGGCAACAGGTTTGAGACACCCATTCCAGCGGAATTCTTGAGGAGTGGCCAGATGCTCCTGGACATGGTTTATACTCCTCACCCAACTAGGCTGGTGAAGGAGGCTTCTGGAAAAGGTTTGAGAACAATCCCAGGTGTGGAGATGCTTGTCCACCAGGCTGCTGAAAGCTTTGAAAAATGGTTCGGCGTTAAGCCGCCTATCCAGGAGATGAGGGAGGAGGCTCTGAGGAGGCTCAGCGGTTGAGCAGGGCAGTGGTTCATGGTGCAGTAAGCATTGTGAACGCGATGGCTAATGGCCTGGGTGCAGCACTGGGAGTAGGGCTCAGGGTTGAGGCGGGCTGCATCCTGCTGGATAAGCAGGTTTTCAAAATATACTCGGGGGGGAGAATGCTTAAGCCAGGCAACCTTGTTGAAAAGGTTTGCAGCCTCGTTTTAAAAGACCACGGTGTTAAGAAAGGATGCGAGGTGAAAGTGTACTCGGAGATTCCTCCGCGGAAAGGGTTGAAGTCGAGCAGCGCAGTCTCGTCGGCGGCTGCCCTAGCCTGCCTTAAAGAGGCTTCGGGGAAGGCTGACCTACTGGAGGCAGCAAGATACTCTGCTGAAGCAAGCATCCAGGCAGGAGTATCAGTGACAGGAGCGTTCGACGATGCTTCAGCATGCGTCCTAGGCGGGCTCACCGTCACCAATAATCTTGAGAAGAAGCTTGTTGCCAGGAGGCCTGTTGACGGTTCGCTCAAGGTTCTGATACTCGTCCCCCCGGGCGAGATGCTAAGCGGGAAGGTTGACACAAGCCTGTTCAAGCCTGTTGAACCCTTGATGAGGCTGGCCCACAGGCTGGCTCTGGAGGGTGAGGAGTGGCTGGCTATGACGCTTAACGGGCTGTCTGTCTCAACAGCATTAGGACTTGATGAGAAGCCTGCTCTAGAGGCTTTGAAAGCCGGGGCGGTTGCCGCAGGGGTTTCAGGCAAGGGTCCTGCAGTTGCCGCCGTAGTTAAGCCGGGTGAGGCTGAGGAGGTTAGAAGAGCCTTATCAAGGTTCGGCAGAATTGTTGAAACAGGTGTGTGCAACAATAATGCGATTGTCGAGTAGGGTGCTGAAGGTCAAGGGAGGATGGAGGGGTAGCCTGAGATACGTTGCTCCACCGTCCAAATCCTACTCGCACCGGAGCCTCCTGATCTCAGCGGTTTCAAACGGTGTTTCAAGAATAACAGGGCTCTCCAAGTGTGACGATGTTGAGGCAACCCTGAGGGCGCTGAGCCTCCTAGGAGTACCCGTAGGTTTTAGTAATGGTGAGACAACTGTGGAGGGCAGCGAGTTAAGAAACCCTGAGGCACCTATTGACTGCGGGGGCTCAGCCTCAACCCTCAGAATGCTCTCCCCTATTGTGGCCGCTAAACCGTCTTACGCCGTCTACACTGGGGACGAGAGCCTTAGGAGGAGGCCTGTCAGAATGCTTGAGGATGCCTTCGCATCGATTGGGGTTGAAGCATACTCTGACGAGGGTAGGCCCCCGCTCACGGTTAAGAGCAGCGGCTTCAGCTCGACGAGGGTTGTTCTAGACGCTTCAGACTCCAGCCAGCATGTTTCAGGCTTCCTGATAGCGGGTGCTAGGCTTGGGCGAGGCTTCACAATAGTTTTGAAAAACAGTATTCTTGTCTCCAAGCCCTACGTTGACCTAACTATGAGAATGCTAAAGATGCATGGTGTTGAATCATTCTTCGAGGCTGGGGGGATTAGGGTTGAGTCTGGGAAACTGGAACCGTTCAACCATGCTGTTCCAGGAGACTATTCCCTGTCCTCAATACCCTTGGCTATGGCTGCCTTGACGGGGGAGAGGGTTACGGTGGAGGGTCTTGTGGACAAGCCTCAGCCGGACAGGGAGGTTGTTGAAAAGCTGCGGGGGATGGGTCTCAGGGTAGAATGGTCGGGGAATACGCTTATAGCTGAGAACCCCGGTAGGCTAAAGGCATGCGTGTTAGACTGCTCCGACAACCCGGATCTTGTTCCGGCACTGGCACTGGCTGCGACAGCAGCGGAGGGTGCTACGGTTCTGGAGGGTGTTGGGAGGCTTGAGGTGAAGGAGTCTATGAGGGCAACGCTTATTGTGGAAGGCTTGTCGAACATGGGTGTGAAAACAGTTTTCAAAGGTGGGAAGATGATTGTGGAGGGGCCGTGCAGGCTGAAGGGTTCAACCGTGGACGCTGGCTGTGACCACAGGATTGAAATGATGCTTATTGCTGCAGGCGCCCTAGCTGAGGGAGAGACCACCATAGTCAACGCGGGCTCAGTCTCAAAGTCTAACCCGGGTTTCTACAGCTGGCTTAGGGAGGCTGGTGTCGAGCTCCAATGGGTTTAAACACTTTAGGCAGGATGATCGTGTTCAGCTTCTTCGGGGAGAGCCACGGCAGGCTAGTGGGCTCCCTCATCCAGGGGTTTCCAGCCGGCTTAAAGGTGGATGAGGAGAGGATTAGGCTGAGCCTCTTAAGGAGGAGGACCGGCTACGGCTCCACCAGTAGGGTTGAGGAAGACTCGTTCGAGCTTCTCACAGGGGTTTTCAAAGGCTTCACAACCGGTGCCCCAATCCTCATCGCGGTCTGGAACAGGGAGGCTGACTCAGGCTTCTATGAAGCCATAAGGGTGACGCCGAGGCCGAGCCACGTCGACTACCCCTACCGTGTTAGGTACGGGGGGTTCAACGATTACAGGGGAGGCGGCTTCTCCTCAGGCAGGTTCACCGCGAGCTGGGTTGCAGCAGGCTCCTTAGCAACACAGGTTCTCGAGAGGAGAAACGTAAGGATATACGGCCACGTGACGAGGATAGGTAACGCTGTTTACAGGGGTGAGCCGGATGAGGCTGCTTTAAGCAAAACATATGATTCGCCGGTGAGGTGCATCGACCCTGATGCTTCAAGAATGATGATGCGGGAGATTGAGGAGGCTTCCAAGGAGGGTGACAGCGTCGGCGGGGTTGTTGAATGCAGGATACACGGGGTTCCGCCTGGTATTGGAGACCCATTGGTGGAGGGGCTGGACGTTGAGCTTGCGAGAGCAGTCATGGCCATACCCGGCGTGAAGGGAGTTGAATTCGGCAGGGGCTTCGAATCATCCTCCATGAGGGGTAGCATGTTCAACGATGAGCTGTCTTTCAGAAACTGGGGTGTAAGGCTCCTCAGAAATAATGATGGAGGTGTTGTGGGAGGTGTTTCAACAGGCGAGCCAATCGTTTTCAGAGCAGTGTTCAAGCCTACTCCATCCATAAGGAGGAGGCAGCGCACCGTTAACCTTGAGGAGGAGAAGAGTGTTGAACTAAGCCTTGAGGGCGGGAGGTTCGACGTCTGCATCGCTCCCAGGGCTGTGCCGGTGGTTGAGGCTGTTTCAGCAATAGTTCTCGTAGACCATTACGCTAGGTCAGGCTTAGTGGAGAGGATTGTTAAAGATTGAGGGAACGTGTTGAAGAATTGAGGAGGATGATAGACAGGGTTGACGAGAAGATTGTTGAAGCAATGGCTGAGAGAATCAGGCTTACGAGAATGATCGGGGCGGAGAAGAAGAGGCTGGGCATGCTGATGGTTGACGAGGAGAGGGAGAAACAGGTTTACAGGAATGTTCTTAAGAAGGCCTCTGAAAAAGGCTTGGACCCCGCGATGGTTGAAAAGGTTTTCGACGCTGTAATCAGCTACGGCAAGAGGCTTCAAGGCGTCTTCACCGTTAGCTACCTTGGTCCAAGAGGCTCCTTCACGATGGAGGCTGCTGAAAAATACTTCTCAGGAAAGCCTTATTCTCTACAACCCTGCCCCACGATAAGAAGCGTCTTCAAAAACGTTGAGGAGGATGAGGCTGACTACGGTGTGGTTCCTGTTGAAAACAGTCTTGAAGGACATGTGTCCGAAACACTTGACTGCCTAGCCTCCTCCAGCCTCAGCATAGTTGGGGAGGAGGTTTTGAAAATAGCCCTACACCTTTCCTCCAAGGAGAGGAGGCTTGAAGATGTTGAAACAGTCTTCTCAAACCCGCATGCTCTAGCCCAAGCCAGAAGGTTCTTGGACAAGGTTCTTCCCGATGCGAGGATAAGGGAGGTTTCAAGCACTTCTAAAGCAGCATCCATGGCTTCTAAAACCGGTGGAGGGGCAGCAGTATGCTCTGAGGCAGCTGCGCGAGAATACGGTTTGAGAATACTTGCTAGAAACATTCAGGATGAGCAGGAGAACTACACCCGTTTCCTCATTCTTTCAAGAAAAGTAGTTGAAAGATTTAGGGGTGCTGCGAGAACAATGCTGATAATGGTTCTGGAGCATAAGCCCGGCTCACTCTACAATGCTCTAGGGGTGTTCGCGAAGCAGGGTTTAAACCTGACGAGGATAGAGTCGAGGCCTGTTAAAGGCAAGCCCTGGGAATACATGTTCCTGGTGGAGTTTGACGGAGCCGCGTGGGATAAACGGGTTTCGAAGACGCTTGAGAAACTGAAGCATAAGACTGTTGGGCTGAAGATGCTTGGCTCCTACAGGCCTGCTGGGGGAAAAAGATAGGACCTGAGAAAACTGTTTAAAACACTGGTGGAAAACGCTTAAACCGTATTCTCATGCTGAAAGCATTGTTTTTATATTCCTGTAGTGCTCATGCATGTCTCGTGGAGGAAGACGGCCTGGATAAGGTTATACTTGCCCTCTCATACGGGAAGAGGCGGGCTTTAATAATCAAGCTAGGGGAATCCGGGCCGATGGGCATTAAAGACCTTAAGAGGGAGCTCGGCTTAAGCACCGGCAGCCTCTACCATCATCTTCTAGCCTTAGGGGAGCTTGTTGAGCAGACGAGTGACAGGAAGTATGTTTTAAGCGAGCAGGGTAAAAGAGTCTACATGACTTTGAAATCAGGCCTAGTCCCGCCGCCGGCTGCGAGCGAGATGCCCCGGGTCATTGAGACACTGGTACCAGTATGGTTCTTCACAGAGCTTCCTAGCTGGATCATGATGCCGATGGCTGCCCTCATACTTCTAAGCCTCTCGGCCTCAAGCCTCTACGCTAGAATCGGGCTGGCGCTCCTGATGCCCCTGACAGGAGTAAGCTTCTCCTCAACCCTTGGCAGCGTTGCCCTAAGCCTTCTACTGGTGTACCTTGTTCCGAGACTGGTCTTCAAGAGGAGAAGTGTTGAAACAGGCTTCCTGACGGCTTTGCCCTTCTGCTTCCTCCCCCAGCTCGCCTACGGCTGGATCATGCTGCTCTCATACCCGCCCAACCCGTTTCCAGGATTGTTGCAGATCCTTGCGGGAGGAGTAAGCGCACTCCTGCTTTCAGCGGCAATAGTACGGTGGTTTAAGGCGAGTCCTCAGGCAGCGATGTTAACCTCCTTCCTAATACTCTACGTGGGTGCAGCCTTCCAATACTTCATAGCGTGAACAACACTAGGCTTTTTCTTCCTAAAGCTTCTTAACATACTCGTGGAGGGGCTCAAGTATCACTATGCCCTCCAAAGGCTTTATCTCGTAGACGTACGGGGTTAAATCAACCCTTGTCCACCTGAGCTTCCTAACCATCATAGTCCTCAGGTTCCTGTTCTCAACCGGAGTTATCGAGAGCTTTATTATTCCGGATGAGAGGAATTCTTCAACGCCAAACCTGCTGAGCAAACCGCTCCCAGTGGGGACCTCGCTCGTTATTATCGTGGTGCACCCCAGAAACTTCTCAACTGCTGTCACGAAGCCCCTTATGAAGTCCCTAGTCCAGGAAACATCCACCACCTCCCCCACGAGCGGTGCCACAGGATCTATTACCAGCCTCTTAGCACCTATCTCAGTAACATGCTTCTTAAGCTCCTTAACGATCTCCCTCACAACCTCAGCCATAAACTTCTCCCTCATAACCTCTGCGAAGAATGGCCTCGCGTCAAGTATCCTAAGCATGTTCCTCCTCATCGGAGTCTCAAGATCCCAACCAAGTGTTAAAGCACCCTCCACAGTGCCCTCGATAGTCTCGTCGAAAGGAACGTAGACGCAGGGCTCCCCCATCTCAAGCCCCTTAAGTATGAACCTCAGGCTGAAAATAGTCTTGCCTGTCCCAGTCTCACCCGCCACAAGATAGGTCTTGCTCCTTATCAGGCCACCGTCTATAATCCTGTCTAAGCCAGCTATGCCCGTCGGGGTCCTCAAAGAGTATTCCTGGGCGTGCTCCGCCTCAGCCTCAGGCTCCTCGCTGGCAGGGGCTTCTCCGCCCCTCCTCCTTGTAAGCATGCTTAACCATTGAGGTGGGGCGTTTAAATGCCTTTTTAACCGAGCCTTTGGGAGGCAAGCGGGTGTTCGAAGGTTTTTAACAAAATATATGGGCATAACTAGTTTTCCTAACCCCCGTTCTCCAATCAGTCTTTAAAGTCTCCTGATCCCGGTCTATCGGCCTCATCCTGAAAATGCTTTTTCCAACCAGAAGCATTAGTGCAAAAACACTACGTATGCATCAAACGTTCTTGCAAATCAAGCGTTAATAGCTGACTAAAAACACTCGGCCTAATCAAATGGTTTAAGACCTGTCTGAAGTGTAGTAGCGCGGACGGGGGCAGGTGGAAATAGACGTTTGTCGGATATGCGGGAGGAAATTTCCTAAGCATCGACCCTGCTCCTCCACATGTGGTTTCAGACATATGCTGGTGCTCCTGCTCCAGGGATAACCCGGTTTAACATAGTGAAAGACCGGTAGAAAGGCTTGAAAAAATGTTCTACTCTACTAGAACTTTCTAAATACGGGTTCCAGCCTAATGGAACATTAAACACTTTTAAGCAGTCCAAAGACAGGGAGAGCCGGTGAAACAAGATTTGAATCACCTAAATATTAGGAAAATATGCTCGATCGCAACAATACTGGCAATACTGCTGGCGGTTGCGCCGCTGGCCGTGATGGCTCAGCACGCGTACCCGCCTGGACCATGGAAGTTCAAGATAGCTGACGACTGGGGAAACTGGGGTAGTAGTGCAGCAGCATACGACCCTGTTACAGGAGGATTCGGTGCAGTAGCATACCTGTACAACAGCACTGAGCCAATAGGTTGGCCTGGAGACTGGACTTTTGAAAACTGGCCCATAGTGAAGTGGGGCGAGGCGGATGCAGACGGCTGGGTAACCATACCTGAGCTGCCTGGAGACGTCTGGGATAACCCTGCGCCAGGCAGAACAATAACCTACCAGCTTATCATAAAGCTGAAGATCAGGGGAGTAGTGACACCGATAACAATATACAACGCAACCGCCTTAACAATAAGCTGGAACGGCTCCTACGTCCGGAACGCTGTCGGACTATACGACCTTATACATGACACGGTTACGAACGGCGGGACACACCCGACCAAGCCATGGATAACGGGTGTTGTGCCAGACTTCATGGCTGGCGACTACGCCGGCTTCAACGTATGGATGTACTACATTGCGATGCAGCTTGTGGACGAGGCAGGGTTCCCGATAACAGGGGCCCAGCTGAGAGTCCTCTACGACTCCTCCTACCTAGGCATAACATACATTAAGAACACTCCGATTGAAGGCTGGCTGGACAAGCCCTACGGAACATGGGTGACCAACGGAACCCTTGGAAGCGAGTTCATACCTGACACTGATGTGGATACTGACGGCACTATTTACGAGCCTAA
Organism: Thermoproteota archaeon; assembly: GCA_038848185.1. Lineage (GTDB taxonomy): Archaea > Thermoproteota > EX4484-205 > EX4484-205 > JAAOZP01 > JAAOZP01. The sequence goes on along the minus strand of JAWCNV010000014.1, from coordinate 102 downwards.
TCCCAGTGTCGGATGGGTGATACTCAGGGTTCCCAGGATAAGCCCGACAACCGGGGCAGGCTCATCCCTAGTTACCGAGATGACTTTCGTATGGCTTAACAA
>JAWCNV010000013.1:0-56356 GCA_038848185.1 Thermoproteota archaeon | reverse complement strand
AAGGGATATAATTCGTTTCTCCGTTTTCCGGGATGTCTTTGAATACGTTAGAGGTCTGTGTTATAATATTATTAAAAATGATAACTTTTTAAATGATTTCTGCACTGTTTTTCTACCAATGTCCGGTGTAACAGTCCCCCCGGAGATTGCTTGGATAGTTCCGATTGTCGTCCCGTTCATCATTGGGCTCCTCATCGGATTCGTGGTGAAACGCACCATAAAGCTGATCCTCGCAGTAATATTGTTGGTCATAGTCTTAATTATTACAGGCTACGTTAGTTTCACGTTCCAAGACCTTTTTGATAAAGCCATGCAATTCCTACCCGTGATAATCAACTTGGGTAGCGGCCTCGGAAACATTCTTCCATATTCTTCATTAATGTTCATCATCGGGCTACTGCTAGGACTCTGGAAAGGGTAGTCATATTCGCACGGTTAATGGGTAGCATGAAAAAAGGTTTCGAAAGGATATGCCCGTAGACCAAATGGCCGGCTTTTCGCGTTTTCAGATTTATGATGAAATACTGGGCGGTGATACTAACGGGTTCAAAGATGAAGCTTACCGAAGACTTGTGAAAAAAGTATGGGATAAGGCTACTTCTTATTTGTTAGACCCATCCTCTGGCTTTCATCGCCTCGACGACTCTTCGCACCGCCACCACATAGGCTGCTGTTCTAGGATCAATATTCTTAGACTTGAACTCCTCTAATGCTTCGATAACCTCCCAGAAGGCTCTGGTCATCTTGGCGTCAAGCTTCCTGTAAACCTCCTCGTAGTCCCAGTAATATCTTGAAAGGTTCTGAACCCATTCGAAGTAGGATACCGTTACACCACCAGCGTTAGCCAAGAAGTCAGGCACTACAAATACATTCTTACTGTGGAGAATCTCGTCGGCCTCAGGCGTAGTCGGACCGTTTGCAAGCTCAAGCACGATCTTCGCCTTAATCCTGTTAGCATTCTTCCCAGTTATCTGGTTTTCAAGAGCCGCCGGTATAAGGATGTCGACGGGAAGCTCGAGGAGTTCTTCATTGCCTATTTTCTTAGAGGGCTTATAGTTTACGACACTCCCCGTCTTATCTTTAACCTCTTTAACCTTCCCATATGGCAGCCCATCCTCGTTGAATATTCCTCCCTTGGAATCGCTTACTGCAACAACCTTAACATTCTTGAAGAGCCTTGTAGCAAGGAAGTGTGCAAGGGCACCAGCATTCCCATAGCCCTGTATTGCAACCGTCACAATATTCTTACCTTTAGGAATTTCATCCGGGAGACTGGCAAGTTCCTGAGGCGTCTTATACAGGTTCTCCCTGTTCTCCTCAAGCCCTATCTTAAGGTGTTTCGCAGCCTCTCTGAGCACAAACATTCCTCCTCTAGCAGTAGCGTCCTCTCTTCCCTTAGAGCCTCCAGTGATGTGCATCTTACCCGTTATGACTTCAGGTGCATTGTACCCGACGATAGTTGAGTACTCATCCATCATCCAAGTCATGGTCTGAGGATCAGTGTAGACATCTGGAGCAGGAACATCTTTCATCGGTCCTATAAAGCCCGCGAGAACTCTGACATATGCTCTGGCGAGCCTCTCCTTCTCTCTCACACTCATTTCCTTAGGATTGCATATTATCCCGCCTTTTCCGCCGCCATAAGGCAGGTCGAGCAGAGCACACTTCCAAGTCATCCAGGCTGCTAGAGCCTTAACAGTATCCAGATTCTCCTCAGGGTGCCACCTTATCCCCCCCTTGGTGGGACCTAGGGCATCGTTATATTGGACTCTGAAACCTGTGAAAACCTTCACAGAACCATCATCCATCCTGACTGGTATGCTTACTACAAGTGTTCTCATAGGCTCTCTGAGAACCGCATGTGTCGCTTTATCGATACCAAGAACCTCAGCACATTTGTCAATCTGTTTTTGAGCATTTTTAAAGGGGTTTAACTCCTCAGTCATAATTTTTTACATTCCTAAAAAAATCATATATAAATGTATCGGAAAATGTATCCGGTTTCTTGAATCAAACTCGGTTTATGGTTATGGGTTACAGTTCTGCTGGCAATTATCAACGTTAATTAATCGGAAAAAATTTCCGATAAGTTTATATAATACTAAAGTTAAGTTCTCAAAAACTGATGATTGAACGATGGTAAAATTCCCTGAAAAACAGGCTGGTTTCAAGCGGTACCATGTAGAGGTTAAAGAAGCCCCTTGGAAAACAGGGTGCCCTCCTAAGTTTAGGGTGAGAGTGTATAATAACTGTGTGAACCTTCAAGAGTGCGTACAAGCATGTGTTTTCGAGGCTCAGAGAGCCGGCGAGGACGGGAGGCTTGCTCAGCCTATTGATGAGCGGTGCCATGGATGTCATCGATGCGTGTTGTCTTGTCCTAAAGGAGCAATATGTGTCGAATTAAATCCGGAGTTTGAGAAACGGGGAAATTCCTACTTCACACCTGAGCAGATAGAAAACATTTACTTTGAGGCTGAAACGGGCAGAATACCTGTTTCGGGATCAGGATATGGAGGGTCGTTCGCTGGCAAGGGTTTCGACGGTTTCTGGTTCGACTTCTCTGAGATAGTTAGACCTACGAGGGACGGGATACATGGAAGGGAGCACATTTCAACCACAGTAGACCTGGGCAGGAAGCCCCCCAGCTTGGTTTTCAAAGGCTCCACGCTTGTTTCAGAGCCTCCAAGGGTGGTTGAGATACCTGTTCCCATAATTCTCGACGCTCCGCTCTCCTCCTCATCTGACAGGAGTCTGACGCTTGCACTAGCCAAGGCTGCCAGTATGCTCGACACTTTTACAATCCTAAAGGCGGAGGATTACTTCGACGACTTATCGCCATATGTTTTCAACCTGATGCCTAGAATTCGCTCCGACAGAATTATGGAGTTCTCCAAGCTTATCGAATCCTCACGAATCATTGAACTACACTATCTAGAGGAAAAGGCAAGCGAGTGGAAAATAAGGGATTATTTGAAACAGGTGAGGAAGATCAATCCTTCTATAATAGTTTGTACTAGGATTTCAAATATCGATGAAGCAGCGGAGGATGCTGAAACTTTAGCGAAAGCCGGGGTAGAAATTATACATATTCATGTTGATGAATGCATTATCGAAAGGGAACCTGATGCTATAGTAAACGCTATCCGAAGCGTCCACATCCGTCTTGTTGAAAAGCGTGTGCGGGACGAGGTTTCTATCATTTCAAGCGGAGGAGTTGCTGAGGCTGCACACATTCCTAAATCCATAATTCTCGGCGCAGACGCGGTTGCAATAGGATTAGCATACCAGCTTGCATTAGGATGCAGAGTGTGTTATGGTGATAGACATCGAGATGATTGTCTGATGAGGGTTGAAGATGCAGACATCAACCTTGCTTCCCAAAGGATTGTGAACCTCGTCAGTGCTTGGAGAGACCAGCTTCTCGAAGTTCTTGGCGGAATGGGTTTGAGAGAGGTGAGGAGGCTGAGGGGTGAGCTCGGTAGAGCCATATTCTACAAGGAGCTTGAGGAAAAGGTGTTTGGTGATTCTGGATGATGCAGAGTAAGCTTGTTTTTAAAAAACCAGAAGTGAAACCTGCCTTCTTCAAGCAACCTTATGTCATAGACAAGTATGATGTTATCTTAGAGAGAGCTAAATGCACCGCATGCGGCATCTGCACCGAAGTTTGTCCAGAGTACATAGGTTCCGCCCACATCGAATACGAAGCATTCAAGAAGCCCGATGGGGTCCTTCGCATAGCTAATGCTTGCAGTCGCTGTATCGGTATGGATTGTCGAAGATGTGTAGAAGCATGTCCGACAGGTGCTTTAACAGTTAGGATTAACCCTCAGTATCTTACTCTCGGAGACAAGCGTTGGACGGCCGACCTCGTCCTCTCAACCTGGGAACAGGCTGAAAGTGGAAGACCTTCTGGAAGATATGAGTTTAAAGTAGGTGACTCGGGAGGGGGATTTGATAGGATAAGGTTCGATTTTGAGCTTCAGGAAAAGATAACTCTCGATGAAATCTTTGAGGTTGAGGATCTTGATACGTCCATAGTCTTAAACAAAAGGAAAGATGAGAGACCCGAAATAGTAATCCCGATCCCGGTTTATAGTGCCGACATGTCATTCGGCTCCATAAGCCTTAGAGTTATGATTGCTAGGGCTATTGCAGCTAAGACCTGGGGAACGTTCACGAGCACAGGTGAAGGAGGTTATCCTAAAGAACTCATACCCTTTAAAGACAACGTGATAACTCAAGTCGCAACTGGACACTTCGGCGTGAGTGCTGAAACCATCAAGAGGGCAAGAATAGTTTGTCTGAAGTATGCTCAGGGTGCTAAGCCGGGTCTAGGTGGACATCTTCTCGCTGACAAGGTTACCCCTGAGGTCGCTGAAATAAGGGAGGTTGTGCCTAACATAAGCCTCTTCTCTCCATTCCCCTTTCACAACGTTTACTCCGTAGAAGACCATTATAGGCATGTGCAGCTGATAAAGGACATCAATCCTAAGGCACTCGTCTCCGTGAAAGTATCCACGCCCACGGACGTTGATATGGTTGCCATTGGGAGTTATTATGCAGGAGCCAATATTCTCCAGATAGACGGGGGTTTCGGTGGAACGGGGGCTGCACCGGATGTAGCTAAGAAGAACATCGCTATGCCCGTTGAGTATGCTATTCCCATTGTCCACAACTATCTTGTAAGAGAGGGCGTGAGGGATGAGATAACCATAATGGCTAGTGGGGGAATAAGAACAGCCTTCGACGTGGCTAAGATAATAGCGCTTGGGGCTGATGGCGCGGTGATAGGCACAAGCGAACTCGTTGCCCTTGGATGTAAGAGATGTGGAAACTGTGAAAGGGGGAGAGGATGTCCCTCCGGAATAGCAACCACAGATCCTGCTTTAAGCCTCCTTATAGATTCTGAATGGGGAGCACAGAGGATAATAAACATGTACTGTTCATGGAAGAAACAGTTTGACTATATTCTTTCAAAGCTCGGTTTAAGGAGCATCAGGGAGCTCCGTCCGAAGGACGAGGTCAAGTTTAGGAGAGGACGGTACAACTATCTGGTTCATCTGGATCACTTAGGGTGATGGGCTTGGAAGGTTTAGAAAGGGTTGAGGAAGGTGGCTGTGGCGTAATCGGTGTGGCTTCTTCAATACCAGTAAAGGGAATGTTTCTGCTTAGGCCCCTCATGCAGATGCATAACAGGGGCAACGGTAAGGGCGGTGGCATAGCTGCAGTAGGACTCTCAGCTAAGCAGCTGGGTGTTTCTAAAAAGGTTCTGGAGGACTGCTACCTGCTTCAGGTAGCCTATTTGGTTCCAAGCATAAGGAGGAGGCTGGAATCGGAATTCATAAAACCGCATATGAGAATTGAACATTTTGAAAAGCTCCCAACACTCAGGGACCATAAGAGCATTGGCCTAAGTGTGAAGCCTCCAGAAGTCTGGCGATACTTTGTCAGAGTTGATGAGGACGCGTTAAAAAAGTTCGCTGAAGAACGTGGCATACAAGTGCTAAACCAGAGAGGCATGGAGGACGAGTTCATATATAGGAATAGCTTCACATTAAACAGGAAGTATTATACTTCAGGTTTGAAGAAGGCATTTGTATTGTCGCATGGGAGAAACATGTTTGTTCTAAAGATCGTTGGCTATGCCGAGCAAGTCATAAAATACTACATGCTTGAAGACCTTGAGGCTTACGTCTGGATAGGCCACCAGAGGTACCCTACTAAGGGAAAGGTGTGGCATCCAGGAGGGTCACATCCCTTCATTGGTTTAAACGATGCCCTTGTCCATAACGGTGATTTCGCTAACTATTTCTCGATAACAGAATATCTTAAGCAGAGAGAAATATACCCACTGTTCCTGACCGATACTGAGGTTGCCGTCCTATACTGGGATCTCTTGACCAGAGTCTACAAGTATCCGTTGGAGTACGCGATTGAGGCGATTGCCCCCACGACTGAAAGGGATTTCGCAATGCTGCCGGATGAAAAGAAAAAAATATACAAAGCCATTCAGGCCACTCATATTCACGGCTCACCGGATGGCCCATGGTTCTTCATAATAGCTAGGAATGACGCTGAAAACAGGGTTTTCCAGTTAATAGGTATAACAGACACGTCCATGCTCAGACCACAGGTCTTCGCCCTCCAAGAGGGCGCTGTTAAGATTGGGATTATCGCTTCCGAGAGGCAGGCGATAGACGCTATGCTGGAAGAGCTTTCAAAGCATGATGAGAGGTTCCATCCGATGGCGGATTCATATTGGTACGCGAGAGGGGGAAGCTATACTGATGGCGGAGCCTTCATATATACTGTGGATGGGCATGGGAGCCTTATCTGCACTGATAAATTTGGTAAAAAAGCGACTGTTGAAGCGACCATTGTCCAAACGGGGTTCAACGGTGCAGGGCTAGAATCAGAAGACGCTGCCTGCGTGGAGGATAAGAATGTTGAGGAGGCTTTTAGTAAGCTTAATACCGCAGAACTGTTTAAACTATTTTCCGGAAGGATTGGATACCGGTCCATCAATGAGATCACTTCATTCGTAGAAATCTTAGAAGAATACAGTGCGAAAGGCGATGTCGAGACAATGAGGGCAGTGGACTTGCTGACACTCCTCATGGACAGGAGGTACCCATCAAAAGTAACGAGGAGCCGTTTAATACCCGTTTTCGAGAAAGCGGTTTACAGGATTCTGAGCAGAGAGCCGCTAATAGGAACAGCATCGCTAAGCAGGTTTAGACGGGTCGACTGGGGCTCTAAAGGAAGGCTTACAGAACCTCCTGGGGAGGACAGTGTTCTAGTGATAGATGCTTACGATTTCCCACCTGAAGGCGATGAAGGAATCTGCAGTCTGCTTGAGGAAGCGTGTAGACTCGGGTGGAGAAGATTCATAGCTTACAACTTCAGGGGCCAGAGGAATTTCGGCGCAGGCCTCGTAGCAAGGGAAAGGGTCAGGATAGATGTGTATGGGAGGGTTGGCGACTGTCTTGCAGCATTCGCAGACGGCCCAGAGTTCTACGTGCATGGAAGCGTGCAGGATTCTGTTGCTTACTGCTTTAGGTCTGGGAAACTCGTCGTATACGGTGATGCGGGAAAAGCATTCGAGTACGGTGCGAAGGGGGGTGTAACTTTTATCCAAGGAGACTTAATAGACAGACCTTTGATAAACGCTGTCGGAAGCGCAACCGCAGTTATAAACGGATCCTGTATGGATTACATGGGGGAGTCCTTCATGGCTGCCAAAGGCCTCATCATACTCAATGGGGTCAGGTTCGATGAGCAGGGTAAGCTTGTCGAGAAGGAAACGCCCTATCACGGTGGAAACCTCCTTCCCCTTGCTGCTGCTGGCGCAGTATATATGAGGGATCCTAGGAAGACCGTTGGTGAAGACCAGCTTAACGGCGGGAAGATTGAAAGCATCACGAGCGAAGACTGGAATAGAATACTCCCCTTGCTAATGGAGAACGAGAAGCTTTTCGGAATAAGGGTTGAAGACCTTCTAAGGGTCAAGGGAGTAGTTAGGAGGCCTGAGGAAGTGTATAGGAAGGTTGTTCCGATCCAGGTTGCCGCTTTAAGCAGGTATGAGACGGGTGATTAAGGTTGAACATCATAGTCCTGGTAAAACAGGTTCCTGATCCTAGAGAGTATGTCAGGGTGAGAGAGGACGGAACCCTTGACAGGGAGAGGGCGAGGGCGGTGATAAACGAGTGTGACAAAAACGCATTAGAGGCGGCGCTTCAGCTTAAGGAGAAGTTCAACTCTAGAGTGATAGCTGTCTCCATGGGTCCACTTAAGGCTGAGGATGCTCTCAGAGAGGCTCTAGCAATGGGCGTTGACGACGCTTTCTTAATCTCGGATAGGAGGCTCAGGGGTTCAGATACTTTAGCAACATCATATGTCCTTTACAAGGCTATTGAGAAGCTGGGGCCATATGACTTAATCTTATGCGGACTTGAATCTAGCGATGGCGGTACTGCCCAAGTGGGTCCGGAGCTTGCCGAATTCCTGAGAATACCGCAGGCAACATTCGTGGAGGAATTCGAAGTCAACGGAAATCATGTTGTGCTAAAGAGGAGAGTTGAAGAGGGCTTCGAGAAACTTAGGATAGCGCTGCCCGCCTTGCTGACGGTTTTGAAAAATGTCAATAAGCCCAGGGCCACTACTTTTTCAGGAATACTTGAAGCTGTTAAGAAGCCTGTTGTAACATGGTCTCTTGAGGATATTGGTGCCGAGGTTGATAAGGTTGGCTTAGCAGGCTCGCCCACTAAAATAATGAAAGTCGAGAAAGTAAGCGCCCAGAGGAGAAGAATTCTGATTGAAGGCGAGAGCGTTGAAGAGGTAGTGAATAATCTCTTAAGAAGGCTGCAGGAACATGACATAATGTTGGAGGCTGCTGAACAATGAACGGCTACTCAGGAGTATGGGTGTATGCTGAGCATAGGAATAGCGTCGTCAGCAAGAGCACGTTGGAAATAATCGGTAAGGCATGTGAACTAGCCGGCAAACTCAGAGTTGAATTGGCAACGGTTCTCTTCGGCCATGGTGTAAGCCGCCTCGTAAACACGTTGGCTGAATATGGCGTCGACAAGATTTACCTTGCTGACGATGAAACGCTTAAAGAATACAGGACTCTTACGTACACTAGGCTGCTGACGGAGCTTATTAGAAGCCATAGGCCGGAGATAGTTTTGTTCACAGCAAGCAGTCTGGGCAGGGACTTGGCGCCGAGGGTGGCTGCGAGCCTTGGGACAGGCTTAACCGCGAACTGCATCGACTTAGACATAGGTTGTTTCGAGGATAAGGAGAAGGGTGAGAAGATTGAGAGAATCCTGTATCAAATAGTTCCAGCATTCGGAGGAAACGTCGTCGCAACAATAGTCACCCCCTACCATAGGCCGCAGATCGCTACAGTCAGACCAGGAACCTTTCCGGTTCCGGCGAAAGCCCCGGGTAAGGGAAAGGTTTTCCACGTTAAGGTTGATCTGATAAAAGACGATGACAAGGTGGAGGTTCTCGAGGTTGAAAGAGGCCCCGAGGAGTCTGAGCTTGAGAACGCAAGGGTAGTTGTCGGAGTGGGAGTGGGGGCGAGAGGCCCTGAAGGAGTCAGGATTCTTAAAAGGCTTGCGGAAGCCTTAGGGGGAACGGTGGGGGCTACCCGGCCAGTAACAGATGCAGGATGGCTTCCCCCGGAATGCATGATAGGTGAAAGCGGTAAAACAGTGAGGCCAGATCTATACGTGGCGTGCGGAATCTCGGGAGCGATGCATCATACGGTTGGCGTGAGAAACGCGAAGGTTATCGTAGCCATAAACAAGGATCCTAAGGCCCCCATATTCGAGGACGCGGACTACATAATAGTGGAAGACATGTTTAAAATAGTTCCGAAGCTAGTGGAGAAGCTTAGTGGAACAGGATGACACGCTACGATACTGTGCTGGTTTTAGATTTCGGAGGCCAGTATTGCCATCTCATAGGGAGGCGAGTAAGGGAGCAAGGAGTCTATTCGGAAATCGTTCCTTACGATACTAAGGTGGAGGAAATAAGGCTTTTAGACAAGAAACTTAACATTAAAGGCATAATACTATCTGGAGGGCCCTCCAGCATCTTTGAGGAAAATGCCCCGAGGCTTGATGCTAGGATATTAGACCTGGGTCTGCCAGTCCTAGGTATTTGCTATGGCCACCAGCTCATAGCCCATATCGCCGGCGGGAAGGTTGAGCACGCTAAAATAAAAGAGTACGGTGTAACATACGTCACGATTGACAAGCCTATTGGAATATTGAAGAGATTAGACAGGAAGGAGAAAGTCTGGATGAGCCATGGCGACACTGTCTTTAAGATCCCTAATGATTACGAGGTTCTAGCGTATTCCGAAAACTCTCCCGTTGCTGCTTTCAGACACAGGGAAAAACCGATTTACGGTTTACAGTGGCATCCTGAAGTGAACCATACGGAAAAAGGTGTTCAAATGCTCTGCAACTTCCTATTCGAAGTATGCGGGTGCGAAGCGAATTGGAAAATGGATAATTTTATAGACCGGATGATTGAGGAAATAAGGTTTGAAATCAATGAGAGCAAGGCGATAATCGCTTTAAGCGGGGGCATTGACTCCAGCGTTGCCACGGTTTTAGCGGCAAAGGCTATAGGGGAAAGGCTTACTGCAGTCTTCGTCGACCATGGGTTTATGCGTGAGAACGAGTCTGAGACCGTTAGAAGGTTTTTCCAAGCGTTTGGGATAAACCTCGTAATGGTGGATGCGCAAGACCGTTTTCTTAAAAGGCTTAAGAACATCGTCGACCCGGAGATGAAGAGGAAGATCATCGGCGAGGAATTTATCAGGGTTTTCGAGGAAATGGCTGAGAAGACAGGGGCTGAATGCCTAATCCAGGGAACTATCTATCCAGACAGGATTGAATCCGGGTTCAGAAGGTTTTCGGACAAGATAAAAACCCATCATAATGTAGCCGGGCTTCCTACACGCATAAAGTTTAGAAAGATAGTTGAGCCACTGCGGGACTTGTATAAGGACGAAGTTAGAAGGGTTGCTGAAATCCTTGGTCTGCCCAAGGAACTAGTTTCCAGACAACCTTTCCCAGGCCCAGGTCTTGCTGTAAGGATTGTGGGTGAAGTAACTAAGGAGAAGGTTGAGGTCGTCAGGAAGGCTGATAAAATAGTAAGGGAGGAAATCGATAGGGGTGGATTGGGAGAACACTTGTGGCAATATTTCGCTGTCCTGACCAATACGATGAGCACGGGTGTTAAGGGCGATGCACGGGCTTACGGTTATGTTGTCGCAGTGAGGATTGTTGAGAGCCGTGAAGCCATGACCGCGAACTTCGCGAAAATCCCGTATGAGATACTTGAAGGAATCTCAACGAGAATAACTAATGAAATACCAGAGGTCACTAGGGTTGTTTACGACATAACCCATAAGCCACCGGCAACAATAGAATGGGAATGAAGACGTTGTTCTGGTTTTTAGATCTTTCAATCAGACGTATAATGAAGGATGTTTGAAGAGGTCATAATGCTATCGTCCTTTCCACATGTTAACTATTGGCATCTTCCATCCGATACCAAATGCTTTAGGCGTAATTTTTATGCAAGGAGAGGCTTGCCATCTCTTATATTCTGCGTTTCTAATCCTTCTGTAAATGTCTTCCACAACCTCCTCGGGATAACCTGCCTTTATCAACTCCTGTTTGCCCCGACGCTCTTCCACTATTTTGTCTACCAATGGGCTGACAATATCGAAGTCGAAAGGATCATACTGTCCTTCCTTCAATTCTGGCGAAGGCTTCTTCTCAAAAACTCTTCTGGGAATAATCTCTCTTCCAGCTTTTTCATTGAAATATCTCGCTAAATTGTAAACCTCAAGCTTGCTCACATCGCCAAGGGTACCAATTCCGCCAGCCATGTCCCCGTATAGAGTACAGTAGCCGAGTGCGAGTTCAGTCTTATTACCAGTATTCACAACGAGTATTTTCAAGTCTTTAAACCTATTCGATATGTCCATCAGAATGTTCCCCCTTATCCTGGGCTGTATGTTTTCATCGGCAACGGGATCGTCCCTTTCCTTCGTTAAGCCGAAGCGACGCCTTATTTTTTCCAAGGGTTTCTCCAAGACCTTTCGATAGGCTTCAACTATTTCTTGAATAGGGATTTCCACAAAGCATATTCCAAGGTTTTCAGCCACTTTTTGAGCATCTTCTTTACTATGCTGGCTAGAATATTTGGAAGGCATGTAGACGCCAATAACGTTTTCTCTTCCCAAAGCCTCCACTGCTATGCATGTTGTTAAAGACGAGTCTATTCCACCGCTCATTCCTACAACCGCCTTTTTGAAGCCTGTTTTCCTGAAATAGTCACGTATTCCGAGGACTATAGCGTTAAACATTTCCTGTTCCTTATGGTATGGCGGAGGCTTGATCTTCCTACCTCTTCCGGTTTTAAGATCGATGTCAGCAATTATCAAATCTTCTTCAAATTGTTTACCAATAGCTATCGGATTACCTGAACTGTCAACCGCCATGCTCTGCCCGTCGAAAACCAGTTCATCCTGCCCTCCAACCAGATTAACGTAAAACATCGGAATCCTGTTCTTTCTAGACTTCTCCCTTAACAATTTTAATCTCTCGAATCTTTTCCCAGCGTAGAATGGAGAGGCCGAAATATTAATTATCAACTGCGCTCCCCGATTCGCCAGTAAATCAGTTACTTTCACATCATACTTTTTATCCCATAGGTCTTCACATATCTCAACGCCGAGTTTAAATTTAACCGTGTTCAAGTCTATTAACACTGGTTTTATCTCGTTCACCAGTGCTGGCTTGAAATACCTTGCTTCATCAAACACATCATATGTTGGTAAGAGTGTTTTGTAAACTATTTTAACAATCCTACTCCCATTGAAAACAGCAGCAGCATTATACAAGCTCCCCCTCTTATAATCGACAAACCCAACCACCCCAGCTATTGAAACGCTGTTTTCTCTAATAGTTTTAAACAGCATTTTCCTTTGGCTTTTTACGAAGGCTTTTTCAAGCAGCAAGTCTTGAGGAGGATACCCGGTTACAGTTAGCTCTGGAAACGCTACAAGGTCTGCCCCACATCCTTTGACCATTTTCATATATTCTCTTATTTTCCCAATATTTCCTTCAATATCTCCAACTGTACAATTTACCTGAGCCATAGCAATCTTAATTTTGCACAAGTTTAATCATTTATTGAAGTTGAAACATCTTATAAAGATTAGTTCCATTCTATTAGCACGCGCTAAAAAAGAAGTAGTTATAAGCCCTGATTTCCTCTTTCACCTGTTCTTATTCTGATTGCATCATCGATGCTAGACACAAAGATTTTACCATCACCAATAGCTCCTGTTTTTGTAGTATTTAAAATGATTTCGACCACTCTCTCAACCTCTTCATCACCAACAATTATTTCAATCTTAACCTTTGGCAGAAGATCAGCCCTGATCGTTTTCCCACTAATTGTTTGTATTATGCCACTTTGTCTTCCACGACCCTTAACATCGTAAACAGTTAGACTCGTATATCCTGCTTTAGAAAGTGCCTCCTTCACGTAAAAGAACTTATCGGGCCTAATTATTGCCTCTATTTTCTTCAATTCTTCTCTCCTCCAGGTTTACACCCATTTTCTTCCTACAATTCTTGATTTTATCATTTGAAGTTCTTTTTCAAGCCTCTCCACTCTTTTTTCAAGCCTCTCTATTTTCGCCTTAAGTTCCTCTTTTTCTGTACATGCTTCATTTATATTGCCTATTTCTTGAGTTTGGTTCATACTTATCACCTACGGGAACTCTTTTTCTAACTCGTCTTCCGGATAGGCGTATGCTTTATGGTCTGCAATGTCTAAGCCAAATAGTTCTGCATCTCTTTTTGCACGTAGTAACCCCGCCCTATTTATAAGGTAGAAGAGTAAGTATCCCGTTAATCCTGACCATACTGCTATCACCGATGCGCCAATAAACTGCACACTTATGGTGTTTAACCATTCGCCTAAAGTATTCACACCATACAAAGGATGCGCACCGAGAATATTAAGGCTGAATAGGCCTGTTGCAATTGCTCCCCAAAATCCACAGGCTGCATGCACCGAAACACATACACAAGCATCATCTACATGTAATTTGTGTTCGAGCAACCCTTGAACAAATGTCGTGAGTATTCCGGCGATGGTGCCTGTTATGAATGCGAATATTGGATTCATTACCACTGTGCCTGAACATATAGCAACAGCGCCTGCGAGTAGACCAGCCATCGATGTTAATGCGTGTCCTCTCGAAGTCAGTGCTGCGCCAAAAAGACCTCCAGCCATAGCCATAGCCGTTGTAACTCCAACCCATGCTAACTCGACATTTATTGTTTGAGCCGTATTCGCTATGCTCGATCCTACGTTAAAGCCAAACCATCCGAAGACAAGTAGCCATGCGCCAATTACAGATAATGGTAAACTATGTCCAAAGAAGGACCTTGCTTCTTTACTTTTACCGACAAACTTTCCTATTCTTGGACCTATTACAAGAGCCCCTGCCAATGCAAACATGCCTCCTGTTAGATGTACAACCGTTGAACCTGCGTAATCGATGAAACCCATCTGAGCTAACCATCCTCCTCCCCATACCCAATGCTCAACAACAGGATACAGAAACGTGGCTATGGCTCCCGCTGCAATTATCCACCCCCACAGCTTATCCCGCTCAGCTATGGCTCCCGGTACTATCGCTATAGTGGTTATTGTAAACATTGCCATTTTAAACCATAAAGCTAAATCTCCATATCCTGATGGGCTTGGCGGTATTCCGTAGGCTCCGCTGTCAGATAATGTTGCAGGCAATGGGTTTGCTATTGTAGGCAGGTACTTTGGGAATGATAAAAATGGCGAATCAGTGTAGTATGAAATAGGAAATCCAATTAAGTAATACATTATGAATGCAAGAGTCCAGCCAACATTTAACATTATTACAGTATGGGCGACATTTTTCTTACGTACCATTCCCGCATATAAGAGAGCAAAGCCCGCAGTAGCCATAATAAGTATGGCAACTGGTGCCCATCCTACGATGAAAACCTGCTGTATTGCTGCAAAAATTTCCTCAGGATTTTCCGACATTCTACATCACCTACAGCTTACTTGCGAACCACACCGGTTTTAACGAAATCGGAATTTCTTCTACAGACAAGCCTCCTTTCTCTATGTTCAATTTTAATATTTGTGGCTTTAACGGCACACTTCTAGATTTTCTTAAAACGAACACTCTTGTCCAAACGACATCATGTTTATGATAATCAAGATATATTAAATGGTCAACAAGATATTCTGTAATATCCGGATTTGCTGGTATGCCTTCAGCTGTTAATATTGTTGTGGCTCCTCTTTTCTTAACTTCTAAAAGGAGCTTCATGAAAATCTCTCTGAATTCAGTAGGGTCTGCTAGTCTTCGCTCAAGTGATGAGAGAGAGTCCACTACAATCCTGCTTGCATTTGGTTGGGTATTAAGCCCCCTAATAAGTATCTCTACAGCCTCTTCTTTACTAATTAGGGAGTATTCGCTTGCATAGCTTGCACTAATAGATAAGTTCACTACAACGATTTGTTTTTCTTCTACTAAAGCTTGGAAGTCCGGGAAGAGTTCGTTACCTGTTCTCAAAATTGTTTCTGGAGTTTCTTCCGTGGTTATGTATATGCATTTCTCGCCTTTCTCGGCGCCTTTATGTAAGAATTGAAGACAGAGGATTGTCTTTCCAGTACCGGGTTCTCCTCTCACCAATATAGCGTCACCACTAGGCAGACCTGGTATAAAGTTAGTCAGACCTTCGATACCGAGATCAATCCATTTTATTTTACTTATTAATTCGGTTTGTTCTAATTCTTGTGACCTAGTTTTTTTCAGTTTCGGCATCTTTCATTTCACCGATAGCCCCCAATATAATATATTTTTAAATCTATTTGAGATACTTTAATAAAAATTGTGAAAAAATATTAAAAGCGAATTATATCTCTTGATCATAGTTTGCTGAGCTTTATTATGTTCACACGCAGTTTCGTCAGGTCTTCTTGAATGCTCACATTATATTCCATATGGCTCAATAGGCTTTGGATAAATCTTTTAATAAACTCTTTAGAGGCTTCTGATCGAAGGATAAGAGTGAAATCTGTATTAGAAAGTTTAGTCACTTTCAGAAGGTTACATGCTTCTAGACGCTTAAAAACATTTTCAGCCGAGTACATTTTGTTTAAAAACTGGTCTGCATGAGATTTTGCAATTCCCTCATGTTCTTTCCAGAAGACTTCTTTATCAGGAAGAGAATCAATCAGTTTAAGGAAAAGAAGCCAATGGTCAATATCTAGAATAACATGTTCCTCACTAAAAAGCATGTCTAACATGATTTCAAGCCTATGTTTCATATCGTTTTGCATAAAGCCCTTATTTTCGTTAAGAAACTTGATTGCCCTCCTAATAAGTTCGCTTCTAGAAAGTTTAAGCTCATCCTTCATTATATCTAACAGCTTTGCGGTTTCTTCGTCAAGTGCACAAGTAATCCTTACTGGTTCAGTCATTAGTATTCAAGCATAAGTCGCAAGTTTATATGTCGAAGTAAAGGTAAAATTCATATGGGTGGGTTCTTGCAGATACTTGAACATGGTCACGTAAATCGTTTTCGATTATCGTTTCTATCAGCTCATCCGAGAAAATCGGTTTCAGAAACTCCTTATCGCTCTTAAGACATTCAACCGCCTCTTTAAGGCTTCCAGGCAGCTCCTTTACCCCTAGTTGTTTTCTCCTTTCAGGAGTAAGATGGTAAATATTCTCGTCTACAGGATCACCCGGATCAATCTTCCTCCTTATCCCGTCAAGCCCCGCACTCATTATTGCAGCGAAGCATAGGTAAGGGTTGCATGATGGGTCTGGAGTTCTAAATTCTACCCTCTTCCTAGCAGCGTTTTCAGCACCCTTCTCATAGACCGGTATCCTGACGTTTGCAGACCTATTAGCCTTGCTCCAAGCTATGAAGACAGGAGCCTCATAACCTGGGACAAGCCTCCTATACGAGTTCGTCGTAGGGTTGGTTATCGCCGTAAGAGCCCTGCTGTGCTCAAGCATGCCTCCAACGAAGTATCTTCCAAGCTGGCTCAGCTCAGCATACTTATCCTCAGCATCGTAAAACATGTTTACAAGCTGTTCCTCCTCAACCTTGGTTGAAGGCGGGTCGCCCCAGAGGCTGACGTGAACATGCATCCCGCTCGCATTATCCCCGAAAATCGGCTTAGGCATCATCGTTGCAACCATACCTTGCTGGAAAGCAACGTTCTTAACAACATACTTCAAAGTCATAACGTTGTCAGCCATCTTAACCAGCCTATCTCTAACCATGTCTATCTCTCCTTGCCCAGCGGTAGCAACCTCATGGTGATGCGCCTCACAGGCTGTTCCAAAGTAATCCTCCATAAGCCTCACAACGGTTGAACGATACTCCATCAGACTATCATGTGGAGGAGCTGGGAAATATCCCTCCTTAAACCTGATCGGATACCCGTCGCCGGAAGACCAAGCTGCCTCAGGCGATTCAATAAAGTAGGACTGCCCCCTATAAGGATTTAAAACATCCCACGTAGCCTTCTTGAAGACGAAGAACTCCACCTCAGGACCCCAGTATGAGGAGAAACCGTGCTCCAAAGCATACTCCTCAGCCCTCTGCGCGACAAACCTGGGATCCTTGGACAACCGACCACCACCATATCCCACGTAAACATCGCAGAGAAACCTTGCACACCTGTTCTCAACACTCCCCCAAGGTATGACTGCAAACGTATACGGATCCGGTTTTAAAACAAGGTCTGATTCAAATATTTCGGCAAAACCCCTTATTGAAGAACCGTCAAGCTTCGGAACGCCTTCAACAAAATACTTAGCGGAAAACCTTCCCACCGGAACTGTAACATGCTGCAAACGGCCAGGAACATCAGTAAACTGTAAGTCGATGAACCTAACTCCTTCTTCAGCAATCCTCTTCATCAAATTCGAAACGCTTTCGCTCCTAGACGACATTTCGGCATAGAGCTGTACAGACCCATATATAAACTTTATTAACATTATGCAGTAAATATTAGCCCAATTAAGACAAATAAACAATTTTTGACTTAAAAATTAGACATTAGTTAAGGAAGGAGAAAGAATTCTAAGGTGACCCTGTCTATTCCATTAGCTTCATATCCTCTATCTTGGCTAGGCAGTGAGGTGCGAAAACCTCTACATCCAAGCCTATTTCTCTTAGGGCTGCTGTAGGCGTCACCCCGCTTACTATCGTGACTCCGCATCTTCCTGTGCCGACGGGTATCCCAAGCAAGGGTTCCTCTGGAAGCCCAATTATCGAAAGAGTTTTCCAGCCTATTGATGAAAGCTCTGAAAGCGTTGAATTAACCTTGTCCAGTGCTTCTTTAGGTATTTCCCTATAATTCGCAGGGATCATCCCTGAGCCTGTTTTCAAAAAGCTTGTTATAGAGGTCATGTTGCTGTAGGTGAATACTTCGAGGGGAGGAACCGTAGTCCCCTCATAGGACATTAATTCAACGAACCGAATGGGCATCTTATTCACAAACTGCAGTATTCCACCATATTTCAGTATTATAGGTATTCCTGACCTTATGAAGATGCCGTCGATAGTAAGGTTGCATACTGTAAGTAGAACAGTTTTACCCTTATCAACAGAAATGTTCTCGTAAGACTCTTCTTCATCTATGATTTTAAGGTAAGGTGCAAGAAGAAGATTGGCGTCTTTAAGATTGCCTAAAACCCTGAGCGCCTTCTCTAGGCTGTTTTTGTTCAGAATAGTCACGTTTGCGACAATTCTACCTCTGCTCGATCTAGGTGTGAAGGTAACAGAATATGCGAGCGAAAGATAGCGTGTTAGAACAAAATCTAGCCGTTGGTATGTTAGGGAACCGACTAGGTCTTGGAGGCCTGCTTCAGTTATTGACCGCCCGTTTTTACCATGGCTTGAAACAAATCCTTTTTCCTCGAGAGACTTCAAGTAGTTTCTCACGGTCCTTTCATTTATAAAAAATCCTCTTTTAACGAGTTCCCTAGTTATGGTTGTGGATCCGACCGGACCGTTGCTTTCGCTAAGAATCCTGAGAATCCCGGTTTTAACAAGTTCTTCTCGTTGAGTGTTTTTAACCATTCTGATGAAAAACGTCGCGCACCTCATACTTATATGATTTTCTGCACATTTATTTACATTAGAGGATTAAATATAGCTTTAAGCGAAGGTTTATGAGTATGCAACTCTTTTAGCTTTGAGATGGATTGGGAAAGGACTCTTGAAGAATACGGTTTGCTGGTTGAGGAGAGGCTTGAAAAAATCTTCTTAGAAGTAATTAAGGAGGCTGCGAGATACCACTCTTTCATAGGGGATGTTTACACTAGTCTGAGAGAATTCGCATTTAGGAGGGGTAAGAGGCTAGCTTCATGCAGCACACTTCTTACATATAGGGGTTATGCCGGTGTTGTGGACGAGAGGATTCTTAAAGCAAGTGCAGGTATCGAACTCTATCGGCAGAGTATTCTGGTCCACGACGATCTTGTTGACATGGAGGAGACAAGGCGAGGAGGTAAAACTATTCACAGGCTTTTCTCAGATAAGCATGATGAACGACTTGGAGAGGGGGTGGCAGTATTCTTGGGAAACATAGCTTACTCTTTGGCAGTCCAAACAATAATGGGCTCCGGTTTCCCTCCGGAGAAGGTGGCTGAGGCAGTATCTCTACTTTCACAAGGCTATAGGGAGGTTAACGAGAGCCAAGTGCTTGACCTGCTTTTCGAATACGAGAATGTGGATGTAGAGGAGTGGCGGACCATGGCTTCCAAGAGGGCGGCTTCACTCTTCAAGGTTACTATGGTTATGGGAGGGCTCCTTGCTGATGCTCCGGAGGAGGATTTGAGGCTCCTGGGGAATGCTGCTTTAAACATAGGCTATGCTTTCGACATTCAAGATGATATAATAGATACTTTCGCCTCCGAGGAGCAGTATGGTAGGCCTCCCTGCGGAGACTTAAAACTGGGTAAGAAGCCTCTTCACATAGTCTACACTTTGAAATCACTGGATCCGGAGGCGTCAAGAATGTTGAAGAGCCTCCGTGGCAGAAAAAGCCTCGATAAGGAAGAGGTTGAGTCGGTGAGAAACCTAGTTAGACGCACTGGGGGATTAGATAATGCTAAGAGAGATTTGAGGAAACATGCTGAGGAGGCTAAGAGCCTGATCGCTATGACAAGCATGCTTGGAGAGGTTAAAGGATTCTTTAATTCGCTGATCGCCTATATAGAGAACAGCCTAGACTGGTATAAGTGAAACAGCCATACTCGTACAGCTATGGTTTGGAGTTAGGTTTATACGTCTGTCTAAAGCTTATTGAACCATGGTCTTTAAAATCGGCTTAATAGGATGTGGAGGAATAGCAAACGTACATATGCAGGTTCTCTCTGGAATCAGGGAGGTTCAGCTAGCTTCCTTCTGCGACATTGTTGAGGATAGAGCTAAAGAGTTTAACTTGAAATATGCTGGGGGAAATGCAAACGTGTACAACGATTTCTCCAGGATGATTGAAAGGGAGGGTCTAGACATTGTCTACATATGCTTGCCGCCGTTTGCCCATTCTAATGAGGTTGAGCTTGCTGCCGAAAAAGGGGTTCACGTGTTTATCGAGAAGCCTATCGCTTTAAGCATGGAGAAAGCGGGAAGCATGGTTGCCGCAGCCAGGAGGCACGGTATAAAAACTCAAGTCGGGTTCCAGCTTAGGTTTGGGGCTGCTGTAGAGTTTTTTAAAAGCATGGTAGAAAAAGGGGAGGCTGGCCAGATAGGTCTTTTTCTCGCAAAATACTACTGTAATTCTCTTCACGCTCCTTGGTGGAGAGACAAATCTAAAAGTGGAGGCCAAGTAGTGGAGCAGATAATTCATCTCTATGATCTTTCAAGATTCATAGTTGGCGAGCCTCGAAGCATCTACTGCAGGATGGATAATCTCTTCCATAGAGAAGTTGAAGGCTATACTTCTGAGGATGTCAGTACTACCATAATAAAGTTTAAGGACGGAGGTCTTGGGTCAATCTCAGCATCTAACTTCGCGATACCGAAACGTTGGCTACACGAGTTCGACATTGTTGCCAACCGTATTACAGCGCATTTCACTGATGCTAATAATGCTGTCTTCACAAAGACAGACGGGCGTTGGGGTGAAGTTTTAACAGTCTCGTCTGAGAAAAACCTTCAGGAAGCAATAACCCTAGACTTGCTGAACTCTGTGAAGAGTGATGTGCCTACTAGGGTTCCGATAGAAGAGGGTGCTAGAAGCCTGAATTTGGTTCTCTCTGCTCGAAAGTCTGCCGAAGAAGGCGGAGAACTCCTTGTTGAAACCTAGTCTATAGTGCTCTTATCCCGATTCTCGGAAGGCTGAACAGTTTCGGAGGAAGGCTGGCTGCTTTCAACAGTTGATGGTTGTGCCTCCTCAGGTGGTTGTTGCAGCTTAGCTTTCCTCATTCTAAAAACAAAGTATGTTATTAGGATAATGATTGTCACGGTCACCGGTATTGCTATCAGATGCCAGTTTTTCAAGTACCAGGGGGCACCACCTACCTTGATTGAACAGACAACCCACTCGTAATCGTTGTAACCAACATAGGCAAGACCTGAAATATACAGGTTATCCTCGTCAGAAGTCATTCTACCTGTTAGGAATATCGCGTCAGCATCTATTCCTCTGCTTACAATAGTCTTGTTAAGCAAGTTGAGCTCTTGGTCGAAAACATATAAGACCTGTCTAGCATAGTTTTCAATGTTTTCTCCACCAGCTACGTAAAGACGATTGTTTAAAAACCGTGTTTTCGCAAAAACTGCTGGCTGAGCGTATGTTTTAATCTCTTCACCATCTTTACTGAGCTTAATAATGCCTCCTTCACCAGCCACATAGGAGTAGCCTTCCTCATCGAAGCCTATTGAGATGGCTGAGGCCCCTATCTCTGTCTCTATACTTTTGATCTGCGCAAGATCCTTATCCAGTATTTCAATCCTCCACTTTTCAGAGTTAGTGTTGCCAACAATCCATATCTGGTTGCTCACCGGGTTTATCTCAATACTGTATGCCTCCTGAAACTCCAGCAGGTTAGAAACATACTCCTTAACCACGCTTAGGTCGCTAAGCCTAATCTTTTCAACACATATCCCCCAGTTGGTCTCATTTGTAGCCACACCAGCAACGTAGAGGAAATCCTGGTCTGAGATGACTGAAGTGGCTGCTCCAGATATCTCTGTTAAATTAACATAGTTAAGCAGATTCAAATCGAGATCGAGAACTACAAGTATCCAGTTGCTGTCGATGAGCGAGTATGACGTGCCGACCGCATAGAGTTTTTCCCCGACAACTGTGCAGTCGTATAGCAGGCCTCCGTAATCTGAAGACTTATACGTCCAATTCTTGACTAGTGAGCCATCGGTTTTAAACCTCTTCTCAATACGTAGCTGAAGAATACCGATTTCCGTAGAATAGTCGAAGCCGACCACATAAACATGAGAGTCTTTCTCACAGGTAGAGAACGGCACGTCGAAAAAGAGGCTTGGATTGTTCTCGACAACCCAGTTAATCTTTATCTCCTCCTGAGCCTTAACCCATATAGGTGCTACCACAGTAAGAATGAGGATCACTGTGGTGAAGAGTATCTCTGCTTCTCTTTTCCTAATCATTTAGTTTCTTAAAACCGTTGAGAATATAAACCTGACGCCTGATCGCTTTAAAAGGCTCCTATTCAAACAGATAAACCTCTACCCAGTCTCCTTTTTCAACAGTGTCAGCGTTCTCAGGTATTACAATATACCCATCTGCCTCAGCCATGCTTGTTATTGCCGAAGACTCTTTGAAGGCAGGTTCGGCCTCCCCGTTTCTCAGCCTAACTGTTAGAAAGAACCTTCTTCCCAATGTTGAAACAACTCTTTTGCTGAGTCTAGCCTTAACCGTCCTCAGGCTTGTTTCAGGCAGCCTCGCTATTCTTCTCAAAACAGGCCTTAGGAACAGGTAGGCGTTGCTCAAGCATGAAGTAGGGTGCCCAGGCATCGCCAGCACAACCTTGCCCTCGAATACTGCACCCACAGTGGGTTTCCCGGGCTTAACCTGCACACCGTGAAAAAGCACTTCCCCCCTCTTGCTGAGTAAATCATAGATAACGTCCTTTGTTCCAACAGAGCTCCCGCCTGTTATTATGATTAGGTCTTTTTCAAAGCCTTTCTCCAAAGCCTTCCCAATCTTCTCTTCATCGTCCGGAACAATGTCATGTAAAACAGGTATTCCCCCATTCTCCCTGATTACTGCTGCAAGGGTGTGTGAGTTTATGTCATATATCTGCGTGGCGGACCTGTTTTCCCCAACTCTAGCCAGCTCGCTTCCAGTTGGTATTATCAGAACACTAGGCTTCTCGTAAATCTTGATCCTAGATATTCCAAGCGCCGCTAGAACACCTATTTTAGAAGCGTTCAAGTAGTCTCCGCTCTTAATAATTTCCTTCCCCGCAGGAATATCTGAACCTTTTTTAGAAATATTCTCCCCCGGATAGACAGGCCTGTAAACCAGAACCTCGTCACCATCCCTCTCTGTATGTTCATACATTACTACTGCGTCACCCCCTTCAGGAATAATGCTTCCTGTAGCCACTTGGATACACTCTCCTCTCCTCAGAGGCTTCCTAGGCTCCTCGTCAACCCCTATGATGTCAGTAATCCGGAGCCTAATGGGTTTAAACTGGCTTGCACCGTAAACATCCTCAGCCCTGATACAGTACCCATCCATTGCAGACCTGTCGAAGGAAGGAACGTCGAAAGGTGCTTTAACGTTCTCCGCCGAAACTCTTCCGGCAGCGTCATCCAGATCCACTTCCTCAAATCTTTCAACTTGACTTATCCTGCTGTAGACTCTTTGAAGCGCCTCCTCAAGAGAGACCAGTAGACGGAACGTTTTCATCAGACTATTTTCAAGCACTTTTCTAATAAGCTTTAAGGAAGCTGGTCTATGATTAAGCTTGGATTATGCATGGATCAAGGTTTACGAGGGGAAAAAGATAAGTATTCGACAGTCTGATTGTTTTTCTCATGAAGCAATTTACGTTCCGTCTGCCGACTAAGCTGGTTTTCGGCAGGGGAAGCTTGAACAAGGTAGGTGTTGAAGCCAGTAGGCTTGGAGACAAATGTCTACTCGTAACTGGAAGAGGTTTTGCAAGGAGAAGCGGGTATTTGAATGCTATCGTCAAAAGCCTTGAGGAGGCAGGTTTAAAGATATTTGTTTTTGACCAAGTTGAACCCAATCCCTCTATAGAGACTGTTTATAAGGGGGCTGAGGAAGGTAGGAGAAAAAACTGTAATCTTATAGTGGCACTCGGAGGCGGAAGCGCGATGGACGCTGCGAAAGGCATGGCTTTCATCTTGAAGAGCAGTGCTAGGCTTGAAGACAATTTTGCTCCGAAGGAGGTTGCGGAAGCACTACCAGTAATAGCTATTCCAACGACATGCGGTACTGGAAGCGAGGTTACTAAGTATGCAGTCATAACAAGCCTCCAGAAGAGGAGGAAGGAGGTCCTCCTCGGAAACCCGCTTATACCTAGTGTCGCATTGATTGACGCGGACCTGCTTAACAATCTTCCAAAGGAGCTTACTGCTTACACTGGTTTCGACGCGCTCTCCCATGCTGTTGAAGCATATCTCTCAAAAGAATCCACTCCCTTCTCAGATGTTTTCGCTTTAGAATCCATGCACATAATACTTCAGAGGATTATTGAAGCTGCGGAGGGCTCGCCTGAGGCTAGGGAGAATATGCTTTACGCAAGCATGCTTGCAGGAATAGCGATAAACTGTGCTGGAACCGTTGCGGTTCACGCCATGGGCTACTACCTTACCAACTACCATGATGTTCATCATGGGCTCGCCAATGGAGTTTTATTACCATATGTTCTACGGTTTGAGCTTGAGAAGAACTGTGGGAAACTTGAGGATGCTGCTGTAAGACTGGGTTTAGAAAACGGAAGAAGCCTTGTTGAAAAGGTTGAAACTATTGCAGATAAAACAGGTATTCCGAGAAGCCTTATGGAACTAGGTGTTAAAGCCTCAGAGCTGGATATAATGGCTGCAGACGTGTTCTCTTACAGCAGGAACTTGGATAAGCATCCATCTCCCTTAACTCCTGAAGATGTCAGAGAAATATATTTGAGAGGGTTGAGAGGAAGGTAATGCCTAAACATTTTTTCAAAACATGTAGGATTCGCAAATATATGGTTTATTTTGAGGATGCGAGATAGCTTGCGAATAGAATGAGCAGTCCGCCAGTTAGCATGTTAATAGTCGGCTGCTGGGCTAGGAACAGGAAGCCGAAGAAGGCGGCGCTCGCAGGCTCTAGGTAAGTGAAGACCACTGCTCTCTGAGCCTTTATACTCCTGAGGCCGTTCAAGTAGAGTGTGACAGCGAACCCAGTGTTAAAAACACCGAGGAAGAGCAGAAGTAGCCATGAAACAAAGTCTAAGGATATATTAGTGCTTACAAGAGAAGGAGACAGGAAGACAGTGCTAGCTAAATATGAATAGAGGGCTACGGAAGTACCAGAGTAGCTTGAAACAGTCTTCTTCGATAGAATAATGAACCCAGCGTATGCTAGACCGGCGAGTAGCCCAAATAAGACGCCAGAAAGATTTAGGTCTCCAGAAAGACCATGTGGAAACGAGATTATGAGCATCCCTACTATGCACAGGACTAGTGCAAACACAGTTGTTTTCTCAACCTTCTCTTTCAGGAATAGGGGTGCTAGTAAAGCTACGAAAACCGGGGCCATATAGTTAAGTAGAACAGCGCTAGCGATAGCTATCAGCTGCATCGACTGGAAGAGGAAGACCCAACCTAAGCTTAGGAATGCTCCTAGTGCAAACATGCTTCTCCAAGCTTTAGCTGTCCTCAGCATCTCGTTCCTCTGAGTCAGGAATAGTAGGGGGGTTAGAACGAGGCTGGCGAATAAAACTCTGAAGAAAGCTATACTGTAAGCGTCTAGCGGAACATGATTCACGATCACACCGTTAGATCCCCAGATGACTGCTGCAACCGCGATATAGAGGCACCCCGTTAGCTCCGATTTCCGGTTGGACAATGATTTCTGCTTAAAAAGGTCTTTAAAAATGTTTCTAAATTCTGAATGAAAACACTCCGTCTCCCTTCTCTAATTAGACGAGGCGGTAAGAATCTTGCTGCAGAGTTTTATAATGTTTATTCTAATAATTTTCCAAGTATGGTGTTCAACTCTTCCCTGTCTTTAAGAGACTTAAACATCAACCTTCCATTCATGAATACGGTGAACTCTTTATCCATGAAACTTGCCTTAACAGCTACTCCCTGAACCTCCGCTAAGACCTTTGCCTTTTCAAGAGTCTTCTTCAAAGCGTCTTCCCTTTTATCATGCTTCAGTATTACCACGTAATCCTTAGTCTTAGATGCTCCACAAGCCTCTTCTATCCTGCTTACATAATCCTCAATCATTTAGCGTCAGAATCCTCCTCAAACATAAGTTTCTTGGAAATAATCTTGGCCAACTCCTCTTCCTCCAAAGCCTGTCTCTCCTCTAAAGTATCTTTCTCAGGTATCCAATCAGGCCTCTCTTTATCCTTGAAAAATTCTCTAATGGCTCTTCTCAACGCACCAACCGCTAGAACCCCGCAGTGAAACTTAACTGACGGCAAGCCTCCCACCTCATCCGCAACATCTTTCCAACCTATCTTCCAAGCTTCCTCAAGTCTTTTACCTTTCACCATTTCAGTAAGTATGCTGGCAGTGGCTATGTTCGCAGCACACCCGTAGCTTTCAAAGCTTGCACTAGTTATAACCATGTTCTCGTCGATCTTAAGGTAGAACGCTATCATGTCTCCGCAAGCTGGGCTTCCAGCCATTGCCGAAACCGTTGCATCCTCCATTCTTCCAAAATTCTTAGGGTTCCTAAATAGTTCAAGTATCTTCCGGCTGTATGGTAGGGGTGACCTAGACATCTCTAAATCCTCCTCGTAGGGCTAATGCCTCTTATCCTTTCAACGGCCGGTTTAAAAGATTCTAGAACATACTCTATGTCTTCAACAGTATGGTATCTTGAAACCTTCATGAGAATGCTTCCGTGGGCCGCCTCGTACTCTCTCCCTATGGCTGTCAAGACGTGGCTAGGTTGAAGAATCCTCCTGGTGCAAGCGCTTCCGCTTGAAACATAAATCCCCTTGAAGCTGAGTTCTATCGTGAGAGATTCTCCCTCACAATGGAGGAAGCTCACGTTAACGTTGTCAGGGGATCTCTTGTCACTTCTGGGTCCATTTAGAATAGTGTTGTCAATGCTCAGAAGCCCATTTATCAGCATGTCTCTAAGTCTCCTCATATGGTTAATATTGTTGTCGAAATTCTTGAAAGCAACTTCAGAAGCCTTCTTAAAGCCAACTATCAGTGGAGTGTTTTCAACACCTGGCCAGAGGGCTTGAGTTCCTATTGGGCCCTCAATGACCTTCTCAACCCTAACTCCGCTCCTAACATATAATGCTGCAATCCCTCTGGGCCCCATTATCTTATAGCTGCTTAGAGTTAGCAAATCAACACCCATATCTTTAACGTTGAACCCGATCCTGCCATAAGCGTCTGAAGCATCCATGTGAATAACTACATCAGGATTCTTATCTCTAGCTATTTCTATAATCTCCTTAAAAGGCTGTATCGTACCGATCTCGTTGTTAACAATACTCGTACTCACCAACACCGTATTCTTACTTACTGCCTTAGAAAACTCATCTAGGTTGATGAAGCCCTCTGGATCAACTGGGATCCTAATCACTTCAAAACCCTTTTTCTCAAGCATCTCGACCGGCAGCAGGATCGTTAAGGGGTCTATGGTTGAAACAATAATCCTTCCTTTTCTGCCTGCAACAGAGCCCAAGATGGCAAGATTATTAGCTTCAGCCTCGCCGCTTGTGAAACACAGTTCCTCAGGTGAGGAGGCACCTATAAGCCTCGCGACGAAGCTAGCTGCCTCCATGATTGTTTCATAAGCCTCCCAGCCCTGCTTATGGGTGAGTGTAGGGTTACCGTAAGCCTTGGAATAAAAGTAGGGTAGCATCTCTTCGAGAACCTCGCTGGGGACTGGGGTGGAGTTTTCTAAATCCAAGTATACTTCTCGTCCTGTCTCTCCATGGTAGTTCAGAAGCTCTCTAACGTTTTTCAGATTACTCAATCCTGAATAAGCCTATAGCCGGGTTATATAAATATCTCTCGAATTTTAAGTTGCTGGTTATAAAAATCGGAAATGTTTCTTGACAGGATGATGACGGAGAAACGAAGGAGTGAGAATAAAGATTACAGTATACCCGTTTTAGTGAGCACGTGTATGCTTAGCGTCAAGTAGAATATTGCTGTTAAGGGTATGTGAAGGGTTTTCCAATAATCCCTAATTACCCTTGACTTATTCACATACCTTCCCAAGATTCCGCCTACAACTATCACGACCATAAGTCCGAAAGTGAAAAAACTCAGGAAATGCTCTGGTCTTGCGAAAAACACCCTGTTAATCAAATGGATGCCCGTCATTAAGAGCGAGATAATGCCGGGGATACAGTGAACGCTCAACCATAGTTTGATACTTTTCGGGAAGCCTCTTTTAAGAGCTGAATATGTTGCCGAGACTAGGAGCAGGATCCCGCCGACCCATCCAAACCAGTGTGCTACATCAACGGGGAAAAGCCTCCAAGGACCGCGGTGACGAACCGGCCCTGTTCCTATTAAAAGGAGTGTAAATAGTAAGATGATAACTATAGTTAAGACGAGAACCAGTATTTTATTGAACTCCTTATTGATCGACAATCCCTACCTTCTTCCTAATGGTGCTAAACTTTATATGTTTTAACCGAAACCGAATAAAAGCATGGGCCATGTTGAGAAAAATGTTAAAATAGTTCCTGAGCCAAAAAGGTTAACATTTTCTGGAAAATGGTTTGAGTTTGATGGGCTAGACCTTCCTGAGTTCCTGAACAAGGAGTTTCGCATTCCCCGAGGTTCATGGAAGATAGTTGAATCTGAGACTGATGGGAATGGCGTTGAAGTGAAGGGGGAGAGTAAAGAGGTGGTTATTTGGGGTGATGAAAAAAATTGCTATGCCACAATTATTCAGCTTCTTAAACAAAGGGCTGGCTACATTCCTGAGGTTAAAGTGGAAGAGGAGCTTAAATTCTCGTTTAGAGGCTATCATCTTGATATTGCACGCGGAGGGGTTCCTACCGTAGAAACTTTTAAAAAGATTTTAAGATGGTTATTTCTCCTCAAATATAATTATTTCGCAATCTATTTCGAAGACCTTTTTCCATGGGACAAGTATCCGGACATAGGTGTTCACAGAGGTAGGCTTTCGAAAGACGAGTATCTTGAGATAGTGGAATATGGGTGTAAGCTTGGAATAGAGGTTTTCCCATCTCTAGAACTGGCTGGCCATATGGAGCACATATTATCACTACCAGAGTATTGGGGCTTCAGCGAATGGCATAATCCAAGCGAGGGATGTCTCGACGTAAGTAATGAGGAAGCCAGAGAATTCGTATACAGCCTACTTAGAGAAGCACTTGAAACCTCTCCTTCGAAACATATCCATATAGGTGGGGATGAGACCTGGGCAATGGGAAGGGGAAGAAGCCTAGATAAAACTTGGAGGTTCGAAGGACCAATGCTTTATGAGACTCATCATAGAAACATGATTAACATCGTGAAGGAGAAGGGTAAGACTCCAATCCTTTGGGGCGATATGCTTACTGGAATGTATCTGAGAGAGGATGAAAAATCTAAATGGTCCGAGGTTGTTAAAAGCCCAATATGGCAGGATGTAGTGATCGCAAATTGGGACTACAGCTCGGGAGATGAGACTTATTTCAGAGAAAAGATAAAACTCTTCGGAGAGAGAAAAAGCCAGCAGGTTGCATGTCCCGGCCTCTCAAACTGGAACAAGTATTATCCGAACTTTAAAACAGCTTTGGAGAACATGAGGGGCTTCACGTTAGCAGCTAGGGCCGAGGGTCTTTCAGGCTTCCTATTGACGGCTTGGGGTGATGACGGTGAGGAATGTCTCTTCTCGTTTCTGGAGCCATTGATGCTTGCCTGTATGGAGTATGCGGAGGGAAACGGCGAGTGGGAGGATAAATGGCATGTTTTGACGGGCGAATCTAAGGAAGTAGTTGAGGTTAGAAAGGCATTTGGGCAACCTGATGTTTCAGAAATGTTGAAACACGTGTTGTTTGCAGACTTCTGGTATCATAGAATGTCAAAAGAAGACAAGGAATCGCTGAAAGCCTCGTGGGGGAGACTTCTTAAGGAAATCCGCATGGTAAATCTTCCTGAAGATCTTGAATTTATAGGGAGTTGTGTTGAAGCCGGGTTGAGAAGGTTGAATAATGAAGCTAAACCATCTGACTTCATATCTCTTTCAAACAAGTATTGCAAGCTATGGCTTTCTGAGCGTAAACCTCATGGTCTCGAGAGGATCGTTGAAAGATTCTGGGGTGCAGCTGGTCGCATCGACGCCAAAATAAGGTAGAAGCATTATCCGGATGGTTAAGTTTTTCTATAAGGCATACGGACACGGTTCATGAGTATATTGGATGCGATAAATGCTGTAAAATGCCTTAGGCGGACTGGTTGGATGCAGCTAGGTGTACCAGATGCCGAGACTGTAGCAAGCCACTCTTTTGAAGCCGCTGTGCTAGCTCTAGAATTAGCCTCTGTTGTAGAAGCTGATCCTGAGAAGGCTGCTGTGCTAGCACTCATCCATGATTTACCCGAGGCGGTGATGGGCGATATCCCCAAGTGGACCTCCTCAAGGATGACCAGGATCGATATTGAAGCTGCGATGGAGATAGAGTCTGAGGGTATTCCAAAGCTGTTTTCAGAATTCTCGGAGGAAAAAACGAGGGAAGCCAAGGTGGCGAAGCTGTGCGACCTTCTTTCTACAAATATTCAGGCAAGAAGATACTTAAGAATAGGGTATGATGCTACTAGAATAGAGGAGGAAACTAGGAAGCAAATATTCAATATGCTTGGGAACGTTGAACTTAAACCTCTTAGGAAAAAAGTTGAATCTTTAATGGGTTTCTGAGTCTGTTTGTAGCTTTTAAAAACCGATTTTTCCCTGTACCTCTCTTTTAAGATATTGGAAATGTTTTTCTATGCTTTAAATCCTGAACTAGTTATAGTTAACTTGAGAACAGAAAAAAGAGAGGTGGATTTTAGATTCTAGTAAGGAGGGGGTGGTGGAGGTATTGCTGCAGAAGGTTTCCAAATCAGACCGAGTATACCGCCAATTATTCCTAGTATGGTTCCTATGTAGTAGAAACCGCCTCCGATGAAAACGGCAATTATTGAGAATATTATGACAAGTATTGACCCCATCGTCACTCTGCTTTTACTTGTTGAGTTAATCATAAGTGCACCTATAAGCATCAGTATCCCTATCACAATTGAACCTATCCAATAATTATAACTAAGCCTCCAACGCCAGGTACTAACAAGCTTGCCCATGCTCCTAATACAGAAATTAACACTGCAATTATCAGCCCATTGATGATGACCAAAATTGCTCCAACCAAAGAGAGTACAAAAGCAACCGTAGGTTTTTCTGCCATTTTTCTCCTATTTAAATAGTAATCGCTTTTTTATAACTCTTTCGTCTCAAAAGCAAAATTAACGTTTTTACCATACGTCTACTCAAACACAATCTTGTAGGTAAACCATAATTATACCACATGTCCTTAATTGAAGTTGAAAACGTAAAACAAAAAAGATTCATCTACCACATAACAATAAGATTCTAGGTTGATAGGTTTACCTACGGTTAAGGAAGCACTGTTTTACGAAGCTTCTGAATCAGGTGAAGTAGTTTGTATGACTTGCGAGCGGAGGTGTAGAATCTGGAGTGGCCTAAAAGGCTTCTGCAAAACCAGGGTGAATATAAACAGTAAGCTTTACACTCTTGTCTACGGTGATATCTCATCGATTTCGGCGAACCCCATAGAAAAGAAACCTTTCTTCCACTTCCACCCTGGAACCCTTGCATTGACTGCAGGCACTTGGAGCTGTAACTTCACCTGTCTTTGGTGCCAAAACTTCGAGATTTCTAAGACCCCGCCTGATCCCAGGAAAGCTAACTATATTAGGCCAGAAAGATTCGTGGAGATTGCTTTAAACCATGGTTGCGACGGTACATCCATATCTTTTAACGAGCCAACTCTTCTCTTAGAATATAGTCTCGACTTGTTTCCCCTAGCTAAGAAGAAGGGGCTTTACAATACCTATGTTTCAAACGGTTATATGACGATGAAGGTTTTAGATGCCTTGGCGGAGTCTGGCTTAGACGCCATAAAGTTTGATGTCAAGGGGGATGAGGAGGTTTACGAGAAGTATTGCGGCGGAGTTAGGGAGGAAGTTGTATGGAGGAACGCTCATAGGGCTAAGGAGCTTGGTCTACATGTTGAGATAGTTAACCTAGTTATCCCGGGAGTTAATGATGATGAAGATTGCCTTAAACAGCTGGTGGAGAAACATATTAAGGAACTCGGGTCTGATACGCCGCTCCACTTCACCCGTTACCATCCGGAGTATAAATTTAACGCACCATCTACGCCAGTTAAAACCCTTGAGAAAGCAAGGGAACTCGCCCGATCCCTAGGCGTGTTATTCCCGTATGTTGGAAACGTTCCGGGGCACAGATACGAGAACACTTGGTGTCCTGCATGCAGCGAACTGCTGATTCAACGTCTAGGTTTTAATGTTTTAAGCAATAGGGTAACGTCTGGAGGAAAGTGCCCTAAATGTGGGTTTCAAATCCCGCTAGTCTGGTGAAGAGGTTTCTCCGCGTCAAATGTAATCGTGAAGAACGAATCAGTAGTAAATCTGGCATCTTATTCAGGTGACGCATAAAGCCTCAGTCATCGCTGGTAAAAAATTTAAATCAAATACTACTTCTAAGCGAGAGGATGCAAGCGAGATACAATTCGAGAGAAAGGTGTTTCAGAGCTGTGAAAAGGGAGGAAGTTGACCTTATTCCTATCAACATTTGGATAGACTCTCCAGAGCCTCTGAACAGCCTGTTGAACTCTCTTAATTTGAACAGTACCGAGAAACTATACGAGTTTTTCAAAATAGATTATCGTAGTACGAGTATTGATTTGAAAGGGGGCTTTAAGGAGGAAACATTTAGAGACCCTCAAGATAGGGTACTTCACAGAAATCATTGGGGTGTTGTCTCAATGGTTTCCAGAGACGGGTTAACGAATTTTTACATTGATCATCCTTTGAAGCATATTGAGGTGGAAGACTATCCTTTTCCTGAAGTAAGGGAAGAGGATTTTGAGAAAGTTGAAAAGTTTAGAAAAAGATACGAGAACTATTGCGTAGTAGGTTTTTCGTTACAGGCTTTTGAAACGGCTTGTGCACTCTTCGGATACAACGAGATTTTTAAGCTGATGGTCAAGGAGCCTAAAAAAGTAGAGTTCGTTCTAGACCGGCTTTTCGAAATATCTTGTAAGCAGGCGAAGCTTCTTACTGAAGCAGGTGTAGACCAAGTTTACAATGGTGATGATGTCGGAGCGCAAACAACCATGCTAATTTCCCCCGCCCAGTGGAGAGGATTCTTGAAACCAAGATATGAGAGGCTTTCTGACATGATACATAAGGGGGGCGCTTTTTTTCATTTTCACAGTGACGGCTGGATAGAACCAATAGTTCAGGACTTGATTGAAATAGGTGTAGATGTTCTAGAACCCATTCAGCCGGAGAGCATGGACATAAGAAAAATAAAGGAAAAATTTGGTGATATGTTGAGCTTTGAAGGCGGGATAGGAGTACAAACGCTTCCATTCAAAAATAGAACAGAGGTTGAAAAAGAAGTAAGAGAAGCCATTGAAGTTCTTGGACCAACTGGGTACACTTTAAGACCGAGCCACACAATTCTTAGAAATACACCGATCGAAAACATAATATCGCTGTATGAGGCTGCGGATAAGTATAGAGCGACTCTACGCTAAATCAAGTCAATCGAAACATGTTTTATATCCGGTTCATCGCCTTGAAAGGGTGAAAAAGAATGATGGAAACATCTTGAAAGCCTTATAAACCACTTGATGTAGAAAAAGTTTATCATGAATTCTAGGACAAGATTCCTAAAAGCTTTAGCCAAGGAGCAGCCCGATAGGGTTCCTATATGGGAATTGATAATAAATGAGCCTGTTATAGAAAGCCTGCTTCCCGGTAAGAGCTACGTTGATTTTGTTGAGTGGGCGGAATTAGATGGAATAACAGTGTTTGAAGATCAAAAGTTTGAGAAAAACGGAGAATATTTAATGGATGAATGGGGAATAAAATGGAAGACTATTTCTGCAGGGGTAAACTATCCTGTTAAAGGTCCTCTGAGAGAAAAAAGGGATTTGGAAGAGTACTCTCCTCCAGATCCAGATGCGAGTTGGAGGCTTAAAACGCTTGAATATTATGTTGATAGGTTTAAGGGAGAAAAAGCAATAGTTTTTTTAGGCCATGAGGCATTTGAGTTTTCTCACTATTTGGTTGGCGGTTTAGAGAGCCTTTTCTTGCATTACTACAGAAATAAAGATTTTGTTCACAGGCTGAGTGAGATTATTTCTCAATATAAATGTAGAGTTATCGAGAGAGCTGTCAAGATTGGGGCGGATGTAGTTTTAACTGGAGACGATTATGCTAATAGGAAAGGGCCGCTGATGTCCGTAAAACAGTTTGAGGAGTTCGTCTTGCCCTACTTGAAAAAGGCCATTCAAACTGCTAAGAAGCTTGGAGCTCCATTCATAAAACATACTGACGGGAACCTTCTGCCTGTTCTGGATATGATCGTCAACTCCGGGATAGATGCCCTTGATCCAATAGAGCCTATCGCAGGGATGGACATAGGAGAAATAAAGGAAAAGTATGGGAGAAGAATAGCTGTTATAGGTAATGTCGATTGCTCTTATGTTCTCCCTTTAGGTAGTGAGATGGAAGTCGAGGAAGCAGTTAAGGAGACTATTGCAAAAGCTTCTCCAGGGGGAGGCCATATAATGGCTTCAAGCAACAGCATTCATCCAGCAGTTAAACCTTCGAACTACCTTCTCATGGTGAAATTGACGAAGAAGTATGGCCAATATCCAATCGATAGAAACCTAATTGAGGAGTATGGGAATAAGAAGTATATTGCTAAATACTTGACTTGATTTCGTTTAAGGGTGAAAGAAACTAGGCTTTATAACCTCTTTTGAAGGAAAGTTTTTATAAAGTATAGAAAAGGCATAATTCTTCTTAAGGATGGAGGTACACTCCTAGATGCTATTAAGATTGGTGGTGTAACTAGGGTGAACATTGCTACTGTTCTTTCCGTCGTTTTCCCGAGGCTTCATTAAAGCTTATTGGACTAATCCAAGTGAGAGAAACTTAATTCTGCAACGCGCCCAGAGAAACTTAAAGAATACTAAGCTCTTCGCAAGACGAGTTCAGGTTTAGTTAACTTGCTATTTCTCTGGTAATTTGTGCATTAGAACAGTTACTATATGGACAAAAACCAATGGTACAGTGGCATCGAAAAACTCGACACTGCAGAATTACGATATATTGGCGAGAGCGATTCAACTAAAGACTACGCAGGAAAAGATTGGTTCTCCTTTCTCTGCCAATGCTTGAAGGCGATCCGTGGCCAGGATAAACCAAGGTCTCGTCAGGAAGCACAATTAACTTGGTTCTTATAGAACTGATTATTTCCTCAAAAGACCCGCCGGGAAGATCAGTCCTCCCGATAGATCCTGCGAAAAGTGTATCTCCAGTGAAGACGAATCCCTCTCCCAGCAAGCATATGCTTCCCTCAGTGTGGCCCGGTGTATGAACAACTTTAAGACGTGTTCTTCCAACACTTATGAAATCCCTCTCTGCCAAGGTTCTATCAGGCTTATGCGGTTTCACTCTGAAACCTAGTAAAAAACCCTCTGTATTAAGCATTTGAGCATCATCCTTATGGATGAGGATTGACGCTCCAAGCTTCCTCCTAACATATTCGTTCCCCGAAGTATGGTCAGGATGCCAATGAGTGCTCAAAACACAGTTAACATTAAGACTGTTCACTTCTATCTCTTTAAGAATGCTTAAGGCATCCGATTCTTCAGAAAATCCGGCGTCGATTAATATGGCGTCAAGTGTTTCCTGACAGGCAACAAGGTAACAATTAGTCTCGAGGGGGCCCACTACGAACCTCTTAATCAGCATCTCTCTATAGCAACATGTAAGGCTTTCTAAAAGCTTTAGACTTCTACGTTGAAAACGCTTCTTGCAAACCATCCGATGATGAAGGATACTGCCGCAACCCCAAGGGTTATCAACAGCATCTCCAGAGAAATTCTCTTGAATGGAACATCTTTAACTATTGAGATGAAGAACGTGAATACGAGGATTACTAGGATTACGCTCGTCAACATTACTAGGAGAGCAGTCTGATAGTCGGGCAGAGTCAAGTATGGCATTGTTAACAGGATTACTGTTAGCATGTAGGCGATGCCGGTGTAAGATGCTGCTTTCAAGGGGATTATCCCACTTTTCTCCGCCTTTTGGGACAGGTATTCTGAGGCGGACATTGAAAGGGTTGCAGCAACACCAGTTATCAATCCTGCTACACCTACAAGCTTGTTGTTTTGAAGCGTTAAAGCTAGGCCGACGAGTGCTCCGCTCAGTTCGACGAGTGCATCGTTAATGCCTAGAACCAGTGATCCAACATACTTCACTCTCTCCTCATCGATCATGCTTACGAGAATATCTTCATGCTCCTTTTCGTCACGCATTATCTCCTCTGCCTTCGGAAAGATTCTGGATACTTGAGAATATGATTTCTCAGCCTTCTCCTCCCCCTTCTCCATGAGCTTTATTGCGAAAGTAAAGCCGAATATTCTTGAGATAAGCAGGTATTTCAGAAGCATAAGCCTTTTCGGAGGCACATCTACTCCACTGCATGTTTTCCATTCACCGTAGTGGCGAAGCTCGTCCTCTGATATCTTTCTTAAAAGCTCTGAATTCTTGCCTTTAGCTCTTTTAGATAGGGCTTTGTAGAACAGGTATTCAGTCAACTCATTCTGCTGGAAAGCCAGAACCCTATTTCCAATCTCTTTATCAGATGTTCCTCCTAACATTTGCCTACTTCAGAAAGTCCTGCCATCTCATAAGCCTTACTTGAAAAATGTTTAAAGTATGGTAGCTTTATTTTTGCTTGATGAGCCACCTCGATTGGGATGAAGTGATAGAAGAGGCATTAGGTAACTCTTTGAAGTTGAATGTTCCAGTAATAAGAAGGGATGATACTTACGTCATATACTCGGTGGCATACTTGACTGCTTTAAGATTTGGAGGACTGCAGGCTATTGATGCTGGTGCCGGAGCCGGTTTCTCGACAGTATGGGTGGCGAAAGCCCTTTACGAATCTGGTGGAGAGGGCAGGATTTATGCTGTCGAGAAAAATATTCAAAGATTCAGGAGGCTTAAAGAGCTTGTTGGCAAGTATGGCTTAAGCCGCTTGATTATCCCTGTTAACGGTGATGTAATGGAATATGCTCGGAATGTTGAAAACAAGTTAAATTTTGTTTTTATAGACATCGAGAAAGAACACTACTTGAATCTCTTCCAATTGATTAAAGATAGTATTCTGGTTGGGGGAGTAGTTCTTGCACATAATGTGAATCGCCATTATGGGTCTGTCAATGCCTTTTTAAACGAAGCATCTGGGAACGGGTGGAAAACAATTATAGTGCCGACTGAAGAAGGTGTTTCTATAAGTTTCAAAACTGCTTAGAGCTGTCTTCTTGAAAAGTTAAAAAGCCTTCTTCCTATGTATAATGCAAATGTTTAAAGTACGGCTTATCGACATCAAGCAGGGGGCTTATGAGGTTCTCCTTAATGTTGAGGATGCTGAGGAGCTTGGGGTTCATCCGCTGGATCGCGTCAAAATCTCTTGTGAAAACGGTTCGTTAACGTCTGTCGTAAACATAACCGACACATTGATAGGACAAGGGGAAATAGGGGTTTTCTCCGAAGTGGCTGATGCCCTTAGGCTTAAGGAAGGTGACATTGTTAACGCTGTGCCTGGGGAAAGACCATCCTCCCTGCAATACATCAGGAAGAAGATGGATGGTCAAAAACTCGCGAGTAACGAAATACGGGCGATAATTAAGGATATTGTGGATAATAGTCTTTCAGACGTAGAGCTTTCAGCATACGTGAGTGCAATCACGATTCGCAGCATGGATATGGATGAAGTAACCGACATGGTGAACGCAATGGTGGAAACAGGAGACGTAATAAAATTCGACAAGTCTCCAATAGTGGATGTTCACAGCATTGGAGGAATACCCGGGAACAAGTATGCTCTTCTCACAGTCCCCATAGTTGCAGCTAATGGTGTTACAATACCTAAAACCTCTTCAAGAGCCATAACAAGCCCATCTGGGATAGCTGACACGATGGAGGTGCTGGCACCCGTATCTCATACTGTTCAGAAGATAAAGCATATTGCTGAAAATGTTGGCGGAACCCTTGTCTGGGGTGGAAGCGTAAACCTTGCTCCTGCCGACGACAAGATAATCAGGGTTGAATACCCGCTCTCCATAGATCCTAAGCCCCAAGTACTTGCATCAGTCATAGCTAAGAAGAAGGCTGCTGGCGTAGAACTCCTCCTCATAGACATTCCGACTGGAAGGGGTGCAAAGGTTGAGACTGAGGATGAAGCTAGGAGGCTGGCTCAAGACTTCATAGAGCTCGGGAGGAGAGTAGGAATAAGGGTTGAATGTGCAATAACCTATGGTTCACAACCGTTGGGAAGAGCTGTTGGACCAGCACTTGAAGCTAGGGAAGCCCTGATGGCTCTGGAAGGAAAATACGCGCCCCGCAGCCTTGTGGAGAAGTCGTGTGCTCTAGCTGGCATACTCCTAGAGGTGGCTGGCGTCGCTGAAAGAGGTGGGGGAAGAGAGCTTGCTGAGGAAACGCTGAGAAGCGGTAGAGCACTTTCGAAGCTTAAGGAGATAATGGAGGCTCAGGGCGGTAACCCTAGCATCACTTCTGAAGACATTAAGATTGGGAAATACAGTTATGATGCAACTGCTTGGGAAGACGGGTATGTTCAAACAGTCAGCAATACTGCTGTGACACAGATATGCCGTACAGCGGGAGCACCTAAGGATAAGGGGGCGGGAATGATTATATGGCAGAAAATGGGAAGCCAAGTTAAAAAAGGAGATAAGCTTTATACTATCTATGCTGAAAGCAGCATGAAGCTTGAAAGGGCTAAAGCCCTAGCTCAGAAGCTTATTCCAGTGCCAATAGGTGGAATGCTACTTGGGAAAATACCTGAATACAGGATTGCCTGGAGTTAAATATCGCTAAATTCGAAAATTAATTCGGGGAAAACCTATATCTTGGGTGAAAAACAAGAGCATTAGTGGTAAGAAATGGAAGAGAGGATTATGGAGATTGAGGGAAGAGGCATGCCTCTTCTAGGCGAAGATTTTCCAACAATGAAAGTTCAAACAACACATGGAATAATGGAGCTTCCTAAAGCTTTTTCAGGAAAATGGTTCATACTCTTCAGCCACCCCGGAGACTTTACACCTGTCTGTACAACAGAGTTCGTTGCTTTTCAAAAGAGATACGACAGGTTTAAGGCATTGAACTGCGAGCTGATTGGTCTTAGTGTCGACCAGGTTTTCTCTCACATAAATTGGGTAAATTGGATAAAGGAGAAGCTCAGCGTCGAGGTAAAGTTTCCGATAATAGCTGACACTGGTGAAGTTGCCAAAACGCTTGGGCTTATACACCCTGGAAAGGGTACTAACACTGTTAGAGCGGTTTTCGTGGTTGATGAAAAGGGGAAAATACGTGTCATCCTTTATTATCCGCAGGAGCTGGGTAGAAACATGGATGAAATTTTAAGAATTGTTGAAGCCATACAGATAGCCGATAAAAATGGTGTTGCAATGCCCGCTAACTGGCCGAGCAATGAGTTGATTAAGGATCAAGTCATCATCCCTCCGGCTAGGGATGTGGAGACAGCGAAAAACCGTCTTGAGAAGGTTAAATCAGGCGAATTCGAATGTTTCGACTGGTGGTTCTGCTACAGGAAACTTAAGCAAGAGGCAAAATAAACAAACTATTTTCTTTTTTCCTAATCATTTTAATTCTCGATTTTCTTTTCCAGCCTGTCAATCTTTCTCTCAATGTTTTCCAGCTGTTTCTTCTGATTAAGCCTGTTCTTAATGAGTAATGCCTGCAGCTTTAAATTGTTGAACGTATGCTTTTCTCCAGTTTTAAAAAAACCTATGTTTGAAATCTGTTTCCCTAATTCTTCTTCAGAAATGTTTAGTTTCGCAGCAGCTTCGCTGAAACTATTTGAGCTGGAGACAGTTTCAATAATCTTCAAATCTTCCTCAGTCATGTTGTCAATGTCTAGTGATAAGTATAGGGTTAGTATTCCATATATTACTTCGTTAGCAACCTCCTTGAAGTCCTCTAGGGTGAAAAGGTAGTATTCGGGTAGAAGAAGATATCTTACCTCAAGCTCACTGGCCAAGCTGACTGCAGAAGAGTCTGCGAAGCCTTTACAGATTAAGAGGGGCTTAGCGTTTAAAAGCTTAGAGTTGCTGAAAACCTGCCGGACATCAGTTACAGACGCCTTCCCCGACTTCACCTCCACAGTTAAAACGTTCCCCTCAGGGTCTTTAGCAACTATATCTACCTCCGCAACTTTGACTCCTCCAACAATCACAGATTTCCTCCTCTCCAAGATTGAGAAACCAAGGTTCTCCAATATAGAAGTTGCAACATCTTCGGCACTCAAACCCTTTTTCATAAAGGTCTTCGCTATGAGAAAACAGGGTTCTTATTTAAGGGTTTAGCATCTTAAAGGAAGCTAAGGCTTGTAAACTTGTTCTGAGAAAAACGCGAAATAATTACTGGTAGAGTTATTCTGACCTTAAAGACTTTTTACGAAAATCCTTTTTGCAAATAGCGTTAAGAATGTTTAACCCTCTTTTGAGTTAGAGCCATAGTGCTCTAAACCTGTTAAAAGCAATGTTTATATAGCTGTTGACTATTAACATCCGAAATGAGTTTAATACGGGATGTAAATATTCATAAGCCAATTGCACTTTGCTTGATTATTCTAACAATAATTTCGTCAACCGGAGGAAACCTACTGGTTTCATACGCGCAGGAAGATGAAAATTATGAGGATCTTGTAGTACTTTTAAACAATGTCAGATCAGCAAAATACCGTTTCTCGGCTAGTGATTCAACTCCTGGGGAAATAGGCTTTCGAATACTTGGAGATGATTCTGTTGGTGGTGAAGCAACGTGGAAAGTTGAATGGTCGTATGCTGAGGAAGGTGAGACGCCGCAAATCATGATTCTGTGGATTTCAAAGTCAACAGGCAAATGCTTGAAGGTAGAGACGGAGGGAGTGACATATACAGGAGAGACTGCTGAGATGTTCGGCGGCCTTATGCTACTTGCTTGGTTTGCTTGGGTCGGCGCATATTCGGAAATGTGGAGTTATGAGACAGTTCACCAGTATGAGGCACTTGGATACGGCACATTAAGCTTCCTCGGCACGGAGCTTAAAACAATAGGCCCTACTCTGCTTACGGTGTACAAGTATCGTTGGGAAGCATACGCGTCTGCTCCAGAGGATTATCAAGGAACTACAGAATGGTGGTACGCTCCTGTTAGCTTCGGCTCTATTATCGTCAAACTTTACTGGGAATCCGAGGGAGATTGGGGGCAAATAGAACTTTTATCTATTGATCTGACGAGCCCGCAGCCTACTCCTCCACCTACATCAACCCCTACTCCAACATCAACACCCACATCAACTCCTACACCAACCGCTACTCCAACTGCAACTCCCACGACTACACCTACGCCTACACCAACCTCAACACCTACACCAACTCCTACTCCAACGCCTACCGCCACACCCACTCCTACCCCGACTCTCGGGCTTCCTCCTGACACGCTTATCATTATTGGTGTTGTTGCAGCAGTAGCAGTCATAATCGTGATAGTAATACTCTTAAGGAGGAAGAAACCGGCGCCTCCGCCAGCATATACTGCTCCTCCTCCACCACCGCCACCACCATAAAAAATCTTCCAAACAATTCCCTTATTTTTCTATCGTTTCTATTACTTGTAAGTCTACAGAAAGGTATAGGATATGTTTTTAGAAAAAGAGGAAAAGCGTTTGTTGAATTTTTTACATTTCGAAGGCAACATAATCTTTAAATAATTATAGTGTTTTAACTCTTTAAAATGGCGGAAGTCAAGAAAGCAATTATTTTTTGTCTAATAGTTGTAGTAGCGTTTTCAATTATCGGGGGCCTCAGGATATTAGAGGCGGAAGAATCAGTTTACGATAGCATAATAGTCTTGTTGAATAGAATTAAGTCAGCACATTATCGTTACTCGTCTAGTGGGGGAGATAGTGGAGAAATAGGCTTTCGAATACTTGGAGATGATTCTGTTGATGGGGAGGCAACATGGAGGGTTGAATGGAAGTATGCTGAGGATACGCTTGAGCCGCAAACCTTGGTTCTATGGATTTCAAAGTCAACGGGTGAGTTTCTAAAAGCTGAGTTTGAGGGTGAAACATATACTGGAGACCTTGCTCGGTTTTACGGAGGGGGTATGTTGAACGCTTGGTCTGCTTGGGTGGCTTCGCGAGAAGATTATTTAGACTTTGACACGGAGCGTAGGGGAGCGGAAGCTGGATATGGGCGTTTCATATCCTTAGGTTCAGAGGTTCAGACATTCGGCCCTACTCGACTCTTGGTCTATAAATACAGGTGGGAAGGGTATGCTGATGCTCCGCCAGCTTGGCATGGAATCGCTGAATACTGGTATGCTCCTGTCAGCTTCGGCAACATTATTGTCCGCATCTATTTTGAGTCAGAAGAAGGTGACCAGACGGAATATGTGCTTTTATCAATTGAATTTATTAATTCAGAGCCAATTTCAACTCCTACACCAACCGCTACTCCAACTGCAACACCAACCTCCACGCCTACACCAACTCCTACGCAAACTCCTGCTCCTTCAACCGAGATTCCGTGGCTTCTAGTAATCAGTGCTGGTGTAGCAGTGGCTGTGGTAGTTGTAGTGGTGTTGCTATTAAGAAGGAAGTCTGCACCTCCGCCCACATATGCCCCACCTCCCCCTCCACCGCCGTGCTAGTGTCCCGATGCTTTTTCCCTCTTTTTCTTTATGGAGGAAGTAGGCAGAAGGATTACTATTTGGCGAGTAAGTACTTAAAATCATGTTTCTAAAAAGCTATTCCAGTTCTTTCATTGCTTTCTCAACCGTGCAGTTTTCATGTATGATCCTTGCTATGGCTTTGCACATCTTACCTGGTGTCTTGTGTTGTGTGATTCTTCTTCCGAAGGCTGCACCTGAAGCACCATTGTCAACCGCATCCTTAATCATCTTAAGCGTCTCTTGATCTGTAGTTATTGGTCCCCCTGCTATGACTACTGGAATTGGACATGATTTCGTAATTTCCGCGAATGCTTGAGGTTCACTGTAAATCTTTACGATGTCTGCTCCTAAGGACACTGCTTGTCTTACCGCAAGCTTCAAAGCTTCAGGGTTTACATCTATCTCGTTTTCCTTCATCGGAACAGGCTCGAAGAGCAATGGTAATCCTCTCATATCGCATTCCTTAGCTATCAACGCAATCCGCGTCATAGGTAACTCTTTGAGT
Source organism: Thermoproteota archaeon (assembly GCA_038848185.1). Classification (GTDB taxonomy): domain Archaea; phylum Thermoproteota; class EX4484-205; order EX4484-205; family JAAOZP01; genus JAAOZP01. Next base: position 12,985 of record JAWCNV010000013.1, on the reverse strand, counting down.
TGCCCAAAATAGTGCACTTTAACCCCATCCGCACCAACCTTACTTGCAATTTCAACATATTCAGGACAGTCAATAGGTGTGGTAAGTATGAAAGGTATCTTACCGGCAATGTCTCGGTAATATTGCCGAAGTATACCATAGGTGACAAGGATAGCGTCAGCTCCAGCATTAATTACTTCTCGAAGAATTTCGCTCCAAGGTCTTTCTCCAAGCGTTTCCATGGGTACTATTAGCGTCCTTCCGTCTTCCTTGAAGAATCTAGATGCTCTAACGCTTTTTCCTATATGGCTCAAGATTACCCCTCCGGAGATTGTTCTTCTAGATTATTCTATCCGTATAAGTTTTTCTAATTAAAAGAATCTGCTTCCTTGCTCCTTAAGGAAAATTAGAGTCTCATTGATGGACGGTATGCCTGCTCTCCCGCCGATCTTCATACATTTGAGTGCTGAAACGGCGCTTGCGAACTCGGCAGTTTTCTCGAGACTCCAGCCCTGCAGCACGCCGTAAGCGAAAGCGCCGTGAAATACGTCTCCTGCACCCGTTGTGTCTACGGCCTTCACTTTGAAAGCTGTTTGCCTGTAGATTTTATTTCCCTCCCGGAATATGCTGCCTCCAGGACCTAAGGTGACTCCGAGAATTCTATATTCTTCCTGGTAAAGCTTCTCCAAGGCGTCTTCAGGATTCCTAGTGTCAGCAGCCCTATACGCCGTCTGTTCGCTACAGATAGCTATATCCACTAAACCCTTAAGCTCTCCAATTGCCAAGCCGTCTATAAAGACTATTAAGCCCTTCTCTTTAGCTATTTTCGCAGCCTTTACTGCTGCTTGCCCACCGCTTCCATCGAGAAACAGCATCCTTGAATTTTTAATATAGTCTTCGTCTTTCTCGGTTAGTTCTAAGGGTGAAACATCAGACGGGAAAACCATAAAGACCCTTTCTCCTGTAGATGCCTCTATCAGCACGAATGAGCAATTGCTTCTTTTCCCCTTGTCAACGGCTAAACGAGTAGTGTCCACTCCATACTTAGCAAATTCTCTTCGGATAACCTCTCCCCACTGGTCATCACCAACCTTACCAATGTACCCTACTTTAGCTCCAAGCCGAGACATTGCGACTAGTCCTGTTGAAACAGGTCCTCCGCCCTGAATTTCGAAGTTTAAAACAGGAGTGAAAGATTGTTCTCTAAAAGAAGGTATATATGGAATTCTAATGAGAAAGTCAACACAGCTAAATCCGAGACCGACGCAATCCAACTTCATTCTTTCTCATCTCTATACTCGTGCGTTTGTAAACCTTTTTAACATAAAGGTTCTAAATGGCGTATTTAATGTTTCTATTTGTCCACACGCTTTTCCCAAACTAGAAAAGCAAGTGAAGCCTTATGTTGAATTTAATATTCTATTGCTTATGCTAAAACTTTTATTCTTCTCTTTATCGTGATAAAGCTGGCGGATAAGATGGATTTCTATGAGGTGGTGAGGACTAGGAGAAGCATAAGGTCTTATAAGCCTGATCTTATACCGGATGACGTATTAAACAGGATTCTTGATGCTGCGAGAATAGCTCCTTCAGGCTCAAACCGTCAGCCTTGGAGGTTCATAGTAGTGAAAGATGAAGATTTGAAGAGGAGGCTTGCACCTGCATGCGGCAACCAAGTTTTCATAGCTGAAGCCCCAGTTATTATTGTTGCGTGTGGTTATGATATCGGGTGGAACAGAGGCGGATACATGGGTTCGATGAGCATGCTTGTAGATGTTTCAATAGCTTTTACGCATTTGATTCTTGCAGCTAGGGCTGAGGGACTTGGAACCTGCTGGATAGGCTCATTCGATAACAGTAAGGTTAAGGAGGTTCTCGGAATACCTGAGGAGTACAATGTGGTTGCTATAACCCCGCTCGGTTATCCTGCTGGTGAAGGCTTTAGAGAACCCGATGCTAGAAAGCCTCTGAGCGAAATAGTTTCTTTCAATAGTTTTAAACAGTAGTAATCTAATACTGCCGATCGGACTCTGTTTCTAGTTCTACTCTATTTTCCAGAAACCCCTATGTCTCCACTTATGGTTGATACTGATACTGTAATTCTAATATCTTTCTCATTGTAGTTTGCGGTCACCGCCTCTTCGCTACGGTCCTCCTTAGATGTTACTAGCATATTGGGAATATTGAATATGTTTATACTTCCGCTTACTGTGCTGCAACTTATCTTATATCCAATGTTTTCGCCAGTGGTTAATGTAAGTCTAACATCGCCACTTACAGTACTCGCATCATAGGTTCCCACTCCACTTGGAGTCAATGTCAAATCAATGTTTCCACTGACCATGTTTAAATCCAAGTTTCTAAGGGTTAAGGACCCATCTAGGTTTCCACTTACGAGTGAAATACTTACTGATTCAAAAGTGCTGTTTATCCTAACTTCTCCGCTTACTGAGCCGATGCTGAGGCGTTCTCCAGTCAAGCCTGTTATAACTGTGTCTCCACTTACAGTGTCCGTGTTCACAGTTATTTTCAGATTCTTATAGATGGATGCCTCAACATGTATCATATAGTTCGATAGCCATCCCCATGTCCTTGACTTCGTTGAGACTTGAACCCTTAATACTCCACTACTACTAACCTCTTTTCTGAAATCAACCTCCTCCAGTATTCTTTTCGCAAAGGATTCTGCAGCACTCTCACTTATACCTCCTGCCTCCACAGTAATCTTGATGTTAAACCTGGGTTCGTCACAACTCTTAACCACAATGTCTCCTGATACTGTTCCTAATGTGAGCTCAACTAGGTTCACATCCTCTATCTCAACCTGAAGATTTTTCTCAACTCGGGCAGTATATGGCCCCCTGATGTAGCCTGGGAAAGATATTATGAAAGATATTGCTACTGCAATTATGACTGCAAGTATAATTATGTTAACAATGCTCAGTATTTCAGCGATGACTGTCGATTTAGCTGTTCTTCTCGCTAATGTGGAGACTATGATCATCGTTCCGCCAGCGATCAACAGTAGAGGTCCTGTGTAAGATGGGAGAGCGTATACGTCAATGTATCTGAGACATATCCATAGTACTCCGAGGAAAATCAGAAGCTTACCTATGTTTCTGGATAGACTGCTTGCACTGCTCATTTTTTACCACTTTTAACCCCTAGTAAGAGGAAAACTGCTCCGAGTATTATGAGTGTAGCTGCCCAAGGGATATCTACCAGAGGAAAGATGTCTCTAATGAGCCAGTAGAACCCGGCGAGCAGTATCACCACCCCCACCAGTATAATGAAACCGTTCTCACCCTGTTTTTCTGCACTTGGAGGTGGAGGCAACCCCGTTGGAGGCTCAGGGCCTCCAGAAGGCGGAGTCTTCCTTCTAAGATGAATCCCAATAACTAGTAGCGTTAATATTACTGCACCTACAGCATGGTTTAACCATGCGATTATTATTACAAGTATCATTATAAGCGGGTTCGCCAAGTATTCCTCTATCGTTCTACCTAAGTCTGCTAAGAGTGAAAGCACCCCATCATCGTCACCATGATGCTCATTAGCCATTTTTCCTCACTCGAAAAGCGGGCAGATGCATTAAAGATAAAGGTTTTTCACGAGAAGCTTCGTGTCAAGAGTCCTCGTTAAAAAGCAATATAACAGCGTTTTTCAACGGCTTTGCAGTGAATCAGGCGATGGGTGCCTTTATTGAGATGGTTGGCATAAGCAAGGTTTACAGTCAGGGGAACAGTGTTACGAAGGCTCTTGATAATCTTAGTCTGGTCGTCAAAGAAGGAGCATTTTTGGAGTTTTCCTCTCCTACCGATGCTGGATGCGAAAAGGAATGTGGAGTTGACAGCCATGATCTCAGGTATGGGTAAAACTGAGAGAAGGAGAAGAGTGGTCGAGCTTATTAAAAAAGTAGGGTCGGAGATCTTTAAGCCTGTTGAGAAATGACCTATAACCATCGATTAAGCATAGCCATCCTATATTTCTTAGCAAGGCACTTATATAGGGAAAGAATAACCAATTTACCTGAGCAGTCTGTAGAGGTAGCTGTAAATAATGAAAGACGATGAGCTGCTTGACAGCCTCTTTGAATCTCTCTCCCATGAGGTAAGGAGGAGGCTCCTAGAGCTGATTGTCAAGGAGGGCCCCTTATCCTACACGGCTATCCTCACCAAGACTGATTTAAAGCCTGGTACGCTTAACTACCATCTTGAGAAGATGAAGCTTCTCTTAGAGATTGAAGGAGGACTATACAGGGCTTCAGAACAGGGTCTTAAGGCCTATAATATTTTAAAATCTTTTCAAGGTTTGAAGCCAGCAGGTATCAGGTTCAACCCTTTGTCTTTTCTAGACTTCCTCATAAGGCCTTCACTCGCCTTTAAACTGGTTGCGAAAGGCAGTATCATCCATATATTCTCAAGCATAATGATTGGAGTTTTATCAGTCTTAATCTCTCTTTACGCTGGTGTCAACGGGCTTCAGCTTTTCCTAAACCTTTCCCTCCCAATAATCTGGGTAGTTCTCACAGGCAGATACCTGTATAAAGGTAAGAATGTCCTAGGAACGGTTATATGCTATCCTACAACGTTCCAGCCACTCATAGTCTCCAGCCTTATTACCCTATTTAAACCGTATCTTATAGTAATGGAGCTTCTCAAAGCCGAATACCTTCTCTTCATAACCGACGTAATTCTTCCAAAAATATTCTTCGCATGGTTCTTCATACTCTTGCTATTGCTTGCTAAGGAGACGCTTGGGCTTAACGCTAGCCAAGCATTCGTATGCTGCGCCTTCAGCATCGCCATATCTAACGTGTTGCTAGATGCTCTTGAGGCTAAAATGTTCTTGGTCGGGTGAAACCTTTCCTGAAGCACAGTGAATTTTGAAGCTATGTTTAAAAAGGAGGTTAAGCTGAAAGATTTTAAATGCGTCTACGCCTGCCGAGCATAGTTGAAGTCCAGTTTCCCTTCATTCTAATCAAGACCAGGATAGGCTTATCTCTGATGGATAGGCTTGGGAAGAAAAGGCTCTCCAAGGAAATAGGCTTGGTCTTCACGGTCATAATGCCTTTCCTAGGTGCTGTGATGATCTATCTTCTGCTCAACTCTATTAGCAACATGTTGAGTAGCCCTAATGTGAGCAGGATGATTAGGGAGCTGGGGCCTGCTGCAAACATACTTCTTCCTGGAGTGAACCCTTACCTACCCGTCTTCTATGGCTGGGTAGCGCTTCTCATAGCTATGATCATACATGAGTGTTCACACGGGGTTCAGGCAAGAGCCCACGAGATTAACGTCAAGTCGACGGGCTTAGTCCTGTTCCTAATTATACCCATAGGTGCTTTCGCAGAAGTAGATGAGAAGCAGCTTGAGGAGGCGGAGCTTGGAGAAGCAAGCAGAGTTCTCTCAGCCGGGCCTGTTTCAAACATCATCGCAGCCTTCGCTTCATTAGCCATCTTCATACTTCTAATACTCTCTTTGAAGCCGGTTGACAACGGTATTCTCGTTGTAGGGCTTGTTTCCAATGGGTCGGCTTACCAAGCGGGTATGAGACCAGGGGATGTAATAATAGGGTTGAACAGTGAGTTAACCCCCGACTGGAACAGTTTTGCCAAGGCGATGAATAAGGCTTACGAGCAGGGTGAAAACATGTCTTTCACAGTTTCCAGAAACGGCTTATCAAACTATACTTTCGCGCTTGGAAGAGACCTTAACGCTACTGGAATACTGGATGTGGTTCCGCTTAAAGATGTTCTCGAAAACTATTCCTCCGCATTCATGCGTTCACCTGTTGAAGGGGTTGTAACATACTTGATGATTCCTACAGTCCCGTTCCCATGGGTTTACCAGAACATTCCGTTCTCCAGCCTGCTTCAAAAATACTATGTTTCAACTCTTCTAGGTGCGGATTATCATTACTTAGTGAACCTTTTCTTCTGGATCTGGTTCGTAAACTTCAACCTCGGAATATTCAACGCCCTCCCCCTGTATCCGATGGACGGCGGGATAATGTTCAAGCTTTTATGCAGAAGGAAGCTTGGTAGCAGGATAAGCGTCAAGATGGTTGACAGGATGGTTTACACAGTAAGCTTAACTATACTGTGCCTCATAATAGGCATAATAATCATACCCTATATTGTTGGATGATCCTGTTTCATACTCGGATATTCTTTAAAATATTGAGAAAAAATAGGATGAAAGATAGTTTTCTTATGGAGGCGGAGGTGGAGGCGCTGGCCCCACTATTAAAGCAAGCTTCTGTTGAGTTAGATACAGCAGGATACATGGAATAACGCCGCCGCATATGAGTCCTATTATGAGTTGGATAGGATTGGAAGCAACATGATAAGCATCAGCATACCTTCCCTGATCTATCGCGTCAACTATCTTAGGCTTCCACACCGTGAAAGCTGTGAAGGCGCCAAAGCCTCCCAATACAAGTAAAACGATGCCCGTGATTATGAAGCCACCAAATCCGAAGTACCACACCCAAGCAACCGAGATCCAACTGATAATATACCATATTCCACCTAAAGCCATCAGTGCTCCAAGTATCAGTAGAGAAAGATATGACCAATTTGCAAGGTTTCTAGCTTCTGTTACTGTAGTTTGCGCCATTTTTATCCGGTTTAAATAGTTTAGGCAATAAGTATATAAGTCTTTACCAAAATCTACTTGGGGAAAACATAACTTACTCCCATAACATTTTCTTCAAACGTCTATTTTCTTACCGCCCCAGTAAGCCATGGTGAGAAGCACTAGGGCAAGACCCGATAACAATGCATCCATCATACCGTAGGGAAGATAGAAGGCTAATCCTGAGTAAGTGGCTACTGAGAAAAAGATTCCCAGCATTAAGCCCCATTTAAAACCCTTTGAAATGCCTGCGGCTGCAACAATCCTGATGATCCCGGAGACTATACTTATTAATACTGTTTGCTGCCAATTCTCCCTAAGCTCTTGAAAGATGAAAAACGGTGCTTCTCCGGTGAAAATGCTAAGTATGGAGAGCAGTTCAATTACTCCGTGGACGAGTAGAATTAGTGTTGAGATTCCAAGGATTATCTTAGTGTTCATTCTTTCCACACCCCTCAATAAGCTTATTAAATTTTTCCATGCGTCTTAGAATTATAACTCGAGTATTTTATTTCACTTTTCTTTGAAAACTTGTTAGTGTTTTTATGACTTGTTAAAAGCTTAAAAATTCTACTCTCGTCCTCTATTGTTCAGCAGTCTTGCTACCTGATAGTGAAAGGCATTTGGGCAACAGTGTTTTGCTTGAAATAGAGGATCTTTGGAAGACGTATGGGAAAACAGTAGGAGTAGCAGGGCTATCCATGAAGGTCGCCTCAGGAGAGATACATGGCCTGATAGGTCCTAATGGTGCTGGCAAGACAACCACGGTGAAATGCATCGTTGGGCTCCTTAATCCCGATAGGGGCATGATAACGGTCATGGGAAGAAACGTGAGGAATGACTATGGCTTTAAAAAACTCCTTGGATATCTGCCTGAAACACCTTCCCTACCTGACTACCTTACTCCCAAAGAGTTTCTAGGCTATATCGCGAGAATCAGGGGGGTGGAGCCCGGAGAGAAGACGAGGAGGAGAGTTGAAGAATTCCTGAACATGTTTGAGCTTAACGAGTGTGAAAACAGGTTTATCATTGAGCTTTCAAAGGGTTTGAAGCAGAGGCTTGCTCTAACAACAGTATTTATACACCAGCCTAAATTCATCATAATGGATGAGCCCTTCATAGGTTTGGATCCTGATGGTCAGCGCCTCGTTAAAAACATTGTTAAGAATATTGTTGATGATGGTGGGGCAGCACTCATATGTACGCATATGCTTGACATGGCTGAAAGATTCTGCACCAGTGCGACAATAATAGATTCTGGCAAAAGCGTTGCGGAGGGGACTATAGAGGAACTTAAAAACTCTGTTGGATTAGACTCTTCTGGAACGCTTGAAGAAGCATTTTTCAGAATAGTTGGAGGAGGAAGCCATGGGGGATTCTAGACTTCGTCAAATCCTGATGTTTAAGCTTCTCCAGTATTATGGTCCCTTAAGAAAAAGCGCGTCAATTAAGTTTTCAACACTAATGTTTTATCTTATTATCGTATTTTCATCGCTTTTCAGCGGGGTCTTCGTAAGAGGGTTCTACGGCTTCTCAGATATAAGCGAGAAAGAGTTGATGAACATAATATCTGTGACTTTTTCAAGCGTGATCGCCATGGGTATTTTCCTTGGTCTTAAAGGCGGGATTACTTCCCTCGAGCCCGAGATAGATTTTGTCTTAACTTCCCCCGTCAAGCCTTCAACATATATGCTGGCAGACCTTCTGTTTCAATTCGTCTTTCTAAACGTTGCTGTCACCCCACCCCTGGTTTCTTTCAGCGCTGTGATGCTTTACCCTGATTTCAGCAATCTACCTATGGTTTTCCTTTTCTACGAGCTTATGCTTCTCACCTCCTCACTAATAGCTCAGACGCTCGGCGTCCTGAAGAGCATGTGGAATGATGTTGCGGTAGAGGCTTTCGGCTGGGTCCTTCTCGCGCTGCTCTTCACCCCGCTGCTGGGTATGGCGCTGGGTTTTGAAGTGAACTATTCTGACCTTCCCTACCCTTCAACCATTCTCTCAAGATATGCTTTTGGCTATCTAAGCCTTTGGGATATTGCTCTGGGTTTAATCTACTTAATGTTGATTGTCAGCGCCTATTTTGCTGCGATGAGAATTAACTTTCTTCCAGATGTTACTCCTCTCCTGACAACTGCTCTGATGGAGATGCCTTCGAGCAACCGTAGGATATTGAGAGGGGTTCCAAGGTTCTTTATGCAGGTGCTCTCGCCCAAGATGAGCGAGAAACCGATGGCTTTAACAGTTAAGCTGAACCTCTTAAGGATACTGCGGGACGGGAGCCTTTTCACTGCTCTAATGCTGTTCGGTATTGCTACGCTAGCCAACCTGAGCTTCCCCATCCTAATCAGGCAGGTAAGTTTCTCCGCGCTAGCCACCCTGACCTTCAACATTCTCTACACGCCGCTCATCCCTGCAATTTTCTCGATAAACTGGGGTATCGTAGAGCGTGAAAGCCTTTGGGCAACAGCTGTATCTGAAGACGGTTTCAAAAAATATGTGAAGGGCATGCTCATAGCATACTTTGTAGCAACATTCAGCTTCGCATTGATTTTCTACGGTGCTTTCAACATACTGTTGGCGGGAACCCCCTTCATAATACTTGACTTCCTACTGCTTTTCTCGATAACGCTTTTCGCCTCAATACTGTCTGTTGCTGCAGCACTAACTCTATCTAAGCCTTCTAACGCGTTATCTCTCAGCGCCCTGCTGTACGTTTTCATACCTTTGTTCGGAGCCCTGTTCCTGTCGATGCCCGTCATACTTGCCAGAACCACCATAAGCATTGCAGACGTGCCTCCTCCAAGCATACTCCTCATACTAATTCTTTACACGACACTTATCGCCTTTCTGCTGTCTAGGTACGTCTTGATAAAGTCTAAAACGTTCTTCGATAAAGCTCCTGCTGAAGAAATAGTTCCCCAGATGCCGTTTCAGAGGAACTACAAACATTACATTTTAAACTTCTCAACCTTAGCTTCTTTAATTCTCATGGTTGTAGGTCTAACCGGGTTCTTTTTCGGATCAGGCACTGATCCAAGTGGAAGACACTATAGCCTACCCCTAGCGGTCTTAATGGGACTTATGCTCGTAGCCTCTATTCTAATACAAAGAAAAGCCGCAGGTCAGGATGCAAAAACAATACAAAATATTCCGTCAAAAGTCCCTTGGAGGGCCTCTCAAACCATCCTTATTCTGCTTCTTGCTCTGGTTCTCCCATCAGTCTTACAGTTTCCTCTTTTAACACTGTCTTCAAGCGGTCGTGCCAATGATCTGACGCTGCTTTTTCTAGGAGAGGTTGCGATAATTATTCCTATGTTGCTCTACATGGTTAGTAAAGGGATAAGCGTGGAGTTTATCGGGCTGGATTCTAGGAGTGCTCTACAAGAGTTTAAGCTTGCTCTGCTCATTCTGCCTTTAACTGTTTTAACAGGGTTCTTCGCCGGAATAGTTGTTCAAATACTAGTTCCTATTCCACCTTGGTTTGAAAGAATATTCTCAACCATTTCTCCCTCTTCCTTTAAGGATCTGGTTGCATTATCCTTCTTCACAATATTTTTTGCGGCTCCATGCGAAGAAATGTTGTTCAGAGGTTTTGTGCAAAGAGGGTTCGAGATGAGCCTAGGGAGAAACTGGGGAATAGTGGCTTCATCCCTCTTATTCGGTCTTTTCCATCTGAATCCTTGGCAGTTCCTGCCCGCCTTCCTCCTAGGTCTTATACTGGGATATCTTTTCAGAAAGAGAAGCTATAGGATTTGGTGTCCAATTGCTCTTCACGCTGCCTATAATGTCACGCTGCTCGTTTTAAGTTATGTTTTGAGTATCTAACGGTTTAAACGAGTAAAGTAGAATACCTGCTTTCTTATGAAGGATTAATCTTCCGGTTCAAAAAGATCCTTACTTGCTCCGCAAAGCGGGCAGACCCAGCTTTCTGGAAGCTTTTCGAAAGGTGTTCCCGGAGGAATCTTTGACTCAGAGTCTCCCATAGATGGGTCATAAATGTATCCGCATACTGTGCACCTGTACCTCTTTGAAACTCCTGAAGCCATGAAACATCTGTTTAAAGAGCATTAGCTGTTTATTTAAAGATTGCTTATTCCCCTGCTTTTCTTTTCTTGAAACGTATTTTAGCGGTCAGTATTCTTCCTGTCGAGAAGAATCTTGCTGCGAGATAGAGAACTATTACTGTGAGGATCGCAACGTAGCATATCCCAAGAGAAGGTGTCAAATAGTCTCCGTTGAAGAGAGTTTGAAGCGTTAGAGAAGGATGGATAAAGGGCAATAGCCACATGGTGATCCTCGGAAGTATTGGAAGGGTATTAATGTCTGTAAACATCAGGAGGAACATTGGGATAAAAAGAATTGGATACATATATCCTATTAAGGCCTCCGCACTTCTAACATCTTCAGCAAACGAGGATATTAATACTGAAAGAGTTAAGGCGAATAGGATTGTAAGAAACAGGGAAACGCCTGTCATCACATACATTGGAAGCGTAGGGGCTAAACCTAGGGATTCGAGGCTTATGTTAATCTGGTCCTGAGAAACACCTTCGAAGAAGGAGGTCATATAATAGTTCCAGCTGGCTATGAATGCTAAGGCGCTTATCGCTGAAGCGAGAATCACGCTACTCAGTTTACCTATGAGTATGGTTATCCTGTCAATAGGCATTGTTAAAAGTGTCTCTAGGGTTTTATCCTCCTTCTCAGATGCTGTTGAGGCAGCACCGAGCTGCATTGCAAAAAAGATTAACATGGTGGGGCCAAAGATCAACCCTATGCTCTGCTGTGCAAGTATGGTGGAGAGAACGCTTGAGCTTATAGGTACCTCCTCCCCCTTCACAATAGTTTTCTCTGAAACATATACTGGATTTAGGACTATTCTCTCGAAACCTGGGATTTTCTCCCTGACCTTTTGAACAATTAAATAGTCTCCAAAATTATTTGCAAGGTTGACTAGTATTGATGCGCCAAGCGAGCCGAACACGCTTCCCCCTTTGAAAAGTGTATAGATCTCAAGCCTACCCTTCTCGTTTCTAGTTATGTTACTGCTAAACTCTTGGGGGATCTCTATTATTCCAATAATACTGTATTTCTCAAGCTGCTCTTTTGCCTCCTCAATATTCTGGAAAACTGTTACCTTAGCCACGCTGGGAGAAGAGTTTAGAAAACTTATGAACATTTGTGAGAGTGCGGTAGAATCTCTGTCTACGACTCCTATTGACAAGGTCTTAAAACTCTCCATTGCCGTTTGAGTGGAAACTCTGACTGCGCCACCCATCAAAGGGAGCATTAAAACAGGAAAGATTAGCATTCCCAGAAGTATTTTGGGATCTCTGATAAGCTCCTTAAGCTCTTTCAAAACCATGTTACGTAAACCTTTAAGCATAGGCCACCACCTTCGTAAAAGCCTCCTCTAAGTTTGATGCTCTATGTTTTTCCTTAAGCTCAAGTGGCGTTCCCTCCGCGACCAGCATGCCCTTATTTATCAACGCGACCCTGTCGCAGAGATACTCCACCTCCAGCATGTTGTGGCTAGAAAGCAATACTGTGACACCATGTTCCTCCGCATATTTTTTTATTATTCTTCGCACATGTTGGCTGTGGAAAACATCTAGACCGCTAGTGGGCTCATCTAATATTGCAAGCTTAGGTCTATGCATAAGGCTTCTGGCAACTAGAAGCCGCCTCTTCATTCCCTTACTGTAGCTTTTAGTTCTGTCCTTAAGCCTCTCTCCCAACCCTGAGATTTCAGCCGCCTCCTTAACCCGGTTCTCCAAATCCTCTTTATTCTCGACATAGAACTGTGCCATGAACCTTAAGTATTCCAACCCGGAGAGGTTTTTATAGGCTCCTGCCTCCTCAGGAAGATAGCTTATTATCTTCCGTACTTCTGATGCTTCACTCACAACATTATAGTCAAAGATCCTTGCTGAACCTGAGTCGGGAAGTATTAGAGTCGAAATTATTCTTAGAGTGGTTGTTTTACCCGCACCGTTTGGCCCAATCAACCCGTACATCTCTCCTTCCGCAACCTGAAAACTCAGATTGTTAAGCGCCTTAATGTTTCCGAAGGTTTTCACAAGGTCTTTTACTTCTATAGCTTGTTTCATGAATTAGCAGGGTGAACCAGGCATTGTTTATAAGCATTATGTAAGGCTTCTTTAAGTGAAAGGCGATTCACTATTATTCTGAATATAATGTTTTCGTAACAGGCATTAAATTGTTCTCTAAACTTAGGGATTAATTACTTTATTGTTCCGCGTAACCCATCGTGGTTAACAGGTCTTGACGTTTTTATCATTGAGCCTATTCTTTACGCTGGAAGAATATGTTTTTATAATATGGGAGAAAATAGAAGAGGCGGG